>JAZSHU010000055.1:0-92742 GCA_045533455.1 Acutalibacteraceae bacterium | reverse complement strand
AACCCCACAAGATTCCAGCATCCCGTTGCAGGCACATACAAGAAGTGGTGCAACGAAAACGGTGTTAACTACTTCTCAGTTGCATCAGGCGGCGGCACAGGCCGTACACTTCATCCCGATAACATGGCAGCAGGTCCTGCTTCCTACGGTATGACAGATACAATGGGTCGTATGCACTCAGATGCACAGTTCGCAGGTTCATCATCAGTTCCCGCTCACGTTGAAATGATGGGTCTTATCGGTGCAGGTAACAACCCCATGGTTGGTATGACTGTTGCTTGCGCAGTTGCTGTTGAAGAAGCAATGAAGTAATGATAACATTTTTGATTCTGCTTTTCGGATTGTTTGCTGTTCTTGTTATTTCAGGACTTAGATAACACCCGGATAAACAAAATCCAAAACCTTGTTCCTTAACGGGAGCAAGGTTTTTTTTTGAAAATAAATTATTTGTTTGCCTCTGAGGTTGACTTATTTTTTTTATAATGTTATAATCCATCAAATAATATTTTAGGAGAGTTACTGTGGGTGTATTAAATAAAGAGCGAGCAGTCAACTTTGAACTGTTAAGAATTGTTTCAATTTTTATGGTAATAATACTGCATTTTGTGAACAACAGTCAGCTTAACGATGTGATTAATATGTATTCAACAAATGGATATGTATACAGTTTCGTTCAAGGCGTTTGTTATACTGCTGATAATCTTTTTGTTCTTCTAAGCGGATATTTTCTGGTGAAATCCAAGTTCAAAATACGAAAAGTTGTTGATTTGTGGCTTCAAGTGTTTTTTTATTCCGTTGTGTTTTATTTTGTTTTAATGAGTTTGGGTTTGGTTGAGTTTTCTTTAAAAACGCTTTATTATACCTTAACACCTGTCTATTCAAAAGCTTATTGGTTCTTTTCTTGCTATATTGTTTTGTATTTGGTATCTCCTTTGATAAATATTGTGATAAAAAATATCAGCAAAAAAGTTCACTTAATTTCAGTTGTTGTTGGTTTTGTTTTGTTCTCACTTTTGGATTCAGTCCTTTTTTCACAAGATCCATTTTATGTTTGCGGAGGTAAATCTTTAACATGGTTTGTGTATTTATATATGGTAGCTGCATATATAAGACTTTATGTAACCCAAACACCTAAAAAAATATATTTGGCGATTTTTGCGACACTTTCATCTGTGGTTACTGCAGCTGCATATTATGGTTATATGTTTCTTATTGAAAAATCAGGCGCCAGCTTTATTGATCCTATGAATATACGAGCTCTTTGTTCTGCTCCTGTTTTCTTATCCTCAATTTCTTTGTTTTTGATATTTAAGGACATAAACATAAAAGGAAAATGTATAAGCAGCGCTCTTGTATATTTATCACCTCTTACTTTTGGTGTGTATCTTATTCATGATAACCCCAATATTAAGAATCTGCTGTGGGGATGGATTTGTCCTGAAAAATATGCAGAAGAAGCAATTCTTTGGCTCTATATGCTTGCTATTGTTCCGACAATTTATATTGTTTGCGTGGCATTGGAAGTTATCAGACAAAAATTGTTCATTGTTACGAGGTTGAACAAAGCAGGAGAATTTACTGAGAATAAATTAATAACTTTATCTAAAAAATTTTTCGGGTAACAACCCCATGGTTGGTATGACCGTTGCTTGCGCAGTTGCAGTTGAAGAGGCAATGAAATAAGATTTAATAGTGAAAGCCTTGTTCTCATCAGAGAGCAAGGCTTTTTTATGTTTATTTTAAAATCCGTACTTGTAACTTGCATACAAGATGATATAATTGTATACAGAAGAATATACCTTGCAAGGTGGTAATGATATGAATAAATGGAATTTCTACACAACCGATGAAATAAAGCCTTCGGGCTGGCTTCGCCGTCAGCTTGAAATTCAGGCAGAGGGTCTCAGCGGCAATCTTGACAAGGTATGGAACGATATCAAAAACAGTGCCTGGATAGGCGGCGATAAAGACGGCTGGGAAAGAGTTCCTTATTGGCTTGACGGCTTTGTTCCTCTGGCATATCTGCTTGAAAACGATGATATGATTGCAAGGGCAAAGAAGTATATTGATGCAATCATTTCTTTTCAGAAGCCCGACGGTTGGATTTGCCCCTGCACCGACGATGCACGCAAAACCTACGATACCTGGGCTGTTCAGCTTATCACAAAAACTCTCACGGTTTATTATGAATGCTCAAGGGATGAACGTATTCCTGATGTAATTTACCGTGTACTGAAAAATTATTACGAAATGCTTAAAACCGGCGAAATTACACTTTTCGATTGGGGTAAGGCTCGCTGGTTTGAGTGCTTTATTGCAATTAATTTTACATATGAACGATTCGGTGAAGAATGGCTTTGCGACCTTGCAAAGATTCTCAGAGAGCAGGGGATGAATTATAACGAAGCTGTTCCTCTGTGGAAAAGACCTCTTAACCGCTGGCGCTTCGATACCCATATCGTAAACCTTGCAATGATGCTTAAAAGCGAAGCGGTTTCCTGCAAAATTCTGGGTGAAGAATATACCGATAACGCCGAAAAGCTTTACGAAATACTTGATAAATATAATGGTACTCCCGTGGGACTTTTCACGGGAGACGAGTGCCTTTCGGGTCTGAGCCCCATTCAGGGCACGGAGCTTTGTGCCGTTGCGGAGCAGATGTATTCTTACGAAATGCTTTATGCTGCTACGGGCGATAAAAAATGGGCTGAAAGGCTTGAGATTCTTGCCTTCAACGCTCTGCCTGCTACCATAAGTGACGATATGTGGACTCACCAGTACGTGCAGATGAGCAATCAGATTGCCTGTGAAAGATTCCCAGGTAAATCACTTTTCAGAACAAACGGCAGTGAGGCACATCTTTTCGGGCTTGAACCCAATTTCGGCTGCTGCACCGCAAATTTCAATCAGGCTTGGCCCAAATTTGCACTTTCTGCCTTTATGCACAGCGGCAACAATATAATCAATGCAATTCCCGTACCATCGGAGCTTAAAGCTGACGGTGTATATATCAAGCTTGAAACGGAATATCCATTTAAAAATACCTTTAAATATACAGTTGAAGCCGAAAAGGATTTTGAATTTATCATCCGTGTACCTTCTTTTGCGAAAAATCTTACTGTCAACGGCAAATCCGTTCAATCGGAAGAACTTGCTTTTGATATACATTCAGGCGATAAAACTGAAATCAACATAAGCTTTGAGGCGGAAACATATTTCGAAAACCGTCCCTATGACCTGAAAACGGTCAAGTGTGGTTCACTTGTATTTTCTGTTCCCGTTAAATACGAAAAGAAAATGTATGAATATGAAAAAGACGGTGTTGAAAGAAAGTTTCCTTATTGTGATTATGAATATCTTCCCGTATCTGATTGGAACTATGCTTACTGTTCGGATAAGCTTGATGTAATAAGAAACGAAATAAACGATATTCCGTTTTCGTCGGAAAACCCACCGATAACCGTCAGAGCGTCGGTGAATAAAATTGATTGGGGATTCGAAGACGGATATGACAGTGTTTGTTCGAAAATTCCGCAGTCAAGGAGTGCAGTAAGCGATGCAAAAGAAATTCTGCTTTATCCTTACGGCTGCGCAAAGCTGAGAATGACTGAAATACCGGGAAAGGCGGCAATAAAATGAATATAAAAACAAAGCTTTCATCGGAATGGATTTACAAATTTTATAAGGAACAGGAAAAATACGGAATCGAAAATCACGGCCTGATAATTGAGCAGGGCGGTGAAATTCTCTATGAAGAATATGCTTATCCCTATTCAGCAGATATGCCCCATACCCTTTTTTCGGTTACAAAATCCGTGGTTTCAACTGCAGCAGGCTTTGCCGTTGAAGAAGGTCTTGTTTCTCTCGATACAAAAATTCTGCCGCTTTTTCCCGAATACAAAGCCTGCGAAAGCAGGGAATGGGATAATCTTACCCTTCGCTCTGTTCTTACTATGCAAAGTAACAAGGAATTCAGTTTTTTGCAGGATATGACGGGTGATTATGTTGAAATGTTTATGAAAGCACCTTTCAGAAAAGACAAGGGCTTTTTATACAGCAACAACGATGCCCATATGGTTAGTGCGATTGTTCAAAAGCTTTCGGGAATGAACCTTATTGACTATCTGATGCCCCGTTTGTTTGAACCTTTGGGAATAGAAAGACCCCTCTGGGAAACCGATAAGAAAGGCGATTGCATCGGCGGCACGGGAGCATATCTTAAACTCCGTGACCTTGTTAAAATTATGCGCTGCTATGCTGACGGAGGTAAGTATAACGGTGTTCAGGTTATCCCCGGATGGTGGACAAAAGAGGCAACCAAAAGGCAGGTTGTTCTTGAAGGCCGAGATGATGAAGACGGTTACGGTTTTCTTTTCTGGACTCATAACGGTGTTGTCAGTATGAACGGTATGTACGGTCAGCAGATTTCGTATTTCCCCGAATCTGACACAATTGTTGCGGCTTTTAACTGTATTGTCAAGGATAAATCAAACAATTATCTCATAAAGAATGTTCTTCCCAAGGCATTTGAAAACGAATCAACACCCGAATGGGATGAAAAGCTGGCGGACTATTTTAAAAACAGGGGAGAAAAGCCTGTTGCCTGCAAAGAAAAGCTTGATATACCAACGGGTAAAGTATTTAAGCTCACTCCCGTATCGGATTTTGCGGCAAAAATAATGTTCCCTGCAAGCCTGATACCACGCTCGCTTACCTCAAGCTTTGCACAAAGACCCGATAAGAATATAGATAATGTTTCCTTCGGGCTTGAAGATAATGTTCTTGTTATAAACTGGACCGAGGGTGACGACAAGGTTACCGTCAACTGCGGTCTTGACGGAAATCCCCGTATGTCAGAGTGCAGTATAAAAGGCTACCGATATAAAATATGGGCGTATGCTTACAGCGAAAACGGTGTTATCAAGGCAGTTGTAAAGCCGATTAACACTCTTGCAACTCAGCGTATAAACATTGAATTTGCAGGCAATACGCTGAAAATGCAGTTTAAAGATACACCGTCGTTTGCCGAATTCATTTTGTATAATGCCGGTCAGAGTTCATTTGTAAGAAATTCGGGTAAATTCAGACCTGTCGTTGACAAAACAATAAAACAGTTTATGAAAACCACAGAAACACCAATGAAGTTCAAAATGATACAAAAAGTTTAATGAGTGTCCGATATTCTGTTGACTTTTTGTCCGTAATAGTATAAAATATCTCTGCGAAAATTCGCAGAACGGGTAGGACAAAGTCAGAAAAGGAGTAAAATCATGAAAAAACTTACAGCAATTTTAATGGTGTTTATAATGCTGTTTTCTTTTGCAGCCTGCAATGATGACGGCAAAAAAGAAGAAATGACCAATCCTTATGTAACTGATGCGAACGGTGAAACGGTTACAGATGAAAAGGATGAAAACATTACTTTCGTCAATGAAGAATCAACAACACAGGCAGTATCGGATGCGGAAGATACAACTGCCGCGACAGAATTGACGGAGCTTTCAGAAGACCCTTCAACCTGGACAAAAGAACAGATTGTTGAGTTTTATAAGGCAGCGGCAATCAAATCAAAGGCAACGGTAAAATCTCTTGAATACAAGAACCTTGAAGAAATGGTTGTTAATAACGGCGACGGCGTTCTCGGTACATTTGTTGAGTGGGCAACTCCCTTTCTTGTTAAAGCACTCAAAGACAGTCAGGTTGAGTTTGACGGTATAACAGGCGGTTACGAAAACCTTGTGCCCGAAGATGTTCAGTCTGCAAAGGCTTACAAAAGCGGTGAAAGTGTCGTTGTTGAAATGACAATGAAGGAGCAGACCGACGGCATTCACGGCGACAGATACAGCGGCACTGTAGGTCATGCAATTTCGGTTGTAGGTGATATTTCTTCCGTTGAAGAAGCGCTTGCTAAATGGTTTGAAATTGACTTTGAAAACGGCAAGGTTTCACTTCGTTACACAAAGCCTACCTTAAAGGTTAAAATAAACAAAGACGGTGTTGTTGAAAAGGGTACATGGTCATACACAATTAAAGTTGATGTTTCAAATCTTAAAATTGCAGCAGTGAGACTCCCCATTGAGGTTATGATTGACAGTGCATACGGCACAGTGGGATATGTTATAACTGTCGGCGGCGGATTTTAGTTGAACAAAAAGTTTGCACAGTAATCTGTGCAGGCTTTTTTCCTTGAAGTTGCTTGATTTATTGCGATGTAATATGATATATTTAATAAAAAAGTTTAAAGAGATGATTTTATGAAAATATCCGAGCTTTTGAAGAAGGAAACACTTTCGGTTTCTTTTGAAGTTTTTCCGCCGAAGACGGAAGCTGGTTTTGATAGTGTAAAATCCGCAACGGAGGAAATTGCGAAGCTTTGCCCTGCGTTTATGAGCGTTACATACGGTGCAGGTGGCGGCACAAGCAAATATACCCTTGACATTGCCAAAAACATAAAGGAGCTTTACGGAGTGCCTACCCTTGCGCATCTTACCTGTGTTTCTTCAACAAGAGAAACGGTAAAAGAGAAGATAGAGCAAATCAAGGCGGCCGGCATAAGCAATGTAATGGCTCTCAGGGGAGATATTCCGTCGGGGCTTGAAAATGCGGACAGAAGCGATTGGGATTATAAGCACGCAGTTGAGCTTGTGAGAGAGCTTAAAGAAAGCCACGGGGATTTTTGCATAGGCGGTGCCTGTTATCCCGAAATACATCCCGAAAGCACTGACAGCCGAGAGGATATCAGATATCTTAAAGAAAAAGTTGACGCAGGCTGCGATTTCCTTACAACCCAGATGTTTTTTGATAACAACCTGCTTTACAGCTTTCTCTATAAAATACGAGAGGCAGGCATAACCGTGCCTGTAATTCCGGGAATTATGCCCATTACAAATGCCAACCAGATTGACAGAGCAATAAAGCTTTCGGGTTCGTTTATGCCTCAGCGTTTCAAAAGTCTTGTTGATAAATTCGGTTCGGATCCCGATGCAATGAAGCAGGCGGGTATAGCCTATGCAACTGACCAGATTATAGACCTTTATGCCAACGGGATTACCAATGTTCATGTTTATTCAATGAATAAACCCGAGGTTGCAATGAAAATAAAGGATAATCTTTCTGATATTCTGGGCAAATAAAAGGAGTATGAAAATGAAAAACACATTTAAAAAAATGGTGTCGGTTATTGTTTGCATCGCTATGCTGCTTTCCGTGTGCAGTGCAGGCGGCTATGCTTCAGATGAAGAAAAGATTATAACCGTATCCTGCGAAGAAGATTTGAAAAATCTTGATTTTGATGTGCCCGTTGTTTTTGTCAGGGGGCTTGAAGGCGAATTCTACAAGGGTCTTTCAACGGAAACCGAGGATGATGACGTGCGTATATGGGGTCCCGAAACAGACGTCATAGTTAAAACTGTTTTCAAGTATATCGTACCGCTTACCTTCCGCCTCTTGATCAAGGATTATGAAGGAATCAACAAAATTTCTGCCGAGGTTGCCAATGCGCTTTTCGGCGATTTTGCTCTTGACGAAAACGGTAAGCCCAATCCCGATACAGGCAAAAAGAGCAAGCCCGATTATGATTATAATAACGGCTTCGGATACAGCAAATCTTATGATTTCGATTATGACTGGCGTCTTGATATGGTTACAATTGCAGGCCAGCTTGATGAATACATTGAGTATGTAATGGAGCTTACAAGTTCAGATAAGGTTGCACTTGTTGCAATGAGTATGGGTACAGCAGTGCTTTCAACTTATCTTTATGAGTATTATTACACCGATGAAAATTATGCTGAAAGAAATCATATCGATTCCGTAGTTTTTATTGCAGGTGCACTTAACGGTGTTGCTACTTGTGAGGATTCTTTCTCCGGCAATATGAGCTTTGATGCGGTATCGCTTATGCGAATGATGTCCGAGCTTATGAAAGGCAAGGAAGGTACCGACGGTATTTATAAGGTGATTGAAGTGCTTTATTGCTTCGGTATGTTAGACCCCGTTGTCAATTATGTAAATGACCTGGTTAAGGATATTTTTGCAAACGGTTTTAATGATGCCGCTTGTGACAGCATCGGTACAGTTGTGGGCTTTTATGCTCTGATGAGCCCTGAACGCTACGAAGAAACAAGAGAGTATATCTTTGATACACCCGAGAAAAAGGCGAAATTCGCCAAAATAATCGAAGCAAGCGACTATTATCACTACAATGTTCAGGCGAACAGCACAAAGGTTATTCAGTCGTTGCTTGATGACGGTATCAATACCGCAATTATTGCAGAATACGGACTGACCATTATTCCCATCACATCCGATAATGACAGAATGAGTGACGGCACTATAGCTACCGACCGTGAAAGCTTCGGCGCAACCTGTGCTGAGGTTGACGGTACTCTGGGCGAAGGCTACACACAGGCAAAGGCTTGTCCCTGCGGTAAAAATCATGTTTCTGCCGATAATCAGATTGATGCATCAACCTGCGCATTTCCTGATATAACCTGGTTTGCAAAATATGTACGACACAACTGCGATGAAAAATTTGTAGGCGACCTTGTTGACCTTATTATTTACAGCGACGAGCAGGTGAATGTATGGACTTATGAGGAATATCCTCAGTATATTGTGAATCTTGATAACGAAAAACTTGTTCCGCTTACAGCAGAAAATGCAGGCACTGTTCTTCCCTACGAAGAAACAACAATGATAAAGAAGTTTTTCTGAAAAATTAACGGTATCGGAAATTGCTCCGATACCGTTTTTTTAATTGGTGCCTTCAGGTGTGGAAATAAACCCCTGGTTCTACCAGGGGTTAAAGACGGCTTTAGCAAAGCCAAAACGGGCGAGCTCAAAGCAAGCCCGAAAGGTTGAAAGATAATTAAACCTCCAAGTATAATAGTAATGGTTTGGCAGCCGCATTACGAAAATACAAGGAGGTTTAATTTATGAAAAATGATAACAAAGAAATAAGAAGT
This sequence comes from Acutalibacteraceae bacterium, assembly GCA_045533455.1. GTDB lineage: Bacteria > Bacillota > Clostridia > Oscillospirales > Acutalibacteraceae > CAG-177. The sequence continues at coordinate 83,776 of JAZSHU010000055.1, read as the reverse complement.
TCGGCACACTCAAAATACAGATGTCACTACCATATAGTTTTTGCACCAAAGTACAGAAGAAAAGAAATATATGGTCAGTTAAAGAAAGATATAGGACAGATATTGAGAAAATTGTGTGAACAAAAAGGTGTAGAGATACTCGAAGCAGAAGCATGCCCCGACCACATTCATATGTTGGTGAGTATCCCACCGCATATAAGTGTATCACAATTCATGGGATATCTCAAGGGGAAAAGCAGTTTAATGATTTTCGACCGACACGCAAATCTGAAATACAAGTACGGAAGTCGCCATTTTTGGTGCAGAGGGTATTTTGTAGATACAGTCGGTCGAAATAAAAAGGCAATAGCAGAGTACATAAGAAACCAGATAGAAGAAGATTACGCAGTAGACCAAGTTACAATGAAAGAGTACATAGACCCGTTCACGGGTAGCAAGACGAAGTAGGCAAAAATAAACAGCCGCTCGTGAGCGGCTGCCAGTGATTGTAATGCGCTGCTAAACCTTCAACGCCCCTTCCAGGGGCTAAGCCTGTAGCAACCCCTTTTAGGGGTTAGTCAAACCACCGGTTCAACCGGTGGTTTGTGATTCAAGATATATATTGCAAGTGTAAGGTAGCCTGCAAATGTTACCCAGACAAGGTAGGGGATTTGCAGATATCCTGCAACAGGCTTGATTTTAATGAATTTGATAATCATTACAATAATAATTGCCCACAGTGCGATAAGCCAGATAAATGCAAAAAGATAAGCCCTCATATTGAAGAATATTATGCTCCAGAAAAAGTTAAGGAACAGATTTATCCCGTAAACGGCAAGAGCGTTGTTTATGTCCCTTTTCGGAGCATCGGATGTGAAAATCATTGCGGAGCTTATTCCCATAAGGATGTAAAGCACTGTCCATACAACGGGGAAAAGCCATGGCGGCGGCGCAAGAGGGGGCTGAATAATTTCGGAATATAAATCCATATTGCTTGCCGTCAGCAAAGCCGACAGACCGCCCACACCCAAAGCGAGGGCAATGGAGATAACATAAGGTTTTATTTTGTTCCACATATAATTCACCTCAGAAAAATATATGTATTTATGTATAAAAATATACGGAGCCTTGTGTCTGCAAGGCTCCGCTTACTTTATTTATTCAAACTTTCGATTTTATCAAGATTTGCGTAGTTTTCTGCCTGTCTGATAATTTTTGCTGCATCAAGCCAGGGCTTTGCGGCTCTGCGGTAATCTGAGTTAAGCTTTACCGCATTTTTAATATTTTTCTTGATTTCAGCCTTTTTATTGCTAAGTGACTGCATTTCTTCTCTGATGCCTGCAATTTTATCCGTGTGTCCGTTTTCTTTTGCAGCTTTCATTGCCTTTGAAAGTTCAAGAAGACGGGTTTCGGTTTTCTTTTCATCATCAAAAAGAGCATCAAGTATTTCCGTGTCAAATTCTTTGATACCGTCAGGGAAGTATTTCATAGCGGTTTTTCTTGCTTCCTCAATATCCCTTATACGGCTGATGATAGTTTTGCGAATCGCTTTTTCTTCTTTTGTACCGCAAGGCATATCTTTGATATCTGCCATTACGGGAAGATTGCCGCTTAAAACTCCGTTTATGCCTTCCCTCGAAACTTTGTTTGCAAATTCAAGCTCTGCTTTGCCCGACGGAGTGTTGAATCTGCAAAGTTCATCTGCAACAAACCTTGCAATTTCAATTTTTTCGTTCTTTTCCTTTGCAAGTCTGAATGCTTCTTTGCCGTCTTTTTTTGCTGTTTTAAGGTTTTCGGGTGTCAGAGTGCAGTATTCTTTTGCTTCGTTTATGATTGAAATACCTTCGCTGAGCACATTGTCCGAAAGCGTGCCGTTTCCGAAATCCTCAAACATCGCCCTGATTTTCAGCACGCTGACAACGGCTTTTTGCTTTGTTTCGGTGAAATCATAGAAGAAATAGGGGATAACATTCATCAAAGCACCGAAGACCGATGCAATAATAAGCACGGAGCTTATACTTATAAAATATCCGTGGTCAAAAAGCACATCATAAACATTGGAGCCGTCGTAGCCCAGGCTTATTGCAACCTGCTGATTAAGACCTGATTTTTCATAAATTGCAGGCAGAACAAGACCCGTTGCCATGGTGATAACATTGCCGATAAGACCCACGGCGGCAAACATTCCGTCGATGCGTTCACCTGTTACATATTGCTGGTAATCCCTTATATCCGCATTGACGCTGGGGGTCATCAGGTGACCCAATGAGGTGATAAACTGATTGACGAAAATTATTGCAAGCAAAAGCCAGATTATATGAGGTGTGCCCGTCATCCTTACAACGGGAAGCATTGCGAGGATAAACACAACGCTGAGCAGATTTGAAAAAATCAGTATTTTCTTTTTGCCGTATCGTCTTATGAAATACGGTCCGACAAGATTAGGCCAGAATGAAGCGTTTCCTGCGATGGCAACGATAACCGAATATTGACCCGCCGAGCAAGCCGCCTGATAGTTATACATCCACTGCATAATGTTGTTGAATGAACCTTCAAGAAAGCCTACCCAGCCTGCCAGTGATATTATCCAGAAATACTTATTCTTTGCCACGGATTTAAGCGCATCACGGAACCGTATGCTTATATAGTGGGATTTAGCCTGAACAATTTTTTCTTCGGTGTTAAGGTAAACGATAAGGGAAATAAAGAAACCGACAAGCAGCATAGGGGGATAGAGAATTCTGAAAATTCTCATATCAAACAGTGTATTTTCGCCGGTGATCAGCTTTGCAAGCAGAGGAAAAATAATGTTGACTATTGAAGGTGAAAGATTTTCCACAACACACCTTACCGAAAGAACATCGGAGCGCTCGATGCTGTTGGGCGAAAGCACATTGATCAGGCTGTCATAGGAATCAAGATAGAAGTTATAGAAAAACTGAAAGCCGATGTTATAGGCAAGCACGACCGCACATTTTGTGAAAAGGGACATATTTTCGTATGGCATCCATATGAAAAGACAGCCCAGAATAACAGTGGGAATACCCATTGAAATAATGTAGGGTCGGTATTTACCCTTCATACTGCGTGTGTTGTCAATCATTTTTGCTCTCAGTGCAGTCAGAGGGAAGCCTGAAAGCAGACTGATTATGTAGATAATGTAAAGTGCCGTCGGGTCAATGCCGATTGTGTTACCGATAAGCGTGTTGCCTGTTGAAAGCATAAGCTGACCGTAGCAATAGGTAATAAATCTTACGCCGATTCCGCCTACCGCAAGGGATGTTATTTCTTTGAAAGGCATATATCTGCCCTTTGGCGGTGTTTTCCAATGATTTCTGAAATTACCAATGGCGGATTTTGCTGTTGATATGATGTTCATTTCACTTCACCTCAAAAACTACGGTAGTAACTGATCGGGGTGTTATTTCAATTTCGTTTTCTGCAGTGTATTCACGCAGGTTGCTGTCTTTATCCGTAACGGCAACAAGAGCATTCTGAGGCGGAACGAACGATTTTTTGCTGTCTTTTGGGTTGATTATAACAAGAACGGTTTTGCCGTCTTTTTCAAATCCCAGTGTCATAACGTCATTGTCGTCGCATTTCACTTCGAATCGCACTGCACCGTAGGGAATGTATTTTGAAAAATTACCCGTCACATAATAACGCTTGGTCATTTCAAAGCTCTGCTTTTCAGGGTCAATATAAATAAGACCGTCGCAGTAATTGTAGCGTGAGCAGGCAATCCAATGTTGCCATGATGTAACATTGAGAATCGAAACATCTTCAAAAATTACTTTTGCCGTTTCAAGGGCAGAAACCATGCCTGGGTCTTTGCCTCCGTTCATATGGCACCATTCACTCATTTTAACGGGAACATCGGGATATCTTCTGTCCATCCATTTCCTGTAACGGCGGAGAAAAGCAGGTCTGTCATTGGTGAAGGGCAGGGGAGAAGGGAGAAAATATGAGTGAACATCAACACTGTCAATACAATCTCTGACATCTTTATGCCTGAGCATTTCTCTTGTGTACGATTTGTTGAACCAACGGATATCGCCGTTTTCAACACCCGAAAGCATAACGCTGTCAAGTGATTTGCGTTTTCTCATTTCACGGGCAACACACTTCATAACATTTCCTGCCTGACAGGGGCTGTAATGACAGCCCTCCTGACCGCCGTTCCAAATCCATAAAGGTTCATTGACAGGTGAAAGATATTTTATCGGCAAGCCTTCTTTAACAAAATGCTCCGTAATGTCAAGAATATATTTTGCAAAGGCACCGTAATTCTTTCTGCTCAGGTTTGTTCTGAAAACCTTGCTTTTGTCAAGATGGGCCTTGCCGTTTTTGGTAAGACGCTCAATGGGTGAATTGACAAAAAGAATAATTTCGTCTGCACCGTCTTTTGCAGCTTGTTTCATCATATAAACAGCGTTTGCATCTTTGCTGAAATCATATTCGCCTTTATCATTTTCAAAACATTCGGCTCTGCGGTCAAAATCGGGAAATTCACCTTTGCCCGATTCAACCGAACCGCCGCCTATATTGTATCTGTATGTACGCAGACCTATGCCCTCGGTTTTGCTGTGAAGAAGCTGAGATATTCTGTCACGTACGGGCATACCGCTTTCGGGGTCTGTGTTATCCCAGCCGCCAACGAGCTGTGCCCACCATGCACCGCTTGCGCCGAAGCCTTCAAAGGTCTGATATCTTTTGCTTTTATTCATTGTTATTTTCATAGGAAATCCCCTTTAAGAAAAAACCGCTCCCCAACGAGAATCGGGAAGCGGTTATGTTCCAAGTTTTGATTATTCAGCCTTGGGTGCTTCAACGGGGCAAGCGTCAGCGCAAGCGCCGCACTCGATGCAAGCGTCAGCATCGATAACATACTTGCCATCGCCTTCGGAGATAGCATCAACGGGGCATTCTGCTGCACATGCGCCGCAGGAGATGCAATCGTCATTGATGATGTATGCCATAGTGATCTTCCTCCTTAACTTTTTTTCAAGACCATTGTAACATATTATTTGAAAAATGCAAGAGGTTTTTGATGTAAATTATCCTTCTATATCCTTCAAAGCCTCAATTTCTTCCTTTGCGACCTTGATTCTTGCATCTTTTACGAGTTTTACTTCTTTTCTGTCAAAAACCTTGGGCTGAGCATCGGGGTTATTGTGAAGTTGAACTTTAAGCTTGCCTGTAAGCAGGCTGAAATCGGTAACCGTACCGGCACCTTCGTTGGTTTCAACTATTGCACCGGGTTTGGGTGTGATTTTAAGCAGATGCTCATAGGCATTCTGCTCGTATTTAAGGCAGCACATAAGTCTGCCGCAGGCACCGCTGATTTTTGTGGGATTAAGTGAAAGACCCTGCTCCTTTGCCATTTTGATTGAAACGGGCTGAAATTCTCCCAAAAAGCTGCTGCAACAGAAGGGTCTGCCGCAAATGCCCAGACCGCCAAGCATTTTGGATTCATCCCTTACACCAATCTGACGAAGCTCAATTCTCGTTTTGAAAACACCTGCAAGGTCTTTTACAAGCTCTCTGAAATCGACTCTGCCGTCTGCGGTGAAGTAGAAAAGAACCTTTCCGCCGTCGAAGGTATATTCAACATCAACAAGCTTCATATCAAGATTGTGATTTGCGATTTTCTGCTGACAGATTGCGAATGCATCTTTTTCCTTTGCTTTGTTGGCACGGAACTGTTCGATGTCTTTTTCATCGGCAATTCTGATAAGCTTTTTAAGGGGCTTTACAATCTGCTCATCGTCTATTTCTCTGTTATCCATTGCAACCTCGCCGCATTCAACGCCGCGCACGGTCTCAACTATAACTCTGTTTCCTTTTTTCAAAACGTGTCCGTCCGGGTCAAAGTAATAAACTTTACCTACTTCTTTAAAACGGACACCTATAACTTCTGCCATATATTTTAAACCTCCATCTGACTTGTCATTTAACTTGTTGCGGCTTTGCGGAGTTTTGTGCAAAGCGCAGTTACCATAAGATTATGGTTAGCGTTAAGCTGTATTGATTTCATAAGTTCTTCCGTGCAGTCAATAAGTGAAAGCAGTGCACGGCGGCTGAGTCTGGGTGCAAGCTCATTGGGGAGCGAACCGAATTCATTTTCTTCCGCGGCGGAATATTTTATTCTCAGTGCACAGGCGAAAATCTCCTGAATAACGGGGAGTGATGCTCTGAGAAGTTTCTGATCTTTTTCAAAAACCGATGCCGCCTTCACGATTTCCATATGGTTAAGGGCAATAACAGCCTTTGCAACACCTGATGCGGCTTCAATTACCTTTTCACGGGGAATGTCATCACCGTCAGAAGCATATGCCTGACCCAGATTATAAACCGCTGAACGTGAAAGTACGGTAGGTAAAAAGCCTGATTTTGAAGAACACAGCAAAATGAAATTCACATATGCAGGCGGTTCTTCGAGGATTTTGAGTATTGCATTCTGGCCTTCAACACCCATAGTGTGAGAGTTTTCAAGGATGAACACTTTTCTGTCGGCTTCATTGGGTACTATGTATGCTTTGCTTCTTATGTCACGCACATAGTCGACCTTGAATGCCTTGGGTTTATCCTCAACGGTATATAAAAGAATATCCGCATGGGAGCTTACCTGAGCCTTTTTGCAGTCCGAACATACACCGCAGGGCACCGTGCCGCCCGATGAGCAGACAAGGGCAGCGGCAATTTTCTGAGCAAGCTTCATTCTGTCCTCAATACTGCCGCCTTCAAGAATCGCGGCGTGGGGAAATCTTTTTGAATGAAGTGCTGCGGATATTGATTTTTCAAGGGGATTGTTTAAATCAAATATATCCATATCAAAGCTTTATGAAACGGTCAACATCAATCACAAAAACGGTTGCACCGCCGACGGTAACTTCAACAGCCCTTGAAATGAAGCCCTCTGCCATAAAGGAGGGTGAGGGAGTAACCATCTGAGTGCGCTTGCGTGAAAATTCACTGATAATGCTTATAACATCGTCAACCTTTTCATCCTCGGTGCCGATAAGCAGTGTTGAGTTGCCTGCTTTGAGGAAACCGCCTGAGGTTGCAAGCTTTGTAACGCCGTAGCCCTTGTGGGTAAGCTCGCTGAGTACACTTGCGGAATCGTCATTGTTGATAATCGCAACTATAAGCTTCATAGTTTTTCTCCTTTCACCTTTTGTGAAGTGATATGTTTCTTTCTATTACCTTTCTTCCCCGCCATTCGTAAGCTCTGTTTTCAAGGTTACAGCCCTCGTCAACAAAGGGTACGGGAGAGGAAATAAATTCATCAATGGGTGTGGTTGCGGCATTTTTGTTCATAGGGCAGATATCCTGACAGATATCGCACCCCCATACACATCCGCAGTCCTTCATAAGCTTTGTTTCTTTTTCAGTGAGAATGCCTTTTTTCTGAGTGATTTCCGAAAGGCACAAAGCTTTGTCAAAGCCTTTTTCCGTCAATGCACCTGACGGACATATTTCAATGCATTTCTTACAGCTGATGCATTTTTCTTCAGATACATCGGATGCCGTCATATTCAGAGAAGTCACTATTTCACCGATAAATACATATGAGCCGTATTTCTCTGTTATGAGCAGGGTGTTGAGCCCTCTTTTGCCCAGACCCGCATTGCAGGCGGCACTGACCTCGGGGATGGGAGAATTATCCGCAAAGGTAACAAATTCTTCGTCGGGATAAAGCTTTTTCAGTTTTTCTGCGGCACCGTTCAATCTGTTTATTGCAACGGTATGATAATCCGTCACAACAGCATATTTTGAAATGTTGATGTTTTGGTAGTTTTCTTCTTCAAGAAGATACGGGAAGCAAACGACAATAACCGATTGTGAGTTTTCAGGCAAACGGCTTTTTGCTCTGCAATCGATTAGCTTCTCTTTTATTTTATCAAACGAACAGATTCCCCACAAGTGTGAAATTTCATCCATTATTTTTTTGATGCTCAATCTATCACCCCACTGCCTGCGCCAGAGCGATCATAACGGGCAGGGTAATTATTGAAATAAAGCTGACTACTGCAACGGTCTGGGAAGCAAGCCCCGTGTTTCGGTCATATTTTGCAGCAAACATAACTGTGTTATTTGCTGTGGGTGCACCTGCTGAAATTGAAAGTGCCACAAGCAATGAGCCTGTTACGCCTGCAAATCTGAAAGCTGTGATGAGAAGAAGGGGCAAAACAATGAGCTTTACCAGTGCAACGGCAAAGATACGCCAGTTTTTGAATATGCTTTTAAAATTGGTGTTGGCAATATATGTGCCGAAAATAAGCATTGCAACGGGAGTGTTGAGGCTTGCAATATATCCCAGAGGCTTGGAAACGATTTCGGGAAGCTTTACGGAAAGCAGGAAAAGGGGAAGACCGATGATAACCGAAATCACACCGGGATTGAGGATAAGCTTTTTGAAATCGAACTTAACCTTTTCGCCGCCTTTTGTTATGGTATAAATTCCGTGGGTAAAGCTGAAAATCTGGAATGATATGATTACCGCAGAGCAGTAAAATACGCCTTCACTGCCAAGCACTGCACCTGCAAGGGGTAATGCCATATAGCCACAGTTACCGTATGCACAGGAGTATTTATAAATACAGCTTTGGTCAATGGGGCAGCGGTTGAACACAACCGCAGATATACCTGCCGAAACAATGTGCAGAATAAAACCGCAGCCCATTGCAATAAAAAGGCTTTTTGCGGTTTCGGGATTGTATTCAAGAGAAAGAAAGCTTTCAACAATAACCGCAGGTGTGATTATATAGAAAAGCAAATCGGTGCAGCTTTTTGCAACCTTCTCTGTGTATATTCCCGCTTTATCTGCTATTGCACCAACGGCAACAAGGATATACAGAATTGCAACCTGTTCACTTGCGATGAGAACATTCTGAAAAAACATAAATGATTATCCTTCAACAGTAGATTCTTCGGAGATTTCGCTGCTTTTTGCTCTGTCTGTAAGTCTTGTGAATACAACCGAGCAGATGAAAAGTGCCGTGCCCAAATCGCAGAATTCGGCAGGTGAGTATTCATAGAGAAGAAAATCCTTGCCGATTATTGTAACGATAAATCTGGGGACAAAGCAGATGAGTGCAAGTAATGCGGCGGGAAGACCGTAGCCTGCAAGTTTCCATTCGCAGTTTTTACCGCTTATTTGTGAGTTGACCTGAGCGAATGCCATAAAGAACATTATCAGGAATGCAAGCATAAGAAGTTCGAAGGTAAGGTCCGAAACACGCTGATAACTGATTGTGCGTGTGAAACGGTATGCCATTCTGATTATACACCAGATTATAGGGGAAAGGCAGATTAATCTGTGTTCGGAGCCGTTGGTTTTACCTGTGATGTAAACAAGACCGAGAGAAAGGAAAAAGATTGCCGAAACAACAGCAAACAATGCCTCGGCACCGAAAAGAAGCTTTTCAGTGTTGAATGATACCGCACCCATATAGCCGTATTCAACAAGCGAAGAACCGTCGTCCATAACAGCACCTGCTTTGATAAGTCCGTCGCTGAATACTGCGGCGGCGGTCAGCAGGGAAATGATTCCCGATACGGGGCGCTTTGTGACATCACGGTTGAAGTCAAGCTTTTTTCTTTTGGAAATACCAAGCACCGCAAATGCAATCACCGAAGCGGCAATCAGACCGTAAAGCAGATAAACGCTCCAGTCATATGAAGTGAAAAATCCGGTTCCGCCTTCAAGAACGGTGAAAAACTGAATTGTTCTCAGAGGGAGAGTGATTACAGCGGCAACTGCAAAAATTATTGCACCCGGTCCGAAGCCGCTTTTAACGGAAAAGTTTTTCATTGTTCGGTTACCTCTTATCTGATATCGATGGAAATATATTCGTTCCTGACGTTGTTGTTTTTGTATGCGGGTCTGATTATCTTACCGCCTGTAAGAAGTTCTTCGATTCTGTGTGCAGACCAGCCTGCAATTCTTGCAATTGTGAAAATCGGTGTGAAAAGGTCTGAAGGAATATTCAGCATTTTATAAACAAGACCCGAATAAAGGTCAACATTTGCACACATTGCCTTTTTGGGTGTGGATTTGTAGCTGTTGAAAATTTCGGGGGTAAGCTTTTCAATAAGGCTGAGAAGAATAAATTCATCCTCAAACTCTGTGTTCATTGCAAACTCTTCTGCTTTTGCTCTGAGGATTTTTGCTCTGGGGTCTGAAAGAGTATAAATTGCGTGACCCATACCGTAAATAAGACCCGAGCCGTCTCCTGCTTCCTTTTTCATAATTTTACTTATGAAATCTGCAACCTGACCCTCGTCGGTTATATCACTTACACCTGCCTTGAAATGATCTACCATTTCGGAAACCTTGATGTTTGCACCGCCGTGCTTGGGTCCTTTAAGGGAGCTTATACCGCCTGCAAGAGCCGCATATGTATCAGTACCGCTGGAAGAGAGAACTCTTGTTGTGAAGGTTGAGTTGTTACCGCCGCCGTGCTCTGCGTGGAGCATAAGGCATACGTCAAGAAGCTTTGCTTCACGGTCTGTGAAGGTTTTATCTGCTCTGATTGAACGCAGAACGGTCTGAGCTGTTCTGTATTCGGGCTTCATGGGGTGAATATACATACTCTTGCGGTAGTAGTGTCTGCGCTTTACCTGGTATGCATAAACCATAATTGCGGGAATCTGTGCGATAAGGTGGATGCACTGACGCAGAACATTCTCAAGGGATGTGTCGTCGGGATTCTCGTCATATGAGTAGAGAGCAAGAACTGCTCTTGAAAGCTTGTTCATTATGTCGGGCGAGGGAGCCTTCATAATCATATCTTCGATAAAATCTTCAGGAAGTTCGCGGCATTCCGAAAGTGTATTGCAGAAGCTGTCAAGCTGCTCCTTTGTGGGAAGGCGTCCGAAAAGAAGAAGGTAAATCACTTCTTCAAAGCCGAAACGGTCTTCCTCGATACAAGAGCTGACGATATCTTCCATATTGTAGCCTCTGAAATAAAGGTGGCCTTCTCTGGGAACTTTTTCGCCGTCGTCAATATAATAACCTTCAACGGTACAAACATTCGTTATACCTGCCATAACACCTGTTCCGTCAGCGTTTCTCAGACCTCTTTTGATGTTGAAATGCTCGTAGTCCGAAGGGGCTATATAGTTATTTTTCTTTATCTGTTCGCATAAGCTTTTAATATCACGTTCCGCTACGTGTGATTCAATGGTGGACATATTATTATCTGCCTCCGTTCTGTGTAAGTTACTATATCTCCATTATATTATATAATCAGTTTATTATAACCTCTAATTATTTAAAAGTCAAGAAAGGATGATGAAAATGCGTACTTATCTTGCCGTGTGTATAATTACAGCACTGTCAATGATTCTGTGCCCGCTTGCCGCAACGGGGAAAGGTGCGGAAAACAAAACCGTGACGATAAGCGAAAGTGTGTCGAAGGAAAAAAACGATGTGATATCCGTTATGTCGTCACGAAACGGCAAAAGCAATGAAATTGAAATGAGAGAGTATGTTATCGGATGTGTTGCCGCGGAAATGCCTGCCGATTATCACAGCGAAGCACTCAAAGCACAGGCAGTAGCAAGTTTCACATATGCAAAAAGAATCCGTGAAGACAACACGGACGAAGCCTCGGATATAACCGATAATCCGGATATTCATCAGGGGTATATTGACAAAGCCGCGAGAAAGGAAAAATGGGGCGGAAAATATGAGGAATACGAAGAAAAAATCAGTGCGGCGGTTGACAGCGTTCTGGGTGAATATATGAGCTTTGAAGGTGAAACGGTGCTTGCGGTTTATCATTCAAACAATACGGGCAGAACGCGGAGTGCGGAAAATCTGTGGGGCAGTGAAATACCTTACCTGATAAGCGTTGAAAGTGGCGGTGACAGGCTGTCACCGGATTACATTCATACCGTGGAATTCAGTGAAGAAGCGTTTTCCCGATACCTTGAAGAATGCGGTGTCCAAACAAAGGGCAGTGCCGATGAATGGATAGAAAAAATAAACAGGGATGAGGATGGCTATGTGACCTCGCTTGTTGCGTGCGGCAAAGAAATCACGGCAACGGAGTTCAGGACGGCGGCAAAGCTTGAAAGTGCCTGCTTTGAAATTGAATATGACGGTGAATTTGTTGTGACCTGCAAAGGCTACGGTCATGGAGCAGGCATGAGTCAGTACGGTGCGGATTATATGGCACGGCAAGGGTTTTCTTACAAAGAAATTCTTTCTCACTACTACACGGGAGTAAGCTTGGTTAAAGCGGAATAATGTTCCTTTTACGGGGAAAACTAACAAAAATTTGCGGAGGAAAAGCAATGAAAAAAGTTGTGATAACCGTTGACAGTGCGGCGGATATACCGCCTGAAATTGCAGATAAACACAGCATAAAAGTTGTCCCTATGTGCGTTGTTTTCAAGGGTAAGCCGATGCAGGACGGAGTGAATATTACCGCATCGGAAATATTTGATCATGTGGGAAAAACAGGCGAAATCCCAAAAACAACGGCGGTGCCTCCGGGAGAATATTTTGATTTCTTTTCACAGCTTGTCAAAGAGGGCTTTGATGTTGTTCACCTGTCTTTTTGCTCCGAATTATCATCTACATTTCGAAATGCCAAAATTGCCTCATCAAGAATGAACGGCGTTTATACACTTGACACCCGAAGCTTGGGCGGCGGAATTGCTTTGCTTGCCCTGAAAGGTTGTGAAATGCGTGACGGCGGAATGAGTGCGGAAGAAATATATTCGTCACTTTCTTCGCTTGTGCCTCAGACCCGTGTCAGCTACATTCTGGACAGTATAGATTTCCTCAGGCGCTCGGGCAGGTGTTCTTCTGCTGCAGCGTTGGGTGCCAATCTGTTTTCTGTGAAGCCTTGTGCCGCAATGGTTGACGGCAAAATTGAAGTTATAAAAAAATACCGTGGAAAATCAAAAGCCGTCCGCCTGCAGTATGCAAGCGAACAGCTTCAGCTTTATAAAAATATAGATTTTTCAGCCGCTTTTATTTATCATTCAGGAGTTCCGCGTGATGAACTGCAGACCGTTGAAGAAATGCTGAGATGCTCAGGCTTCAAAGCGATTATAACTGCATTTACAGGCTGTATGATAAGCCTTCACAGCGGCAGAAACGCACTGGGTATACATTTTATTGCAGAATAATTATTTTTCAAGGAAATCAACGGTTACGGTGCAAAGCTCGTCTGCTCTGTTTTCAATGCACTGGTGTCCTCCGCCTTCAACAAGGTGTGTTTCCGCATCAGGGAATGCATTGCCCATTTGCTCTTTCATTGTTGAGTTTATGATTATATCCTTGCTTGCCTGACAAAGAAAAACAGGGCAGGCAACTTTATCTGCGTTTTCAAGGTCGGTTGCCTTTACATTGAACATCATTTCGCAAAGACCGCCGCCGAAACCGTCATACCGGGTTGCATCCGTAACCCCTTCAAGCTCGTAATTCATTGAGAATTCCCAATCCATTGTTGCAGCAAAAACAATAAGCCTTACGAGGAAGTCGATTCTCGTGCCGTAATTGAAGAATGCATTCATAATACCCTTCATAACACCTGATGTCATTATGCCTTCCATAGCTTCGGGAAATTCACTCTGAGGTGCGGGAGAGTAGAGAAGAAGTGCTTCAACGGGATTTTCGATTGCAATATTTACTGCAACACCGCCTCCCATTGAATGACCTGCAATAATCCATTCATCCATAGGAGCAATGGATTTCATAAGCTCGGTAATGAGAATTTCACGGTCAACAACGGTGATTTCATCTGATTCTCTTGTGCTGAATCCGAAGTTTGGCAGGTCTGCAAGCACACATTCGTAGCCTGCCTCAGAAAGATTTGCAGCCATATTACGCCACGCAAAGGTTGAGCAAAGGAAGCCGTGAAGCATCATAATTCTGCCCTTTTGTTCGCTCTTTGCAGGGATAACTCTGTAATGAATGTCATAATCGCCGTATTCAAAGAATTTACTGTCTTCGTAGGGCATAAAAGCGGTATCTTCCGCATATGCAAAAATACCGAAACAGGAAAGTGCTATCGAAACGGCACAGAAAATACTGATAATTTTTTTCATAAAGTCTTTATTCACCTCAGAAAAGTTTGCTTGCGTAGTCAATAAGGGCAACAAGAATACCGACCCATGCCGTCAGCACGGCACAGGCAGCGATAAATAACGGTTTTGAAAATCCGTTGTGTTTCTTTGTCGCAAACACGATTATGCTTCCGATAACAAAAGCAAGGGCAGTAAAAACTGTGATTATGTAAAAAATCAGAAATACTGCAGATACAACATCGTAAGGAATAAGCTGTGAAGCCAAAAGCGAAATTATCCAGCCTGCCGCAGAGGCAAGAAAAATCGTTGAGAGAATGTTAATACGGTTTTTCATATCTTACGCCTTTCCGGTTGAACCGAATCCGCCTGCACCCCTGCTTGTTTCGTCAAGTTCATCCGCTTCAACGGGAGTGACAAGCGAAACGGGCATAATAACAAGCTGTGCAATGCGTTCATCGGGCTGAATTGTGTATGTTTCTTTAAGCTGATTTATAACGCCTACGCAGATTTCACCGCGGTAGTCACTGTCAATAACACCTACCGAATTCAGCAGACCTATTCCGTGCTTTATTGCAAGACCGCTTCTTGCAAAAACAAATGCACCCAGTTCGGCAGAGGGCAGTTCAATAGCGATTCCCGTGGGAATAACCGCTTTTTCACCGCCGCCGAGAGTGATGGGTTCGTCAATGCAGGCATAAAGATCCATTCCTGCACTGCCGGGGGTTGCTCTGAAAGGGATTTTTGCGTTTTCTCTGAGTTTTTTTATCTTGAATGTATCCATTATTTTGTTCTGCTCTCCTTGTATCTTTCTTCGGGAGAAATTTTCTTTTCGGGGCAGGGGATGGGTTCTCTGACCGTGTTGGCAGGTACAGCCCATCTTACCGCATTGATAATAATTCTCTGAACATATTCGTTATGGAAAGTGGGATTGCTTTCATGACCGGGCTGGAAGTAGAAAATTTTGCCCAGACCTCTCTGCCAGCAGCAGCCTGAACGGAAAACTTCGCCGCCTGCAAACCAGCCGAGGAATACAATTTCATCAGGCTTGGGAATATCAAACTGCTCGCCGTACATTTCTTCCTTGTCAATGCTGAAATGTGCGGGAATTCCTTTTGCTATGGGATGAGAGGGGTTGATGTTCCAGATTCTTTCTCTGTCGCCGTCTCTCCAACGAAGATTGCAGGTTGTGCCCATCAGTGATCTGAAAATCTTTGAATGGTGACCCGAATGAAGAACAACAAGACCCATACCTGCAAGCACACGCTTATGTATTTTCTCAACAAGCTTGTCGGGTACTTTGTCGTGTGCCATATGACCCCACCAGATGAGAACATCGGTGCTTTCAAGAACATCATCCGAAAGTCCGCAGCGGCGCTGTGCAAGGGTTGCGGTGCGCACTGCCATATCGTCCTGTGATGAAAGAAAATTCTTTATACAGCCGTGAATGCCTGCGGGATAAACGCCTGCAACCTCGTTGCTGAGTTTTTCGTGAACGCCTTCGTTCCAAACGGTAACATTAATCATTTTCTTATTCTCCTTATCTCAATTTCTTCAAAATTTCCTGTGATGCGGCAACGATTTTAGCCGCGGCAGGCTTTGTAATCAAATCCATTTCGCCCATAAATTCAATATATGTGCCGTCAAAACGGTGCTTGAAGCGGTAAAGACCGAAAAGGGGATTGCTTTCGTCAATAACACCTGCAACGCCTCTGAAATCATATATTGAACAGCCGCTTTCGACTGCCCATTTTATCATTTCCCACTGCATAAGGTAATTGGGCATAACCTTTCTGTCTGAGTTTGAAGATGCACCGTAGAAGTACCATACCTTGTCACCCCAAAGAACGGAAATTGCACCTGCAATGGGTCTGCCTTCGTAGTATGCCATATAAAGCCTTGCCTTGTCGCCGAAGCAGTCAAGAATTTTTGCAAAATATGCGGCAGAACGAAGCTCAAAGCCGTCTCTTTCGCAAGTTTCTTTCATTATCTCATAGAAAGTCTGCGCCATTTCACTGCCGTGTATCTTGATTTCAACATTGTTTTTCAGTGCAATGCGGATTTTTCTTCTGTGGTCGGAGTGGAATGCGGCGAAAACTTCATCTTCGGTTCTTCCGCCCAGAAGAATTCTGATGACATATCTGCACTGGAAATCTTCAAAGTTAATTGTACGTTCCTTGAATTTAAAGCCTTCCGCAAGAGCAATGGCACGGTAATCTTCGTTATCAACGGGAACATCCTTGTCGATTTTCAGTTCATAAGCGTTGTATTTTTTGCCTTCCTGCTTTGCAGCTTCAATCAGTGCGGAAAAGGTTTCTTTATCGTCAAAATCGCATACGGGGCCTCGGGGTGCGTACATCATATGAAAGGGGAGTTTTGAGATTTTGCGGAGCAGCACACCCATTGTGCCCGTTATCTCACCGCTGTCGTTTCTGCATATGACGCCAAACCATTTCCAATCATCCTTGACCCTTGCCCAAAGGGATGTCTGAAGAAAATGACCGTTGGGATGCTTTTCCGTAAAAGCATCAAACTCGACAGCGTTGTTTATGTCAATAATCTGTATTTTCACTTCTTGCCCTCGCTTAAACAATAATTAACATTATTATACTCTAAACAACATCGGATTGCAATATATTCATAGGGTTCAATACAGTTTATTTTACGCATTTGGAGACAAAAATTACGCAGAAAATAAAAAACTTTCAAATTTCTCTTGCAATTTATTGCAAAACAAGTGATAATATATAGCATAAAAAACGGAAAGGATGACTTTTTTGGAAGCGATACTTAATTTTGACCTGTCTGTTTTTGAGTTTGTTTTCACAAATCTCAGCAACAGCGTAATGGATGTCATTATGAAGGTTATCACAACCCTCGGTGACGACGGTATTTTCTTTATCATTCTCGGCCTTGTAATGCTTTTCTTCAAGAAAACAAGAAAAGCAGGTCTTGTGTGCCTCGGTGCACTTCTTGTTATGACCCTGCTCAATAATGAGCTTATCAAGCCCATTATGGAGCGCCCCAGACCTTATAATCTTACAAGACTTCCCGAAGCAACGGCAGAAGTTGTGGCTTACACAAACGGTGCGAAAAACCTTGACTGGGTCGGTTTCTTCGGCAAGATTGACTGGTCTATCGACAGATTCCCCGGCCTCGCCGAAAAATGGAATGCAGGCTATGCATTCCCCGAAGTTGTTGAAAGAATGAAGCCCACTTCACTTTCGTTCCCCTCGGGCCACACATCATCAGCCTTTACATTTGCAATGGCAATCACAATGGTGCTTAAAAAGAAGGGTGTTGCAATCCCTGCCTTCATTTTTGCATTCCTTATGGGACTTTCAAGAATCTATGTAGGTGTTCACTATTCCACAGACGTTATCGTCGGTGCATTTGTCGGTATTGTTTACGCGCTTATCGGCTATGCGATTTTTGCAAAGCTTTATGATGTTGTTTATCCCAAAATCGAAAAAGCGATTGCAGACAAAAAGGCTAAGAAAGCCGCATAAATAAAAATGAAGGTCGGAAGTCCTTACGGATTTCCGACCTTTAAAATTATTCAAGAATATCAATGATGGCTTTGAATTCGGCAGATTCCTTAAACTCCTCAGACAGCGGATACTTCTCTGTCAGAAGTTCCTTAACTTGCATTTTCGCAACATAAGTAGAACCCAAAGTATGCTTATCAAATTCATTACCTTCAAACATTACGGAGTGCATAGTTGTTATTCTGTCCATATTATCAAATTTGATTGCCAGCTCGCACATTTTTCTGAAGTTTTCCAATGCATTAGCAGTATCACCAAGCTTGAAATACCTTACTCCTAAATGTCCGTAATTATAAATTACTGTTCGCCACATTTTGCCGTAATGACCATCATCATAAACAAAATTCAAAAAGTCGAGTTCTGTTTTGAAAGCCGAAAGCACCCATTCGTCAGAGAAGTTTCTGTCATAGAAAAAGCCGTTGTAATGAAAATAATGAGAATAAACTGTATTGAGCAACAAGAATAGTTCTTCAAGAGTGTTCATTATTATCTCATCGCCATTTGGATAGTTTTCAGGATAATAAAAACCGAACCTTTCCTGCCCCTCTCTCATTCTCTGCATTTCTTTTATGATTTTTTCACAGTCCTCAAAGGTTATGCCGCTTCCTTCCTTTTCTGAAAGACCCTTATAGAGTTCGGCAATGTGTCTTTTGGAAGAAATACGTATTTTGTCATTGTTGCAGTTCTGTTTGATATTTTCATATATTGCAATTATTTTCGCAACGTTTTCAGGTGTGTTTTCTTTGAAATGAACAAGGCAAGACATATATCTCAAAAGAATACGAAAATCATTAGGGAACTTTTCTTTAAGTCTGTTTATTATTTCCTGTTTTAATTCTTTATCTCTGATATTATCATAAGCTTCAAGTTCTTTTGTGATTTCTGCTTCATCCTCAACTCTGTTAACACCGAGCAACTCATCGACGCTTACTTTGAAAAACCCTGCAATTTCAGGAAGCATTGTGATATCGGGGTAGCTGTCGCCGCGCTCCCATTTGCTTATGCTTTGATAAGAAACACCGAGAAAATTTGCCAGAACCTCCTGGGTAAGTTCGCGTTGTTTTCTCAGTCTTTTTATATTTTCACCGATGTATACTGACATTTTATCACCTCTTGTTGTAATTGCTGATCAGCTTGGTTTTATAGTACACCGAAACCTGCAACAAAACAATAACGCAGTTATAGAATTCAATTCTACTGAACGGAGAATTTTTCAATAAAACAGCTAATTTTTATAAAAATCGAAAAAAATCAAAAAAAATAAAAATAAGTATTGATTTTTTTGACGGGATGTGATAATATACTTTGGCAATCGGAACTCACCGCTTGTGAATTGAATATGCGCTGCTAGCTCAGCTGGATAGAGTGTTTGGCTACGAACCAAAAGGTCAGGGGTTCGAATCCCTTGCAGCGCGCCAATTAAAGGACATAGCAATGGCTGTGTCCTTTAATTTTTTATAAGCAAGGGATTCGAAAGGGCGTTAAAAAACTTCCGAGACAAAAAATAAGGGGGGTCTTACGACCCCCAACACTTCAATAATAACTTATTATCGTTTGAAAGTCAATATATATTTACGGATTTATATACACATTAACCAAAAATCTCCGTTTTCCATAACTCGCACAGGTTAACTTTGTACAAAATCCCATCTTGAAAACGGTGAAAATCTATGCTATATTATAGTCAAGGAAAGGGTGATACCAATGAGAAGGTAAAAACCTCAGAACATAAAGATATTCGGAAAAACAAAAAATAAATACCGAAAATCAAAAAGTTCTGACCGACAATCTTAAATGAAGCGAAAAACAATAATCGAACAGTTTAAGGTTGGACAATACCGCAGAAAGAGAGGTTAACCAAAGATGTTAGATAACAAGAATTCACAGAAGTAACCCTTGATTGAATGTGTAAAGAAACATCAGTCAAGGGTTACTT
Organism: Acutalibacteraceae bacterium; assembly: GCA_045533455.1. Taxonomy (GTDB): domain Bacteria; phylum Bacillota; class Clostridia; order Oscillospirales; family Acutalibacteraceae; genus CAG-177. The sequence continues at coordinate 64,267 of JAZSHU010000055.1, read as the reverse complement.
CCTTTTTACAATGAAATTTTTACTCGTTGAAGCCGCAAGGTTTCGGCGTTTTTTGTTTTATACCCCTTTGCAATATCTCAACACATATGTTATAATGCATACAACAGTCGTGTTTTTTTGATTTGTGTTGAGTTTTAAGAGGTAGGAAGTTTATGAAAGATAAATCAACTCTTGTTTTTACCGGCGACATCGGTTTTGACAGATATATGTACGGTCAGTGGAACGACGAAGAACTTCTTTCGGCAGATGTTCTTGAGTTTCTTCATAGTGCTGACCATGTTGTTGCAAATGTTGAAGGTCCTGTTGCGCCTGTTGAACAGAATACGGTTCAGGGCGGTGTAAAACAGCTTCTTCATACTATCGACCCCGAAGCGGTAAAAGTGCTTAACAAAATGAATGCGGATATCTGGAATATCTGCAATAATCATATTATGGATGCAGGCGAATTCGGCATTAAGAGTACCCTTGAAATTGCAGCGGAAAACGGTGCAAAAACCATAGGTGCGGGTATGGATATTCACCAGGCAAGACGCCCTGTTATTCTTGACGAAGCAGGCGGAATCGGTATGTTCGGCGTTGGGTATCAGCGTGCCTGCAGAAAAGCCGACGAAAACAAGGCGGGCTGTTACAGCTGGAGCGACCTTGATGAAATCCGGAACACTATCAACGAAATAAAGAAAACCTGCCGATGGTGCATTGTTGTAGCCCACGCAGGCGAAGAATTTACTCCGCTGCCCTCACCTTATACCAGAGAAAGATACCGTTTGTATCTTGAAATGGGTGCGGATATGGTTATCGGCCATCACCCTCATGTGCCGATGAATTACGAAACAGTGGGAGATAAAATAATCTTTTATTCTTTGGGTAATTTCATTTTCGATACGGATTATCAGCGTTCACAGTTCAATACGGAACTCGGTTTGCTTGTGAAAATTAATTTTACGGAAACTGAATTTACATGGGAGCCTATGGGTCTTGAAATCCTCAGAGGACCCGAACACATTGTAAAGGCACCTCTCCCGAGAATATTCACCGACATTCAGGAAGATGAATTCAATCTGCTTTCGCCTCTGTCGGCAAAGATGCATATTGCCGCCACAAGACGGCAGATGACATATCTGAACCCGGACAGATTTGCAAATGCCACGGAAGAAGAATGGGCAGAGCATTTTGCAGAGCCTCTCAGAACGGGCCGTGTGCCTGGAGAAACCCTTGATTTCTTTATTCTTTGCCCTCTTGCAGAGAAAGCAGAAAGCGGAGAATGGCAAAAAAGCAAGCTTGACGATGTAAAACAGTATATATTGGAACAGATATAAAAAGGAGTGATTCATCCTCGGATGAGTCACTCCTTTTCTGTCTTAAAATCCGCCGCCGACGGTTATTATGTAATCGATTTCCGCATCAGCTTTATCAATCATAATACCGCTGATATCAAGGTGGCTTATTTCAGGGTCACAGGTATATTTCCAGGTGCCTTTTTCGATAATGCCATCCTTGTTTATTTTTACTTTAAGCGTTGCGTTTACATAATGAACGGCAATGTTTGCATTCTCAACATCAACCTTGAACTGGGGGAACTGTTCGAGAACCCTTGAAATATCACCCAGTACGGTTATTGCGTGGCCTACCGTGCCTTCGTATTCATTGGCGTGAATACCGTCGGTCTGGTTTTTCATTGTCATTTCAACAATTGTATATTCTCCGCTTTTGTATGCCTTGATTGCGTTTGCATCCGAAGCGGTAAGGTTTGAAAATCCGCCGGTTATTCCGTCAAATTCCAATGCGTTTTTTTCAATAACCGATGCTATTGCAGGTTCCAGTATTTTTACAAAGAAAGCGAGAACGCCGTCACCGTCATTGAAAATCAGTTCGTTAAGCACCATAACCTGAGTCGATTTTGCGGTGGGGTTGGTTTTTTCGGCGGCTTTTTTATAAAATTCAACAATTTTATCGGGTGTCCATTCCGAAGGGTCAACGGCAGTTTCTGTTGTTGAAGATGTTTCATCTGCAACGGTTGATTCGTCAGACTCAACGGGTTCTGTTGAATCGATATCTGTTGTTGTTTCCGTGATTTCCTCAACGGATTGTTCCGAAGTGGTTGTTCCGGCAGCGGGGGAGGGATTTTTTGCGCAGGCGGCAAACGAAATAATCAGAGCAAAAACGGTTAATACTGCAATCAAATTTTTCATATTTCTTCCTCCGTATTGAAAAGTTCATATTCATTTTACAGCATATGTTTTGCAAAGTCAATGCAATGGAGGTACTTGCGGCAAATGTTCGTAAATACCCTTGAATTAATTGCTTTTCTCTGTTATAATATTTCAGTAAAATTAAAATGAGGAGTGTGCGGTATGAGCAAAAAATATGTAATCAGCTACAAGTGCAACGGCGTAAGCATTGTTTCAAACGACATTGAAAATGACCATTACTCATTGGAGATAGTCGATAATGCCGAAAGATATGCTGTTAAAATTAACCCCAAATGCGACATTGAAATGGTTGATTTCTACGTTGAGTTCCCTTATGAATTCAAGGCAAATGACCTTTTCTTCGGTGCAGGCTATCAGTCCTGGACATACACAAAGGAGTATAACAGAAACGATGTGATGAAGGGCACAATCAAGCTTTCACACATTCATCCTTTCCTCAGACACTATGCAAGCATTACAAGTGACGACAGAATCGTTGAATATTCAGAGAAACCCGGTGAACTTCACAGCCACGGATATACATACATCCGTAACGGCGAAAAGATGAAGCTCTGGGGCTCACTCAGCGAAAAAACAGGTTATACATATTTCAAGGTGAAAATGAATGAGAATTATTTCTCAATTCATAAAGATGCAGAAGGCAAATTCGTCAATGAGTCCTGGCAGGTATTCGATATTGTTTACTTTGAAGGCACATACGACGAAGTGTTCGATAAGTATTTTGAACTTTTTGATATGCCCGCAACAAGAAAGGGCGAAATGAGCGGCTATACCTCATGGTATAACTACTTCCAGAAGATTGACGAAAGCATAATCCTCCGTGACCTTAACGGTCTTGACCCGGCAAAGGACGAGGTTTCCATTTTCCAGATTGACGATGGTTACGAGCCCTTCGTAGGTGACTGGCTTGACCCTTGCCCCGAAAAGTTCCCTCACGGCATGAAGTATATTGCCGATAAGGTTCACGCAAAGGGCTACAAGGCAGGTATCTGGATTGCACCTTTCAGCTGTCAGAAGGTTTCGAGAATTGCCAAGGAACATCCCGATTGGCTTATCAAAGAGAACGGCAAGCCTCAGCTTGGATGTATCGCATGGGGCGGTGCATACACACTTGACTTCTATAACGAAGAAGCAAGAGCTTACATCAAAAAGGTGTTTGACGTTGTCCTCAATGAGTGGGGCTACGATATGGTTAAGCTTGACTTCCTTTACAGTGAATGCGTAATCCCCAGAAACGGCAAATGCCGAGGCGAAATTATGTATGAAGCAATGCAGTTCCTCAGAGAATGTGTAGGCGACAAGCTTCTTCTCGGCTGCGGTGTTCCCATGAGTGCTGCAATCGGTGTATGTGATGCTTGCAGAATCAGCTGTGACGTTGACCTTACATACAAGGGCAAGATTTACAATCATATCCACGTTTCAAACGAGATGCTCAGTGCTCAGAGTGCAATCAACAATTCAATATTCCGCCGCCACCTTAACGGCAGAGTGTTTATGAATGACCCTGACGTTTTCTTCCTCAGAAACGATAACCTTAAATTTACTCTGGAACAGAAAAAGCTTCTTGCAAGAATCAACAACCTTTGCGGTAACGTTCTTTTTGTTTCCGATAACGCAGGTGCTTATGATGCAGAGCAGATGGCAATGCTTAAAAAGTATCTCAAAAAGACCGATGAAAAGATTGTTTCGGCAGAGCGTCTTAACCCCGATGTTATCAAGATTGTTATTGACGATAACGGAACAAAGAAGGATTTTGTATTCAATATCAAGCTTGGCAACGTAATGATTGGCGAATAAAAACACAACAGAAAAGGGACTTTCTCAAACGGAGAAAGTCCCTTTAACTTTTGCTTATATCAGTTCAATGTCTGCATATGCCGCATTGTGGTCCGAATAGAAATCGCCGTCAACAAGCTTGTTGATAACCTTGAATCTTACGGGCTTTACCGTTGCTTCATCAACGAATACAAAGTCTATTCTTGCCTGAATTTCTTCGGGTCTGAATCCGTGATAGGTGAAGCATTCGTCACTGTCGGGGGCAAGCTTTCTTGCATCCTTCATATTGCCGCTTACCATTGTGTTGTAGCAGTCGGAATCCTGGAACACATTGAAATCGCCTGTGCATACAACGGGCACACCGCCGAATGATGCGGCTTTTTCCTGAATCATTTTTGCACCGTTGATCTGTGCAATTCTGCCTACATGGTCAAGGTGAGTATTGAAATGAACATATGCTTTGCCGTTTTCTTTATCTGTAAGCTTAACGAATGTTGCAACTCTTGTGCAGGCTGAATCCCAACCTTTTGAAGGCTTTTCGGGAGTTTCCGAAATCCAGAAGTTACCGCTTTCGCTTGCAGTAAATTTGTCTTTCTTATAGAATACAGCAGCAAACTCGCCGTCTTTATCGCCGTCTTCTCTGCCAACGCCCACATAGTCATATTCGGGCAGGTTTTCGCTCAGTGCCTGCATCCATTCCCAGTGTGCTTCCTGCACACCGAAGGAATCGGGGTTTGCTTCTTTGATGATTTTCACAACCTTGGGAACTCTGTTTTCCCATTTTCTTTCGCCCTTACCTGCACAAAGCAGGTTAAAAGTCAATACTCTGTACATTATTTTGTACCTCCGTTAAAAAGTGTCATTTCAACTATGATGGGGAAGTGGTCTGAGGGATAAACGAGTCCCACTGTTCTTGAATCTACCTTGCTTGATTTTACGGAAGAAACGTAACCGTTTACAAAAATATAATCAATGGGCTTTGTATTGAAAACAAAGGGATTGTAATCGTGATAGGTTGCACAGTCATCGTATTCTTCAGCAAGGTATTTTGTATCCTTGAGTCCGCAGGCAAGCAGGTTAACATAATTGCCGGAGCCTTCGCGAAGATTGAAATCACCTGTAAGAACAACAGGAATATCAGGTGCAATTTCCGCGATTTTTGCGCTTATAAGTGCAACGGATTCCGCCTGAGCTTTGTTGCCTACGTGGTCAAGGTGTGTGTTGAAGTGAGCGTATGTAAAACCTGTGGTTTTATCTTTGAGAATAGCCCAGGTTGTTATTCTTGTGCAGGCAGCATCCCAGCCGAAGGAAGGCTCGTCGGGTGTCAGAGAAAGCCAGAAATGACCCGAATCAACAAGCTCATATTTATCTTTAAGGTAGAATATCGCACTGGATTCGCCTTCGGTAATGCCGTCATCTCTGTATCTTTCAACGTGTGCATAATCTGTCATCTCAGCGGCAATATTATCAACCCACCATTTGTCGGCTTCCTGCAATCCGAAGGAATCGGGCATATACTCGCTGATGATTTTTGTGATTTTAGGCAGTCTGTTTTCTGTTGACTGCAAGCCGCTGCCGCTGATTTTGACATTGAATGTCATAACCGTAACATCCTGCATTGTAACGGCATCCGCAATGGGATTGGGATTGATGTCAACGAGAGGAAGGTCAGTTTCAACGGGTGTCTGAGGTATCTGAACTGTGAAAAGCGATGCAACCGAAATCAGAATGGATACAATAATTTGTCCGAATTTAAAAAGCATATTTCAAGTTCTCCTTAATTGTAAAGTGTCATTTCCGAAATTACGGGATGATGGTCGGATGCATATTCACCGTCATATTTCGTTGTGTCAACCTTATAGGTTGCAACCTTTGTTGCCATCGCATTGACAAAAATGAAGTCGATGGGCTTTTCTTTTGTCATAAGGTCCGAATAGCCGTGGAATGTGGTTTTGTCGTCAGCGGTTTCTGCAAGATATTTTGTGTCACGCAGACCCGTTTCAAGTACACGGTTATACATTTCGCCGCCCTCGGGGTCGTTAAGGTCACCTGTGAAAACAACGGGGAAGGTGTTGCATATTTTTGAAATCTTATCGGAAACCACTGCAACGGATTCAAGTCTTGCGATAACGCCAAGATGATCAAAATGTGCATTGAAATGGGCATAAACAAATCTTGTTTCCTTGTTTCTGAGAACAACGTATGTACATATTCTGTTGAACATTGCATCCCAACCTCTGGAAGGTCTTTCAGGAGTCTTGGAAAGCCAGAATGTGCCGGAATCAATAAGCTCATACTTATCCTTTTTATAGAATACGGGGCTTGCCTCACCGCTGCCGTCAGCATTTCTGCCAACGCCAACATATGCATAATCAGGCATAGCCTTTGCAATTGCCTCAATCCATTCGGGAGTTGCTTCCTGCAAGCCGAAAGAATCAGGGTTGTGGTTGCGGATGTTCTGAATAACAATTTCTTCTCTTTCTTCGGGGGTTTTGTAATAAACATTATAGGACATAATGGTAACATCCTGAGTTGAAGATGCCTCGGGAAGCTCTGCGGGATTTACGCTTGTTACGGGTGTGGGTGTGTAGAAAATTGTGAGAATTGCGGTTACAAGGGCAAAAAATGCGGTAATAATTTTGTCAATCATTTTTATTTTCTCCTTTATTTTATATAGTCGGTCAATGCCGAAATATCAAGCAAATCAATGTTATCCGCCTTTACGATAACATCGGCGATATCACTGCACATCTTCATTGTGCCGCCTTTTTCGTTGCTTTCCGTGTTGAGCACGATGATGGGATCGTGAACACTCAGACGGATAAGAAACCAGCCGTTGCCGCAGGATGAGTCTGCGTTTATGCGGATACCTTCGTAGTTATCTCCGCAGGCCGTCCATCCTTGGCGTGATTTTGCTTCTTTTTCAAAAAGCTTAATAATCTTTTCGCCTTCGGTTCTGAAATTATCGCAAAGGATTTTAAAGCGAAGTTCTTTTTCTTCTTCAGCTTCTTTCAGAGTACCGATTAAATCTTCAAGGCTTTTTCCTTCCTTTGCAAGTGCCGCCGCTTCAATAATCAGCTTTGTAATCAGGTATGCACCGTCATCAAGAAAATAGTTTTCCGCAAATGCCGCATGACCCGATGTTTCCATTGCAAGAGGACAATCAATGCCTTTTGAGCAAAGTTCAATCTGTTTGTTGATAACGTTTTTATATCCGCGTTTGTAACGAAGGTGAACTCCGCCGTTTTCTGAAATAAACTCTGAAAGACCGTCGGAGGTGACGCTGTCTGTTACTATTGTGCCGCCGGGGCAGGAGGCAAGAGCAATTTTCGATGCAAGTGCAACAAGACGGTTACGGTTGATTTCAAATCCGCCTTTGCCTACACAAGCTGCTCTGTCCACATCGGTATCAAATATAACACCAAAATCCGCATTTGCATCGGCGGTTGCTTTTGAAACACATTCCATTGCCTGTGCGTTTTCGGGGTTGGGAGTGTGATTGGGAAAATTGCCGTCAGGTTCAAGATAAATACTGCCCGATATATCCGCACCCAAAGGTTCAAGCACATCTGTTGCATAAAAGCCGCCTGCACCGTTGCCTGCATCAACAACAATTTTCATTCCTTCAAGAGGTCGGTTGCGGTTTGTTTCGCTGTTGACACCGTTGATTATCATATCACGAAGAATTTGCGCATAACGCTTCATGTACGGGCTTTCCGAGCATTTGCCGTCAGAACCGCCTATGGGGTTTTCGGTTTTTGAGGCAGCTTCAAGGATCTCTGCAATATCCGAGCCGTCAAGACCGCCGTCACGGGTAAAGAATTTAAGACCGTTTCTGTCCTTGGGATGATGGCTTGCGGTAATCTGAATCGCTCCGTCACAGCCGTTATCAACTGTTGTCATAAACATTGCGGGAGTTGAGCTGAGGCCGCAATCCGTAACGTTTGCACCGTTTGAAACAAGAGCTTTTATAACCGCATTTTTTATTCTTTCGGCAGAAAGCCTGCTGTCGTGTCCTACGGAAACACAGGGGGTGCCGCTCTTGGTTTTTGTTTTAAGCCAGCCGAGGAATGCCGCAGCGCATCGCATAACCATCATATCGTCCATATAGAGGGGATTTGATTCATCGCCGAGCGCATAGCCTCTGATATCACTGCCGCTTTTGAATTTGGAATAATCCATCTTTATTCTCCTTTTGAGAAGTATTCATCTGAAACATCAAGAAGGAACTTATACATAGGTGAATATGCCTTGAATGTGCCTCTGATTATTTCAATAATCTTTTCGCTTTCAAGGTCTTCAAGGTCTCCCGAAAAAGCAATGAAGCCCACATCTTTTGCGTTGTAGTATTCTTCAAGACCTTCGGGACAGCCGGGGAAGGGTCTTTTGTATTGCCTTTTCATAAATACCGAACCGGTCATTTTACACAAATCCGCCGCCTTTGCGAATTCATCGGGTCTTTCGCGGAGATTTTTGCGGAAAGTTTCAAGCAGACCGGGCTCGTCACCGTAAAAGCCTACACCCATTGTGTATTCACGGGGTGTAACCTCAAACCACATACAGGGATAGCCTCTCCACTCGTGTTTGGGACGCATAAACATAATCCACATATTTTCACGGTAAAGGCTTTTATCCTTTGTGTAGCGGGTATCTCTGCGGACCCTTGAAACCATTCTGGTGGGAACGGTATTCATCATAGGGTCAAGCGAAAGCAGCTCTTCACCAATGATTCCCGCAATCTGACGCATGGGCACGGTAACTTTTTTCTTTATTTCTTCCTTATGCTCTTCGTAGTATTCTCTGGAATCCCTGAATCGGTTATCTGCCAGCATGAAAAGTGCATCACGGGTTATTCCGTTATATTCCATTTTATATCAGCCCTTTCTTTGCAAGACCTTCTGCTGCAAGCATAATTGCGGTTTTTGCAGAGTGGAAGTTGATACCGCCCTGCATCCATACCGCAAATGGCTCTCTGAGAGGAGCATCGGCAGAAAGCTCGATTGAAGAACCGAGAATAAATGCGCCGGCCGCCATAATAACCTTGCTGTCATAGCCGGGCATATCCCAGGGCTCGGGTGTTACATATGAATCAACGGGTGCACCGCTCTGAATTCCTCGGCAGAACTCAATAAGTCTTTCGGGATTTTCAAGGCAGAGAGCCTGAATGATATCGTGACGGCTTTCGTCACTTGACGGTGTGACCTTAAAGCCGAAATTCTCAAAAAGTGCCGCTGCAAAAACTGCCGCTTTAAGGCTTTCGCCTACAACGTGAGGTGCGTGGAAAATGCCCATAAACATATTTCTGTTTTCGCCGAGAGTACAACCGACTTCCTTGCCCAGACCGGGTGTTGTGGCTCTGTATGCACAAAGTTCAACAAGGTCAGCCCTGCCTGCTATGTAGCCGCCGGTTCTTGCAATCGAACCGCCTGCATTTTTGATGAGTGAGCCTGCCATAAGATCTGCACCGACTTCGGTAGGCTCGGTTTTTTCAACAAGCTCGCCGTAGCAGTTATCAACCATAACAACCGCATCACATTTTGAATGAACAAGCTGTGCAATTTCGCCGATTTCAGCAACAGAGAGAGTGGGTCGGAGGCTGTAACCTCTTGAACGCTGTATATAAACCATTTTCGGCTTCATTTCGAGAGCTTTTTCAATGGCTTTCATATCGGGTCTGCCGTTTTCATCAAGGTCAACCTGTTCGTATCTGACACCGAATTCTTTCAGTGAACCCATACCTTCGCCGCTGATACCGATAACGCTGTGAATTGTGTCATAGGGTGTGCCCGTAACGCAAAGCATGGTGTCACCGGGGCGGAGCACACCGAAAAGAGCCACGGCAAGAGTATGTGTGCCGCAGGTGAACGTGTGGCGTACAACAGCATCCTCCGCACCGAAAATATCGGCATAAATTCTGTCAAGCTTTTCTCTGCCTGCATCACCGTAGCCGTATCCCGTTGAGCCTGCAAAATCCGTTTCGCTGACTCTGTTGTTTATGAATGCGGAAAGCACCTTTTGCTGATTATATTCGGTAATTTTATCTATCTCGTCAAATTTTGTTTTTGCCTTTTCCAGTGCGGCATCACTTGCCGTTTTTATTTTTTCGCTGAAATTAAAAAAATTCTTCATATCCTACCTTCTGTATATTCTGTTGAGTGATTTAAAAAATCCGATGTCTGCATTCTCAAGTTGTTCTTTCGTTACCCTGTAACTCCAATTACCGCTTGCCACACCGGGCGTATTTATTCTTGTATCCGACCCGTACATAAGAAAATCCTGGACGGGGATTATTGCAAGGTTGCTGACACTTGAAAATACCGCACGAAGCAGAAGGGGAGTTGCACCGCCCCAGTCACCGCCTGCAAAGCCGCAGTAATCAAGCACACGCCTGCGCACATCGTCTCCGCTTTCCCAAAGGAAACCGAAAAGGGTGTTGTTATCGTGCGTGCCCGAATATGCAACGGAATTTCTGATGTAATTGTGGGGCATATGAATGCTGTCACCGTCATCAAGGAACCCGAACTGAAATACTCTCATTCCGGGGAAGCCGCTTTCTTCAACAAGTGCACGCACTTCGTCGGTAATATCTCCAAGGTCCTCAGCAATAATCAATTTATCTTCGTGACCTTCTTTTATGGCGTCGACAAGTTCAATTCCGGGACCTTTGACCCATTTTCCGTTTTTGGCGGTTTTTTCATTTGCATCAACCGACCAATATGCTTCAATTGCTCTGAAATGGTCAATTCTTACACCGTCAAACATTTTCAGTGCGTGGTCAATTCTTTCCTTCCACCATCCGTAGCTGTCTTTTTTCAGTTCGTTCCAATCATAAAGCGGATTACCCCAGAGCTGACCGTCCTCAGCAAAATAATCGGGAGGTACACCCGCAACTCTTGAAGGATATCCTTTTTCATCTACCTGAAACAGATTACGGTTTTCCCATACGTCACAGCTGTCGTCCGAAACATAAATGGGAATATCGCCGATTATGCTTACACCTTTTGAGTTTGCATACTCCTTGACTGCATACCACTGTCTGAAAAATTCATACTGAATGAATTTCCACATTCCCAGAGTTTCCGTATCGGTAATTTCATTGGATTCCCATTTTTGCCAGGGTGTTCCGCCGTTTTGCTCACGAAGTGTCATAAATCTGCAAAATGCTTCAAGTCTGGGGTTGGAGTCAATGAATTCTTCAATTTCCGATTTATCACCGATGTTGGAATAAGCTTTTCTGAGAAGGCTCAGACGCTCTTTGCCCAGTCTTTCGAATTCACAGGCGTATGGCGTTGACTGCTTGCAGTTTTCAAGATCGTTTTTTGTGATAAGACCGTTTTTATAAAGGGTTTCGGGGTCAATGAAATAAGGGTTACCGCCAAAAGCTGAAAATGATTTATAGGGTGAATTATATTCATCAGTAACGGTGAACGGGAGTACCTGCCATACGGAAAATCCCGATTCACGGATAAAATCAATAAATTCATATGCACTTTTTCCGAAATTGCCGATTGAGTAATCGCCGTAGAGCGAGGAAATGTGCATCAGAATACCGCTTTGTCTTTTCATAAAGGGACACCTTTCGTCTGAAATATAGTAGATTATAGCATACAAGGTAATAAAAATAAAGTAATTTTGTAAAAAACTTGATATTTTACTCCATACCGAGTAAAATAAAACAAACAGCTTTTCGGAGGTAGTATTATGTCAAAAGCAATGGAATATTTTGAAAATCTTCAAAGGATAATTGCACGTATTTCAACAGAGCAGGCAGAAAATATTGAAGCGGCGGCACGTGCTGTTGCGGATACCCTTGAAAACGGCGGCAGAATACATACCTTCGGTACAGGCCATTCACATATGCTTGCCGAGGAAATATTTTACCGTGCAGGCGGTCTTGTGAATGTTAACCCCATACTTGAAACAGGGCTTATGCTTCATGAAAGTGCATCAAAAAGCACTGCACTTGAACGTCTTGAGGGCTACGGAGAGATACTTTTTGATATGCACGGAATAAAAAATGCGGATATTCTTTTCCTTTTCTCCAATTCGGGCAGAAACGGTGTTGCCATTGACCTTGGTATCATTGCCCGTGAAAAAGGTGTGAAAACCGTTGTGATTACCAATATGGAGCACACATTGCAGGGCAAATCAAGGCATTCAAGCGGCAAAAAGCTTTATGAGCTCGGCACGGTTGTGATTGATAACTGCGGCTGTATGGGCGATGCATCAATGAGAATTGAAGAAATCGGCAGAAATGTTGCTCCGACTTCTACCGCAGCGGGTGCCGCAATACTCAACGCAATCGAAGCCCGTGCAGTTGAAATGATGGTTGACGACGGCTATGTGCCCGAAGTATTTTCAAGCAGCAATGTTGACGGCGGCGACGAGATAAACGATGCCTATGTGAAGAAATATATCAAGGAGATTAAGTCGTTATGATTTATCCTGCCCTTCAAAAATCAAATATTACGGAATGGGTTGAATTTTCACCCGAAAAAATTATTATCAGCGGCTTTGACAGCGATTTTGTAACCGACAGGTATAAAGAGAAATTGCACGATGACTGTAAAGGTGACACACTTTACATAGATGTTGTGAAGGAAAATTCACGCCGTACGGAATACATTGAAGAAAGCCGCAGATTGACAGATGAAAAATATCTTTTAAATGCTGAAAAATGTGATGACGGCATCCGTATAACCCTTACCGTATCGTGCCGCAAAAGTCTTTTCAGAGCGATGAACAGAATTGCTCAGATGAAACGGAAGGGCAAGTTCTTCATCGGCAGTGCTGAGGATTACCCTCTGTTCGCCGAAAGGGGCTATATAGAAGGGTTTTACGGCAGCCCGTGGAGTTTTGAGAACCGCCGTGAAACGCTCAGAATGATGTCGTTTTACGGCATGAACACTCATTATTATGCCCCGAAAGATGACCCTTATCACCGTGACAAATGGGATGAATTATACCCCGAAAAAGAACTTTCCGAGCTTGCGGAACTTCTTGAAATCTGCAACGAAAATTTTGTTGATTTTTATTTCTGTATCGCGCCCGGACTCAGTATGAAATACTCATCGGAAGATGATTTCGGAAAGCTTGCCCGTAAAGCCGAACAGCTTTACAGTGTGGGTGTGCGCAATTTCGGGCTTCTTCTTGACGATATTCCCGACAACCTCTATTTTGATGAGGATAAAATCGCTTTTGATGGTGAAGCGGTCAATGCTCACATATCCGTTTCCAATAAATTTCACGCGTTTCTCAGGTCGCTTGACTCCGAGTGCAGGTTGACGGTCTGCCCGTTACAGTATCACGGAAAGGGAGACGAATATTACATCTCAAAACTCGGAAAAGGTCTTGACAGTTCAATCAGAATTTTCTGGACGGGTAAGAATATCTGCTCCCAGGAGCTTACTGTCAGAGAAGCGATAGTGTTTGAAAATGCCACAAATCACATGCCTCTCTATTGGGATAATTTCCCCGTCAACGATGCCGAAATGCAGAATGAAATGCACCTTGGCTACCTTAGCGGCAGAGAGCCCGATTTGTACCGTTATTCTCACGGCATAATTTCCAACACGATGGAATTTTGCCTGTCAAGTAAAATACCTTTACTGACGGTGTGCGATTATCTTTGGAATCCCGTTGCTTATGACGGCTTTTCATCCTGGCACAAGGCTTGCAAAATCGTGTTTGAGGATGATTACGATAAGGTTATGCCCTTCTTTGATAACCTTCTGATTTCCTGTCTTAAGGTTGAAAATTCACCAATGCTTAATGATGCACTCAATGATTCACAGCAGAAGTTTTTCGGCGGTGACATTGACGGTGCGAAGGCGGTTATGGCCGATTATATCGGCAAGCTTTCGGTGTGTATTGAATACCTTGAAACCGTTGATAATCCTATGATTTCAGAACTTAAACCCTGGGCAGAAAAGCAGAAAATCGCTTATGAAATGCTTGTATCCGCAGCTGCGCTTCTTGATGACAATTCAGATGACAAAAAGGCAGCAGTGCGTTCACTTCTCAAAGATTATCTTAACCACCCCAAAACACTTTGCGACTTTTCGTTGCAGGCTTTTGCCGAAAGGATGCTGACACTTTGAACAATATAAAAAATCCCGCTCTGCGTGAAGCGTATGAGCGTCTTTACCATAAAACTCCCCTTGGCTTTTATAACTGCGGCAGACTTTGTGACGGACTTTGCTGCAGAGGAGACAGTCAGGGTATGTGGCTTTTTCCCTATGAAGAAGAACTTTTTAAAGGTAAAGAAGGCTTTGAAATCTGTGAAACCGAGGGCAATTACGGTTACCCCATGGTGATTTGCTCAGGTGAGTGTGACCGCAGAGAAAGACCTCTTGCGTGCCGTATTTTTCCGCTTTTCCCTTTGATTACGGAAACCGACGGAAAGATTGATATTGAAGTAATATACGACCCAAGGGCAGGTATGTGCCCGATTGCAAGAGAGAGCAAGCCTCTTGACCCTTCGTTTATCAAAGAAATACGTAAGGCGGCGCTTTATCTTATCCGTGATGAAAAAATTTTGGAATATCTTAAAGCCGTCAGTCTTGAACTTCTTGAAATTATTGAGCTTAAAGAGGCATTGGGAGTATAATAAATGAAAAGAACTTTATATAAGATAATAATAATTACATTAATACTCTGCACCCTGTGTTCTTGCAGAGTCAGCATAAGTGATGATTATGTTGCGGAAATTCAGGCACAGGCACAGGCTTTTGACTTTGCCGATGCGGCGGAGCGTATTAAATCCGTAACCGGTGTTGAAATGACGAAAGTGTTTCTTGAATCAATGGGTGAGGAGAAGGCACAGAGTCTTGTTGATGCCATTGATGGAGGGACTTACACCGACAGCACCTGGCTTGAGGTGACAGGTTATTCTTATCATGTCATAAACGATATGCTTTCGGGCAATATCAATGCAGATAACATTTCCGATTTCGGCTTTAACGGTAAAGACAGCTTCACGGTTTCATTTGTGGGCGATATACTTTTTGACCCCGATTTCAGACCTATGGTGCACGCGAGCTCAATGGGCGGTGTGCTTAACTGTATTGATACCGCAACCGTTGATTACCTTAAGTCATCGGATGTTTTCCTTATTAACAACGAATTCACCGTAGGCGAAAGAGGTACGCCTCAGCAGGGCAAAACCTGGACCTTTCAGGCACATCCCGACAGACTCGACCTGTTTAAACAGATGGGCGTTGATATTGTATCCCTTGCAAACAATCACGTTTACGATTACGGTCAGGTAGGGTTTGAGGATACCATTGCAAACCTTGATAAAGCAGGCATACCCCATATCGGTGCAGGTATGAATCTCGGCGAAGCCGCAGAGGGCCATTACTTTATCGTCAACGGCATCAAGGTGGGCATAATTGCCGCAAGCAGTGCAGAAAAGGTGTATTTTACGCCTGTTGCGGAAGAAAACAAGCCCGGTGTTATGGGCACTTATGACAGCACGGAGTTTATCAAGGCAATCAAAGCCGCTGACGCACAGTGCGATATCCTTGTTGCCTATGTGCATTGGGGCACCGAAAACACAACAAAGCTTGATGCCGATCAGATTACCATGGCACGCGAATATATCGATGCAGGCGTTGATGCCGTTATCGGCGGACATCCTCACTGTCTGCAGGGTATGGATTTCTATAAAGATGTTCCTATTATTTACAGCGTAGGTAACTTCTGGTTCAACAGCAAAAGTCTTGATTCATGCGTAATAACTTTAAGGATAAATAACAATGCGGATATGGAAACTCTGATTGTGCCTCTTGAACAGAAAAACTGCGAAACAAGGTTTCTCGTTGATGAATCTGAACGCAGGGCACTTTTTGACAGGGTTGAAGGCTTTGAACCCAAAACCGTAAGCATTGCCGACGACGGTTTAATCAGTCTCAGAAGTATTGAACCCTGACCATCCGTGTTTCTTCATATCAATTCTGCCGTCGGGGAGAAAGCTGATACCTTCTTCCGTCAGCAAAAGACGTTGCATATTATCACCGCCGAAGGCAAAAGCCTTTGAAACCTCGCCGTTGCGTGTAACTACTCTGTGGCAGGGGATTTTGCCGGGTTCAGGGTTAACATGCAGTGCATATCCCACAACTCTTGACCAACGGGGATTGCCTGCCATTGCGGCAACAGTGCCGTAGCTTGCAACCTTTCCTTTCGGTATTCTCTTTACAACGTCATAAATTTTTTCAAATGTGTTCATTTTATCACCGCTTTTATTATAAATGATTCAGTATTAATGTGCAAGGAGACGCAATGAAATATACTCACATCATATGGGATTGGAACGGAACACTTCTCAACGATATCGGTGCATCCCTTGCGAGCGTTAACGATATGCTTGCAATGAGGGGCAGGGAACCTATCGGTGTTGATTATTACCGTGATTGTATCGGTGTACCCATAATCAGATTCTATGAAAAAGTGTTTGACCTTCCTAACGAAGATTACTCTGTAATAATAAAACAATATAATAATGGTTACCTGCACCATCTCAAAGATTGCAGTCTTACAGAGAATGCCGTTGAGGTGCTGGATTATTTCGCGCAGCAGGGTGTGAGACAGGCTATTGTTTCATCGTCAAATAACGAACAGCTTTATTCCAATGTGAAAAAATACGGTATTTTTGACCGTTTTGAAGCAGTGTTGGGTGCGGCTGATTATTATGCAGGCTCAAAGATTGAAAGGGCAGTGGAGTATCTGAGCAAGAGTGAGGGATACCGTGCTCTGGTTGTGGGCGACCTTGAACACGATGCAGAAATGGCTGCGGAATTGGGTGCGGATTGCGTGCTTATAACAAGCGGACACGAAAACAGAGAAAGACTTTATTCGGCAAATGCACGGGTAATATCCGATTTGAAGGAGCTTATAACCATAGCGGAAGAAGAATGATTTTTGTAGGGACAGCCCTTGCGGCTGTCCTTGAAATTTTTATATATATTCTCTGTTTGGTTTGTTACTTCATCCTCCCTCAGTCATTTTGTGACAGCTCTCTCGTCAACGGGTGACAATAAATCTTATCGTTCAAAAACGCAAAATCGAACAAAACATTGTGGATTTGTTCAGTGCGTTAATTTTACAAAAATCCCCAATTGATTGTTGAAAATGAACAAAAGACAACAAATCCGTTTGTTAAATGTAAACAAAAAACCGTCAAGTTCACAATCTGTTCATAAATTATTTACAAAAAATTAAAATAAATACACGGAGTATGCAACAACTCCCTTATAAATTAGTTATTGTAAATTGAGGCATTTTTAAATGCCCGTAATAGAAGCCTTAATTTGCAGAGGCTTCGGCGCGAAAGCGCTAAATTTTATGGAGGTGCAAAACATGAAAAAGGTAAAAAGACTCCTTGCAGTTCTTTTGGCGGCTGTTATGATTTTCGGCGCAGCATGTCTGCCTTCGTATGCTGCTGTTGACTGGCAGAATGCGAACTACACAACCGGCCAGAAGTACTATTTCACCTACGACCAGTGTGCAACCTGGCTCCTTGATACGCTGGATAATCTGCTGGCGGACGCCAACATCGTTATGACTTGTGGCGACTTGGACGATGAGATTGGATTCGCCCTCATCAGTAACGATGTTTTGGGTATCAATCTTGATAAGTTCCTTCGTCAAACCGAATCATACAATGAAAACGGCGATGAAGCTATCGACCTTCGTTCTGTCGATGCTGCTATTAAGTCGCTTGCCGGTGCCTTGAAATGTCTCGATGAAAACTCATTTGTCGGCTTTGCTGATGCTATTAGTGTTTTGGGTGATCTCGTTAAAGAGAAAAACGGTCTCTTGTGTGCTAAAGGTATTCTTAACACCGGTACATTGAGAAACAGCGGTGCTAAGGACGATAAGGCCGTTCTTAATATGCTTGTTCAGTTCGTTGCAGGCCTGAAACCCATGCTTGTTTCAATCCTTTCTTCGACTTTTAGCTTTGGATCTCTTATCAAGGGTCTTCTCGGTGACAAGATCAGTGATCTTCTACCTGTTGGTATTCAGTGGTCAGGTACTGCTATCGATGCCAACGCTCTCGTAAGAAACCTTATTTACACATTGCTTATCGACTCAGAGGCAGCAGGTGCTCCCGAAGGCGAAACACTTGATACATGGGTTCAGAAGCTTATCAACTGGGCTCTTGTTACAGGTACAGGCAACTCTTCAGCAAACGGCGGTATGTCACTTCTCGGCGTCAACGCAGAGCCTCTTATGCCCGCTCTTGCAGACCAGCCCGGCGGTGCTTCAATCGGCGGCGAAACTATCACCGTTGACAGAGATAAGGACGGCGTTACCGAAACAACAACAATGAGCTTCTATCAGCTCGTTAACAACGCTATTCAGGCTCTTATGGGCGGTATGCTCTATGATTTGCTTGATGAAAAGCTTGTAGATTTGCTTGAAATTGAAGTTTCCGAAGAATTCCCCATGGGTGACCCTGCGGTTCTTCAGGATGAAATGTTCTCACTCATCATCGGTGCTGTTGAAGGTCTTCTCGTAGCCAACGGTGCTCCCGAAATCAACTACACTCAAGATGAAATGAACTATCCCGTTCCCAAGCTCAAAAAGCTTCTTAACTGGCTCCTCAAGGGAGACCCCGCCAACGGCGTATTCCCTGCACTTGATTCATTCATCAAGATCGACTATTACGGTCTTCACATTCAGGACGGCTTTATGTCACTTCTTAACGACGTTGCCCGTCTTCTCATCAACCTTCTTCCCAGCCTCGGTCTTTTCGAAAGCTCGGCACATCTTGCATACACACCCGATCAGCTTAACGAAAGCTGGTTCATCGATGAAAATTACAACCTCGTAAGCTCACTCGATGATTCGAAGGTTACTCAGACTTACGTAACATACGAAACAAACGAAATTATCTATCCCACACAGTTTGTTACCGATTCAAACGGTGTTGAGACTCCCACTGCATATTGCTACCTTGACGATAACTCAGCAGTTTCACTCAAGGATTCACACGGCAGCGGCGATATCAACGCTGACTTCATCAGACCCAACTACGTTATCACAACCAAGATGGTATTTGCAAATATCATCAAGCTTGCTCTTAACGACTTCATCGACGGTTGCTACTGGCCCGAGTGGACAACAGACATTCCCACTGTTCTTGCATACGGTCTTGCAGCTTTCGCAGCTCCCGTTGTTCCCGAGAACAACTACTACGAGCGTCTTGATGCATGGCACGAGCTTGAAGTAACAGGCGCAGCGGCAGTTTCAAATTCAATCATCCTTGCTGACGGTGAAGAGATCGAAGCTCTTCCCTACACAACAACAAAGGTTATCCCCATCAAGGATATGGGCGGCAATGTTACCGAGAACAGATCTGTTGTTGTTCCTTCAGCAGCTCTCAACATCATTGCTTCATTCGGTGCAAAGAGACTTAACGGTGTATTCCACTTTGACTCCGACATTGAGCGCTTCACAACAAACACAACTCTTGAGCAGTTTGCTACCGAGTTCTTCATCTGGGCTGTTAATCAGTATATGCCCATGTTCACCGGCGTATGGAACGAAGACACCAAGAAGTATGAGCCTTCGGTTTCAAGCTCAACTTTCAAGACAAACGGTATCTTCGCAGATATCACTACAACAGCAATCAACGCTGTTTACAGCAACTTCACTCAGAGAACAATCAAGGAAACAGCTAACTGGGATGTTGTTTATGAACTTCTTGACAACACTCTCTTCAAGCTTCTTCCCACATCATGGCTGCCTGAACTTAACGGTACCGCACAGCTTCTCAACGAGTGGCTCTTCGGCAACCTCATCAACTTCGACCTTCAGGGTATCCTCGGTCTTCTTACTGTTAATGCTGACCCCAACGCAGAACTTAACAAGTCTGTAACTCAGGTTCTTCTTAACATCATCGACCGTGTTCTTGCTGTTGTATTCAACGACAACGCAGTTCTTAACCCCACAGGCAGAACCGATGTTGCTATGAAAAACAACACCACATCATACACATCACTCAACCAGATTATCGACTGTTCAAGCTCGGGTTCAGGCGTTCCCATGCTTATCTCTCAGATTCTCAGTCTCCTTGATACATTCAAGCAGCCTCTTCTTACAACAATTCTTCCCCTTATCATTTCATCAGAATACTCAAAGCCTTATGAGGCAGGTTACCTGACCGCTAACGGCAGAAATGAGACATACTACAAGATTGCAGATCTTGAAAATTACCTTTCAGACCTTTACGACAACACAAATGCTTACCCCGCTAAAGTTTTCACCAATGAAGACGATGCAGAATCAGCAACAACCCGTAAAGCAAGCGCGGTTAAGAATGCTGACGGCGTAAGCACAGACGTTGTTCTCGAAAACGGCACTACATTCGGCACATATCCCTCACTTCAGGAAGCAAAGAATATTATCAATCTTCTTCTTGACTCCTACTATGTAACCGAATGTGTTGACGATACTCTTCCTGAAGAAGAAAGAACCTACACTTACACAATCTACTTCGCAAGAGATTATCTCACATCGGCAACAGCAACCGCAAAGGCTGACGAAAACGGCGCTTCATACAATGAATACTCGAACTTCACATATGCACAGCTTACTTCAAGAACTGCAGAAAATCCCTTCGTAAGCTATGATGATGATTACAAATTCTTCGAGTACGAAGATTTCGGTGATTCAGGCTTCTACTATAACAACGAAGGCGATGCAGCAGAAGCAGCTTATGAATTCATTGACAGCTACTACGGCTTCATCAACGACCTCGGCGATGCATACGGCGAGTGGTTTATGTTCAGTATTGAATCACTTCTCAAGAAGAACAGTCTTCTTGATACAGACGGAGACGGTGATTACGATGCTGATGACGGTAATCCTTCATTCCCCGAGAAAGTAATGTATCCCTTCGCAACAACATCGGCTCTCAGCTTCCAGCACTATGATGTTGATATTGCTAAGTCAAGCGGTGCTTCAGCAGGCTTAATTGCAGGTTTCTATGATAACAAGACAGGTAAGGCTGTTACATCAGAAACCGGTAATATGTTTACCACAGCAAACTATGAGCAGCTTGCTCTTGCTGTTGAAGCAGGTAACGATCCCGAGCAGAATGTTGCTATTTCAAATGAAGATGCCGAAAAGATTGTAAGACTTATCCTTGGCACACTTGAATTTGATATCACTCTTAACGGTGACGGTGCTTACAACGGTTCACTTCAGTGGAACGACCTTACAGATGAGCATTATGCAAAGATTGTTGAATGGCTCGAACTCAATGGCTTCACATATGAAGAATACATTGAAGAAAACGGCGATGCTACCACAAACGGCACAGCAGCTTATATCCTCAAGAGACCCAAGTTCAAGCTTATCACCGATGGCAGTCTGACCTTCTCAAACGGTTCAGAAACCGTACCCATGACTCCTGTAACCAATATTCAGACAATCAATAACATCAGAGCTAAGGGACTCTTCGGTGATCCTACATTCACGGAAGAAGTTCAGGTTCAGATGTACGTTGGTTACCTTGAGTATGTAACTGCTCTCTATCAGAACAGACAGCAGCTTTACAATGAAATCGACGAATGCTCATGGAGAATTGAGCAGGCTGAAGGTGGCCGTTCACTTTCAGCAGAAACCACAATGATTAAGTGGGTTCTCGACCTTACCGCATCTGACTATATGGGCGCTAAGGGTCGTAACTACGGTTTCGAGTATGACGAAAACGGCGAGCAGGTTTACAACGAAGACGGCACTCCCAGTGTTGTTAAGATGTACACCACATCATCATACGAAGCATTCAGAAATGCTTATGACTTTGCAGAGGATGCATATACAGCTTCAAAGAGCGGTAACATTCTTGCATCAGGTATTACTCAGTCAATGCTTACCGCAGCTTATGAAGGTCTTCTTAAAGCATGGCAGCAGCTTGTTGTATTCACAGGTTTTGCTGACTGGGAACAGATCGACTCCTTCGTAGCAATGGCAGAGTCAATCCTTGCTGACCCCTATATCGACGATCCTCAGTTCGGTGTTGCATCAGGTCTCAACGAACTCAAAGCAGCTCTTTCAGACGCACTTGTATTCACCGATTTCGACGGCAGCACATACGATAATGTTGTTGGCAGTAAGCTTGCATACGACTCAGAGTCACAGGGCGAAATCGACCTTGCATCCGCTAACCTCAACCAGGCTATCCAGAACCTTGTTTACCAGTCCAATCCCAGCCTTGATCAGAATCCCGAAACTGAGCAGGTTGTAGAGATTCTTCCCACAGTTTATAAGGATCAGATTCAGTATGCTCATATCTTCGGTCTTCAGGAAGGTGTTGGCTTCGGTGACGGTACTCTGGAAGCAGCACAGGTTATCGATTATCTCGGCCTTAAAATTGCAGGTATGGCAGTTGGCGGTGACAACACAATTTCAAGACAGAACTCAGCTCGCGGTTCAGGTACTAATGCAAGAATCGATGGTCGATTCCAGAATCAGCTGAGATTCAGATACTTCGCTATCATTTACGGTGATATCAACGGTGATACACGTATCGACGGTACCGACGCAGCAGCACTTACAATTTACATCAACAACAACGAAGCTACATCAGCTCTTATGGGTGAAGCTAAGTTTGAAGCAGCCGACGTTAACCATAACGGTGGCGTTGACCCTGAAGACGTTGAACTCATCATGAAGCACTATCAGCTCCATGAAGATGAGGAAACAGGCGAAATCATTGTAATCGACCAGAACGTACATGGTCCCATCGCTCAGGTTGTTGCAGAGTAATTCTGTAAGTCACACCGGATAAAATCCCAATAAATCAGCCCCTGACTTCGGTCAGGGGCTTTTGTTTGTCAAATATAAAACGGCACACTCCGAAAAAAGAGTGTGCCGTTTTTTAATCCTCAAGAATTGCTCTTTTGTATTTTTCGAGTATATTCCGTGCTGTTTCAACGGTATTATCGTCGGTAGGTGCATCCGGATTTGCGGTTGAAAGCCATTTGCGTTCAAACTCTGCATAGCTCTTATAAAACTGACTGCCTCTGTAAATATTGCGTTCACAGTGCTGTTTTCTTGTGGTGGTTGAAAATTTGCCTCTCCTGGGGAATTCGTAGGCAAGTCTTTCAAAAAAGCTCTGCCAGCGTTTAGCGTAATATGTTTTGATTAATCCGCCCCATTCTTTCCAGGCATAATCATAGTTAACCGAGTTTGCCATGGGACCCCATACGGTAATCTGAGCAAGCAGATTAAGCTCGAAATTCTGCTGATCTTTTTCCGTAAACGCAAGCTCCCTTGCTTCTTTGAGATGCTCGTGAAGGGTGAGCTCAGGTCTTGTCTGAAGCAGGTCATCAACCTCAAGGCTGATTTTAAGGAATGCATTTGACGAGCGTTCGAAAACACTTACATCCTTGTTATAAAAGCCATACATTACCTTATCGTAAAGGTTTGAAACATAGTTGCTCATAACCTGACGGACAAGGTCGCAGGCATCAAAAGCAAAACCGTCTTTGGTTGCGTTTTCCGCACTGAGCAGAAGCTCTGCTGCTTTGAAAAGCGTTTTGTTGTCATATCTGAGTTCTCTGAAATCGTTGGGTGCAGTGTGACGAAGGTCGGTAGCAGGGCGAGCACATATAATTGAGCCGGTTTCTCTGCCTGTGCATTTCTCGCTGTAACAGCTTTCTTTGAGAAGCATCATTGCATCAACAAGGCATTTTTCCTTGCTTCCGTAACGACGATAAGCATAGTCTTTCAGCCACTCATCAAGATCGATTTTGCCATCCTCGGTCAGCATCTGAAACGCAAGGTCATAATAAAGGGGATTTTGGAATACACCTTCCATAAACAGACCTGTACCTACACAGTTATCACATTCAAGCTGCGAATAAGTGTTGTCTGCAAGAGCCTGAATGCTGCCGTGAAGAGTGTTTCTGTCGCCGAAATTATGAATATTTCCGAGGATGAAATCGTATCCCCAAAAGTTATCGGTTTCTTTATGTTTTGTTCCGTCAAGGTCAAGAATAAGAAGTCTTTCTTTGGGCACAGCCTTAACAATCTGCTCTCTCAGTGACCAGCTTTGCATAACCCATACGGAATCTTTGTCAAATTCCTGATACATTGTGTCGATTGCTCTGCCAACCTTCCAGAGGTAATCTCTCGTTTTAACGGAAGGTGCGTTTTCGTGAAACGGGTCGCAGGCATAATAATGGAATGTACCGAAAAGCTGACGCTGTTTTTCGAGCAAAGCTTTACCGAATTTTTTGAAAACGGGGTCTGTAGGGTCAAGCTGATATGTAATGGGGAAGTTGCACCAGGAGGGCACCATTCTGATACGGACCTTGTTGAAAAGTTTTGTGATTGTTGCAGGTACAGTGCCTGCAAAGCCCTGTTGAATGGGTGTCATTCCAAGTTCAATTTCACGGTCAATAATCTGTTTGCCGAGTTCAACTCTGCTTTCGATATATTTTATATCCGTAAGGCTGAAATAACCGGTGATATTGGACATAAGCTGCCAGGGCCAGAATCCGGGACCCGATAAAAATGAGAGTGCACCGGTTTCGCTGTATGTGAAATCACGCATTGTGTAATACCATACCGCTTCGCTGCCTACAACGGAAAGGGGCATGTTTATACCGTTCATTGCCATAAAGTCAATTTCTTTTTCCCATCTGTCCCACTTCCAGAAGGCAAAGGAATAACCGAGCGTACAGTAGTTCATGTATGCACGCCTTTTCTGTTTGATTGTTTTGCAAAGCTTACCTTCAAAAAGGGGAGCAGATTCAACTGAAAATTCTCTGTTGCCGCAATGTGAAAGGTTAATGCCGCAGTATTTTTTCAGGTATGCGTAATAACCCATTGCCTGGCTTATTTTGCAGTTACCGCAGATAACAATCTTTCCGTTTTCACAGAATACCTCGTAGGTGTCAAGACCGTCAACGCTTTCAATATCACGCAATTCAAAAACATCGGCAATTTCAGGAGTGTTTCTTAAAATCAGATTTTTCATTTCTGTCACCTAATCAAAAAATATACCTGTTTATTATACAATAAAACAAGTGCAATATCAACAATTTTAAAAGAATTAACAGCTTATTTATACATTTCATTGATGAATGAGTTAAAATAGAATAAAAATCAAACCAAAAATTTGCATAAAATGCGAAATAATGCTTTACACTTTGCTTTAAATAAAGTAAAATATATAATAACTATACTTACTTAAAGGCGGTGTTGATAATGCAACCGGTTTATAAAAGAATTCTTCTTAAACTCAGCGGCGAAGTTCTTGCGGGCGGCAAGGGCCACGGCTTTGATTTTGACACAATCAATACAATCTGTAAGTCCGTAAGCGAGCTTACAAAGCTGGGTGTTGAGGTAGGTCTTGTAGTCGGCGGCGGCAATTTCTGGCGAGGACGTTCAGGCGGCAGTATGGACAGAACCCGTGCAGACCATATCGGTATGCTGGCAACTGTTATGAATTCACTTGCTCTTGCGGATTCACTTGAACAGCTTGGCGTAACGGTCAGAGTACAGAGTGCTATTGAGATGCACCAGATTGCCGAAACCTATATCAGAAACAGGGCTGTCCGTCATCTTGAAAAGGGCAGGGTTGTTATTTTTGCAAGCGGAACAGGCAATCCTTTCTTCTCAACAGATACCTGTGCGGCTCTCAGAGCTGCAGAAATCAAGGCAGATATAATCTTTAAGGCAACAAATGTTGACGGCGTTTACGATAAAGACCCCAACAAGTTTGCAGACGCAGTTAAATATGATGTTGTAACACACAGTGAGGTTCTTGAAAAAGACCTTAAAGTTATGGATTCAACGGCAGCTTCCCTTTGCCGTGACAATAATATTCCTATTCTGGTGTTTAACCTTGAAAACCCCGAAAATATCGTTAAAGCGGTGCTGGGTGAAAACATCGGAACAATAGTTAAGGAGGGCTAATATATGCAGACAGTATTTGCATTCGCAGAAGAAAAAATGGGAAAGACTATCAATGCTCTTAATTCCGAATACGGTTCAATCAGAGCAGGCAGAGCCAACGCTGCTGTTCTTGATAAGGTAAGAGTTGATTACTACGGTACACCTACACCCATCAATCAGATGGCTGCTATCTCCGTTGCAGAAGCAAGAATTCTTGTTATTCAGCCTTGGGATTCATCCACTCTCGGTTCAATCGAAAAAGCTATTCAGACATCTGATATCGGCATCAATCCTCAGAATGACGGTAAGGTTATCCGCCTTACATTCCCTCAGCTCACAGAAGAACGCCGTAAGGATCTGAGCAAGGAAGTAAGAAAGATTGCAGAGGATTCAAGAATTGCTATCCGTTCAATCAGACGTGATTGCATCGATAAGGTAAAGAAGATGGAAAAGGCTTCCGAAATTACAGAAGACGACCTTAAAAATGCAGAAAAGAAGCTTCAGGATATTACCGATAAGTATATCAAGGAAGTTGATAAAATTTCCGCAGACAAAGAAAAGGAAATTATGGCTATCTGAGTTGACAGTGCAGAAGGCGGCATAACCGCCTTCTGCTGTTGCAGTTTTTAAGGAGAGGTTGAAATGACAAAGAATGAGCTTGCAAATATTTCCTTGCCCCGTCACATAGGAATAATTATGGACGGCAACGGGAGATGGGCAAAGCAGCGCGGTCTTGAACGCAGTGAAGGTCACAAAAAGGGCGCTGAAGTGTTTCGTGCAATAACTGAATATGCAAGGGATATCGGTATTGAATATCTGACCTTTTATGCTTTTTCAACCGAAAACTGGAAGCGTCCTGCCGCAGAAGTGTCGGCAATAATGAATCTTTTCAGAGATTATCTTTTTGAAGCACAGGAAAGAGAAGAAGAGAATAAAGTGAAGGGTATGCGTATCCGTTATATAGGTGAGAGAAGTGCATTACCCGAAGATATAGTGAAACTTATTGATGAGCTTGAAAAAAATTCAGCAGATAAAAATGCGATTACAATAAACCTTGCCGTAAATTACGGCGGCAGGGATGAAATTCTCCATGCCGTTAAAGCAATTGCAAGAAAGGTTGAGGCAGGGGAAATCAAAGCGGAAGATATTAATTTGAACGATATAGACGGCAATCTTTTTACCGCAGGACAGCCTGATCCGGATTTGATAATCAGGCCCAGCGGTGAATACCGTCTTTCCAATTTTCTTATCTGGCAGGCGGCGTATTCGGAATTCTGGTTTTCAGACATACTCTGGCCCGATTTCACATCCGATGACCTTGATAAGGCAATTATAGATTATGCAAAGCGCAACAGACGCTTTGGCGGAGTGTGAGGAGGGATTTGCAAAATATCTGAACAATCAAATAAGAAACGAGAGTGAATTAATATGAAAGTCAGAATTATAACAGGACTTATATGTGCAGCAATTGTTATTATGCTGCTTGTGTTTACAGGTCTGGGCTACATGGGAGTTATGAGCATTCCCATGGGCATTATTTCGGCGATTGCAGCTTATGAGATTATGCGTGTTTCAAAATGTAAAAATAAGGTTTTAACCGCGGTTTCAATGATGGGTGCCGCAGTAGGCCCTGCTTTTGTGGATTATGATTTGCAGCAGTATATTCCCGTGCCTACCTCGGTGCTTGTTATCGGTTATGTAATCCTTTTGCTTCTTGTTATGCTTAAATGCTACGAAAAAACGAAGTTTGAGCATGTTGCGCTTGCACTTTTCGGTTCTTTGGCAATTCCGGGTGCATTGGGAACATTTTTTGAAGTAAGAGATCTTTGCGTTGATTACCCCGAACTTTTTCAGCGCTCGCACTGTGTATTCCTTATTCTCAGTGCAATGTACTGTGCGTGGATGTGCGATACCTGGGCTTACTTTGTGGGCAGCAGATTCGGCAAACATAAGCTTTCTCCCAAAATCAGCCCCAAAAAGAGCGTTGAAGGTGCAATCGGCGGAGTAATCGGCTCGGTCATATTTTGCGTAGGCACATATCTTGTGTGCGATCACTTCTTCTTTGTGCTTGATACGGTAAAATGGTGGATGGTAGCACTGGGTGCTGTTATTGTTTCCATTCTCGGTATGTGCGGCGATCTTTCCGCATCTGTTATCAAGCGTAACTTCGGCGAAAAGGATTTCGGCAATCTTTTCCCCGGTCACGGCGGTGTGCTTGACAGAATGGATAGCTTTCTTATCGCTATGCCTGTACTTTATGTGATAATTCAGGTGGGTCTTGCGATTGCAGGCAAATAATATTTGAAGGATTGATACCATGACAAAAACTCTTGCTGTTCTCGGCTCAACGGGTTCAATAGGGGTTCAGGCTCTTGAAGTTGCTCAGCTTATGGGTTTTGAGGTTTTGGCACTTACGGCAAATTCAAGAACAGATATAATCGAAGAACAAATCAGAAAATTCAGCCCCCGTTTTGCTGCTGTTGCAGATGAAAAAGCGGCTGAAGAATTAAAAGTAAAGGTTGCAGATACTTCAACAAAGGTGCTGTCGGGTGCAAAAGGCGTTGAGGAGTGTGCAAGATGCGGTGCGGATACCGTGCTTAACAGCATTGTGGGTATTGCAGGCCTTGCACCTACACTTGCTGCAATTGAGGCAGGCAGTAAAATTGCACTTGCAAATAAAGAAACCCTTGTGGCAGGCGGTAAAATTGTTATGAATGCCGCCGCAGACAGGGGAGTTGACATATTGCCTGTTGACAGTGAGCATTCGGCAATTTTTCAGTCACTTCAGGGTTGTCAGAACCATAAACAGATAAAAAGACTTATTCTGACGGCTTCGGGAGGTCCGTTTTTCGGAAGAAGCAGGGCAGAGCTTGAAAAAGTTACTCTTGCTCAGGCACTTAAACATCCTAACTGGAGCATGGGTGCAAAAATAACCATCGACTCTGCTACAATGATGAACAAGGGATTGGAACTTATTGAGGCGGCATGGCTTTTCGGTATGAAAGGCTCTGAAATTGATATTCTTGTTCACAGGCAGAGTATAGTTCATTCTCTTGTTGAGTATATTGACAATTCCGTTATTGCTCAGTTCGGTTTGCCCGATATGCGTATACCCATTCAGTATGCGTTGACATATCCTGACCGTTATGTCAGCCCCGTTGGTCAGCTTGACCTTGCCGAGGTTGCAACATTAACATTTGAAAAGCCGGATTACGATACATTTTCCTGCATAAACTTATGCAGAAAGGCTTTTGACATGGGCGGTCTTTATCCTGCGGCAGTTAATGCGGCAAATGAGAAGGCGAATGAGCTTTTCAGAAACGGTAAAATAGGTTTTCTTGATATTCCCAAAGCAGTTGAGGCTGCTTTTGACTGTGTTTCTCAGGTTTCGGATTATACCCTTGAACAGGTATTTGAAACCGATAAGCTTGTACGCAGAGAAACAGAAAGGTTATTTTTATGAAAATAATTACACTTATGTCCGCTGCGGCGGTTTGGGGAAAGGTATGGCCAATTCTTGTTGCCATACTTTTCTTTGGCTTGCTCATCTTTTTTCATGAGCTTGGTCATTTCACCTTTGCTAAACTTTTTAAGGTGCAGGTAAATGAGTTCGCAATGGGTATGGGTCCCACGCTTTTTAAGTTCAAAAAGGGTGAAACCAAATATGCACTTCGTCTTTTTCCCATCGGCGGCTTTGTAAGCATGGAAGGTGAAGATGAGGAGAGCGAAAACGAAAGAGCATTCTGCAAAAAACCTGCCTGGCAGAGATTTATTATTATTGCCGCAGGCGGTGTAGTTAACCTTATTATGGGTGCAATAATTGTTGCGATTATGCTTTCGCAGTCAAACCTTATAGGACTTCCTCAGATTCATTCTTTTGAAGAAAATTCTGTCAGCAGCCAGTATTTGCAGGCAGGGGATGAAATCGAGAAAATCAACGGCAAAAGAGTTTATTCCGAATATGACCTGAGCTTTCTTATGGCAAGGGATAAGGACGGAATTATTGATTTCACCGTTGAGCGTGACGGTGAAAAACTTGAACTCAACAGCGTTCCTTTTCAGACAATAAAAAATCAGGACGGAACAATCACCATAATATACGATTTTATAATCAGAGGTGTTGAACCGGGATTTCTGAGTGTTACTAAAAATGCGGTGCTTGAATCCGTTTCCATAGGCCGCATAGTGTGGATAAGTCTGCTTGACCTTGTTACGGGTCAGTACGGACTCAGTGACCTTTCGGGTCCCATCGGTACGGTATCTTATATTGCGGATGCAGCACAGATTGCAACTCAGCAGACAGATTATACTTATCTGTTTATGCTTATGGCAATGATAGCCATAAACATCGGTTTGTTTAATCTTCTTCCCCTTCCTGCACTTGACGGCGGCAGACTTTTCTTCCTTGCGATTGAGTTTGTGTTCAGAAAGCCTGTGCCTGCAAAGTATGAGGGCTGGGTTCACGCTGTGGGAATGGTGCTTCTTTTGCTGCTGATGGCAGTTATTTCTTTGAGTGATATATTAAGATTGATAAGAGGTTAGAGCTATGGAAAGGCGAAACAGCAGAAAGGTAAAGGTCGGCAACATTTTTGTGGGCGGCGATGCACCGA
Organism: Acutalibacteraceae bacterium; assembly: GCA_045533455.1. Classification (GTDB taxonomy): domain Bacteria; phylum Bacillota; class Clostridia; order Oscillospirales; family Acutalibacteraceae; genus CAG-177. The sequence goes on along the minus strand of JAZSHU010000055.1, from coordinate 33,756 downwards.
TATCGGTGCAGTCAATGCTTAACAAACCTGCTTCGGACATTGAAGGCAGTGTCAGGCAGGCGGTTGAGCTTGAAAAGGCAGGATGTGAGATAATCCGTGCCGCAGTGCCTGATATGGCGGCGGTAAAGCTGATTGAAAAGCTTAAAGAAAATCTTACCGTGCCTGTTGTTGCAGATATACATTTCGATTATCGCCTTGCACTTGCAAGCCTTGAAGCAGGTGTTGATAAAATCCGTATTAATCCCGGCAATATCGGCTCAATGGACAGAGTCAGAGCAGTTGCCGATGCCTGCAAGGCAAAACAGGTGCCTGTCCGTATAGGTGTCAATTCGGGTTCACTTGAAAAAGAAATCCTTTCAAAATACGGTTCGCCTTGTGCTGAGGCACTTGCTGAAAGTGCATTGGGTCATGTTTCGCTTCTTGAACAGTGTGATTTTGAAGATATAATTATTTCAATCAAATCATCAAATGTAAATATTATGGCGCAGGCTTACAGACTTGTTGCTGAAAAATGCAATTACCCCCTTCATCTTGGTGTTACCGAAGCAGGTACGCATAATATGGCACTTATCAAGTCATCAATAGGTATAGGCTCGCTTCTGCTTGACGGAATAGGCGATACAATAAGAGTTTCAATGACCGATGACCCTGTTAAGGAGGTTGCGGCGGCAAACGGAATTCTTAAAGCAACAGGTCTTAAAACCGACGGAGTTGATATTGTTGCCTGCCCCACCTGCGGCAGAACAAAAATTGACCTTATCTCGCTTGCAAATGAGGTTGAGCAAAGGCTGTCAGGCTGTAAAAAGAACATAAAGGTTGCGGTTATGGGATGTGCGGTTAACGGTCCCGGCGAAGCGAGAGAAGCTGATATCGGCATTGCAGGCGGTGACGGCTGTGCGCTTATATTCAAAAAAGGCGAAATTGTATGCAAGGTGCCTGAAAATGAGGCAGTTGAAAAATTAATTTCAGAAATTGATAAATTATGAGGATAAAATGCAGGAAAACAACATTTTGAATTTTATAGGCGATTTGATAAATCCGGGTCTGCAAGAGGTTTTTGCAGGCGGTACGGTAGAAAAAATCAGCCTTGATGAAGATACAATGAAACTGAGCATTACTGCCCGGTTTGACAGATACATAGAGGACAGCTTTATTGTTTCGGTGCAGAACGAAATAAAAGCTGCTCTGGGAATAAATAAAGCTGTTATTGAACCGAAATATAACCGCGGTGCATTTTCGGAAAAGTGTGCACCTCAGCTTGTGAGAGCTATGAAGGAGAATATTGCGGCGGCTAACGGTTTTCTTGAGAATGCAAAATTTTCATTCGGCGAAGAGTCTGTTGAGATAAGCGTTTTCAACGGTGCGGATATTCTTACCGATGCAGGTGCAAAAGAATTCCTTGTGAAATATATAAAGGAAACTTTTGGCTTTCAGGCTGCGGTTGAAATCAAGGGAGAGGGCGGCGCGCCCAAGCTTGATTCACCTGAATACGTGCAGATGCAGGCGGATAATATTAAAATCGAAGTTCCTGTTGCGGAGGAAGCCAAAAAGCCAAAAGCACCCAAACAGGAATACGAGGATCTTCCTATTTCACTTACCAATGCAAAGGTTATTTACGGCAATAAAATCAAGTCAAAGCCCGTACCTCTCAGCGGTATTTCTATGGATGACGGCAATGTTACCGTATGGGGCAGGATTTTTTCACTTGATATGCGTGATACCCGTGACGGTAAGCGTAAAATCATAAACTTCAATATAACGGATAAAACAAATTCATATACGGTAAAAATCTTTGAAGCTACGCAGAATTGTGAGCAGCTTGCTTCAAATCTTGCAGACGGCAAGGTTGTTATGCTCAGAGGTCATGTTGAGTATGACGATTACATCAAAACCGAGTGTATCAAAGCAACTTCTGTTATGCTTATCGAAGAGCTTGATATCAAAGATACTGCCGAAGAAAAGCGAGTTGAACTTCATCTTCATACCAATATGTCCGCAATGGACGGTCTGACAGGTGCGGCAAAGCTTGTGGCAAGGGCGGCTAAATGGGGTCACAAGGCTGTTGCCATAACCGACCACGGCGTTGTGCAGGCATTCCCCGAAGCAGCTGCGGCGGCTAAGAAAAACGGAATAAAGGTTATTTACGGCATGGAAGGATATCTTGTTGACGATTCGGCAAAAATCGTAACGGGAAATGCCGATATGCCTCTGAGCGGCACATTTATTGTCTTTGACGTTGAAACAACAGGTCTTCGTACAGACAGAGTCCGTCTTACCGAAATCGGTGCGGTCAAGTTTGTTGACGGTGCCGAAAGGGCAAGATTCCAGACTTTCGTCAATCCCGAAATGCCTATTCATGCAAAAATCACGGAGCTTACGGGTATCACAAACGCAATGGTTGCCAATGCACCCAAAGAAGCTGAGGCTGTCCGCAAATTCTTTGAATTCTGCGGCGACGGTGTACTTGTTGCCCACAATGCAACCTTTGATACCAATGTTCTTAAACATACCTGCCGAAGAAACGGCATTGACTATAATTTTACCCATATCGATACTCTCGTTATGGCGCAGAGCCTTATTGAGGGTATAAAGAATTATAAGCTTGATTCGATTTCGAATTATTTCAAGCTTCCCAAGTTTGATCACCACAGAGCAGATGAAGACGCAGGTGCACTTGCCCGTATTTTTGAAAAGCTTATTGCACTTTGCGAAGAAAAGGGCGTTGAAAACGTTTCCGAAATCAACGAAAAGATTCCCGTCAACGTTAAGCGTCTGCCCACATACCATATAATTCTTCTTGCTAAAAACAGGGTTGGTCTGAAACATCTTTATCAGCTTATTTCAAAATCCAATCTCGAATACTATTACCGACATCCCCGTATTCCCCGAAGCGAGCTTATTGCACACAAAGAAGGTCTTATCGTAGGCAGTGCCTGCGAGGCAGGTCAGCTTTATCAGGCAATTTTTATGGGTATGCCAAAAGAAAATCTGCTTGAAATTGCAAGTATTTACGATTATCTTGAAATTCAGCCTAACGGCAATAATGCGTTTATGCTCCGTGAAGGTATGGTTGACAGTGAAGAAGACCTTAACGAAATCAACCGTCGTATAATTCACCTTGCAGATGAAATGGGAATACCCGTCGTTGCAACAGGCGACGTTCATTTTATGGACGAAAGCGATAAAATTTTCAGAGAAATTCTTATGGCAGGTCAGGGCTTTAAAGATGCGGCAGAGCAGGCACCTCTTTACCTGAGAACAACTCAGAATATGCTTGATGAATTTGCGTATCTGGGTGAGGATACGGCATATGAAGTGGTTGTCAAAAATCCCAATCTTATTGCCGATATGTGTGAGGAGATAAAGCCTATTCCCGACGGTACCTATCCTCCCAAAATCGAAGGTGCGGATGAAGAACTCCGTCAGATTTGCTATGACAGAATGCAGGAATACTACGGCAATCCCTTGCCCGAGTATATTAAAGAAAGACTGGATAAAGAGCTTGACTCGATTATCAAAAACGGTTTCGCCGTTCTTTATATTATCGCCCAGAAGCTTGTGTGGAACTCTATGGATAACGGCTACTATGTAGGTTCCAGAGGTTCGGTAGGTTCATCCTTCGTTGCTTTTGCGGCAGGTATTTCCGAGGTTAATCCTCTTGTGCCTCATTATATCTGCGAAGAATGTAAGCACAGCGAATTCTTCTATAAGGGCGAATTCGGTTCGGGCTACGATATGCCGCCCAAGGATTGTCCCGTCTGCGGAAAGCATATGCATCGTGACGGTCACGATATTCCCTTTGAAACCTTCCTCGGTTTCTACGGCGATAAACAGCCTGATATTGATCTTAACTTCTCAGGTGAATATCAGTTCTATGCTCACAGATATACCGAGGAGCTTTTCGGTAAAACTCATGTTTTCAAAGCAGGTACAATCGGTACTCTTGCAGATAAAACCGCATTCGGTTTTGTTAAAAAGTGGGCTGAAGAAAAGGGAATCGTTCTTTCAAGGGCAGAGGCAGACCGCCTTGTTCAGGGCTGTGTTGGTGTTAAGAGAACAACCGGTCAGCACCCGGGCGGTATGGTTGTTGTGCCTGCGGATATGGATGCGGAAGATTTCACTCCTATTCAGCACCCTGCGGATGATGCTGAATCCATTCACAGAACAACTCACTTCGATTTCCATTCGCTTCACGATACAATTCTTAAACTTGATAACCTGGGTCATGATGTTCCCACAATGTATAAGCACCTTGAAGATATGACGGGCACAAACGTTATGAAAATTGACGTGTGCGACCCCAAGCTTTATGAACTTCTGACTACTCCCGAACCTATGGGTGTAACCGCAGAAGATATTGACTGCGAAACAGGTACACTTTCACTGCCCGAATTGGGTACACCTTTTGTCCGTCAGATGCTTATTGAGTCACAGCCCAAGAATTTCTCCGATATGCTTCAGATTTCAGGTCTTTCCCACGGCACCGACGTTTGGATAGGCAACGCTCAGGACCTTATCAAAAACGGAACCTGCACCATTTCCGAGGTTATCGGTACCCGTGACAATATTATGGTTTACCTTATCAACAAAGGCGTTGAAAAGGGTATGGCATTCAAAATTATGGAAATCGTAAGAAAGGGTAAAGCTACCTCGCTTCTTACCGATGAGCATAAAAAAGAAATGCTTGACCACGATGTACCCCAGTGGTATCTGGATTCCTGTATGAAAATCAAATATATGTTCCCCAAGGCTCACGCTGCTGCTTATGTTAGTGCGGCAATGCGTCTTGCCTGGTACAAGCTTTACAGGCCCGTTGAATATTACGCAACCTATATGACGGTACGAGGCGAAGATATCGATACTGCGGCAGTTCTTGCAGGCAGGGGAGCAGTCAAGAAAAAGATGGAAGAAATCAAGGTTAAAATGAACCAGAAAACCGCTACCGCCAAAGAAGAAGGTACATTCACCTCACTTCAGGTTATCAACGAAATGATGGCGAGAGGCGTTGAGATTCTTCCCATCGATATTTATAAATCCACCGCAAACAGATATGTTATTGAAGACGGTAAAATCCGTCTGCCCTTCTCTGCTATTGCGGGCTGCGGCGGCAGAGCTGCGGAGGGTCTTGAAGCGGCAAGGAATGACGGCGGCGGAGAATTCCTTTCAATAGAGGATTTTCAGCTTCGTTCAGGTGCCTCAAAAACAATTATTGCAGCTCTTGAGGAAGGCGGCGCGTTTGAATCCCTTCCCAAATCAACTCAGTTAAGCTTCTTTTGATTGGAGTAACTTATGAAGGCTAAAATACCGTTACGTCAAAGACAGTGGTATAAACTTGATAATGCGGCGAAGGTTTTTCCCGGTCAGAATACGTCATCCTGGTCCAACGTTTACCGTATGTCGGTTACGCTGACCGAGAAAATCGACCCCGATTTGCTTCAGAAGGCATTGGAAATGACAATGCCTCGCTTCCCTATGTTTGATGTTCGTATGCGTAACGGTTTTTTCTGGCATTATCTTGAAAAGAACCCTTACGGTATGCCCCCGGTTATGCCCGATATTGCAAATCCCTGTCAGCGTTTCAAATGGAAAGAAAATAACGGCTATCTTTTCAAGGTTTATTACTATGAAAACAGAATATCAGTTGATTTCTTCCACGCAATAACCGACGGCTACGGTGCTTCAAGATTCTTTATGACCCTTACAGCCGTTTATCTCAGGCTGACAGGCAAGGATATTCCCAACGGTGAGGCTGTGCTTGATATAAACGAAAAGCCGCATGAAGGCGAAAGTGAAGATGCATATCTGAAAAACGTAAAATCAAAAGCCAAGGCACAGCGTATTTATAAGTTCACATATCACTATAAAGGTAAAAGACTGCCCAAGCACTATCTTAACATTACCACTGGGTATATACCTGTTGCTGCAATCAAAGAAAAAGCCCGTGAATACGGTGTTACCATAACCGAATATGTGGCGGCTGTTCTTGTATGGGTAATGTATAACCTTCAGAAGCAGGATAAACGGAATAAAGAAAAGCCTGTAGGCGTTCAGATTCCCGTCAATGTCCGTAATTTCTGTGAAAGTGAAACTTTGCGTAACTTTATGCTGTGCTATTCCTTCCAGATTGACCCCAAAATGGGAGAATACACCTTCCCCGAAATCGTAAAACAGCTTTCTCTCTATCTTCGCTATATCAATAACGAAAAAGAATTGCAGGCAATGATGAACGGTAACGCAGGCTTTGAAAAAAATCCCGTAATGCGTGTTCTGCCTTCGTTCCTGAAGGATTTCGGCATAAGCGTTGTTTATAAAATCACCGGTGAAAAAGCAACAAGCTCCCTTATTACCAATTTAGGTGTAATCAAAACCCCGAAGGAAATGGAGCAATATATTGAAAAGCTGAATCTTTCAACGGGTCCCGGTATGCTTATTCCCAAATGCGCGGCACTTTCATATAAAGATACTCTCGCACTGAGTATTTCAAATATTTTTGAAGAACCTACGGTGCAGAGAGAAATTTTCACAACTCTTGTTAAATTCGGCATACCCGTTAAAGTTGAAAGTAACAGACATTTTATTGCAGGAGGTGACGCCTGATGTCATATTGTGTTAATTGCGGCGTAGAGCTTGAAAAGGGATGTCCGGCTTGCCCGCTTTGCGATACACCCGTAATAAATCCGAGAGAAAAAGCAGGAACTCCTGAAAAACCGCTTTTTCCCGAAATTCTTGAAATCCCCAAATCCGTAAGCAAAAAATACTGGGCATTTGTGCTTTCACTTATTATTCTTATTCCCAATCTGGTGCTTCTTGTGCTGGATATTCTGATTTTCAAAAGTGAAATTTCAAAGTTCATTATCGGCGGATTTGCGGTGGCATGGGTATGGTTTATTTTTCCGCTGCTCTGGAAAAAGAACATTCCCGTGGTAATGCTGGGCATTGATGCTATTACGCTGCTTGCATATCTTAATATGTTCAGGCTTTACGGTGTTGAAGACGGCTGGTTCAGTTCTATTGTTCTGCCTGTGGTAATAGCGTTATGGGCTTTGTGTAACCTGTTTATTTTCTGGCTTAAAAAGCCGCGGGACAAGTCTATGATTGCGGTTGCGGTGCTTGGCGCAATAAATCTGATGAGCTTTGTAATCGAAATATGTATGAATATGTATTACAACGGAAAATTGCAGGTTGTTATTTCGTTTATTGTAACTGCCTGCTGTGTTTCCTTGATGATATTCTTCACCGTTATGGCAAAAAGCAAACGTTTCAAAGATTGGGCAGAGCGCAAATTCTTTATGTAAGAAAGGAAATGTATTATTATGTGGAAGAAAATTATAGGCGGCGCCGTTGGTGCGGCGGCAGTTGCGACTGCCGTAAAAGCAGCTCTCTATGTACCCGAGAAAAAGGATTACGGTGTACCCACAGAGGAAAATGTTAATGAGGAAAGATGCCTTGAACATCTTTCAAAGGCACTTTCAATACCTACAATAAGCTATCCCGATAAAGCGAAAGTGGATTTCTCAAAATTTGATGAATTCCATGCTTTTCTTGAAGAAGCATTTCCGCTTATTCATAAAACACTCGAAAAAGAAGTTGTTCAGGAGGCAAGCCTTGTTTACCGCTGGAAGGGAACAAGAGCTGACCTTGAGCCCATCGCCTTGCTTGCTCATCAGGATGTTGTTCCCATTTCAGAGGGCACAGAGCAGGATTGGACATACGCTCCTTTCAGCGGACATAATGACGGCGAATTTATCTGGGGCAGAGGCGCGGTTGATATGAAAAATCATCTCATCGGTGTTATGGATGCCGTTGAAACACTTCTTGAAGAAGGCTTTCAGCCCGAGAGAGATGTTTACCTTCTTTTCGGTCAGGATGAAGAAGTTGTTGCATCCGAAGAAGGCGGCGCAAAGAGCATTATGAAGGTCCTCAAAGAGAGAGGGATTCATCTTGACAGCGTGCTTGACGAAGGCGGCGCGATCATTCCTGTCAATGTCAAGGGTATTGTAAATGAAAAAGACCTTGTAGGTATCGGTATTGCCGAAAAGGGCTATGTGGATTTTGAAATCACCGTCAACAGTAAGGGCGGTCATTCCTCTCAGCCACCCGTACATTCGGGTCTGGGCAAGCTTGCTAACGTAATCAAAGACCTTGAAAACAATCAGTTCAAGGCGGAGCTTATGCCCTTTGTTCACGACCTTTTCTCAGGTATAGGCAAAAACTGCACATATCCTGCACGTCTGCTTATGTGCAACCTTGACTATATGAAGCCTCTCCTTAAATACGGTATGACAAAGATACCCTTTACCGCTTGCTTTGTAAGAACAACAACGGCTGTTACAATGGCTCAGGGCAGTCCTGCCGCAAACGTTCTTCCTCAGAAGTCAAGCATAACCGTTAACTTCAGACAGATGCCCGGTACAACCGTTGCAGATGTTGAAAAGCATATCCGCAAGGTTTGCAGATACAAGGATATCGAAGTGAAGGTGCTTAAAGCCAAGGAAGCATCAAAATTCTCACCCACAGATTCAAGAGCTTTCAAGATAATGAAAGAAATCATTATGCAGGATAACAACAACGCAATTGTTACTCCCTACCTTGTTATGGGTGGAACGGATGCCTGCTACTATGAGCCTATCTGTGAAAACATTTACCGTTATGCACCTTACAGACTCAGCGTTGAGCTTCTTCGCACGGCTCACGGCACCAACGAAAGAATTCCCATCAGTGCTGTTGCACCCGGCGTCAAGTTCTTCAAAAAATATATCAGAAGGGCTTCTGCTGAATAATATGAATATTCTCATTGCACCCGATAGCTTCAAAGGTACCCTGACCGCACGTCAGGTGTGCGATATTATCGGGCAGGCGTTTGCCGATACAATAAATAATGTGAATATAACAAAGCTCCCTGCTGCCGACGGCGGCGAGGGGCTTTGTGCCTGCTTGTATGAAATTTCAGGCGGCGAAATGATAAAAGCATTGGTCAGCGGCGTTTTCGGCGAGAAAATGCAGGCTGAATATCTTATGCTTCCCGATAAAACAGCCGTTATTGAAATGGCGGCTTGTGCAGGTCTGCCACTTGCAGGCGATAATAAAAATCCTGAAAAGGCAACAACCTACGGTGTGGGGGAGCTTATAGCGGATGCAATTTCTCAGGGCGCAGAAAAAATTCTTCTTGGTCTCGGCGGCAGTGCAACCAACGACTGCGGTGCAGGTATGGCGGCTGCACTGGGCTATGTGTTTACCGATGAAAACGGGAAAGAATTTGTCCCCACAGGCGGTACGCTTTGCAGAATTTCAAAAATCACACCGCCCGAAAAAAGCATAAATATACCTGTTATTGCCGCTTGTGATGTTGAAAATCCCCTTTATGGCGAAAAGGGGGCGGCATGTGTTTTTGCACCTCAGAAGGGTGCGGACGAAGCCATGGTAAAACGCCTTGACAAAGGGCTGAGGCATATTGCCGACGTTATTCGCAGAGATTGCGGTGCCGATGTGCCACAAATAAAAGGCTCGGGTGCCGCAGGGGGAATGGGTGCAGGTACAGTGGCTTTTCTGGGCGGTGCGCTTAAAAAGGGGATAGATATTCTTCTCGACACAGCGGATTTTGAAGCGAAAGCGAAAAATGCTGATTTGATTATAACAGGTGAAGGCAGGCTTGACTCTCAGAGCGTTGAGGGTAAAGTGATATCGGGTATTGCCAAACGGGGAACAGGTATAAATAAAAAGGTTATTGCAATCTGCGGCAGTAAAGGTGACGGTGCGGAAGAAATAAAAAAGCTCGGCGTTTCGGATTTGTATTTCAGTTGCGAAGCCGAAAAAACCTTTGATGAAGTTCTTAAAACCTGCAAGGAAGATTTATATAATGCCGCAGTCAAAGCGGCAAAAGAAATAAGCGGTGTCATCTGACACCGCTTTGTTTATTTAATCTCGATTACTTTATAGCCCTGTTCTTCAACCGCATTTTTGAGAATTTCATCTGCAATCGGTGTTGTGAATGTTACAACCGCCGTGCCGTCTGCATGGCTCACATCCGCACTCTCAACATTTTCAATTCCTTCAAGCGTTTTCTTTACTCTTGCCTCACAGTGAGGGCACATCATACCTTCGATTTTCATTGTTTTTGTCATAGCTTTTTTCTCCTTGGTTTTTATTTTTTTATCCTTTTTATCGCTGTGAATTTTAAACAGGTTAAGACGCAATGCGTTTGTTACAACGCAGAAGCTTGAAAGGCTCATTGCGGCAGCACCGAACATAGGGTTCAGTTCCCATCCGAAAAGAGGGATGAAAAGACCTGCCGCAAGCGGAATACCCAGAATGTTATACAGAAACGCCCAGAAAAGATTCTGACGGATATTTTTGAGGGTTTCTCTGCCCAGACGGATTGCGGCGGGAACGTCACACAGTCTGTTTTTCATAAGAACAACATCCGCAGAGTCAACGGCAATATCAGTACCCGTACCTATTGCAATGCCGATGTCGGCGCGTGTCAGCGCAGGCGCATCGTTAATTCCGTCACCAACCATTGCCACTTTGCCCTTTTTTATAAGCTTGCGGATAACCGATTCCTTGCCGTCAGGCAGAATACCTGCAAAAACCTCATCAATGCCTGCGGTCTCGCCGATTGCACGGGCGGTTTTTTCGTTATCCCCCGTAAGCATAATTACTCTGATACCCATATTTTTCAGCTGTCTTACGGCTTCGGCACTGTCCTCCTTGACCGTATCCGCAACGGCAATTATGCCCATTGCCTTGGTGCCTTTTGCGAAAAGCAGGGGAGTTTTTCCGCTTTCGGCAAATCGGTTTGCGGCTGAACGGATTTCATCTGAAAGGCTTGCTTTGGTTTCGATAAACTTAACGCTGCCGCCGTAAATCTCTGCACCGTCTTTAACGGCGGTAAGCCCGTTACCCGTCAACGCGGTGAAGCTATCAACCTCATAACAGTCGATTTTCAGTTCTTTTGCTTTTGCAACAACCGCCTTTGCAAGGGGATGTTCGCTTTTGATTTCAAGTGAATATGCTGCTTCAAGCAGTTCCTTTTCACTGCACTCAAAAGGAATGATATCGGTTACAACGGGTTTGCCGTTGGTGATTGTGCCGGTTTTATCAAGAGCAACGATGCTGACTTTTCCTGCTGCTTCAAGAGAGGCTGCATTCTTGAAAAGTATTCCGTTTTTTGCTCCGATTCCGCTTCCTACCATAATTGCAACGGGCGTTGCAAGTCCCAAAGCGCAGGGACAGCTTATAACAAGAACGGAAATACCTCTTGCAAGGGCAAAACCGAAGCTTTCTCCTGAAACAAGCCATATTATAAATGTAATGAGTGCGATAATAATTACGGCAGGCACAAATATACCTGAAACTTTGTCTGCGGTTTTTGCTATGGGTGCCTTTGTTGCGGCGGCATCGCTGACGGTTTTTATTATCTGTGAAAGTGCGGTGTCTTCGCCTACTCTGACAGCTTCACATTTGATAAATCCCGATTGATTTATGGTTGCAGCCGAAACACCGTATCCCGAAGCCTTGTCAACAGGAATGCTTTCTCCCGTAAGTGACGATTCGTCAACCGCGCTTGTTCCGTCAATCACAATGCCGTCAACGGGGATGCTTTCACCGGGCCGCACAACAAATATATCGCCTTTTTTTACCTGAGAAACGGGAACGGAAATTTCGTTTCCGTTTTTTATTATATTTGCTGTCTTGGGTGCAAGCTTCATAAGCCCTTTGAGAGCATCGGTTGTTTTACCTTTTGAACGGGCTTCCAGCATTTTACCCACGGTTATCAGCGTTAAAATCATTGCTGCCGATTCAAAATAAAAACCGTGCATATATTCCGTAACCGCAGTGTGATTTCCGTTCAGCTGTGCTTGTGTCATTTCAAAAAGCACATAAACGCTCCAGACAAAGGATGTGCCCGAACCCAATGCAACAAGAGTATCCATATTCGGTGCACGGTTCATAATACCTTTAAAACCGCTTATAAAAAATTTTTGGTTTATTACCATTATTATAACGGTTAACAGAAGCTGTAATATTCCGTTTGCAATGTGGTTTCCGGCAAAAAATGAAGGCAGGGGAAAGCCAAGCATTGTATGCCCCATTGAAAAATACATCAGCACCGCAAGGAATATGACGGATGCTATAAGCCGTTTTTTCAGAACAGGTGTTTCGGTATCTTTTAATGAATCATCAATGTCAATTTTTTTATCGGTATCCGATTTTAGTGATGCGCCATAGCCTGCCGAATTGACGGCGGCGATTATCTGAGAAGAATTTGCCGTTCCTTCAACCGACATTGAATTGGTTAAAAGACTTACCGAGCAGTAGCTTACACCTTCAATTCCCGAAACGGCTTTTTCTACCCTTGCACTGCAAGCGGCACAGCTCATACCGGTAATATTATATTGTTCCACAATCTCACCTATTTCATAAGTTTCTGCAAGGTTGCAAGCAATTCGTCAATGGTTTCGTCATTGCCGCTGCGTATATCGCTTACAACACAGGTCTTTATATGGTTTGAAAGTAATTCTTTGTTAAATGCATTTACAGCAGCGTTTACTGCCGCAGATTGAACAAGAATATCGGGGCAGTATGCATCTTTTTCTATCATACCCTTGATTCCGCGGATCTGTCCTTCGATTCTGTTAAGGCGGTTAATAAGGCTTTTGTATTCCTGCGGACTTCGTTCTTTTGTTTTACAACAATCCATATGAACAAAACCTCCTTTTAATTTAATTATATACCCATAGGGGGTATATGTCAACATAAAAGGCAGAGAACCCTTCATTTGAGTGAAGAGTTCTCTGTCTTAGGCTTTATATCCGAATTAATGCTGGTAGGTAATGTCAAAAGGAATTAGGCATTCCTCGGTACACTCATTATATCATATGTTTTTGCATTTGTCACTACTTTTTTTTCGTTAAATTGAACGAATTTTGAAGGAAAAATTTTACATATCTACTAACTCAGTCCGCAAAATTTTGAAAAGCTGAAAATTTATTACGGCTTATTTATCCGTGGTTTAATGCGACGATGCCGGAGCAAATTATTAGTGCTTCGAAGCAAACACGGAGGTGAAAATTTGAAACGTTTTTTTAGAACTGCGGCGGCTGCAGTTTTGGTTTTATGTGTTTCGGTTTTCGGAACGGAAATTTACGGTGTTCAGAGCCGCCCTGATGAAATCTGCGCCGTAAACTCGGCAAAGCGGCGATATGTTGCCTTAGGCGGAGAGGTTTTCGGCATAAAGCTCTATACAAAAGGTGTTATTGTTGTCAGCACAGACAGTGTAACCACGGCATCGGGCAGTGTAAGCCCTGCGGATTATGCAGGTCTTAAATGCGGAGATGTTATCACGCATATCAACGGAGTTGCGGCATTAAACTCGCAGCAGCTTACGGATTTTGTTGAAAAATCTCAGGGTAAAACAATAAAGCTTACCGTTGAACGTGACGGCGATACGGCTCACCTTAACCTTAAGCCTCAGATGTCGGTTAACGGAAAATATAAGGTTGGTATATGGGTCAGAGACAGTTCCGCAGGCATAGGCACAGTTACTTTTTATGATGACGGTGCAAAAATGTTTGCAGGCTTGGGCCACGGTGTGTGTGATGTGGATACAGGAAAAATAATGCCTCTTGACAACGGCGAAGCGGTGAAGGCGAGAGTTAACGGCTATTATAAAAGCAGTTCAGGCAATCCCGGAGAGCTTTGCGGCGTATTTTCCGCTACGGTTCTGGGCAGCCTTCGTGTAAATCACGAAATGGGTGTTTACGGTACACTCGTAAATCCGTCAGGCAAAAACACGGTTCCCGTTGCGCTTGAAAGCGAAGTGAAACCCGGCAAAGCACAAATGATAACAACAATTGATGACAGCGGACCACAATATTATGATATAGAGATTATAAAAATTTATTCTTCATCGGATTATTCTGCAAGAAATATGATAATCAAAGTAACAGACCCTGTGCTTCTTGAAAAGACGGGAGGCATTGTTCAGGGTATGTCGGGGTCACCTATTGTTCAGAATTTAATGCTTGTAGGTGCGGTTACTCATGTTTTTGTTTCTGAACCCAGGCAGGGCTATGCGGTATTTGCACAGCGAATGATTGACACTATGGACTCGCTGAATACTGCGGAATTAAAGGCAGCTTCTTAAATTAAGTGTCGTAATATGCGAAAAAATAATTGACAAAAAATGGTAAAAATCATTGACAGAGTTGGTAAAATATGGTAATATCTTCGTGAACTAAATCAAGCGGAGGTAAAACCATGAGAAAAATGTTGAAAGCAATGATAACCGAAGACGGCGGAGAAACTTCACACGAGCTTGCAGGAATTCTGCGTTCAAACGGTTTTGAAGTGTCCACTGTGATAAAGGACGGAAACAGAATTGTTGAAAGACTCAGGGAGGGTGAAATACCCGATGTTCTTTTGATGGATGGCTTTATGCCACGGCTGGATGCTCTGGGAGTCCTCAGAGAACTGGATTCAATGCGTCTTGAAAAAAGACCCGTTGTAATGGTGCTTTCAAGTACGGATAATTCCAGATTTGAAAGCGAAATTCTCAGCAGCGGTGCGGATTATTATTTTCTTAAACCTTATGACCCGCATATGCTTGCACAGAGAATAATTCAGTTTTCCGATATTCACAATTCCAATGTTTCGCACACGGGCGTCAAAGATCTTGAAGTTGTTGTATCGCAGATTATGCACCAGATAGGCGTTCCCGCGCATATAAGGGGTTATCAGTATCTGAGGGAAGCCATAATTCTTTCGGTAAGCAACAGTGAAATGATAAGCTCGGTTACAAAAATCCTTTATCCCACGGTTGCAAAAACCTTTAAAACAACCCCATCGAGGGTTGAAAGGGCAATAAGGCACGCTATTGAGGTTGCCTGGGAACGGGGCGATGTTGACATTCTCAGCTCATATTTCGGGTATACAATTCAGGCTGAGAGAGGCAAGCCCACAAACAGTGAATTTATCGCAATGATAAGCGATAATCTGAAACTGAGGATGAAAACCGTATAAAAAAAGACGGCAGAGAGCATATACTCTCTGCCGTTAGACGTTATATAAATTAAAATATGAATGGTTCTATTTTGAACAAAAAATTAATAATAGGCATTACATTGAACGAAAAAATCGGCAAATCAAATTCGCTATCGCTTATTCCTGTTTCTAAGATCTCCATTGTTGTATATCTGTTTTCGCTTTCAATGCTTTTGACTATTTTTAATTCATTATTATTGTCAAAATAAAATTTTGCTGTTAGACCTTCAATTGCATATTCTTCAATGATATATTCCTCTGATGTGTATGTTCTAATGTATTCTGCGTTTTCTATTACTGCGTTGTCAAATATTAAGAGTTCTTCATCAGCTTCAAAAGCAATATGGATAAAAGGAAATTTAACAAGATATAAATATAAGGTGTTGTTTTTTAATATTGCTTTAAATTCTGCACCATAAGAGTTCATACAGATAGCAATTTTGCCGTTTTTAAAGCTTATGATGTGTTCTGTGATTTCTCCTTCATCGCATATAGAAATTTTACATTTAAGTCCGTTTTCTTCATACCACTCGAGGGATTTTTCGGAATCATTTGCAAATGCACTTACAGATAAAACTGAAAAAATGAGGATTGTCGCAAGTATAACAGAAATAATCTTTTTCATGTTAAAACCTCCTTTTTACATATTTTAGCACGTTTTGCAAGAAATTGCAAGATGTGTTCACAAAAAACGGCAGAGAGCATATACTCTCTGCCGTTGATATTTATTGAATTATACAGGTAATGCAGTGCCGAGAAGTGCAAGGAAAAGACCCTGAAGCAGGGGAGTGACATCAAATGCAAGCACAGGCACATCAAACAAACCGTCGTCAGCTTCAAATGCTATTTCGTCAAAATAGGTATACTGTACGGACTTTGTAACAGCATTTTCAACTTTGAGAATTTTAAGGTTGTCGCCGTCATAATAGAATTTGCTTGTTACAACTTCTCTGTCATTATATTCTTCAACATAATATTCTTTACCTTCAAAGGTTTCATTGTAGCTGTCAATAAACTGAATGAAGCCTTGTGTAAGGTTTGATGCCTTTGAGATAAGCTCTTTTAAATCTGCAACGGCAAGAATTTTACTGTCAAGTTTTACATAGAAGAAGGGGAGTATGGGAAGATAAGCATAAATGCCGTCACCGTTTGCAACGAGTCTGACTGTGATGATTCCGTTGTTGACTTCATAGGAAATTTCGTTATCCTTAACGGAAACTTTGTTTACGGGATTCCGACCGAGAAAACTGAAAATTGTTGACTGACCCGAAGTGAAGGTTACCGAAAGCTCGTCAGCGGTTTCAACTTTGTCAAGCAGAGTATCTGTTTTGGGCGATGTTGCGGCAAATGCACTGAGTGAAAAAACAGAAGTAATAAGGATTACTGCGGTTAAAATTATACTTAAAGATTTTTTCATAGGATTAACCTCCTTTTTCTTGATTTTAACATATTATCCTTGTTTTTTCAATACAAAACAAGTCAAATCAATGAACTTATAACTGAGTTTGACACAAGAAAGCCTTTTACTGTCAGCGATAATGATTTACCGTCAACATTTACAAGTCCGTGCTTTTGAAGCTCAGCGGCTTTTTTGAAAATACTTTCAGGGAGGGAATGTCCAAAACGGTTTTTGAAATCATCAGAAATCAATCCTTCCGTAAGCCTTAAAGCAAGCATAATATATTCTTCTTCGTCTCCGCCTTCGCCGTCGTCAACGGGCGGCATGCCGTTTATGAAGTTATCAATACTTCTTTCATGACAGAACCTTTTACCGTCTTTGAATGAATGTGCAGATGCACCGATGCCGAGATATTCTTCGCACCGCCAATATTTAAGGTTGTGTCTGCTTTCAAATCCCTCATAAGAGAAGTTTGAAATTTCATATTGGTGAAATCCTGCTTTTTTCAGTTCTTCAACTGCTGTTAAATACAAATCACAGGTTTCATCCTCGTCAGGCAAAGAAAGCAAGTCTTTTTTTGCATAAAAAGGAGTACCTTCTTCAATTTTCAGGATATATGCACTGACGTGTTTTGCTTTCATTTCTTTGCAGAAACGGATTGATTCTTTAAGACTTTCTGCGGTCTGACCGGGAATGCCCAGCATCAAATCAAGAGAAATATTGTCGATACCTGCGTTCCTTGCTCTTGTAACGGCACGCTCAACATCTTCGCATCCGCCACGCCTGCCCAGCACAGACCTTTCTTTATTATCGGAGCTTTGCAGACCCATTGATATACGGTTTATTCCGCTTTGTGCAACGGTTTTGAAGTCAAAATCCGAATTGATTGCACCTGTATCCGAGGGGTTGCATTCCAATGTTGCTTCACAGTTTTCCGTGCGGCGAATGTGTGACATAATTTTTGCAATATTATCAGCACCGATAAGCGACGGCGTGCCGCCTCCGAAATAGACGGTGTCATAAATTCCGTCTGCATTATCGATTTCACGGCAAAGGGCGTTTATATATTTTTCAACCGTATCGCATTGAGGCTTGACGGAATAAAAATCGCAGTAGGGACATTTGCCGTTGCAAAAGGGGATATGAATATATAATCCTATGGGTTTCATATAATCACCTTTGAAAAAAGGCGGCAATATGCCGCCCTTTTTAGTCGTTGTCATCAAGTTTGAGAACAGCCATAAATGCTTCCTGAGGTACTTCAACCGTACCGAAGTGACGCATTCTCTTCTTGCCTTCCTTCTGCTTTTCAAGCAGCTTTTTCTTACGGGTAATATCCCCGCCGTAGCACTTTGCAAGAACGTCTTTACGCATTGCCTTAACGGTTTCACGGGCAATAATCTTGCCGCCGATGCCGATCTGAATGGGGATTTCGAACATCTGACGGGGAATATGCTCTTTAAGTCTTTCGGCAATCTTGCGTGCCTTTGAGTAAGCTTTTTCGGAGTGAATGATAAATGAAAGTGCGTCAACGATATCGCCGTTAAGAAGTACATCAAGCTTCACAAGATTTGATTTTCTGTATTCTGAAATTTCATAGTCAAATGAAGCGTAACCTCTTGTTCTTGATTTGAGTGAATCAAAGAAGTCGTAAATGATTTCGTTGAGAGGCAGTTCGTAGTGGATATCAACACGGTCAGGCGTAATATAATCCATATTTTTGAAAACGCCTCGTCTGTCCTGACAAAGGTCCATGATGGTGCCGACATACTCGGTAGGAGCGTAAATGTGAGCATTTGTGAAGGGTTCTTCGCAGGATGCGATTGTTGCAGGGTCGGGGTAATGAGTGGGGTTGTCAATCTCAATCATTGAGCCGTCGGTAAGGTTGATTTTATAGATAACGCTGGGGATTGTTGTTACAAGGTCAAGGTCATACTCTCTTTCAAGTCTTTCCTGAATGATTTCAAGATGAAGCAGACCAAGGAAACCGCAACGGAAACCGAATCCCAGCGCGCCCGATGTTTCGGGCTCGTAGGTAAGAGCGGCATCGTTAAGCTGAAGCTTTTCAAGTGCATCACGGAGATTTTCGTAATCTGCGCCGTCTGCGGGATAAACACCGCAGTAAACCATGGGGTTAACCTTTCTGTAACCGGGCAGAGGCTCTGCAGCAGGATTCTCAACGGTTGTTACGGTGTCACCTACTCTGGCATCGCCGACAGTTTTGATAGAAGCGGTGATATATCCAACCTCGCCTGCGGTAAGTTCTTTACAGGGTTCAGGAACGGTAGCACGCATATATCCGGTTTCAACAACGGTGAATTCTGCGCCTGTTGCCATCATTCTCATTGTATCGCCGGGCTTGATTTTGCCTTCCTTGATTCGCACATAAACAATAACGCCCTTGTAGCTGTCGTACACAGAGTCGAAAATCAAAGCGCGGAGAGGAAGGTCGTCGTTTGCCTCGGGTGCAGGAATATCCTTAACGATATGTTCAAGCACCTGCTCAATGTTGACACCTGTTTTAGCCGATACTCTGGGAGCTTCGGAGCAGTCAAGACCGATAACATCCTCAACCTCGGCAGCAACTCTGTCGGGGTCGGCGGAGGGAAGGTCAATCTTATTGATAACGGGTACAAGCTCAAGGTCATGGTCAAGTGCAAGATAGGTGTTTGCAAGGGTCTGTGCCTCAACGCCCTGAGAAGCGTCAATAATAAGCACTGCGCCTTCGCAAGCTGCAAGTGAACGCGAAACCTCATAGTTGAAGTCAACGTGACCCGGAGTGTCAATAAGGTTGAGCACATATTCCTCACCGTCCTCGGCAAGGTAATTGAGCTTAACGGCATGAGCCTTGATGGTAATGCCTCGTTCTCTTTCAAGATCCATTTTGTCAAGAAGCTGTGCCGTCATATCACGGGATGCCACGGAATTAGTCTTTTCAAGCAGTCTGTCTGCAAGGGTTGACTTGCCGTGGTCAATGTGAGCGATTATTGAAAAATTTCTGATTTTATCCTTTGAAACTGCCAATTTGCTTTTCTCCTTGGTTTATAATACATTTTCAGGGCTTCTGTTAACAGAGCCTTGCCTTACCGCAAATTTATACTAACTAATAATACCAAATAATATTGTTGAGGTCAAGAATTTTTGCCAAGAAAAACCCTCGGAATGAACCGAGGGTTAAACATGTTAGATTCCGTTAACTTCTTCAAGCTTTCTTTCAACGCTGCCGCTTCTGCCGATCCACATATCTTCCCATTTCTGACCGGCAATGTCTTCAAGGCGTTTTTTGTCACTGTATGAAATATCGCAGGTGCCTGTTTCGTGTTTTTCTTTAATGACACGCTGAATGACTTCGTGATCTCTCTTCCTCATTTTATAGCGGAATGTAAGGAAGAGTGAGATTGCCATGAATATTGCGGGAAGCCAGCTTACCGCAAGACGGATGCCCAGTTCCGCAGTGCCCGAAAGCATTTCATAACTCGGGTTGTTAACATCATAACCCATATAGAAAAGCATATATCCGAGTGCGCCTGATGAAATGCTGAGGCTGGTCTTTTTGAGGAATGAGTTGAAGGTTGCGATAACACCTTCGCGACGTCTGCCTGTGATAAGTTCATCAACATCGGTTACGTCGGGCTGAATGTTGTTGACAACAAATCCGGGACCCGAGAAGCCGAAGTTATAAAGAATTGATGCAAGGTAAATAAAGAATACGGGAGTTGCGGGGGTAGCAAAGCCGTTGATGAGCAGACCTGCAATCATAAAAGGGGTAAGCGCAAGACCGCAGAAACGCTTGTCCATGTATCTTGAAAGAAAATAGTTGAAGGGTCCGCCTGCAATCTCGGCAACGCCTGCTATGGTCTGAAGCATTGCGAAATGGCTGTATTTATCCGCTACACTTCGCATGAAAATCTGGTCGGCATCGCCGTAGAAATTCTTTGCGAAACTGTAAAACATTCCGATGAAGAAATACTGTCTGAATGCTTTGTTCCTGAATACCTGAATATATTCTTTGAAGAAATATTTCAGATTGAGAGGGGGATTCACCATATCCAGCGAACTTTTTTCTTTTGTAGATAAGAAAGTTACGATTGGCGACCAGAAGAAATAGAGGATAAAGCAAATGCCGCAAAGCAGGTATTTGCCTCTGTCTGCCGCCGAAGGATTGTCAAGATTTGTTCCGCCGAGAACAACGCTCATGAAAATGAACGACGGGAACATACCGAACATATTGAATATGTATTCAACGATTTTGTACTGCGTTCTTTCAAAATATCTGGGAGCAATGGTTGGCAGCATTGCAGCGTGGGGTATGTTCATCATTGTGTAACCGGTGCTGTATACGAATGATGCCATCAGATAATAAAAGAAAAGCGCGTTTTCATTGCCTGTGCCCGAAATACCGAATGAATACCATTTCATAAAATAACCGATAAGCAGAACGGGAAGTGCGGCAATAATCCACACTCTGTGCTTACCCAGACGGGATTTTGTTCTGTCGGTAATGAAACCCATTGCAAGGTCGGTGATTGCATCAAAAACACCTGCTATGGCGCTGATGCGACCCGTCATACGGGTGTCAAGACCTTCAACGTAGTTAAGGAACTGCTGATGGTATTTGCTCAGCGGATTGGTGACTCCGCCGATAGTGATGTTGGCAACATTATAGCCGATAATCGGTCTGAGATATTCCCAGGTGTTGCCTTCGATGCCTATGACATCTTTGATTTTATTTCCTATTCCCAAAGGGCAGACCTCCTGTCTGAATTTTGCGTATAATAAATATATAATACCAAATAAATACTTTATGGTCAAGCCCAAAAAAGGTTGACAAATCAAATGTATTGTTTTATACTTTGAGGGCATAGAATGAAAGGGGTGAATGACTTATGCAGAAATCTCTCAAATATCACAGAAGCTTTGCAAAAATCGATTTATCGGCAATCAAAGAGAATTTTATTGCCTTGAAGGCTCTTATTCCCGAAAAAACAAAAACAATGGCAATAGTCAAAGCCAATGCTTACGGTCACGGAGCTGTCAGAGTGGCAAAGGTGCTTGAAAATATGGCAGATTATTTTGCTGTTGCCGATATTGAAGAAGCTCTTGAACTTCGTGAAAACGGAATTGAAAACCCCATACTCATTCTTTCATATACCAGCTCTTATCATTATGAGGAGCTTATTGCAAACAACCTTATTTCCACCGTTTACAGTCTTGACGATGCACGTAAACTTTCTCAGCTTGCAGTTGAAATGAGCAAGAAGGCTTATATTCACATTGCTGTGGATACAGGAATGAACCGCATAGGTCTTAAAGATAATGACGAAAGTATAGAAATCATCAAAAAGATATCAACGCTTTCCAACCTGGTTATTGACGGCATTTTTACTCATTTCGCAAGTGCGGATTGCAAAGACAAAGCCTTTATGCATACTCAGCAGAAGCGCTTTGACGAATTTTTATCAAAGCTTGAAGCGGAAGGTATTGATATTCCGCTTAAACACTGCTGCAACAGTGCGGCAATAATTGATTCCGAGTATCATTATGATATGGTCAGAATGGGTATTGCGCTTTATGGGCTCTATCCCTCTGATGAGGTTATGACCGATAAGGTTGAGCTTAAACCTGCTATGGAAGTTATCAGCCGAATTATTCACATAAAGGATGTTGAGGCAGGTGAGGGTATAGGTTACGGTCACGCCTATGTCACATCCGAAAAGCGTAAAATCGCAACAGTTTGTATCGGTTATGCCGACGGCTACAACAGAGCATTTTCGAACAAGGGATGTGTACTTGTAGGCGGCAAAAGAGCGCCTGTTGTAGGCAGAGTATGTATGGACCAGATAATGATTGACATTACAGGTATTGACGGTGCCTGCGTAGGTGACAGAGTTATTATTATGGGCGAAGACAAGGGCGGTAAAATAACCGCTGAAGAGCTTGGCGAAATGTGCGGAAGCTTCAATTATGAAATGATTTGTACGTTTATGCCCAGAGTTAACAAAATCTATTATGAGAACGGTGAATTGGCATAATATACGGAACAGATACGGGTTGCACCGAAGTGCAACCCTTTTTGTTTTGCCTGATTAATGGAAAATTCATACATTTTAACAACTTGTTTACAATTCAAATATTGACAAATCAGTATTCTCGGGGTATAGTAATAACTGTGATTAGCACTCTGAAAGTTCGAGTGCTAAAATTAGCACTCTGAGAAAAGAGGTGTGGCAAGTGTCAGAATTAAGCGAGAGAAAAAAGCAGATACTGGCAGCCGTTGTTGAGCAGTATATCAAGACGGGCGAGCCTATCGGTTCAAAGGAACTTCTTGCGCTGACGGGTATGCAGGTTTCATCTGCCACCGTGCGAAATGAAATGAGCGACCTTGCCGCAATGGGTTACCTTGAACAGCCTCATACTTCGGCAGGCAGAGTACCTTCGCAGATGGGTTACAGATATTATGTCGATAACCTTATGAAGTCCAGAGAGATTGACGAGCTTAACCGCAGAATGATTGAAGCGGGTATTTCCTCGGCGGCAGGAGACCCCGAAAGGCTCATTGCTCAGGCAGGCGAAGTCCTTGCGGACCTTACGAAATGTGCCTGCATATCAACCGCACCCGGCGGCGAAGCAATGTTAATCCGCAGAATTGAGCTTGTGCCGGTAGGTGTTCACTCTGCAATGCTGGTGCTTCTTACTTCAAACGGTATTCTTAAAAGCAGGTTGTGCAGGCTTGACTGCGAGCTTACGGCAAAAGTGTGTGAGCAGTTTTACAACATAGTGCAGTCCTGCATTATCGGTAAACCTGCTTCTGATATAAGCGTAGCTTCAATGCAGACCGTTGCAGCTTCCGTTGATGGTGATGTTTTTGCGATGCTTCCGCTTATGGCGGCAGTTTGTGAGCTTGCAAAAAGCACGGCAACATCAAGAATAATGGTTGGCGGAAGTTCAAATCTTTTTACAAGCTACGGCAGGGATGCCTTGGAACTGCTTGAATTTCTTAATAAAAAAGAGCCTGTTTCAGCTGTGCTTAACGGTATAACGGAGCCGATAAACGTTAAAATCGGAAAAGAAAATATTTACCGTCAGCTTGAAAATTCAAGTGTTATAGTTGCAAAATATTCAGTGGGAGGCAGTGATTCGGGAACAATCGGAATCATCGGACCTACCCGTATGGATTATGAAAATATAATTCCCAGCGTTAAATACCTGACAAACCTTGTTGGCAGACTTATAACGCAGGCTATTGAAGAATAGAAAGGATTTCGCAATGAAAAAAGAAAAGAAAACTCCCGAAACGGTTGAGGAAGAAGTTGTGGAAACTGCGGAAGAGAAGCTTCAGAAGCAGCTTGACGAAAAGAATGAGCAGTTTCTGAGACTCTGTGCAGAGTACGATAACTTCCGCAAGCGTTCACAGAAAGAAAAGCAGGATATTTACACATCATCTCAGGCTGAAATCGTTAAAGAACTCCTTCCCGTGCTGGATAATTTTGACAGAGCAACAGACAATAAGGAATGCAGTTTTGAAGATTATAAGAAGGGCATCGACCTTATTTTTACACAGCTCGGCGAAATTCTCAAAAAGCTTGGCATCGAAGCATACGGTGCAAGAGGGGATGAATTTGACCCCAACATCCACAATGCGGTTATGACCGTTGAAGACCCCGAACTTGGCGAAAATCAGATTGCATCCGTATTTTCAAAAGGCTATAAACTGGGCGACAGAATAATCAGAGAAGCTGTTGTTCAGGTTGCAAATTCATAATGTTTATAAATTTCACTTTATTATAGGAGGAAAATTATTATGGCAAAAATTATCGGTATTGACTTGGGTACAACCAATTCCTGCGTAGCAGTAATTGAAGGCGGCGAACCCGTAGTTATCGCAAACGCTGAGGGCGCAAGAACAACTCCCTCTGTTGTTGCTTTCGGCAAAACAGGCGAAAGAATGGTTGGTCAGGTTGCGAAGAGACAGGCAATCACAAACCCCGACAGAACAATCGCTTCAATCAAAAGACAGATGGGTACAGACTACAAGGTAGCTGTTGACGACAAGAAGTTTACTCCCCAGGAAATTTCGGCAATGATTCTTCAGAAGCTTAAAACAGATGCCGAAGCATATCTCGGTGATACAGTAACAGAAGCTGTTATCACTGTTCCCGCATACTTCACCGATGCGCAGAGACAGGCTACAAAGGATGCAGGTAAAATTGCAGGTCTTGAGGTTAAGAGAATCATCAACGAGCCTACCGCAGCAGCGCTTGCATACGGTATTGATAAGGAAACCGACCAGAAGGTTATGGTTTATGACCTCGGCGGCGGTACTTTCGACGTTTCAATCATTGAAATGGGTGACGGTGTTCAGGAAGTTCTTGCAACCGCAGGTAACAACCGTCTCGGCGGTGACGATTTTGACCAGAGAGTTATCAACTGGCTTGCAGACGGCTTTAAGGCTGAGCAGGGCATTGATCTCAGAGGCGACAAAATGGCTATGCAGCGTCTTAAGGAAGCTGCTGAAAAGGCAAAGATTGAGCTTTCAGGCGTTACAACTTCAAACATCAGCCTTCCTTTCATCACAGCAGATGCAACAGGTCCCAAGCACCTTGAAATGACTCTCACAAGAGCAAAGTTCAACGAGCTTACAGCTGACCTTGTTGATGCTACAATGGGTCCCGTTCGTCAGGCAATGAACGATTCAGGCCTTAAGACATCCGAAATCGATAAGGTTCTTATGGTAGGCGGTTCATCAAGAATTCCCGCTGTTCAGGAAGCTGTAAAGAAGTTTATGGGCACAGAGCCTTTCAAGGGCATCAACCCCGACGAGTGCGTTGCAATCGGTGCAGCACTTCAGGCAGGTGTTCTCGGCGGCGAAGTAAAGGGTCTCCTTCTTCTTGACGTTACGCCCCTTTCGCTCGGTATCGAAACAATGGGCGGAATCAGCACAAAGATTATCGACAGAAATACAACAATCCCTGTTAAGAAGAGCCAGATTTTCTCAACAGCTGCCGACAATCAGCCTTCTGTTGAAGTTCATGTTCTTCAGGGCGAAAGAGAATTTGCAAGAGATAACAAGACTCTCGGTGTGTTCCATCTTGACGGCATTATGCCTGCACCCAGAGGTATTCCTCAGATTGAAGTTACTTTCGATATAGATGCAAACGGTATTGTTCATGTTTCAGCAAAGGATCTCGGTACACAGAAGGAGCAGTCAATCAACATTACTTCCTCAACAAATATGTCCAAGGAAGATATTGAAAAGGCTGTTGCAGATGCTGAGAAGTTTGCACAGGAAGATAAGGAACGCCGTGAAAACGTTGACACTCGCAACGCAGCAGACCAGATGGTTTATCAGTGCGAAAAGCTTATGAACGAAAACGGTGATAAGTTCAGCGATGACGAAAAAGCAGGCGTGAACGAAAAGATTGAGGCTCTCAAAGAAGCTCTCAAGGGTGAGGATATTAACCTTATCAAGAGCCGTCAGGATGAGCTTACCGCAAAGTTCCACGAAGTATCGGAGAAGCTTTACAAGGCTGCTGCAGAAGCTGCTCAGGCTCAGCAGGGTGATGCAGGTGCAGGTGACAACGGTTACACCGAAGCAAATTACACAGACGTTGACGACAACAATTAAAGGAGTTAATCCCCTTGGCAGATAAGAGAGATTATTATGAAGTCCTCGGCGTGTCAAAAAGTGCAAGCGATGACGAAATAAAAAAAGCATACAGAAAAAAAGCCAAGCAGTATCATCCGGACCTTAATCCGGGTGATGCTGAGGCAGAAGCCAAATTCAAAGAAGCCAACGAAGCCTACGAAGTGCTTTCCGACAGCCAGAAAAAAGCCCGTTATGACCAGTTCGGTCATGCAGGCGTTGACCCCAATTACGGCGCAGGCGGAGGCGGTGCCTATGGCGGCGGATTCGGCGGAGGCGGCTTTGATTTCGGTGATCTGGGAGATATATTCGGCTCGTTTTTCGGCGGCGGATTCGGCGGCGGAAGGCAGGCTAACCCCAACGCACCCCAGAAGGGTGAAACCGTTCAGACAAGAGTTACCATTTCTTTTGAAGAAGCTGCAAAAGGCTGTAAAAGAACCGTTGATATCAGCCGTGTTGATTCTTGTCCCGACTGTCACGGTACGGGTGCAAGTGCAGGGTCATCACCCAAAACCTGCCCCGACTGTCAGGGCAGAGGTTATGTCAATGTTCAGCAGAGAACACCTTTCGGTGTAATTTCGAGTCAGAAGTCCTGCCCCAAATGTCAGGGTAAGGGCAAGGTTATAGATAATCCCTGCCAGAAATGCCGCGGCAATGGCAGAGTCAACAAGAAGGTTTCTGTTGATGTCAACATACCCGCAGGTATCGATGACCGTCAGGTTTTTGTTGTCAGCGGAGCAGGTAACGCAGGTGTCAACGGCGGACCTCAGGGCGACCTTAAAGTTGCGGTGTTCGTAAGACCTCATGCGTATTTCGAGCGTGACGGCTACAATGTCTGGCTTGAACAGCACATCAGCTTCACTCAGGCTGCATTGGGCGATAACATCAGAATCCCCACCCTTGACGGTGACGTCAAATTTGATTTGCCTGCGGGCACTCAGTCCGAAGCAGTGTTCAGCCTAAAAGGCAAGGGTATTCAGATTCTTAACGGCAGAGGCAGAGGCGACCAGCTTGTGCGTATTGTTGTTGATACACCGAAAAACCTTACCCAGCGTCAGCGTGATCTTCTTGCCGAGCTTGAAAAAGAGCTTGGTGTAAAGAGAGGTGCACCCATCGGCAACGGAAAAGAAGGCTTTTTCGATAAGTTCAAAAGCAAGAAATAAGTGAAAACGCTGTGTCATTGGCACGGCGTTTTTTGAGGTATATTATGGAAATCAAAGCAGTTATATTTGACCTTGACGGCACCCTGACCGATACATTGGCTGATCTTACAAACAGCGTCAATTATGCACTTTCAGAGTTCGGTTTCCCTCGGAGAAGTGCCGATGAAGTCCGTTCTTTTGTTGGTAACGGCGTACGCAGACTTATCAATTTGAGCGTTCCTTCCGGCACATCGGAAAAGATTTGTGAAGATTGCCTTGAAGCATTCAAAACACACTATGAAAAGAATTCCTGCGTCAATACAAAGCCTTATGACGGCATAACGGAAGTGCTTGAAGTATTGAAAAACAAAGGTATAAAAACCGCTGTTGTAACGAACAAAATCCATTGGGCGGCTGAAAAAATAGCAGGCAAGTTCTTTGAAGGGCTTATAGATGTAACTGTAGGTCAGGTTGACGGCGTAGCGCAAAAACCTGAGCCCGACGGCATATTTTTTGCTCTCAAAAAGCTTGGTGTGACAAAAGAAAATGCGGTTTATGTGGGGGATTCGGAGGTTGACTGCGTAACCGCACACAACGCAGGTATACCGTGTATCGGCGTTACATGGGGGTTCCGTGATCGTGAAGTTCTCGAATCAAACGGTGCGGAGTACATTGTTGATACTCCGACAGAAGTTCTGAAGTGTGTATGTTTGTCGAATAATGGTTGACAAAAGAACTCTCGTGTTGTATAATAAGCTGTCAATAGAATATGTCCTTATTAAGAGAGGCTGAGGGACAGGCCCTTTGAAGCCCGGCAACCTGTGTTATGCAAGGTGCTAAATCCTGCGGCGTAATGCCGGAAGATAAGGTGATTTAACCCGCCTTATATCGGCGGGTCATTTTTTTGGACATTGTTGATAGAATTCAGAAAAAGAGGTTATAAAAGATGGCAAATTACTTATTCACATCGGAATCCGTAACCGGCGGACATCCCGATAAAATCTGCGATCAGATTTCTGACGCAGTGCTTGATGCAATTCTTGCTAAGGACCCCATGGGCAGAGTTGCTTGCGAAACCTGCTGCACAACAGGTATGGTTCTTGTTATGGGTGAAATCACAACAACCGCAGAGCTTGATATTCCCGGAATAGTAAGGGATGTTGTTAACGATATCGGTTATAATAATGCAGAGTACGGTTTCGATTGCAACACATGTGCCGTTATGACTGCTCTCGATAAGCAGTCGGGCGATATTGCAATGGGTGTTGACAGACTGGGTGCAGGCGACCAGGGTATGATGTTCGGCTTTGCCTGTGACGAAACCCCCGAGCTTATGCCCCTTCCCATTTCTCTTGCACACAAGCTTTGCGCAAAGCTTACTGAAGTGCGTAAAGACGGAACTCTCGGTTATCTCCGTCCTGACGGCAAGAGCCAGGTTACCGTTGAGTATGATGAAAACCACAAACCTGTAAGAATTGATACAGTTGTTATCTCATCACAGCACGCACCCGAAGTTGAGCTTGAGCAGATAAGAGCCGATATTATCGAAAAGGTAATCAAAACAACACTTCCCGCTGATATGCTTGACGAAAATACAAAGTATCATATCAATCCTACCGGCAGATTTGTAACCGGCGGTCCTCAGGGTGACAGCGGTCTTACCGGCAGAAAGATTATTGTTGATACATACGGCGGCTATGCACGCCACGGCGGCGGCGCATTCAGCGGTAAGGACCCCACAAAGGTTGACCGTTCAGCAGCTTATGCAGCCCGTTATGTTGCAAAGAATATTGTTGCCGCAGGTCTTGCAACCAAGTGTGAGGTTGAACTTGCTTATGCAATCGGTGTTGAACAGCCCGTTTCTGTTTTTGTTGATACCTTCGGCACAGGCAAAATTGCAGATACTGAAATTTCTGCAATCGTTAATGATTTGTTTGACCTCAGCCCTGCAGGAATTATCAGTACGCTTGACCTGAGAAGACCTATTTACAGACAGGTTGCGGCTCTCGGTCATATCGGCAGAACGGATATTGACCTTCCTTGGGAAAAGACAGACAGAGTTGAGGATATCAAAAAAGCGGCAAAAATCTGAAAAGGTGAGATTTTATGAAGCTTTCGCTTGTTGTTCCTTGTTATAATGAGGAAAAAAACGTATCGCTTTTCTATGAAGCGGTAAAAAAAGATTTTGAAAACGTAAATTTTGAATATGAGCTTGTTTTTGTCAATGACGGCAGCCGTGACGGTACTTTCAAAGAACTTAAGAAGCTTTGTGACGGTGACCTTCCTGTTAAAATCGTGAATTTCTCACGCAATTTCGGTAAGGAGTCCGCAATGTATGCAGGTCTTAAAGAATCGGAAGGCGATTATGTAACGATAATCGACGCCGATTTGCAGCAAAGGCCGTCAATTGCTCTCGATATGGTAAATATGCTTGATTCTGAGCCTGAGTACGATTGTATCGCCGCATATCAGGATGAAAGAAAAGAAAGCAAATTGCTTGTTTTCTTCAAAGACGGATTTTATAAGCTTATCAATAAGTTTTCCGATACGGAATTTATTCAGGGTGCAAGCGATTTCCGTACCTTCCGCAGACCTATGGTGGAAGCTGTTATTCAGATGGATGAATATTTCCGCTTTTCAAAGGGCCTTTTTTCGTGGGTAGGATTTAACACAAAATTCATTCCGTATGAGGTTGAAGAAAGAGCAACCGGCACATCAAAATGGTCGTTCTGGAAGCTGTTTAAGTATGCAATGGAAGGAATTTTTGCATTCACAACCGCACCTTTGAGAATTGCAACGGTGCTGGGACTTATCACATCCGTGTTGTCCATTGTTTACCTGTTTGTTGTTATTATTCAGAAGCTTGCTTTCGGGATTGATGTTGCGGGCTACGCAACCATTGTAACCCTTATTCTGCTTCTCGGCGGCATTCAGCTGAGCTGCATAGGAATCATAGGCGAATATATCGCACGCACTTATATCCAGACAAAGGGCAGACCGATTTACATTGCAAAAGATGTAATTAAAAATCACAAATACAACAAATAAGAGAACCCCGTCGGCTTTGAAACCGACGGGGTTAATATTTTTTATAAACTGTATACGCCTGACTGCATAACCGCATATTCAACATCTTTAACTCTGAAATATTTGTAAACGGGTTCGTTGAAAATGCAGTAGTCGCTGACATTGTAATCCGTAAGACTGAGTGTTCTGATTTTATATGAATAGGTGTTGCAAATGAAGATTTTATTGTCGTATACAGAAATATCAATAGGATGGCAAAATGCTTTTTCTTTGGGGCTGCCGATGCGGAATTCGATACGGCTGTGTTTTACGGAATAATTAATGAGTGCATTTGAATCGGGCACGCAAAACCATAAATCCGCACCGTTGTTAACAGGTGAACAGGCAGGATTATCAAGGTATTCAACCTTGGTTTCTGATACGATTTCACCCATTGCACCGAGGATTTTGAATGTTCCGTCGGGGTAACAGACAGCCTTTGTTCCTGTTGTGATGTTAACAACCTTGCAGGTAACAAAATCCCTGAGCGTTCTTGCTGTGTCGGCGCCGTTTTCGCCGAATTTTGCATTTATGTAAGTAAGAACGGGAATTTTTTCGAATATATCTATTTCCTGATTGTAGTTATAAAAGGCAACCGCTTCGCCGCCGTTGGGCAGGGTTTCCTTGCAGGCATAAATAAAACCCCTTTCAACAGGGATTATGTCAAGCAAATCTGCGTTAAAAAGCTTTTGCACTTTCGGTATCCTCCGCATAAATAGCCCCGCCAAGCCGTATGCAGCCGATTGTAACCTGCTCGTTAAGCAGGTGGGTGCCGCCCGATGTTTTCACGCTCCCTTCGTCCAATCAGACCCGGAGTCTGACCGGGAGGTCTGCAATCCGCCATCGGAGCAAAGGCTCCCTGTAAGTGTGTGTTGGGTTACATATTGACTGCAAGCATATCGCACAAGGCAGGGGATTTACATTTTTTAATTATTCTTCAAAATCAAACATATCGGCAAGTCTTTCTTCAAATGCAGTGCCGATTTCATTGAATTCTTCGTCATCCTCAATGGGGCAAAGGTAGGTTTCGCCGCTTTCTTCTTCAACTTTAAGAATGATGAGTGCGTTGTCATCTTCCGTTATTTTATCGGGACTTTCGGGCAGGGGAAGCAGGGCAACATATCTGCCGCTGTCTGTTTCTATTCTGTCCAGTTCTTCAAAAATATGCTCTTTTCCGTCTTCGTCAACTATGCTGACGATATCGGGTGTATATTCTTCGTTATTCATAGGATATGTTCCTTCCGTATTTTAATGCATTTATATTTTAACCTTAATTGGCTGTTTAGTCAATAGGAAATAACGATAAGTACAATTTCAACAAAAGTTATCAACTTTTCACAAAAAAACTATTGACAAACACAAAAATGTGTGATATATTAAAGGCGAGGAAAAGATAGGGACGGAAATAAAAAAACATTCAAAATCCTCCAAAAAGCAAATTGAAGCTCGTGTTGGTTTGCTCCCGAAATTCCTCTTGACCATATATCATAAGCCAACGGTCAATAAGTGAATAAAAGAAAGGCGGCGATACCCGATGTACAATGACGCACATCAGCTCACAGCCGCAAAAACCGGCAGATAATAAGCGGGTTATTTAAAGATGAAATCAGAAATTTTTCTTCGTCTGCAAAGATTCTTTAAACCCACGGTTAAACATACCTGATGTTTAAATGCCTTAAAGCGGCTGTGAGCGAAGAAAAACTGAATAAATAAAATTATAAAACCGTACCAACAGGTGCGGTTTTTGTTTTTGCGTTGATATTTTTATTTATATATTTTTCTTGAAATATTTTTATATAAGTGTTATACTTATAGGATATTGAAAGGATGATTGTATTTGAGACGCAAAAAATGGGTGGTGACAAAGGGTAATAAGGACCTTGCGGCGCAGATAGCTCAGGAGCTTAGCATAGATCCTTTTGCTGCTTTGCTTGCCACTTCAAGAGGCTTTGACAATATAGATGAAATAAACGATTTTTTTGATCCCGAAGCACCTTTGCAGCTTTCACCTCTTTCTATTGCGGATATGAGTAAGGCTGCTGAGAGAATAAACCGTGCCATTGACGATTTTGAGCTTATCTGCGTTTTCGGCGACTATGATGCAGACGGCGTAACCGCAACGGCTTTACTCTATTCATACCTTGAAACGAGAGGCGCAAACGTTATCCGTTATATTCCCGACAGACTTACCGAGGGATACGGATTAAACATACCTGCGGTTGAAAAGCTTGCGGAAATGGGAGTTAAACTTATTGTTACCGTTGATAACGGTGTTTCTGCGATAGACGAGGCAATCCGAGCAAAAGAGCTGGGCGTCGACCTTATCGTTACGGACCATCATAAAGTCGGCGATGTTTTGCCTGATGCTGTTGCGGTTGTTGACCCTCACCGCAGTGATTGCCCCAGCAGCTTCAAAGAAATGTCGGGTGTAGGTGTTGCATTCAAGCTTGTGTGTGCACTTGAAGGTGACAGCGGTGATATACTTATCGAAGAATACGGCGACCTTGTCGCACTGGGTACAATCGGTGATGTTGTCACTCTCACGGGTGAAAACAGAGTTATGGTGCGAAGAGGTCTTAATCTGATAAATGAAGACCCCAGACCGGGCATTAATGCACTTATGGAGATTGCAGGTGTAGGTGATAAGATATTTACCGCATCCACAGCGGCATTTACGGTATGCCCCCGAATCAATGCGGCAGGCAGAATGGGGTCAGCCCACAAGGCGCTTGACCTGCTTCTTTGTGATGACGATGAAATTGCCGCTGACCTTGCGGCTGAAATAAACAGAATGAATACCAACCGCCAGCAGACGGAGACATCTATCTTCTCTCAGGTTCAGAATATGCTTTCCGCAGGTTCGGATATTCTCAATGACAGAATTATAGTTGTTGACGGTGAAGGCTGGCATCAGGGTGTTATCGGAATTGTGGCTGCAAGAATAACCGAAAGATTCGGCAGACCCTGTGTGGTTATATCCCGTGACGGAGATGTAGCCAGAGGTTCCTGCCGCAGTATAGAAGGATTTTCAATCTACGATGCCATTGAAGCGGTATCGGATTGTCTGGACCATTTTGGCGGACATACTCTTGCTGCGGGTCTGGGGCTTGAATCTTCACGGATTGAAGAATTCCGCAGAAGGATAAACGAGTATGCAAGAGATAAGGAAATGCCCTTTGCGCTTCAGAAAATCGATTGCCGTCTGTTGCCTAACTCAATAGGTCTTGATATGCTTAATTCAATGAGCCTTCTTGAGCCCTTCGGTGCAGGCAATCCTCAGCCTTGCTTCGGCTTATTCGGTGTAAGAATTGACGAAATTGCAGGTGTTTCCGACGGCAAGCACATCAGAATGATTGTTTCAAAAAACGGTGCAAGAACGGGTGTCGTGTATTTCGGAATGCCGGAAAAACGCTTTCCGTTTGAAAAAGGCGATACGGTTGACCTTGCGAAGTCGGAGGCCAAGC
>JAZSHU010000068.1:0-50011 GCA_045533455.1 Acutalibacteraceae bacterium | reverse complement strand
GATGTTACCGACTTCGATACCTCTTGAAATGCTGATTGCAGGCTTACCGCACTTGGGGCAGATACCGCCTTCCTTGATTTTGGCAAGGTCAATATATTCAACTTCGCCAATATCTCTGCTTATCTTGAGACCTTTGTAGTGATGGTCAAGCCGGTTTGCACCGCAGGAGAGATTGTGAGTGTTTTCGAGTGACTTATCATAAAGTACTGTGAACTTTTCGTTATCGAGATTGTAGGGGCCGATAAAGCCTGCGAAAAGTCCGCAATCGTCTGTAATAACTGCGGGGTGAACTGCTTCGCCGAGATAGTTTGTAAGCTTTGTTTCGTTGATGTCAAGATCGCCTCTGATGAAAATAACAACATATTCATCTGTCATATTTTTCTGATATACAACAGCTTTACAGCTTTCTTCAAGAGGAGTTTTCAGGAAGTTGCAGATGTCTTCAATTGTATGGATGTCAGGTGTATATACGAGTTCAAGTTCTTTTGATTCGCCTTCAATTTTATTTTCGATAATGCTTTCGGCGGCTTCCATATTTGCTCTGTAATCACATTCCGAGCAAACTGCGATTGAATCTTCGCCGATGGGTGAAAGAAGCATATATTCGTGTGAAATGCTGCCGCCCATCATACCTGAGTCGGAAGCAACGGTAATAACCTCGGGGATACCTGCTCTTGCGAAGATGCGTTCATATGCTTTGTAGCATACGTCGTAATATCTTTCAAGATCCTCCTGAGATGTGTGGAATGAATATGCATCCTTCATTGTGAATTCACGGACACGGATAAGACCGCCTCTGGGTCTTGCTTCGTCACGGAATTTGGTCTGAACCTGATAAATCATAAAAGGATATCTTGTGTAGCTGTTTGCATATTCTCTGACAAGCTGAACAGCAGCTTCTTCGTGAGTCATACCGAGAACCATGGGTGAATCGTTTCTGTCCTTGAAACGCATAAGCTCGCTGCCGATGCTTTCGTATCTGCCTGATTCTGCCCAGAGTGATGCGGGCATAACAACGGGAAACTGTACTTCCTGACCGTCGATTGCATCCATTTCTTCACGGATAATATTCTCGATTTTTCTTGTGATTCTTCTAAGGGGCATAAATGAAGAATAGATGCCGTTTGCAACACCCTTCATATAACCGCCTCTGAGCATAAGTGCGTGGCTGTCTATGACGCAATCCGAGGGCTTTTCCTTAAAACGTTCACCTGCAAGTTTGTCGATTTTCATAATTTTACCTCCAATAAAAAATGCCCAAGCCCTAAGGCTTGGGACAAACAAAATAGTCTGCGGTACCACCCAAGTTCAGATTTTTACAATCTGCTCTCAAAATCCGATAACGGGAATTAACCGTCGGTGCTTACTGAATTCGGCACCGAGGCTCAAAGACGGGTTGGGCGGGCTGAATTGAGAGCTTTCACCGACCGCTCTCTCTCTGAAAACTCAGAAACCGCTTACTGTTTCTTTTCTGCGCCTTTTAAATATCGGCTAATATTTTACATCAAAGAGTCTGAATTGTCAATTAAATTTTGTTTTTAAGTTTATAATTCTGCGTTTTCATTCAAAAACGGACAAATTTCGTTGGATTTATCGAATAAATGTTACATTTTATATTGAAGTGTTTTCATATATATGGTAAAATATGATATAAATTTGGATAAGGAGATGAACGGAATGAGTGGGGGACTTAATGTTATAACCGGCGGCAAAGGCTATGTCGGCTTTGCTCTTGTAAAGGAGCTTGAAGCGAGAAACGAAAAGATGCGACTTCTACTTCGTACAGACAGCCCTTATTTCGACGGCATCGAATGCGAAAAATTTATGGGGGATGTTACCGATCCCGAACAGCTTGAACAGGCTTTTGCAGGTGCCGAGACCGTTTATCATATTGCCGGTGTTGTTGATATCAGCGGCACGAAAGATAAGCAGGTGTGGGATGTGAATTTTGAGGGCACCAAAAATGTGGTTGCTGCATGCAAAAAATGTGGCGTAAAAACCCTTGTTTACTGCTCGTCTGTTGATGCAATTCCTGCAGGTAAAGGTGATGAGGTTTTAACCGAAATCAGCAGTTTTGACCCGGATTTGCTTGAAGGTGCATATGCAAAATCAAAGGCTTGTGCTACTCAGTATGTGCTTGACAGTGCAGATGATGAGCTTAAAGTGTGTGTTGTTCATCCGAGCTGCTGTCTCGGTCCTCACGATAATAACAACACTTCAAGTGTAGGCTCAATGATAAGCCTTTTCCTTAAAGGTCTTTTTCCTGTTACCCTTGATTTCGGTGCGTATAACTTTGTTGATGTCAGAGATGTTGCGAAGGGCATGGTGGCTGCTGCCGAAAAGGGAAGAAACGGTGAATGCTACATACTCAGCGGTTATGTCCACACCATCGATGAATTTATAAGAACGCTTGCTTATGTGTGCGATAAAAGATCGCCTGAGTTAAAGCTGCGCAAAAGTATGATTCTTGCACTTCTTCCCTTCATCGAAAAGGCTTTTGAAGTTCTTAAAATGCCTCCTGTGTTAAATGAATATTCAATTCGTAAGCTTTGTGAAAACTGCAATTTTTCCTGCGATAAGGCAAGAGCCGAGCTTGGCTATGAGCCTATGAGCCTTGAAGAATCGCTTGAGGGCACTGTTAAATGGATGTTAGAGCGTGAAATTGACGAAAAAGAGCGTGAGGCTCAGGAAGAGGCTTATGAGGAATTCAGTAAGGAACTTGATAAGCTTGACAAAAAGATGAAAAAAGAACAGGAAAAGTTCAATAAAAAGATTGGTAAAATTGAAGAAAAGACAAAAAAAGAGCTTAAGAAACTGAAAAAAGAAACAAACGAATAATTTTAAAGGCTTGCACGGGTAATTCCATGCAAGCCTTTTTGTTTGTGTTCTTATTCTTCAATTATTCCGTAATACCTTGCAAACCAATAAGGAAGAAGGAAGGGGGTAGGGCTGCAGGCGCTTCTGCCGTGGCCATCGTCTGTACGGAAGGGGTTGCTGTCATAGTTGCGAACAACCCTCGCATCAATGTCGAGTGCCTCCTTAAGCTGTGCAGGCTCGCCCCATTTTTCCTGTTCTGTGTCATAAACAAGGTCTTTTCTTGCTGAGTTGAAAAGAGGTCTGTTAAGGAAATCAAGGGGGAAATCACGCAGAGTTTTTACTGCAATGTCAAGGTCACAGGCATCATCTGAAAATGCGCCGTAAACAAGGTTGAACAGTACGCAGTGTTCGGGACGTTCATATTCCCAATGGTGCTTAAGTCCCATAAGCAGGTACTTTCTGATTGCGGGGTCTTTTTCGATGCGGAGAATTGTCATTGTGCTGAGGAAACCGAGGTTATCGTCGATGTGACAGGTGTGACCGTCATCCTTCTTGTGCTGTGCTGCGTTGAGAAGGTAATGCTCATCAATGGCAAGGTGGAGGAATTCTTTTCTGTATTTCTCATCGCCCGAAACATGATATGCAACATCAAGGAATGTAAGCATTTCAAGGGAGTTAATGCACTTCTCCCAAATCCACATATTGTTTCTGTTGAGCTGTTCGGGGTCCCAGATAGCCCAGGTTGTAGGCAGACCGTCAACGTCACAAAGTCTGTAATTATTTTCAAGAATGTGATCTGTTATATCGCAGATAATTTCTCTGATATATTCTTTTTCTTCATCGTTTGCGCAGAAATCATAGTAAAGGGAGAAACCGAAGTAGTGACCCGTCATTTCGTCACTTGATGTTTCGCCAAGCCATTCGCATTCGCCGTTGGGTGCGGGATGCCATTCTGCACCGTCACGCTTTACAACCGTACCATATCCGTCTTCGCCTTCAAAGCGTACTGCTCTTGCGGTAAAGCCCTTTACTCCTGTTACTTTTGTAAGATAGCCCATAGCCTTCATTGAGCGTCTTGCGGCTTCGAGAATTTTTTCATCTTTTGTAACCGCATAAGCATATGCGAGAGCTCCGATATATGTCTGAGTCCAGAGTCCGTCATTATCGGTTATGTTGGGCACGCCTGTGTTGATATCGCAATCCTTGATTTTGTTAAGACCGGTAACATAGCCGAGGGTTCTTACATATTTTTCTTCGGTAAATTTAAAGCAGTATTCTGCCTTTTCCTGAAGGGTCATTTCAGTTTCGGTTATCTTTGTAACGCCTGAATCGGTGGCGGTCCAGATTGTATTTCCGCAGGCAATTGCGCTGTTTATTTTGCTTTCGCAAGCCCAACGGGTTGCAGGCAGATATTTGCGTGAACCGTTTTTGAGGATGATAAGACCTGCTTCGGACGAAAGGATAACTCTGCCGTCGTCCGCAAAGAAGATGTTGAAAATTTCTTCTTCGGGAAGTGCGTTAAGCTCGCTGTGACCGAACCAGTTGCACTTGCAGTCAAATATGTAAACACCTTTATCTGTACCCAGCCAGAGGAAGCCGGTACCGTTGTCAAATGCAAGGCAGTTTATTTTAAGTGCGGGCATATTTGAGTGTTCGGGGAATATGCTCATCCAGTGCTTTCTTTTGCCGTTTACAATGCTGAGAGATCTGTTTTTTGCGGCGGTAATCTTGGTGTCTGAAATTGCAAGGCAATCCGCATCTACATCATTGTGGAAAAATCTTTCAAACGTTCCGTCTTCGAGTTTATAAAGTGCGTTTGAGGTAAGCAGGTATACATCGTTTGTGCCGCTCATTGCACGGATTTCGTTATCAAAGCTCTGAATTTCTTCGGTTTTGCCGTCGGTAACCGAGTAAACGGTGTTTTCCGTTGCAAAGTAAACCGTACCTTCTGCCGAAGTGTAAGCTGTTTTTACCGCATTGCAGGGGAAGGAACCCATTGTACCGTCTGCCTTTGTGTAATTAAGGCCGCCGTCGGTACCGATGTAAACAGCTCCGTTTTTGTCGCAGGCAAGGCAATATGCTTTGTCACTGAGCAGACCGTTGCCTGCACCGAAATAATCACAGGTGCGCTGGGGAAATCTTTTGCTATTGTAGCTTCCTTTTCTTTCCATTTTTGTTCCTCCTTAATAAACCGTAATGGATGTCTGAATGTATTTGTCAGAATTTTTCTCTCTGATAATAACCTTTCTTTCGCCGGGCTCACAGCTTTCTTCGATTGTGAAATCCCAGCTTGCGATGCCCGAAGAATCCGCTTTTACTGTTTTAAGGCCGCTGTATGCGGCTTTTTTTGTTTCTGTTTCGTAGAATTCAACGGTGTATGAAGCACCGGGAGTGCCTATGATTATAACCGAGGCATTATTGCCTTTCAGTACAGGCGATGTCTTTGAAAGGATGTTAATGCCATTTGCGATTTCTTCAACCTTATCGGATTGGTTTTGTTTAGCAGTTGATTCTGATGCGACCGTCACGCTTTCGGGATTTTCTGCTTTTTCGCTTTTTTCAATCTTTTGCCGTGTAGGTACGGGCGGCACAACATGAATATATTCCGAAACGGGCTCTATTGTGAATACGGCATCATTGTATGTGTAGCCGTTGCTTTTTGTTGTGCTTACCTGTTCAGCGGTTGTTGTTACCGTGTCGGATACATCATTTTTGCAGGCAGTAAATGAAAGCACAGCCGACAGTGCAAGAATTACTGCTGTATATATTCTGAGTCTGTTCATTCTGTTACCTCATTTTAACCGATATTTCTCCCGAGGAGAGAGTTTCTTCAATTCCGTCACTGCGGCATACAATCAGATTGCAAAGACTGTTTATTCCTTTGACCGTTGCAGTGAATTCAGTGCCGTTTTTCGTATACATTACATCCTTTCCGATAACAAAAAGCCTTTTTTCATATTCGTCAAGAATGTATCTGTTGTCGGTAAGTGATAAAAAATGTTCCGATATCATCAAAGCAAGTTCTGTTTTGTTGCAATCAATATTGATGCTGCCGGGATTGGGGATATCAGAGGGGAAGTCGCTTGTTGTGAGATTGATTCCTATACCCAATGCAATATATCTTTTTTCGTTAAACAGAAAACATTCCGCAAGTATACCGCAGACTTTCAGCATCCCGATATAAACATCGTTTACCCATTTGATTCGTGGCTTTATTTCATAGCTTTCCAGTGCGTTGCAGACCGCAACTGCCGCCGCAGGTGTGATAAGCTCGCATTCATCCGGTGCCTCAAAAACAAGTGTCATATACAGCCCGGTTTTGTCAGGTGAATAAAAGCTTTTGCCGTGTCTTCCTCTGCCTGAGGTCTGCCTGTCGGCAATGATGAGAGAGGGCAGGGTAAGGGTTTGAATATTCTGTTTTGCGTAAGTGTTTGTTGAGTCAACTGTGCCGAGAGTTACAAGGGTTATGGGGTTCATTCTTCTCTGCTCCCAAATAAATTTATTCTATTCTACCATACAGAAAAAATAATTTCAACAGTTTACTTAAATAAAGCAATTTGGTATTGACAGTAAAAAATAAAAGGGTTAAAATTATTTTAATTAGGGAAAGGCGGTGAGACGGTGAAAATTCTTCAGAAGGGATTTAATTATTCCCAGGACGGTCCGGGTAACCGCCTTGTTTATCATCTGCAAGGCTGTAATTTTGCCTGTAAATGGTGCTCGAATGCAGACAGCATACCGCCTGAAAATGCCAATGCCAAGGACTATACGGTTGATAAATTATATGACGAGATAATGCGCAGCCGTATGATGTTTTTTGACGGGGGAGGAGTTACCTTCACGGGCGGAGAGGTCTGTATGCAGGCAGAGGAGCTTATACCTCTGCTGAAACGGCTTAAAGAAAGTGGAATTCACACTGCCGTCGAAACCAATGCATCATATTATTCTTTGCGTGAAGCGGCGGAATACACAGATTACCTGATTACGGATTTCAAGCATTATGATGATGAGCTTCATCAAAAGTGGATCGGTTCATCAAACAAATCCGTCAAAGAAAATATTGAATATTTTTTGGAAGAAGGCAGGCAGATTCACATAAGAATACCCGTTATTCACGGTGTGAATGATAATCCCGACGGCTTTTCTGAATATTTCAATCGGTTTGATACTTCAAATGCCGTTTTTGAGTTTCTTGCCTATCACGAATACGGCAAGGATAAATGGAAGGGTAATTACGAAATCGAAAACGGTTTTGTGCCGTCTGACAAAATAAAAGAATTTACGGAAAAATTTAATTCATACGGAATGAAAACCGTTACAACATAAGGAGAATGAAGATGAATACAGTTCTTGACAGTGTTAAGATTACGGAAATGGCAAAAAAACTTTTTGCTGAAAAAAGAGCGGGCAACCGTCTTGACGGCTGGTTTATTGCAAAGGAAGCCGAGCTCCGTCTTTCAAAAGAATTTGAGGGCGAAAATGAAGAGGTCAAAAAGGCTCTCATACTCAGAGAAATCGTTAAGACAATTCCCATATATCTGAGCGATTATCAGCTTTTTGCGGGAACTCAGGATGATGCTTTCGCAAGAAGCTATGCTTTGATTAACCCCACATTCAAGGTTGAAGAATTCAGTGGCTACTGCGACCCTGCGGCTGTGTTTGGTGATATTGAGCCCAACGGCGAATTCACTGCCGAAAGAATCAATGCGGCAAGAGATGAATTTGCCAAAACCGAATATGCTGTAAAGCTTGGCGAGGTTTACGGCAAAAACGAATGCTACACCAAAGAAGTAATTTTCTTTTTTGAGCAGGTTACGGGTCATCTTATTCCCGATATGCGTTATGCAATAAAGAACGGTGTTAAGGCTATGATTGAAAAGATTGAGGGTAAGGAAGGCAACGGCTACAAAGCTTTCAGAATTGCCCTTGAAAGTGCAATTATTCTTGCCAACAGATATGCCGACCTTGCGGCAGAGCAGGCAAAAACCGCTTCACCCGAAAGAAAAGCACAGCTTGAAATAATGGAAAAGACCCTTCGCAAGGTGCCCGAAAACGGTGCCGAAAATCTTTGCGAAGCAATTCAGGCATTCATTATTATGTGGCAGATTATGTGCCTTGAACAGACTCCCAATCCCTTTGCCTTCTCCGTAGGTAATGCAGACAGAATTTTTGAGCCTTACAGAAACGGACTTGACCGTGATACGGTTGCATCACTTTTCAAGCATTTTCTTGTATTCTTCAATGTTGCGGACAGAAGCTGGGCGATTTCACAGAATATTATCATCAGCGGCCGTGACATCTGCGGTAACGACCTTACCAACGAATCTTCTTATGCACTTATGGATGCATATTACGATATGAACCTTCCTCAGCCTATTCTTTCGGTTAAGCTTCATAAGAATACTCCTCAGAAGCTTTATGAGGAAATGGGCAGATTCCTTTTCACACCCGGTGCACTTACTCCTTCATTCTTCAACGATGATTCACTTTTTGCAGTGCTTTCATCAAAGGGCGTTGCGGATTGCGACCTTGCGGATATTTCAATAGCAGGCTGTCAGGAGCCTTTGATTATGGGTAAGGATAACGGCAACACCACAAACAGCTGGCTTAACCTTCCCAAGATTCTTGAAATGACACTTACCGGCGGTGTTTCTGCAATAACGG
This sequence comes from Acutalibacteraceae bacterium, assembly GCA_045533455.1. Taxonomy (GTDB): domain Bacteria; phylum Bacillota; class Clostridia; order Oscillospirales; family Acutalibacteraceae; genus CAG-177. The sequence goes on along the minus strand of JAZSHU010000068.1, from coordinate 41,530 downwards.
GCGAAAAGCTTGTTGATGTTGAGCCTTGCAGTCTTGAAAACGTGCGTGAAGCATTCTGGAAGAATGTTGAGCGTTTTGTTGCAGCAATGGGCGAAGCCGCAAACGGTGCATCAGCCGCACTTTCAACGCAGAGAGTACCTTTCCTTTCATGCCTTATGGGCGGTCTTGAAAACGGTATCGATGCCAGAGATACCAAGGCACAGGGTACCGAATATAACGGCAGCGGATGTCTTATTCACGGCGTTTCCGTTATTGCCGACAGCTTTGCCGCTATCGATAAGCTCCTTGCAGAAAGACCCGAAGATGCAGATAAGCTTGTGGATGCACTCAAAGCTGATTTCAATGGTTATGAGAATTTGAGAGAATTCCTTCTTTCGGCAGATAAATTCGGCAACAACATTGAGGGCGTTGACCGTGAAGCAGGCGAAATTGCTTCAAAAGTTGCAGATATCGTTTCGTCAACAAAGAATTATCTGGGCAATTCATTCAGACCCGATTTCAGCTCACCTTCAACCCATCTTCTTTACGGCTATTGGGTAGGCGCTACACCCGACGGAAGAAAATCAAGAGATATGCTGGGCTACGGCGTTGACCCCCTTTACGGCAGTGCCGAAAACGGTCTTGGCTTCCGTATGCTTTCAAATATGAAGATGCCCTTTGAAAAGATGAACGGCGGCTATGCTTCGCATCTTGGTATTGACCCCAAATATTTCACATCGGATAATACCGAAGGTAAGGGCGTTGAATTCAGGGATAAGGTTATCAATCCCTTGTTCTTCAATCCTATGAAAGACGGCGTTTCACCTTTCTATCTGTATGTCAATGTTACCACTGCCGAAATTCTCAGAAAGGTGCTTGCAGAGCCCAAAAAGTATGCACCAAGCGGTGTTTACATTATGAGAATCCACGGTACGTTTGTTAACTTCCTTGACCTTTCACCTGCAATTCAGCAGGATATCATAACAAGACTTGACCCCAAGTCAACCGTTCTTTGCTGAGGTGACGGAATGAAAATTATCGGACTTGATATCGGCACAACAAGCATATGCGGTGTTTGTGTCAATGCCGTAAACGGCGAAATACTGAAATCCGTCACAAAGTCAAACAATTCATTTATTGCAACCGACAAAAGCTTTGAAAAAATTCAGAATCCCGAGGTTATAATGGAAACGGTTTATTCCGTTATTGATGAGCTGGGCTTATCCGATGTTTTGGCAATAGGCTTTTCGGGCCAGATGCACGGTATTGTTTACACCGATGCAGAGGGTAAGGCAGTCAGCCCTCTCTACATCTGGCAGGATGAACGTGCTGCCGAAGAATACAAGGGCGGCAAATCCTATGCACAGACTCTGGGCTGTTTTGCGGGTTACGGTCTTGCAACGGATTTCTACAATGAAATAAACGGAATTATCCCCGAAGATGCGGTAAGTCTTTGCACCATAGCCGATTATGCGGCAATGTGCCTTTGCGGATTAAAAAAGCCCGTTGTTCATATAACAAATGCGGCAAGTCTGGGTTGTTTTGATGTCAAAGAAAATCGTTTTACGCTTGAAAATTCCCGTTTGCCCGAGGTGACTGCAGATTTCAAAGCGGTGGGAACATATAAGGATATTCCCGTTTGTGTTGCTTTGGGAGATAATCAGGCAAGCTTTATCGGCTCTGTTTCGGATTTCGATGATGCACTTATAAATGTTGGTACGGGCTCGCAGATTTCCTGGCTTACATCAGTGCTTGCTGATTGCGATTCCGTTGAAAACCGACCTTTTGACGGCAAGCGTTTTCTTGCGGCAGGTTGTGCACTTTGCGGCGGCAGAGCTTTTGCAATGCTTGAAGGCTTTTTCAGACAGATAGCAGGCAGTGAAAACTCCGTTTACGGCTATATTGACTGCCTTCTGGAAAGCAAAAATGAAACTACCCTCAAAGCTGATTGCCGTTTCTGCGGAACAAGAAATGACCCGTCGCAGCGAGGCTCTTTCACCAATATTTCCGAGGAAAACTTTACACCTGCCGATTTTGCATTGGCTGTTCTGAGCGGTATGTCCGATGAACTTTACCAAATGTATGAGCAGGGCGGCAAGAAGGCAAAAGGACTTGTCTGTTCGGGTAACGGAATGAGAAAGAACAAGGCTTTGCGCAGAATTACATCGGAAATGTTCGGCTGTGAGATAAAAATACCTCTCTATGCAGAGGAAGCGTCATACGGTGCGGCGCTTGCGGCGGCTGTTGCGGCAGGCAAATTCAAAAATATTGATGAGGCGTGCAGCCTTATCGGATATGCGGAGAATTGATTATGTTTTATAATAAACCTATTTTCTTTGAAAAAAACAGAGTGTTCAGAGTCTACACAGGCGGAAAGCTTTTTTCGGATTTCTTCGGCGATGATTCAACAGACGGATTTTATCCCGAAGAATGGGTAGCTTCAAGTGTCAAAGCACTTAACGAAGGCAGTACCGACGAATATGAAGGCGTTTCAAAAATCAGAGGTACGGATATTTACCTTAATGATGCGGTTGAAGAATACAAAGCTGAAATTCTCGGAGGCAGAGATGACCTGGGAATTCTTACAAAAATTCTTGACAGTGCAATCAGACTTCCCGTGCAGGCACATCCCGACAAAGCTTTTTCCGAAAAGTATTTTTCATCAAAATACGGTAAGGAAGAAAGCTGGATTATTCTTGCAACACGCCCCGATGCAAAAATCTTTTTCGGCTTCAAAGACGGTGTAACTCTTGAAGATTTTGAAAAAGCCATTGACGAGAGTGAAAACGGCGGCGATGCCATGGAAAATCTGCTTTGCTCAATCAATGTCAAGGCGGGGGATGTAATTTACATACCTGCAAAAATGGTTCACGCAATCGGAAAGGGCTGTCTGCTTCTTGAAGTGCAGGAGCCTACGGATTTCACAATTCAGCCCGAACGCTGGTGCGGTGAATATAAACTGTCGGATAAAGAAATGTATCTCGGGCTTGACCGTGAAAAAGCCCTTGAATGTTTTGATATGGGCAAAAAATATCCTGCTCCGCTTACTCCCAAAACCATCAGTGAAGCCGACGGCATAAAGTATGAAGCAATAATTGATGAAACAATTACTTCAAGCTTTGCGGTAAGAAGTGTTACCCTGACGGGCGGCAGCTTTGAGCTTGGCAGGGGAGCGGCGGTTTATGTGGTAACCGAGGGCAACGGTGAAATTATCGGTGACGGATATAATACAGAGGTTAAAAAAGGTGATTATTTCCTTATGCCCGAAAATGCTAAAAATAAATTTTCGGTAACGGGAAATCTTAAATTGGTTGAATGTTATGCATAATGCCAACAATAATATACAAGGGAGGTAGTTTATGAACACAAATGCAATGTTTAAAATCGGCTACGGTCTTTATGTTCTGACCGCCAAAGAAAACGGCTTTGACAACGGATGTGTAATCAACACCGTAACACAGGTTACATCAAACCCTAACAGAATAACCGTTGCGGTGAACAAGGCAAATAAAACTCACGATATGATTCTTGCAACGAATGAATTCAATGTGAGTATTCTTACCACTGGTGCAAAATTCGAACTTTTCAAAGCTTTTGGTTTCAGAAGCGGTAAAGATGTTGATAAGTTTGAAGATTTCGCTGCCAAAAACAGAAGTGCAAACGGTCTGTATTACATCACCGATTCAACAAATGCTTATATTTCCGCAAAGGTAGTTACTGCGACTAACCTTGGAACACACACGCTTTTCCTTGCGGATGTTACCGATTGCGAAATCCTTTCGGAAGTACCGAGTGTAACTTATGACTACTATCATAAGTACATCAAACCCAAGCCTGAAGTAAAAAAGACCGCAAAGGTTTATTACCGCTGTAAGATCTGCGGTTACATTTATGAAGGCAATGAACTTCCCGCAGATTTTATCTGTCCGCTTTGCAAGCATCCCGCATCAGACTTTGAAAGAGTTGAAGCGGTAGAAGAAAATACAAATAAAGGAGAAATAACAATGAATCTTAAAGGCACAAAAACAGAACAGAATCTTATGACTGCATTTGCAGGTGAGTCACAGGCAAGAAACAAGTACACATATTTTGCATCTGTTGCAAAGAAGGAAGGCTTTGAGCAGATTTCGGCAATTTTCACCGAAACCGCCAATAACGAGAAAGAGCACGCAAAGATGTGGTTCAAGGCTCTCGGAGAACTTGGTGATACAGCTCAGAATCTTCTTCACGCAGCCGAAGGCGAAAACTATGAATGGACAGATATGTATGCAACGTTCGCAAAAGAAGCAGAGGAAGAAGGCTTCGCAGAGCTTGCAGAAAAATTCCGTATGGTAGCTGCTATTGAAAAGACCCACGAAGAAAGATACCGTGCACTTCTCAGCAATGTTGAAATGCAGAAGGTATTTGAAAAGGCAGAAGAAACAATGTGGGAATGCCGTAACTGCGGTCACCTTGTAATGGGTAAGAAAGCTCCCGAGGTTTGCCCCGTTTGCGCTCATCCTCAGGCTTACTTTGAAGTAAGAAAAGAAAACTATTAATCGTTATTTTTGTTTCCGGGAACGTTTTGTTCCCGGAATTTTTTTGCAAATTTTTGATGAACATTCAAAAATACTGTTGCTATTTTTCGCTTTAAAATATATAATTGAAATATAAATAAAATAGGAGAGTATGGACTTATGAAAAAATTCATCAGAATTATTGCCCTTTGCCTTGCACTTGTTTTTGTTTTCGGTGCCTGCGGTAATACGGAAAATCCCGTTTCGGATAATGACGGAGAAACATCGGATACTGCACAATCAACGGTGAATTCAAGTGTGTCAGGGAATACAAAGGTTAGGTTTACAATGGAAAACGGCGGCGAGTTCGTTATTGAGCTTTACCCCGAATATGCACCTCAGACCGTTGAAAATTTCGTTAAACTTGTTTCGGAAGGCTTCTATGACGGTCTTACCTTCCACAGAATTGTTGACGGCTTTATGGCTCAGGGCGGTGACCCCAACGGTGACGGTACAGGCGGAAGTCCCGACGAAATTTACGGCGAATTTGCTTCAAACGGTTATATGGATAACAAGCTTTCACACACAAGAGGCGTTGTTTCAATGGCACGCAAGGGTGACCCTCAGAAATCATATACAGGTTACGAATCATCTGAGTATACTAACTCCGCATCATCTCAGTTTTTCATCTGTTATGACGATGCAACCTTCCTTGACGGTGATTATGCTGCATTCGGTATTGTTACCGAGGGTATGGAGGTTGTTGATTCCTTCCTTGATGTTTCGAGAACAATAGGAAACGACAGAGCGCTTTCAAAGCCCGTAACACCTATTGTAATTGAAAAAGCAGAGGTGATCTGATTGGCAAACAATATTGTTTTTAAGGGATACAAGGCAAGTGAAATAGAGTTTGTCAACAAATGTGAAAACGGCGCAAAGCTTGAGTTTGAAACCAAGTATTCATACAATGTGAAATATTCACCCAACAATACCTGCCTCGGTGAATTCACGGTTGAAGTCAACGACAAGGCAGATAAAGAAAGATTTAAAATCAAAGCGGTTATTCACGGCATTTTCACATACAATCCCGATATCAAAAAGGAACTGCTTCATGTTCAGACCTTCAAGGAGCTTTTTCCTTATGCAAGAACAATGATTTCATCCCTTACGGTTAATGCAGGTGTACCGCCTGTTATCATTCCCAATTTTGACATTGAATCACAAAGCATTTATAAGTTCGGTAAGAACTGCTGAGAAAGGAAAGAGAAAATATGGATATTATGGATCTCGCCTCAAAAGGCATAGTAGCAATAACGAAATCATTCGGTAAAAAGGTTTGCAAAAACGAAACAGCACCCGAAATCGAAAAAGTTGTACCCACAGTTATCAGCGGCAGTGGTTACAGAGCAGGCTTTGCAACAGACGAAATTATGCCCGATCTTGAAAGCGGCAAAACCTACTGGATTGCAGGTCACGGCTCAGGTCATAAAATGGAAGGCGTGCTTACACCTGTTTACATAAGCGCAGTGTGGCTTGACTGCGGCAACGAAGAAGGTATGCTCTGGCTGGGTGCGGATATTGTCGGTATGACAAGAGTTGAAGTCAACAAAATCCGTTCAATGATTATGGCTTCACCCAAAATCAAAGGCTGCAAGTGCATTAATTTCAGCTGTACCCACAGCCATTCCGGTATTGATACCCTCGGCTATTGGGGCAAGCCCAATCTTGTCAGCATTCCCTCAGACGGTAAAGACCCCGAATATATGGATATGCTTATGAATAAGGCTGTCAAGGTTGCTGAGGAAGCTTATGCCGCAAGAAAAAACGGCAAGCTTTACACCGGTGATATTAAGATTGAAGGCGGTCTTCAGACCCGCAGAGGTTTCCTTGATAAGCACGAAATTCTTACAAGATTCCGTTTTGTGCCCGATGACGGCAGTGCGGAAACCTGGATTATGAATTTCGGTGCACATCCCAATTCACTCGGCGGCTCAAACCGTATGCTCAGCGGCGAATATCCTTATTTTATGCGTGAACAGATTAAAGCTGAAAAGGGCGCAAATGTACTTTTCGGTATCGGCGCTATCGGTGCAATGGATGCTGCGGAGCTTGACGAAAAGGATAATGTCAACTGCATAAAGCTGCAGGCAAAAATGATTGCAGATGCGGCATTGAAGATTGATAATGATAAGGAACTTCAGCCCGAAATGAAGATTATGCAGCAGCCCTTCTATCTTCCTGTCGGCAACTACGTTCTGACTCTGCTTGCAATGCGTCACGTTATGAGCTTCAAGGCATATCCCTGCAAGGAAAGTGATATCGGTATTGCAATGATGACCGAAATGACATATATGTCAATCGGAGGCAAAAAGGTGCTTCTCATTCCCGGTGAAAGCTTTGTTTCAACGGTTTACGGCGGCTATAAATCAGCGGAAACATCACCCACGGGTAAGGGCGGCGAAATCAATCCCACACCGCTTGCTGAAATTGCAGGCGAGCCCGATATGGTTGTTTTCGGCGTCTCAAACGATATGACGGCTTATGTTGTGCCTCCCAATGATTTCATCCTTAACCCCACACAGCCTTATCTTAACGGCTATAAGGATAAGTTTGACCTTAATCATTATCACGAAACAAATTCAATGGGTATCGGTGCGCAGAAGGCTGTTGCAGATGCTTTTGCGGATATGATAAGCAGATTTTAAATGCTTGCGGCAATATACTCGGTTGTAATTTTAGTTGCAACAACTCTCGGCGCCTTTGTGGGTTTGGGCGGGGGAGTAATAATTAAACCTGTTCTGGATTTTATCGGTGCAGAGCCAAGAATGCAGGTTGATTTTCTTTCGTCAATGGCGGTTTTTACTATGTCTGTTGTTTCAACTTTACGCTACATAAAGGGCAAAGTTGAGTTCAGGAAAGATATCATTCTGTTTATTTCCTTCGGTTCAATAGCAGGCGGATGGCTTGGCAGCAAAGCTATGGATTCACTCGGTTCCGCCATTCCGCAGGAAAAAGTAAGGTGCGTTCAGGCTTTTGTGCTTGCAACTCTGCTTCTGGCAGTTTGTTTTTATGTAAGCAAAGAGCGTAAATCATTTCATATAAAAAACAATGCCGTAATTTTGATTGTTGGTCTGATGCTAGGCTTTTTTGCATCGTTTCTCGGAATAGGCGGAGGACCGATTAACGTTGCGGTACTTACCTTGTTTTTTTCTCTCAGCGTCAAAGAGTCTGCGGTGTATTCCGTTGCAATCATTTTCTTTTCACAGCTTTCGAAGCTTATAACGCTGTTTGTTTCAACGGGAATTGAGCCTTATGCACACCAGTGGAAAACCCTGATATTTATTCTGCCTGCGGCAATATTGGGCGGAATAATCGGCTCAAAATTCAACCGTAAATTTGACGATAAGCTTATACGCAAAATCTTTTCTGCGGTAATGCTTCTGCTTGTGGCACTGAATATCTATAACGGTATAAGTTACCTTTAAAAAATTCCCCTCAGAATTCCGTGTAAAATTCTGAGGGGATAATTGTTTTTATTCATATTTTGCTCTCTCGCCGCCGATGTATTTGGGTCTTGTTTTTGCGGCGGAAAGCTTTGCTTTGCCGATGGTGTCATTTTCAAGTCTGAGAGGCACGGCAACCTTTTTCAAATGCATACCGATAAGTGTTGTACCGATATCTATGCCGGCATCCGCTTTGATTTCTTCAACTGCAACGGGGTTTTTCATTGTGTGCCATGCGGCGGTTGCGAATGAGCCGCCTGCACGGGGATGAGGCACAACGCAAACCTGTTCAAGACCAAGCATATCAGCTTTTTCTTTTTCAATTATAATTGCCCTGTTGAGATGCTCACAACACTGTGCGGCAATGAATATTCCTTTTTCCGAAAAAGCGGTGTTGAGTCCGTTGAATATTTCCTGAGCAACATCACGAGTGCCGCTTGTACCGATTTTTTCGCCGATAACCTCGCTTGTTGAGCAGCCGATAACAGCAACATCGCCGCTGCCGATACCCGATTTTTCAATAAGCTCTGCTGCGGCAGAATATGCTTGATTATATATTTTATTCATTATGAATTATCCTTTCCCGAAAAAATCCGAAAGAGTTTTGCTTCTTTTTATTGCGGCGTCAAGTGCGGTGCCTAAAGCGAATGCGGCAACAATACCTGCAATGCCCTGAATAATGTTGGGGACAACGCTTCCTGCGGCAGCCATTCCGTATTTAAGAATAACCGCTTCATATACAAAATATCCGCCGACCATTATTATTTCAGCCACCAGACCGCCGAGGATTTTTGCGCCGATGCGTGTTTTTTGGCTCAATGATTTGAATATCAGGCAGGCAAAAACAGCCATAAGAGCCTTGATAACGAAAGTTGCGGGTGCATACTGCGAATAACCTGCAAGAACATCCGCAAGTGCAGAGCCGAGACCTGCAGCAAGTGCACCATAGCCGTAACCGAGATACATACCTGCAATAAGCACAAAGCAGTCACCGAGATTCACATATCCGCCGGTAGCAGGTGACGGAATCTGAACAATAAAAGTTGCAACGCAGATTACAGCAGTGAAAAGTGCGGCAACAACGGTTTTGGTTAATTTCTGAAATTTCATTTTTGTTTTATCTCACTTTCCCTTTTTTATAAAGTATAATGCAAACAGGAATATATTTCAAGGTCTGTTTTGTTGTTATTTTTACCATAAATATGCTTTCATTACCTTGAAAAAATGATAACAGTGTGATATAAATTAAGTATTAATCCGTTAAGGAGGTCATTATGAAAATCAAAGCGTATCACAAGGATCTCGGCAGTCTTCATGTAGGTTGCGAAAAACCAAGAGCGTATTTTATCCCATACCATAGCGAAAAGGCCGCTTTTGAAGGCAACAGAGAAAAGTCAGAATACTATACAAGCCTTTGCGGTGAATGGAATTTTAAGTTTTACAATTCATTCGAAGATATCGGCGAAGATTTTCTCAATGTTAATTTTACCGATACAATTCCCGTGCCCAAATGCTGGCAGACTCAGCTGGGGAAAGGCTATGATGTGCCGCTTTACAGCAACCTGTTTTATCCTTTTCCTCTGGACCCGCCTTTTGTTCCTGACGAAAATCCTGCAGGTCACTACAATAAAAAGGTTAACATTGAAAAGAAAGACGGCAAACGTTATCTGATTAATTTTGAAGGTGTTGCATCCTGCTTTTATCTTTATATCAACGGCGAGTTTGCCGCTTACAGCCAGGTAAGCCACTGCACAAGCGAAATTGATATTACAGATAAGCTTGTAAACGGAGAAAATACATTTGACGTTGTTGTTGTGAAATGGTGTGACGGCAGTTATCTTGAAGATCAGGATTTCTTCCGCCTTTCGGGTATTTTCAGAGAGGTTTATATTCTTGAAAGAAGCAGTAAAATCAAGGATGTTTATGTTAAAACAAACCTTGCGGATGACCTTCTTTCGGGCAGAATAACCGCTGATGTAATCGGTGAATACAATTTCAATTATAAGCTTGTTTCACCCGATGGTGAAATTGTTGCAACGGGCAATGGTGATATGGATATCGCACTTGAAAATCCTGCACTGTGGAGCAGTGAAAAACCCTTGCTTTATACGCTTATAGTTGAGTGTGACGGCGAATACATACCCTTTAAAGTGGGCTTCAAGCGCATCGATTTCAGAGGCAATGTTGCTTATGTGAACAATCAGCCCATCAAGCTTTACGGCGTTAACCGTCATGATTCAAACCCCGAAACCGGTTATTACTGCGATATGGAGCATATGCTTGCGGATATCCACATCATTATGCAGGGTAACTGCAACTGTGTCCGCACATCACATTACCCCAATGATCCCAGATTCCTTGAACTTTGTGACGAATACGGTCTTATGGTTGTTGATGAAGCTGATATCGAAACCCACGGCATGGGCTTTGAATACCGTGATACCTGGGATTGGATGCGCTGGTCAAAGCTTTCAATCGATGATGAATGGGAGCCTGCTTATGTTGACAGAGCAGAGCGTCTGTTTGAACGTGATAAAAACCATGCCTGCGTTATTATGTGGTCACTTGGCAACGAATCCGGTTGCGGTAAAAACCACAGAGCAATGGGTAAATATATAAAGAGCAGTGACCCCAAAGCAATTATCCACTATGAGAACGCACATCTTGAATTCAAGGCTGTGCCTGTAGGCGAAAATTACAGTGATATTTCGGATGTTGAGAGCAGAATGTATGCACCTCTCGAATACACTGCTGAATACTGCGAAAACAAGAACTCAAAGAAGCCTTTCTATTTCTGTGAATTCTGCTGTTCAATGTCAACGGGTAATATTCACGCCCACTGTGATTGGTTCAGAAAATATCCTGCAATCTGGGGCGGCTGCTTCTGGGAACTTACCGATCACGCAATAGCCGTTAATGACGGCAAGGGTTACCGTTACGGCGGTGACTTCGGTGATTATCCCCACAACAGCGTGTGCTGTATTGACGGTATTGTTTTCCCCGACAGAACACTCAGACCCGGCTTCGCGGATATGAAGAAGGGCTACGAGCCTTTTGAAGTTAAATATGACAACGGTAAAATCACTGTTCTTAACAGAAGATTTTTTGAAACACTTTCCGATATGTATATCGACTGGGCACTTGAAGTCAATGGAGAAAGTGTTCTCAGCGGCAGAATTGACGATACGGATATAGCACCTCAGGGCACAAAAGAATATGCTCTTTTCGATAATACACCCGTCAGCGGTTGTTGTTACCTGACACTTAAATTCCGTCTGAAGGCGGCAACAAAGTGGGCGGCTGCAGGCTTCGAAACAGGCTTTGCACAGTTTGATTTATCCGCCGAATGCGAGAAGAACGCGGTCAATGCAGACCTTCCCGCAGTTGATGAAGGCGACAGATTTGTTAAAATTGAAAGCAACGGCGTATGCTATACATTCGATAAGCCCTACGGCAGAATTTCGTCAATTATCTGCGGCGGCAAGGAGATGATTTCTCAGCCCGTGCAGGTTGAAATCTGGAAGTCACACGGCTACAATCAGCTTGGAGATGCGGATGACAGAAGAAGTGCCGCAATGCAGGCTGCCGTTCAGAAAACATATTCCGCAACCGTTTCAAACGATGCAGATTGCGTGAAAATTACCTGTGCCGTTTCAATCGGCGGACCTGCGGTTGTGCCTATCATCAAGGGCGAAACCGTCTATAAATTCTACGGTGACGGCAGTGCGGTTATGGGCTTCAACGGTGAATTCAGACCTCTTCTTGCAGAGATGAATATGCGCCTGCCCAGATTCGGTTTCCGCTTTGCAGTCAAGGGTAATTGCGAAAATATGGAATATTTCGGCAAGGGTCCCGTTGAAACTTATGCAGACCGTCATCTCGGTGCATATTACGGAAAATTCAACACAACCGTAACCGAGAATTTTGTTCCCTACATCAGACCTATTGAAAACGGTTCTCATTTCGGCACAAAGTACGGTGTTGTAAGCAACGACGAAGGCAACGGTATGATTTTTGCTCCCGTAAGCGAAAATGCGTTCTGCTTCAATGCAAGCCACTTTACTCCTCATATGCTTGAAGAAACAATGCATAACGATGAGCTTGTGCCTGCAGAAGAGACATTCGTATACACCGATTACCGCATTGACCCCAGAAGCGGTCACGGTATTTATGACGAGCTTGAACCCGAGCGTAAGTGGGGATTTGAGCCATTTGAATTTGCTGTTGCATTCAAGCCTTTTGAAGGCGGAATCAATCCCTTTGATTTTATCGGTGAAAAAAGATAAATGCTGAAATTTGAGATTGATGAAAAGTCCTCGTGGGAAAAAATAAAAGAAAGCACCTTGCCCGTTGTGGTTTACGGAATGGGCAACGGTGCTGACAAGGTTATTGATGAATTCAACCGACTTGGCATTCCAGTTATGGGCGTTACAGCCAGTGACGATTTTGTCAGAGGTCAGAGCTTCAGAGGTTTTACGGTAAAGAAACTGTCCGACTTTGAAGGTGAATTCATTGTTGCCGTAGCCTTTGCAACCTGCATTCCCGAGGTGATGGACCGTATTTATTCCCTTTGTGAAAAATACAGGGTTATTGTGCCTTGCGTTCCCGTTTTCGGTGATGAAATATTCAACTGTGAATTCCTTGAACAGAACGAAGAAAAAATCAACAGAGCATATGATCTTTTTGACGAACAATCAAAAAAGATTTTTGCAGGCTGTGTCAACTTTATGTTTGGCGGCGAGCTTGAAGTGCTGAAAAAAATAACCACCGATAAAGACGAAATTTTCAGCGGTGTATTCTCAATGGGCAAAAACGAAAGCTTTCTTGATTTAGGCGCATACAGAGGCGATACGGTCGAGGAATTCCTGCATTACTGTGGCAGTGAATACGGCGAAATAATCGCTCTTGAACCCGACAGACGAACTTTCAAAAAGCTTTGTGATTATCTTGAAAATGTTCCCCGTTCAACCGCACATCAGAAGGCTGTTTACAGCGAAAAAACCGTGCTTACTTTCAGCAGTAAAGCAGGCAGACAGTCAACTATTTCCGACAGGGGAGAGCAGGTTGAAACCGCAACGGTTGATGAGCTTTGCGGCGGCAAAAATATAACCTATATCAAAATGGATGTTGAGGGAGCGGAAAGCGCAGCCCTTGACGGTGCCATCGAAACACTGAAAAATCAGAAACCCAAGCTTAATATTGCGCTATATCACAGAAGTGCAGATATATTTGAACTGCCGCTTAAAATTGCGAAAGTCAATCCCGATTATAAATTCCATATCCGCAGGCATCCTTATATCCCTTGCTGGGATATGAATTTATATTGTGTGTGAGGTGCGAAGATGCGAAACGACGAAATGTACTTACAGCTTTATATTATCCGACACGCGGAAAGCCAGGGGAATGTTGACCCTGACGGGGATTTTGACAAATCAAATCCCTTGCTGACTCCCCACGGTGAAGCTCAGGCAAAGGCATTGGGCGAGCGATTTTCGGGTCTTGAAAGCTTCACTCTTTATGCAAGTCCTCTTATCAGAGCAATAAAAACCGCAAAGTGCATTTCTGATGAAATGATAATTGATTCCGATTTGCTTGAATGGGGTGTCAGACAGACCGGGAACGGCTTTGAGGATTTTGCCGAAAGTTCCGAGGAAGCCTTGGAGAGAGCAAAAAAGGTTATTGAAAGGCTGAAATCAAGGCACAACAAGAAAGAAAATGTGATTATCGTAACCCACGGTATGTATACTCAGTTTCTTCTTAAAGCCGCACTTGAAATAAGTGATACTATGCGTTTTTCTGTTTATAACGCATCTGTATCAAAGGTTAATTTCAGTTACGATTATCCTCCAAAGCTTGCCTTGCAGAATGATGTTTCACACCTTAAAGAAACAGACGGCGAAAAACTTTTCTGGATGTAAAAAATATGCCTCCGGGTCAGATGATCCGGAGGCGTTTTGCTTTTTTAAAGTTTAATCATCTGCATATCCTTGCAGATTTTGTCAAGTGTCTTTTCGTCCATATTATCGTTGCCGTCAAGCTTAACGGTGTAATATGCCGAAACGTTTCCCGAAAGGGGATAGATTACATTAAGGTCAACCGTTTCGCTGCCGGGTGCGTCCACATAGGTGATGGCATATGTTACATCCTTGTATTCGTGCTTCACACCTTTGGTAATATCGTTTTCGTCAAAGTCCATTGAAAGACCGCCGATAACGGTTGCCACATCGTCTTTGTGGTATCTGATATGAACGGTAATACCCGAATATGTGAAGCCGCTTTTGCCTTCAACGGAAGCGTCAAGTGAATAAGCAATGTTGTTATCGGCAACATGGAATGTGATATCATCCGTGTTTTCGTAGTCTGCAAGCATTTCAGGCAGATATCTCATATAGTCCGGTATCTGCGAATTGGTTGTTTCTATGTAGTTTGTAAAAAACTCAACGTTTTTTGATGTGCCGCAGGCAGTGAGCATAACGGCGCAGAGAACAATACATAAAACAGATTTCAATATTTTCATTTTTCAGCACTCCTTACGGCATATAGGGATTATCGTCAAATTCGTAGTCCTCAGGCATTATGAAAGGACGGAAATAATTGATTGTATAATCAATTCCCCACTGACCTTTTTTGCCGTGCCAATATTCTGAATGAGGTTCGATGGAAAGCATACCGTTGTAATCCTTGGTATAAAGAATATCCATTGCGGCACCCCAGTTTATGCAGTCAAGACCTGCAGGTGCGTCATCATAAACATCGTTGTCAAAGTAAACGCAGCCTTTAAGGTGGAAATGATAGAATCTGTGACCCCAGTCACGCATTTCCGCAAGATAGTTGCCGTTATCGTAAATGCAGTGGGAAATATCATATTTTATACCCAGCTCGGGCAGTGCGGAGAGCACAACCTCCCAAACCTTGGGCTCAACAATAAAGTTTTCCCAACGACAGTTGTAAACGGCAATTTTTACGCCTTTATCATTGGCAAAATCAATCAGGTTGCGGAGATAATCAATGGCGATATTGCAGTTTTCATAAAAGCTTTTGCCCTCAACATAGTTTACGCCGCAGTTGTAAACGGGGCAGCCGATGATTGATGCGGCCTCGATAAGGTTTTTATCATTCTGTAAAGCTTCGGGGATGATGTCACCGTTATCGTCAATGCGTGTCATACCCCATCTGCCAATTGAGCCGACGGTAACGCCGTATTTTTCGCCGTAACCTTTGATTTCTTCAGCCAGAGCAAGGAATTCAGCGGAATCGTAATTGTAGTTGACACAGAATTCAACTGCTTCAAGACCTTTTTCATGTACGTATTTTATGCATCCTTCGCTCCAACCGTTTATAATTCCGAGTTTCATTTAATCATTCCTTTCGATGAACACAGTGTTTTTTTCTATAAGCTCAACGGGATGGTATGAGAGTTTTGATTTTCTCAATCCTTCATCGCCGCAATCTTCTTCACGGTTAACATATCTTATTTCGTCGCCTTCCGCATACATATGAAGAAACTGATTTGTCAGCATCTGATATGCACCTGCATAAGAAATATCTGCCTTTTCAATGTGGCTGAAAAGCGTATCTCCCACGGTTTCGCCGATGGAATATGCAATTATCTTTCCGCCGACTCTGAGTGCACCGCCTTGCATTGCATATGCATCGTATTTTTCAAGCACTTCCATACACATCTGAAGTTCAAGCATTGCACTTTCGTCCTTGTCGGAGCCGAAGGTGAAATTCTTTGTGAATTCAATAAGCTCGGGAATATTATTGTCTGAAATCGGCTCAAATGACCAGTCTGTGTAAAGCTTTTTGAATTTGTTGATGTGGTTTCTCGGTGTGCCGTATTTTCTGCCCGAAAGATTGATCAGGGCTTCTTTTTCATAAAGATAGTCAAACCAATCTCTGTCTGCATCGGCACTTATTTTGCCGAAGCGTTCTTCAAGCACAGGCAACTCAGCCTTGTTAACAGAGCAGAAAACAAGGGGTATTCCAAGTTCTTTGCAATGGCTTTCCAAAGCATCCAGTGCACCGCTTACATTTTTGCCTATGGGGAATGAAAAGCACACTTCATCTTTAAATCTGCTTGATAAAACAATGGTTCCGTCAATAACAGCAAAGCTGTTTTCAAAGTAATCACGCCACATTGCGGTTGCACCCGCCGACCTGTCGCACTGCCGTGACGGGTAAGCTGAAAAATATGCATTCAGCACAGGGATATCTGTCAATTCGATTTTTTTGAAGTTTATCATATTTCCTCTTCCGATATTTGTTGTCTGAGATATTATACCACTGCATAACTGTGATGTAAATATAATAAATTGTTAATTTTCTGTTGCATATGCATTTTCTTTCTGTTATATTATAGATAATCTTTAAATAATGAGGTGCCATATGATAAAGCCGTATAAGCTTAAATCACATGTGTGCAGATTCTGCACCTTTTATCAGGCAGGGGATGAAAAGATACCCCATGCTCTTTTGGAAACAGAAAATAAAAAAACCGACCTTGAAGGATTCCCTTATCCTTTGCCGTCAAAGAAAAGTGATTACACCTGCTTTGCAAAGACGGGTGAAATCGAATGGTACGGTGCGTCAAACGGTCTGACACGCTATGACGCAAACGCAGAGCGTGAAGAAGATATCGTTATGTATTTCAGCGCTCCCAGAGATTTGCTTGATAACAATATCAAAGCAATTATGCCCGACGGAGATAATGTATGGGTGCTTACCGATACAGGTGCGGCATACATTGAAATGAAGCTTGTGGGTGCGGAAGAAAAAGCGGATATCCTTCTTGAAGAAACACTTAAATATGTTGACCGCAGAGGTATGATAAGCCAGAAATATCTTTTCGAAGGCAGAAATCTTGAATCAATCAAGCCCTACGGCCATTCCGATAACGACGGCACATTCACCGGCAACTTTGCTTTTGGTGAAATGTTCCGTTATGCCACATTCAAGCGTGAAAAAGGCGAGGAGCATCCCGATACGGTCAAGGCGAGAGCGATAGCAACGAGAGCGGTTGAAGCCTGCCTTCTCCTCCTTCATATTCACAGCAGAGGCGACGGTTTTGCTGCAAGAACATATCTTTGTGCAGATGAGCCTGTACCCGATGACGGACTTTTCCTCAGAATCACCGACGGTAAGGCAACCTGCCTTAAAACAACTGATTCCGAAAAGAGGGGAGTTACGGGCACTGTTATTGATGCCTCCGCACCCGTTCCCGAAAGACTGGCAAAGCTTTATACCGAAAAGGGTTACACGGTAAATAATATCATTTATAAGGCTGATACCAGCAGTGACGAAATAACACATCATTTCATCAACCTTCTTACTGCTCACGAAATTCTCGGCGATGATGCGGAACTTGACGAAATTATCGTTTCCTCAACAAAGAAATTGATGATGCACATTATTGACCACGGCTATGAGCTTCACGATTTTACAGGCAAGCCTACCACATGGGCAAAGTGGAGCGTCAGCTATTTCAACACCGAATTCGGTTGGGTTGACGGTACTCTCAACTCCGCACAGCTTCTTATGTATCTGCTCGTAACAATGAAGGTTACGGGTGAAGAAGGTATCTGGCGAGAGCATTACGACCGACTTATCAATGAACTCGGTTATGCCGACAGAACCGAAAAACACTTTGACCGACTTTATCAGGCAAGTCTTTCAATGGGCTTTGATTATTTCGAAGATATTATGTACGGCGACCATATGCTTGCAACCCTTGCGTATTACGGACTTTGTACCCTTGAAAAGGATGAAAAACTCCTTGCAAAATACAGAAAGGGTTACAAGGCTTGGAGAACTTCAATTGAAAGAGAGCATAACCCCGGTTATGACCTGCTTTACGCAGTAGCTTGTCCCGATGAAGAGGTTGACCTTGAACGCCACGCAGAGTGGTTTTACAGAACAAATGCAAGCCGTCTTGCGGCAGGTGTTTCACTCAAAGGCAGACACGATGTTCCCGTTAAAAAGCTTCGTGCAGGTGCAGAGGAAATTTCAACACTTCTTCCTCCCGATGAAAGATTTATTTCAAAATATGACCGTAATCCCTATGACCTCAAAAATGAGGATTCGGGCGGCATAATGTGCGTTGAAAGCTGTTATGTTTACACATTGGCATATTGGTTCGGAAGATACTACGGATTCTTTGAATAATGAGGTGCAGAGATGAATAACAAAATACATATTATCAGTAATGCGCATCTTGACCCCATCTGGCTCTGGAGATGGCAGGAAGGCTGCGGCGAAGTGCTTCAGACATTCAGAAGTGCCGTTGAAAGAATTAAAGAATACAAGGGAATGATTTTCACTTGTTCATCTGCTTCATATTACAAATGGGTTGAAGAAATTGACCCTGAGCTTTTTGAGGAAATAAGAAAGCTTGTCAAAAAAGGCAAATGGGTGCCCGTTAACGGTTGGTGGGTGCAGCCTGACTGCAATATGCCTTCGGCTGAAAGCTTTGCCCGTCAGGCACTTTACAGCCAGCTTTATTACTATGAAAAGTTCGGTGAAATCTGTAAAACAGGTTATAATGTTGATTCTTTCGGACATAACGCAATGCTTCCTCAGCTTCTCAATAACGGCGGTATGCGTTGCTATGTTATGATGCGTCCCGGTATGCACGAAAACCCCGATATTCCTGAAAATCTTTTCTGGTGGGACAGCCCTGACGGTTCAAGAGTTCTTACATACAGAATACCTGATTGCTATTGTGTTAACGGTAAGAACGATATTGACAGAGAGCTTCCTTTACTTAAGGAGCGTGTTCAGAATACAGGTCACGGTATGATGTTCTTCTTCGGTGTGGGCAATCACGGCGGCGGACCCACAAAGGGTGATCTGGATTATATTCTTGAACTCAAAAAAGACGGTTATGAAGAGCTTGAATATTCAAGCCCCGATGAATATTTTGAAGAAATGTGTGCTGACAGACTTGACCTTCCCGTATGGAGCGATGAAATGCAGCACCACGCA
Organism: Acutalibacteraceae bacterium; assembly: GCA_045533455.1. Lineage (GTDB taxonomy): Bacteria > Bacillota > Clostridia > Oscillospirales > Acutalibacteraceae > CAG-177. The sequence goes on along the minus strand of JAZSHU010000068.1, from coordinate 22,569 downwards.
AGCGGCTGTTATTCGGCAACATCAATGGTAAAACAGCTTAACAGAAAAGCCGAGTACTGGCTTGCAAATGCGGAAAAATGGAATACCGTTTCCGCCAAAATATCCAATCTGCCCGGGGCTACCGAAAGATTCGGTAAAGCATGGCAGGAGGTATGCTTCAATCAGTTCCACGATATCTTTTGCGGCTGTTCAATTATGGAAGCCTATGATGATGTCCGTGATTCAATGGGTTATGCAATGAAGATTGCCGCTGAAGAAGAAAATAAGGCAATGCTTAAAATCGCACAGCAGGTTGATACCTGGCTTGACGGCGTAACCGATGCACAGTCAAGTATTGCACGCCATCATTGCCGCAACCTTAAATTCCCCAGACCCGTTATTGTTTTCAATCCCAATTCATTTGAGGCTGAAACTCCCGTCAGAACCTATCATCCTTCAAGAAAGGTTGAGGATTCCGATGGTAACGAGGTGCTTTTCCAGAACGTACGCTCATCCCGTTCAAACGATTCTCATCTTGATACGGTTTTCAATGCCAAGGTTCCCGCTTTGGGTTATGCAACTTATTGGCTGTGGCACGAGGATTCTGAATTTACAGAAAGAAGCAATCTTGACGGCGGTATTGCCGCAGATGGTCTTGCCGTGGAAAACAAACATATAAAAGTTGTGTTTGACGCTGAAACAGGCGGTATAAAGAGCCTTGTATCAAAGGCGGACGGTACCGAATATGTGGGCGGTGAATTCTGCGTTCCCACGGTTGTTGATAATTCTCAGCCCGACACCTGGGCACACAATATTTTCAGGTTCGATAAAACAATAGGCACAATGAGCCTCAAATCAATCGAGCTTGTTGAATGCGGTGCCCTCAGAGCGGTTGTTAGGGTTAAGCATACCTATGGCGGCTCATATCTTACTCAGGATTTCATTCTCGGTGCAGACAGTAAGCATATCAGAGTCAAGTGCCGTGTTCTCTGGCAGGAGCCTCTAACAATTCTCAAAATGCCCGTTACGGTTGACGGTGAAAATCCGATTTCAACCTATGAAATTCCTGCAGGCTATATCAAGCGTCCATGCAACGGCGAAGAAGAACCTGCTCTTACCTGGGGTGATATTACCGCAGGTGCAGATAACCGCAAGGGTGTTGCAATTATAAGCGATGCAAAATACAGCTATGACTGTCCAGGTAATACTCTCAGACTTACAATGCTCAGAAACTCAATTTTTGCCGACCATTATTCTGATCGTCCCGATGCGGATTTCAGTTACTGTGATGAAGGTATTCACAGATTTGAATATGCAATTTATCCCCATATGGGAGAAGCAGAAGAAAGCGGAATTCAGCGTCTGGCTGCTGCATTCAATTCAAAGCTTGTTGCGGTGCCCGTAAGCTATCACAAGGGCCCGATGCCTCGAAGAAAGAGCTTTATCAGCATTAATAAATCCAATATCCGTCTTGAAGCATTCAAGTTCTGTGAAGACGGTTCGGGTGATGTCGTGATGCGTCTTTGCGAAACAGACGGTAAGCCCGTCAAGGCGGCAATTGTCTGTGATATTGCAGAGGCAGGCTTCTATGCGGATTTCAGAAAGTTTGAAGTGAAAACCTTCCGTATTGACAGTGAAGGCTATGTAACCGAAACAAATTACCTTGAAGGAATAGTTGAAGAATAACATTTCAGCCCGGATTCATAAGAGTTCGGGCTGCTTGAATAGTAAGGCGGTGGGAATATGTCATGGGTTTGGCTTGATGATAATTTTTATCCTCAGATTCAGCGTAATCAGTATAATATTCTTTATGACTGTGAAAATAAAAATACGGAAAAATATGAATATGCCGTTGCGGATATATCTAAAATGTTTCGCTTTGATAAGACCGTAAAAAAATTAAAAATCCGTATAAGTGCCGACAATGTGTACATACTTCGGCTCAACAGTGAAATCAAAGGTATCGGACCTGCATCGTCGGGCGGAGATTTTCTTTGCAGAGGCACTGCTCCGAAGCATTATGCCGATATTTATGAGTTTGATTTTGCTGATGATGTATATGAGTTGGAAATAGCGGCAAAGGTCAGTCTTCAGCCGGAAATGCTGACGAATTATTCGAGAGGTCACGGCGGATTTTATCTTTCGGGAACAGTGACTTTTGAAGACGGAACGGCTGATAACATAGAAACGGATTCGTCCTGGTGTGCCGTGCCCGATACGGCATACAACGGGTTCAGGAGTTACAACTCGGAAAATAAGGGAACACAGACTTTCGTTAATGCTCGTGAAGTTGAAGATATATGGCATTTGGAGGATTCTTACATTCCTTCAAGATCACTCAATAAAGTATTTGACACAGCACTGAAAATCGGTGTGGGAAAAACAGAAACTTTTGAGTTTGAACTTGATAAAATCTACGGCGTACATCCTGAACTGACTTCTGACGGTAAGTGCAGTATTTTTCTTGAAACATCTGAGCTTTACGGTCAGGAGAAAACTGAAGAAAAAGTTGTTTTCGGTCACCGTGGAGGAGAATATTTCTCATTTCGTATGCACAGTGCAGGTATGGTTACAATTACTGTTGAAAATACAGACAGTGCTGATATAAACATCAATTTGTCATTTGTCGCACCGTGGTATCCCATAGAATCAGAAGGCAGCTTTAAAACAAACAATGAAGATCTGAATAAGATATATGATGTATGCAAGCATACACTTAAAATCTGCCGTCAGTCACTGCATCTTGACAGCACAAAGCATCAGGAGCTCCTTGCCTGTACGGGAGATTACAACATAGAAAGCCTTATGACAATGTTTTGCTACGGCGATATGCGTCTTGCGGAATTTGACCTGATGCGTACGGCTGATTGGCTTGTTGCCAATAACGGTGTTATGTTTCACACAACTTACAGCCTGATATGGGTGCAGATGCTTCACGATGTTTATGTTATAACCGGCAGAAAAGAACTTTTGCTGTATTGCCGTAAAGCTCTCAAAACTCTGCTTGAAAGATTTGAAAGCTATTTCGGAGAAAACTATATTATTGATAATCCGCCTGATTTTATGTTTGTTGACTGGACGGTTATTGACGGCTTTTCAATGCATCATCCTCCGAAAGCGCTCGGGCAGACTGTTCTTAACTGTTTTTATTACAACGCTCTCATTTATGCCGAAAAAATATATTCGTATACGGAAGAAAATGCTGTTGCCGAAGATTTGAAAAACAAAGCATCTGCTTTCAGAAAAAGATTCAATGAAGTGTTTTTTGATGAAGAAAGAAAGCTTTATTTTGACGGTCTCGGTACTCCTTACGGCGGAGAAAAGCATTATCATCCTGCCAATGTAAATAAAAAATATTTTTCCCAATATCCCAATATCCTTGCTTCGCTTTACGGTCTTGCCGATGACGAGCTTGCGGCTGATATTCTTGAAAGAATTATATTCGACGATACGTTGCAGGATATTCAGCCCTATTTTATGCATTATATGTTGTGTGCTTTGCGTAAGCATAAGCTTTTTGAAAAATACGGAATGAAAATTCTGATGCGCTGGGCAGATGTTGTAAACGAGTGTGATAAGGGGCTTAAAGAAGGCTGGATTGCTCCGGAGGAAAGTTATTCATTTGACCATTCTCATGCATGGGGAGGAACTCCCGCTTATCAGATGCCGTCGGCAATAACGGGAATGGAAATACTTGAACCGGGAATGAAAAAGCTGAAATTCACCCCGAATCTTTATGGGCTTGATTATGCTGAAGTAAATATTCCGACTCAGTACGGAATGATATATTTCAAATGTGAAAAAGGCAAAGATGCGGTAATAAGCGCTCCCGAGTGCATAAAAATACTTGTAGGTGATAATTGTGAGAATTCTTGAAGGACTTAAACCTGAAAAGGTGTTTTATTATTTCGAAGCGATTTCGGCAATTCCCCGCGGTTCGGGTAAAACCGATGAAGTAAGGGATTACTGTGCGGATTTTGCAAAGGCAAGGGGTTTTGAATACATTACCGACGACGCAGGCAATATAATTATTTTCAAGCCTGCCTGCGGCAAAGAAGGTGAACCCGTTATTATTCAGGGTCATCTTGATATGGTCTGGGAAAAGGACGAAACCTGCCGCATTGATTTTGAGAAAGACGGTCTTGAGCTTTTTGTTGAAAACGGTTATATCGGTGCAAAAGGTACAACCCTCGGTGCAGACGACGGTATTGCGGTTGCAATTTGCCTTGCGCTTCTTGACTCCGATGATATTGTCCATCCTCCTCTTGAAATTGTGTTTACAGCCGATGAAGAGGTTGGTATGACAGGTGCAACGGGTCTTGATTGCTCCGTTCTCAAAGGCAAGCGTATGATTAACCTTGATTCCGAAGAAGACGGCGTTATGTGGGTAAGCTGTGCAGGCGGTGTCCGTGCCGATGTCCTGCTTGATATCGATTATACCGATAATGAGCTTGATTGCTTTGAAATCAGCGTGTCGGGTCTTCACGGCGGTCATTCGGGTGCCGAAATTCATAACGGTTATGCAAATGCAAATAAAGTTCTGGGCAGAGTTCTTTCTGTTCTTGCAGAGAAAACCGATTTTGTGTTGTGCAATATAAACGGCGGTGCTATGGATAATGCCATAACCCGTGAGTCAAAATGCATTGTTGCTTCAAAGGATGATATATGCACAATCATAAATGCTGTTTCAGGTGCAATTTCCTATGATTACAGAAAAGCAGACCCCGATATAAAAATTTCCGCTTCACCCTGCGGCAAAGCGGAAAAATCAATGGATTCCGTTTCCTCTGAAAATGTTGTTGCGCTTCTTAACTACTTGCCCAGCGGTGTTATTGCAATGAGCAAGGATATTGAGGGTTTTGTTGAAACTTCTCTTAATCTCGGTGTGCTGAAAACTGTTGATTCTGCAGTATCATACAGCTTTGCAGTCAGAAGCGGTGTTGATGCTGAAAGAGATAAGCTTTGTGACAGCCTTAAAGAAATTGCTCAAAAATATAATGCAAAAATCAGTTTCAGAACTCCTTATCCCGCTTGGGAATTCAAAGACGGCTCCGAGCTTCAGGAGACAATGAAAAAGATTTATTTTGATATCAACGGCAAAGAGCTTGTTGTAACGGGTATTCACGCAGGTCTTGAGTGCGGAATGTTCTGCGGTAAAATCAAGGGTCTTGACTGTGTGTCGTTAGGTCCCGAAATGCACGGAATTCACACTCCTCAGGAGAGGCTCAGCATTGAATCCTGCGAAAAACTCTGGCGTTTTCTTCTTGCTGTTTTGAAAGCAATCTGATGTCACAGATTTTAATAAGTCTGCCGAAACTGAGATAAAAATTGATTATCTCACTTGCATAAAGAATAAAAATATAACCCTTGACGGAATATCGGGGTAGAAGAAAATATACAAGACCTACGCAGAGTGCGGAATCGATTATGTTATATCGCATGGAGCTTATCTGCTGGTCAAGACCCTTTAGCATTCCGTCGGTTATCATATCGGTATACATTACGGGAACAAGCGGTGAAAGTATTCTTATGTACATCACCGCTTCGTTTGATTTATAAACAAGTTTTGATATCAGCGGAGCGAAAACCACAAAAATCAAAGAACACATAATTGAAAAAAGCAGCGATTTTTTTAGATAATTTTCAACCGTTTCATTGATTTTATCTTTTTCTTTTTTCTCATTCATTGTCGCAAGCTCGGGTACAAGCAATGCTGAAAGGGATGAAAGAATTGCACCGGGGAAAAGCAGCACAGGCAGTGCAAGACCGTGAATATTACCGTATGCCGAAAGCGCTTCTTCACTGCCTTCGCCCGATTTCTCAAAACCCTTGGGAATAAGCAGGTGCTCAACTGTCAGCAGAATACTTCTTGCGCAGGTGCCTGCCGCATCGGGCAGCGCAACTCTCAGCATTTTGCCGATATCAAGAATTGGTTTTGTGCTTTTTGGAGGAATTGTGCGGAGTTTCAGAAGTGACGACATTGTGAATGAAAAGATTTCTGCGGCTGTAATACCCATAACAACCGCAACGCAGGAATAAAGGCTTGATTTTTCGGCGGCAGTGCTGAGAATAAATACGGTCAGAATGATTTTGAAAATCTGTTCAACCATCTGCACGGATGAATATTGAGGAATTTTTTCCGCAGCAGTGAAATAACCGCCAAGGGCAGATGACATTGCAACAAAAGGCAGACTCAGCGAAAGAATTCGTAAGGGGAGAGCTGTCTGTGAATCGGAAATCCAATGTATGCTTATAAAATCCGAAAGTGAAAAAAGCAGAAATCCGATGAAACAGCCGCATATGCCTGCGTAAGTTACGCACATTGCCACAGATTTGTTCATATCATTCTTTTTGAGTGTGTTTATTTCAACGGCTACTCTTGTTGTTGCAAGTCGCACTCCAGCGCTTGAAAATGTAACCGTAAGTGAATAAACCGTCATCACAAGCTGAAAAAGACCCATACCCGATGAGCCGATTTTTGCTGTCAGATAGGCGTTGAAGCCAACCCCTGCAGCACGCATTACAAGATTTACGGCGGTCATTATTGCCGTGTGTTTCATCAGCTTGTTTATCCTCATATTTCTTCCTTTCAGGCTTGCAAAAATAATTTGGTGTGATATAATTGAACAGGGTGATTTTATGAAGAATATCAAAAAAATACTTGCAGTTTTACTTATGGCGGCAATGGTGCTTTGCATCAGCCCTTCATCTTTTGCACAGGAAGGCGTGCCCGAAATGAAAGAATACGGTTTTGTTGACTGCAACGGAGCAAAAATCGAATACGGAATTTACGGCGATTTAAACGGAGAACCTCTGCTGCTTCTTCCTCCCAACGGGGGAGATATGCATTGCTTTGATGACAGTATCCTGCCTGAAATGTCAAAGCATTTTAAAGTTATCACCGTTTCTCCCAGAGGTACAGGTAATTCCGATTGGATTGAAGGTACAATGAATTTTGAAACAATGAGTGATGACCTTGAGATAATCCTTGATTATCTCGGAATTGAAAAAACAAATATTTTCGGATTCAGCGACGGCGGCAATCTGGGTGTTGTCTTTACTCTGAAATATCAGGAAAGAGTCAAGGCACTTACAATAATGGGCTCGAATATCAACACACTCGGCACCAATACCTTTGACCAGATTCAGATTACCTGGCAGTATATTGTTCTTTGCGTTGAAGCCTGGATAACAGGTGACAGAGATACAAAAATCCGCCGAGATATCAAAGGGATGATGGTTGGTCAGCCCAGCCTTACATTCAAGGATATTTCCGCAATAAAAGTTCCCGTGCTCAATATTTACGGTGAACACGATATGATTCAGCGTTGGCACTCAAAAGGTATTACAAGGTCAATTGAAGGTGCGGAAGAAATAATGATTATCGGCGGAGGTCACAGCACCTGTTTTGAGTTTACGGATTCAATCATCAACCCTGCATTGCTTGATTTTTACGGCGTTGCCGCATAAAAAGTATATTGACAACACCGTGTTTGTATGATAAAATATCAAAAACTTAATATAAAGGTTTTGACGGGGAGGGCGGCATAAAGTGCGTTCTCAGAGAGTCGGCGGCAGGTGAGAGCCGATGAACAGCGTGTGTCAGTTGTAGCCCCCGAGCCGAAGGGAAGAAAGCTTTTTGCGAGTAGAACCCTTCCGTGATTGCTGCGTTAATGCATAGGGCTTGTCAGAGCCCAAAGAGCGGCGCTTTACGGCGCAATTTGAGTGGTACCGCGGGTATGATTTGTTACTCGTCTCATTGATTTTATTATCTGTGAGGCGAGTTTTTTTCGTTTCACAAAAAGAAAGGATTGATTTGAGTATGGCAAAAGAGCTTGCCAAGCAGTACGATCCCAAAAATGTTGAGGACCGTATTTACGACTTCTGGCTTAAAGGAAAGTATTTCCATGCCAAAACAGAAAATGACAAAAAACCTTACACAATCGTTATTCCTCCTCCCAATATCACGGGTCAGCTTCATATGGGTCACGCCCTTGATAATACTTTGCAGGATATCCTTATCCGTTGGAGAAGAATGCAGGGTTATGATGCACTCTGGCTTCCCGGCACAGACCACGCTTCAATCGCAACCGAAGCAAAGATAGTTGAAGCAATGGCAAAAGAGGGTCTTACAAAGGATGATCTCGGCAGAGAAGGCTTCCTTGTACGCGCATGGGACTGGAAAGAAAAGTACGGCGGACGCATCATTGAACAGCTTAAAAAGATGGGCTCATCCTGTGACTGGGACAGAGAGCGCTTCACACTTGACGAAGGCTGCAGCAGAGCGGTCCGTGAAGTTTTCGTAAGACTTTATGAAAAAGATCTTATTTACAGAGGCAACAGAATGGTTAACTGGTGCCCCTACTGTAATACATCAATCTCGGATGCCGAAGTTGAATACGAAGAACAGGATGGTAATTTCTGGCATCTTCTTTACACCGTTAAGGAAACAGGCGAACAGCTTGAACTTGCAACAACCAGACCCGAAACAATGCTCGGCGATACCGCTGTTGCAATCAATGCAGAGGACGAAAGATATGCACATCTTCACGGTTGTCACGTAATTCTTCCTCTTCTTAACAAAGAAATTCCCATTGTTTGCGACGAACACGCAGATATGACCAAGGGTACCGGTGTTGTTAAGATTACACCTGCCCACGACCCCAATGACTTTGAGGTTGGCAGACGCCACAACCTGCCTATGGTAAGAACCTTTACCTATGACGGCTATATGACAGGTGCTGCCGATAAGGCTCAGTATGATGATCTTGTTGCAAGCGGTAAGGCAACCGTAGACGAACCTGAAGTTCTTGACTGCGGCAAATATGCGGGTATGTCAACAATCGAAGCAAGAAAAGCCATTCTTGCAGATCTTGAAGCAGGCGGATATATCAAGGAAATCGAGCCCCGTGCTCACGAAGTAGGCACCTGTTACCGTTGCCACACAACAATCGAGCCTATGGTTTCAAAGCAGTGGTTTGTCCGTATGGAGCCCCTTGCAAAACCTGCTATCGAAGCAGTTGAAAAGGGCGAAACAGTATTTGTTCCCGAAAGATTTACAAAGAACTATATGAACTGGATGAGAGGAACCCGTGACTGGTGTATCTCCCGTCAGCTCTGGTGGGGTCACCGTATTCCTGCCTGGTACTGTGCAGATTGCGGTGCAACAATGGTTTCAAAGACCGATGTTGACACTTGCCCCCATTGTTCAAGCAAGAATCTCAATCAGGATGAAGACACTCTCGATACCTGGTTCTCATCGGCACTCTGGCCCTTCTCAACTCTCGGCTGGCCTGATGAAACAAGCGACCTCAAGCATTATTACCCCACAAGCACACTTGTTACAGGCTATGATATTATCGGTTTCTGGGTAAGCCGTATGATATTCTCGGCTCTTGAATATACGGGTCAGGTTCCCTTCGATACCGTTCTTATTCACGGCCTTGTCAGAGACGCTCAGGGCAGAAAAATGTCAAAATCTCTCGGTAACGGTATTGATCCTCTTGAGATTATTGATCAGTACGGTGCGGATGCTCTCAGACTTACTCTCGCAACCGGTAACAGCCCCGGCAACGATATGAGATTCTCCGATGAAAAGGTAAGTGCAAGCCGTAACTTTGCAAATAAGCTGTGGAATGCATCAAGATTCATTCTTATGAATATCGGCGATGACGAAATTCCCTGCAAGCTTCCCGAAGAACTTGCTCTTGAAGATAAATGGGTTATCAGCCTTGTTAACCGTCTTGCAAAAGAAGTAACCGATAACCTTGATAAATTTGAGCTTGGTATTGCCATTGCGAAGCTTTATGATTTTATCTGGGATGTATTCTGCGACTGGTATATTGAAATTGCAAAAATCCGTCTTCAGAAGGGCGGAGATGAAGCACAGACCGCAAAGCAGGTTCTTGTATGGGTTATGGATAAAATCCTTAAACTCCTTCATCCCTTTATGCCTTTCATTACCGAAGAAATCTGGCAGACAATTCCTCACGACGGCGAATCGATTATGATTTCCGCTTGGCCTGAATTCGACGACGCACTTTCATTCTCTGCAGAAGAAGCAGAAATGGAACGCATTATGACTGCCGTACGTGCCATCCGTATCCGCAGAGCAGAAATGAATGTACCTCCCTCAAAGAAGGCAAAGGTTTATATTGCAACAGCTTATAAGGCAACCTTTGAGCAGGGCGGCGTATTTATGCAGAAGCTTGCAAGTGCATCGGAAGTTGAGGTTGCAGACAGCATTGAACTTGACGGTGCGGTTTGCATTGTTACTCAGGATGCAAAGATTTATATTCCTATGGGTGAACTTGTTGACTTTGAAGCTGAAAAGGCAAGACTCAACAAGGAGCTTGAAGCCGTGCAGAAGGACCTTGATTTTGTAAACAACAAGCTTTCAAACGAAAACTTTGTTGCAAAGGCTCCCGCAAATGTTGTTGCGGCACAGCGTGAAGCTGCTGCAAAATATGCAGAAAAAATTGCGATGCTCAAAGAAAGTATCGCAAAGTTAGGTTAAAATTACTCTGAGCCCGGGGATAACCTCGGGCTCAAAAAGCAGGTGTGACTATGAATTGCAACGAAGCCATAGAATATATTCATTCTCTTGAAAAGTTCGGTATAAAGCCGGGTATGGAGCGAATCCGTGCACTTTGTGCGGAGCTTGGAAATCCTCAGGAAAAACTTAAAATAATTCACGTTGCAGGCACCAACGGCAAAGGCTCAACTTCAACAATCATTTCAAACATTCTCCGTCAGAGCGGTTATAATACGGGTCTGTTTATTTCACCTTATGTTACCGATTTCCGCGAAAGAATACAGTATAACGGCAATATGATTGAGAAAAATGAGCTTGCAGAGTGCGTTGAAAAGGTGAAAGAAGCCATAGATAAGCTTGCGGTGCAGGATATTCAGCCTACGGAATTTGAAGCCGTTACGGCGGCGGCTTTTCTCTATTTCAAGAAGAAAAACTGCGATTTTGTTGTTCTGGAAGTTGGTCTCGGAGGCAGACTTGATTCGACCAATGTAATTGTTGCACCTTATGTAAGCGTCATAACAAGCATATCCCTTGACCATACCGCAATTCTGGGTGATACAATTGAAGAAATTGCCGCCGAAAAATGCGGAATAATCAAATTCGGTGCTGAAACAGTTTCATATCCGTTTCAGGATGAAAAGGCAATGGAGGTTATCCGTGAAACCTGCAAAAACAAACTCAATGAACTTCGTGTTCCCGACATAAGCAAACTTATCATAAAAGAAGAACGGCTTGAAGGCACTTATGCCGTGTATGACGGCATTGAATTTCTTCTTCCGCTTGCAGGAGAGCATATGATATACAATGCCTGCACAGCCGTCGAAGCGGTGCGTTCACTGTCAAGGCTTGCAATTGAAATTTCCGATGAATCCATTGTCAGAGGTATAGAAAAATCCGTTATGCCCGCTCGTACAGAGCTGATAAAGAAAAAACCTGTTATTATTCTTGACGGCGGACACAATGAAGGTTGTGCAAACGCACTTAGCAATTTTATAAAAAAGCATCTGTCGGATAACAGAATAATTATGCTCAGCTCAATGATGGCGGATAAAGATTATAATTCCTATCTGAGTATAGTTGCACCTCTTGCACAGACTTTTATCGCCACAAAAGCGGATGTTCCCAGAGCACTAAGCAGTGACGAGCTTTGCGAAAGTGCAAAGGTGTACTGCGATAACTGTTATTCCGTTCCTGACCCCGTTAAAGCTGTCGGGGCGGCAAGGAATATTATGCAGCCTGATGATGTGCTTATCGTATGCGGCTCATTCTATCTTGCAGGCGAAATCAGAGATTGCTTGCTTAATTTTTAAAAAGTATATTATTCAACAAATATTTTGTTATCAATCCCTTATCCTATGCGGTAAGGGATTATTTTTTTTGCAAAGGAGTGTAAAAATGGCAATAAAGATTTCATCAACTCCCGTCAGGGTTACCGTTGAACTCAGCGGAGAAATAGACCATCACAATGCCGCCGCGTTAAGGCTTGAGGCTGACGAAGCAATTCAGAAGGCTCTTGCACCAAATGTGCGTCTTGATTTCGGTGAGGTAACATTTATGGACAGCTCGGGAATAGGCTTTGTGTTGGGCAGATACAGAATAGCGGAAAGCTACGGCGGAAATATTGAGGTAGTCAATTTGTCGGGCAGAAATTATTCGATGATGAAGCTTGCAGGATTGGACAGGCTCGTAACATTAAAAAGGAAGTGAAGAAATGAAAATATTGAATGAAATGAAACTGCAGATTGAAAGCAGATCTGTTAACGAGGCTTTTGCAAGGGCAACGGTTGCAGCGTTTGCGGCACAGCTTGACCCCAATATTGATGAAATATCCGATATCAAAACTGCTGTCAGTGAAGCGGTAACAAACTGTATAGTTCATGCATATTCGGAAAGTGTGGGCAGAATTTACATATGGGCGGCTATTTATGAAAACGGTTGGTTCAAGGTGAAAATCAGAGATAAAGGCTGCGGAATTGAAGATATAAAGCAGGCAATGGAACCGCTTTTTACAACTCTCGGCGGCGAAAGAGCGGGTCTCGGCTTTGCGGTTATGGAAAGCTTCTGCGACAAAATAAAGGTAACATCAAAGCCGGGTAAGGGCACAACCGTAACTCTTGAAAAGCATTTTAAAGGGCGTGACGCAGACAATGACCGCAGCTAATGAAAAAAGGAACAAATTGGTCGAAAATAATCTTGGGCTTGTTCATTCCTGCGCAAACCGTTTCAGAGGCAGGGGAGCAGAATATGACGATTTGTTTCAGGCGGGCTGTGTAGGTCTTATCAAAGCTGCAGATAATTTTGATGAATCCAGAGGCTTTTCCTTTTCCACATATGCCGTACCTGTTATTCTCGGTGAAATACGGCGCATATTCCGCGACGGAGGCACGGTAAAGGTCGGTCGTGCAATAAAAGAAAAATCACGGGCGGTATTAAAGAAAAAGGAAGAGATTTCCGTTAAGCTGGGCAGAGAGCCTACCGTAGGAGAACTTGCCGACAATCTTGGTATAGATACTGCCGAAACCGCTATGCTTCTCAACGCATCACTGCCTGCTGTTTCGCTTACGGCAGGGGATGAGGGCGAAACTCAGCTTGAGATACCCGTTGACTCTCCTGAAGATGAGATATCGGATTTACTTGCACTCCGTCAGGTGCTTCTGAAGCTTGACGAGCGTGACAGAAAAATGATTGAGCTTCGGTATTTTCGCGGTCTTACACAGTCAAAAACCGCAAGTCAGCTCGGAATGACTCAGGTGCAGGTTTCAAGGCGGGAAAAAGCAGTGCTTGAAGGTATGAGAAAAAAATTAATTTAGCATTGACAAAACTTTTTAATAAATGTAAACTTAATTGCGGCAGGGTTCTGCCGCTTATTTTTGTTTTTGGAGTGATTTATGTGATTAAAGGTATTCCCAACGGTGTATACCCCACGATGGTAACCCCTTTCACCAAAGATAACAAGGTTGATTATAACGGCGTTCTGCAGATTATTGAGTGGTATGCAAAAAACGGTGTTGACGGCATATTTGCAATCTGCCAGTCCAGCGAAATATTCTTTCTTTCATTTGAAGAAAGACTCGAGCTTCTCAGATTCATTATGAAAAACAAGCCTGCGGATATGTCTGTTGTTGCATCGGGTCACACCGCAGATGAGCTTGACAGACAGATTTATGAAGCAAATGCATTTATAAATGAAGGCATTGACGCATATGTTTTTATTGCAAACCGTTTTGCAAAGCAGGATGAGGATGATTCCGTATTTATCCGCAACTATGAAAAAATGGTTTCCTCAATTCCCGAAATCGGTCTGGGAATTTATGAGTGTCCTTATCCTTATAAGCGTCTTATGACACCCGAAACTCTCAGGCACTGTGCTCTTGACGGCAGACTCAAATTCCTTAAAGATACCTGTTGTCGTATCGGCGAAATCGAAGCTAAACTCAAAGCGGTTGAGGGTCTCGGACTTAAAATTTACAATGCAAACTCCGCTACGCTGCTTGAATCTCTCAGAGCAGGCTGTGCAGGTTTTTCAGGTGTTATGGCAAACTTTCATCCCGAAATTTATTCATGGCTTTGCAAGAATTATGAAAAGGAACCCGAAAAGGCAGAGAAGGTGCAGGCTTTCCTTGCCTTCGCTTCGCTTGCCGAGTGTCAGATGTATCCCGTAAATGCCAAGTATCATATGGGTCTTTGCGGTCTTGATGTAGGCTATGATTGCCGAGTGAAGGATGCATCTTTATTCACCGAAGGTAACAAAAAAGAGATAAATCAGATGTATACAGTTGAAAAAATGTTCAAAGAAATGCTCGGAATCTGATTTTTGTTACAAATTTATACATATTGAGCCGAATTTGTGGTTGATTTGTAAACTTTTATGTGATAAAATTATTGCGTAGCAATTTGACAAAAATTAAACTTTTTGGAGGAATTCAAAATGGCACAGAAAAAGACCGTATTCCTGACCGGTGCTTCGGGTACAATGGGTTGGGAAGGCTTCAATCAGCTTTACGCAAAGAAGGATAAGTTCAATATCGTTGTTCTTCTCCGTGACAGCGAAAAGAACAGAAAGCAGTTTGCTCCCTATATGAACGATCCTTCCGTTAAGATTGTTTGGGGCGATCTCAAGAAGTATGAAAGCGTTCTTGAATGTGTAAACGGTGCGGATTATGTTCTTCATGTCGGCGGTATGGTTTCACCCGCTGCTGACTATTATCCCATCAACACAATCAAAACAAACGTTGGCGCTGCAAAGAATATCGTTGCTGCCGTTAAGGCACAGCCCGATCCCGATGCAGTAAAGGTTGTTTACATCGGTACAGTTGCTGAAACCGGTGAAAGAGACGATCCTATCCATTGGGCACGTACAGGCGACCCTGTTAAAATCAGCATTTATGACCACTATGCAACATCAAAGGTTCTTGCAGAATCAATCTTTGCAGAGTCAGGTCTCAAGCACTGGGTATCACTTCGTCAGTCAGGTATCCTTTACCCCGAAATTCTCAAGAATATGGAACCCATTATGTATCACGTTGTTATCAACGGTGTTCTTGAATGGGCAACTGTTGAAGATTCAGGCCGTCTTCTTGTTAATGTTTGCGGTGACGATGTTCCCGAAGAATTCTGGAGAAGATTCTACAACATCGGTTCAGGTGCTCAGTACAGAATCACAAACATGGAATTTGAACAGCTTCTTCTCGGCGATTGCGGTCTTGGTCTCGGCGATCCCAAAAAGCTCTTTGACCCCGATTGGTTCATCACCCGTAACTTCCACGGTCAGTGGTACCTTGACTCAGATGTTCTCGAGAATTATCTTCACTTCAGAGCTTATACTCCCATCAAGGATTATTTCAAGAGCATGATGAACAGAGTTGAATGGTTCTACAAGCTTGCTAAGCTTGCAAAGCCCTTCGCATTTGCTGTTAAGCCCTTTATGAAGAAGATTGCTCAGACTCCCGTTTACGGTACACTCTGGTGGAAAGCAAATAACGTTGAGCCCAGAATCAACGCTTATGTAGGCTCAATGGAGAAGTGGAACTCAATCGGCAGCGATTGGAGCAAGGTTAAGGTTTACCGTCCCAACGACGATCCCTCAAAGGCTCTTGTTCTTGACCACGGTTATGATGAAACCAAGGACTTTGACTCACTTACTCTCGAAGACCTTCAGAAGGCAGCTGCATTCAGAGGCGGCGAATGCCTTGCAACAGAAATCGTTGATATGTATACTCCCATTCTCTGGAAGTGTGCTCACGGTCACGAGTTTATGATGTCACCCAACCTTGTTCTCCGCGGCGGTCACTGGTGCCCCGAAGAGCTTCCCTCAACACTTGAAAAGTGCGAGCAGAAGAAGTTCCGTTGGGCATATGACGCAGAAGCTAAGGTTAACCCCTTCTTTGCTCAGGTTTGGTATCCTCTTCACGACAAGAACGAAAACAATGTATACACCGAAGAAATTTACAAGGATTTCAAGGAATACAAGAACTGATTTTAATACTTATAAAGGCGTCTTTCTTTGCGAAAGACGCCCTTTTTCTTTATTTTATAAAATTATTATTGTAACTGCAGAGTTAATGTGATAAAATGAAACTATAAAAAATAATGAGGTACTATTTGTTTTTATGAAAATATTCAAATCATTTTTTTGTATATTAATCTGCATATGTGTGTTTGTTCTTCCTTCCTGCAAGGGAGTGGGTGGTTCGTCTGAACTGAAAATCGGTGTTGAAGGTATCGCGGGTGAATTCAACCCATTTTATGCCGAAGCAGATGCGGACAGAGAAATTGTTATGCAGATGTTCAGAAGCATTCTGCGTTTTGACGGAAACAATAAGCCTGTAAATTACAGCGGCGGTATTTCATATGAGTACGTGGGTGATACTCAGGTTGAGTATACCGTTTCCATAAACAAAGAATTGAGATTCTCTGACGGAACGAATATCACAATTGATGATGTTATATTCTTCTATCATCTCATAGCCGATGCCTCTTATGACGGATACTATAAAAACTGGTATCTTAATGACATTGAAGGCTTGAAAGAATATTATTTTGATGATGAAAATTACGAAGCTTCAATAAGAAAAATTGAAGAAAAAATTGAAAAAAACTACACGTTAACAACCATTGAAACCGCCGATTATGTAAAATATCTTACGGAAACGATGCTTGAAGGTAAATTTGACGGAAATCTTGGCAGCACATCGCCGTCAGGTACAAGCTGGGAAGAATATCTTTTGAAGCTTGGCTACGGTGAGGCACTTGAGGACCTCGGCAAAAATCCTTCGAAGGATAAAACAACAAAGCTTGTTGCAACTGCAGAGGCGGAGAGCAATCCTCTTGCCTATAATCCTGAAAACTGGTACAGAGAAAAGTTATACGCTCAGTACATTGAAGATAATTACGGTAACGGTGCGGATGTTGAAAGTATTTCGGGTATCAAAAAAGTTGATGATTATACCTGTACGGTGCTTTTTAATTCGGGAAATATAAATGCCATATCTCAGCTTAATGCATTGCTTGTTTCAAAAGTTGCTTTTTCGGCTGAATATGTAAAGGGTGAAGCGGAAAAGGTCAGACAGCTCGGCAGTTTCAATGTTGCGTCCGGACCTTATGTGCTTACGGATTACGACCTCGGTGTTGCCGTGCTTTCATACAACACATATTACGGTGAACCCTGTGATTTTTCATCGCTTGAATTTGTTGATATATCTGATGAAAAAGATCCTGTGAAGCTTGTTACATCAGGCAAAACGGATATTGTTGAAATATATGCAACGGCAGATAATATCAACGAGCTTTCCAATAAAGATGTCAGTTATTTCATAGAAGATTGCAACTACTACGTTTCTTTGTTTTTTAACACACGCACACTGGATTTATCTGCAAGAAAGGCTCTGACAGGCATTTGCGACGTCAATGCAGCTGTTGAAGCTCACATTGGCTCATATTATACCAGACCTCTCAGACCCATAAGCGTCAGATTTGACGAATATCCGTCGCAGGTAACCGAGCCTTATCACAGTGAAAGTGCCTTCACCGTTTATAATATGGGCACCTCAGAGAAGATAAAGGAAGTTGATTTGTATTATTGCGGCAGTGAGGATGACCTTGCATATATTGCCGTCACCGAATATAAAAATATTCTTGCCGAAAAAGGGATAGTGCTTAATATTGTTGTGTCGGATGAAAATACACTGAATGCCGCCATTCTGTCAGGTAAGGCAGATATGTGGGTTGAGAAGGTGTATGACGGAGCATCCTGCGACAAGTTTGATTACTATAATAGTGTCGGTCAGAATAACAAAACAGGAATAAACAGAGCAGAAATTGATACGCTTACCGCGTCAATCCGCTCGGCAATCGGTTATTCCAACAAGGCGGGTATGACTGCTCAGCTTATGGAGCTTGTTATGGAGGAGGCTGTTGAATGCCCTCTGTATCAGCAACAGAAAATGACGGTTTATAACACAGAAACAATAAATCCCGTTTCTTTTGATAATCTGGCAGATATGGACGGTTTCACCTATGTGATTCCTTTGCTTAAAAAGATGTAAGGAGTTTTGAATATGGGAAGTATTCTTTCGGCTGCACTGCTTGCGGCAGGTGCGGCAGCAGCGGCAAAGCTTATCAAAAACAAAGATATCGATGATCTGAATCCTCAGACTCTTGCCAAAAAAGCTGTGAATTTCGTTAAGCTTACCTGTGACACATCTGTTCCCTATGATAACGGTGCGGCGCTTACTCCGCCTATGGGATGGTCAAGCTGGAATCTGTTCAGAAACAGAATAAACGAAAATCTGATTTATGAAACAGCAAAGGCTATGAAAGAAAGCGGTCTGGCAGGCTGCGGCTATCAATATATCAATATCGATGATTGCTGGCAGTCCTCGATGAGAGATGAAAACGGCAGACTCCAGGGAGATTTCGGTTCGTTCCCGAGCGGAATAAAAGCACTTGTTGAAAAGGTTAATGCACTGGGTCTTAAACTTGGTATTTACAGTTCCAACGGTACGCTGACTTGCGAAGATTTGCCTGCAAGCCTCGGTCATGAAGCCGTGGATGCGGATACCTTTGCAGAGTGGGGAATTGAATATTTCAAATATGATTTTTGCCACAATGTGCCCATACCTTCCGAAGCACCGAAAATTGAAAAGATTGTTGTTGCCGAGGCAGGTACCGCAAACGGTAATGAGTACGGTCCCGATGAAGCCGTGCTTACGGGTGAGGCAAAGCTTATTGACGATGAAAAACTTGTCAGCGGCAGATACATAAGCGGTCTTTCTTCAAATATGGGTTCCTGTGAATTTCCTTGTGTGTATGCCGAAAAAAGCGGTGAATACATTCTTACGCTCTGTATACGAAAAAAAAGCAACAACAATAAATATGCTGAAATTCTTGTAAACGGAACGGATTTATATAAGACTTTTCTGCCTGCAACAAAGTCCTTCACGGCAGAGGGCAGGCATCAGATAAAAATTTGTCTGAATGAAGGTGTCAACAGTATCAGGATATATAATCCCGTAGCTTCACGGCAGGACAGTGCTGCTATTCAGTATGCCAATATGGGCAGGGAACTGAAAAGGGCAACAAGAGAATATGCTGAAAAGAACGGTTGTGAAGAAAAGCCCATTGTGTTTTCAATATGCGAATGGGGACGTAATTT
This sequence comes from Acutalibacteraceae bacterium, assembly GCA_045533455.1. GTDB lineage: Bacteria > Bacillota > Clostridia > Oscillospirales > Acutalibacteraceae > CAG-177. The sequence goes on along the minus strand of JAZSHU010000068.1, from coordinate 3,403 downwards.
CCCTTGGAATTGGGGTGCACACGCAGGTAATCTGTGGAGAACAACTCCCGATATTATGCCTAAGTGGACTTCGATCCTCGGTATATATGAGTTTAATGTACTTCTTCATAAACATTCGGGAGCAGGCAGCTGGAATGACCCTGATATGCTTGAAGTGGGTAACGGAAATCTTACCTTTGAAGAAAATAAATCTCATTTTACTCTTTGGTGTATGATGGCGGCTCCGCTTATTCTCGGCAACGATATCCGCAAATTTATTCTTGATGACGGTACGGTTGATACTGAAAATCCAACATATAAAATTCTGACCAACAAGGATGTTATTGCTGTTGACCAGGATCCTCTCGGTATACAGTGTCGCAGATTCAGAACGAACGGTGCTGAGGATGTGCTTGTCAAGCCTCTTGTTAACGGTGCGTTTGCTGTTTGTCTTTTTAATAAAGCAAGCAGTGAAACCCAAATAAGTTTTGATATAAATGAAATAATCAATAAAAACTTCGTTGATACACCAATATCACAAGAATATTTATTGAGTGACTTGTGGAGCAAAGAAGATTTTACGGCGAGCGGAAACTTTTCTGCTGTCGTGCCCGGTCACGGAATCAGATTATTTAAGGTAACGGTGAAATAAAATGTGTTTAAAGAGTTTATTTAAAAAGAGCGAAAACGGAGCAGGGGATTATTCAATTCCTATGGTCCGCCTTGATGTGATGCCTGAGGGTACCCCCGATGAGCTTAAATATCTTTATGAGCTTTCGGTTGTTGATAATGAGCTTGATTATCTGGGACATCCGGATGCCGTTCTGCTTAAAGACGGAAGTATACTTGATGTTTACCCTTCGGGACACGGTAAGGGCGCGATAAGAAGCAGTATAAGCCGTGACGGCGGTGTTACATATGATTCGAAAATTGAAAATATGCCGAAGTCATGGGAAACTTCCAGAGAAACCCCTACGGTGTACCGTCTTGAGTTTGCAGACGGTACGCCTGATAAAATACTTCTGATTTCAGGCAATCCAAACTGGCACGACGGAAACGGTACAATCGGCGGATTCAATTTTTCGCTTTCTGATGATGAAGGCAAAACCTGGAGTGAATTTGAGCTTTGCTTCTCAAAGAAGCATGATTTTACCGTAATCCCCATTGTTTCTATGGCATCACTTACAAGGCTTAAAGAAAACGGCAAATTCGTTGATAAGTGGATGGCATTTTTCCATAATCCTGATTTTGTCAACTACAAAACGATTCTTTCGTTTGTTGACGGCAAGCCTGTTTGGAGCAAGCCGGAGCCTTATTTTTCACAGCACAGAGCCATTGAAAAGAAAGCGAATATGTGCGAGGTAGAGGTAGTCCGCTCCGATTGCGGTAAGGGTGATGAGCTTTGCCTTATCGCAAGAAGCAACAACAAAGACTATAACAGTCTTCTTTCATTTTCTCAGGATGAAGGAAAAACCTGGTCCGCTCCCGTTTTTGCACCTTCAGCACTGAACGGCGAAAGACACAAGGCTGATTACACATCTGACGGCAGACTTTTCATTACCTTCCGTTCAATCGAAAGATGTGCAGAGAAAATCAAGAAAAATACTATTGAAAAAATGAAGAATTGGTACAGCGAGGGCTGGGTTGCCTGGGTTGGCACTTATGATGACCTTAAAAACGGCACAGAAGGTCAGTACAGAATCAAGCTTGCCCACACTTATCTGGACAAACAGACAGAACCCGCTCTGTGTGCCAATGCAGATACGGGCTATTGCGGAAATGTTGTTCTTGATGACGGCACAATAGTAACATCAACCTACGGTCAGTTCGGCGAAAAGAAAAGTGACGGTAAATATAAGACATATGTTGCATCAAAACGCCTTAAACTTTCCGATGTAGAAAAACTTATTAAATAATTTTCTGAAAGGAGAAATAAATATGGGACTTATTAAAGCAGGTATAGGTGCACTCGGCGGAGTACTTGCGGATCAGTGGAAGGAGTTTTTCTACTGTGATTCGCTTGAAAATGATGTGCTTATGGTGAAAGGACAGAAGCGTGTCGGCGGACGTTCATCAAACACCAAAGGAAGCGATAACGTTATTTCCAACGGTTCAGGTATTGCCGTTGCTGACGGTCAGTGTATGATTATTGTTGAGCAGGGCAAAGTTGTTGAAGTTTGCGCAGAGCCCGGTGAATTTACCTATGATTCTTCAACGGAGCCCAGCATTTTCTCAGGTAAACTCGGTGAAAGCATCAAGGAAACCTTTAAACTTATCGGAAAAAGATTTACTTACGGCGGCGACACGGGCAAGGATCAGAGAGTTTATTATTTCAACACAAAAGAAATTCTCGATAACAAGTTCGGCACACCCAATCCCTTTATGTTTGAGGTTGTAAACAAGAGATTGGGTATGAGCAGAACCGTTCAGGTTAGATGTAACGGAATTTATTCATACAGAATCAGCGACCCAATTCTTTTCTATACAAAAATTGCGGGCAATGTAAGCGATATATACAGAAGAGATGAAATTGATATGCAACTTAAAACAGAGTTCATATCAGCGCTTCAGCCTGCATTTGCAAAGCTTACCGAGCTTGAACTCAGACCTGCACAGATTCCCGCACATACAACAGAGCTTAAAGATGCAATGAATGCGGCACTTAAAGTTGAGTGGACGGACAGGAGAGGCATTTCTGTTGAATCCATAGCAATGAATCCCATCACTCTCACAGAAGAGGATATGAAGAAAATCAATCAGATGGAAGATGCTGCAACAATGGGTTCAAATCCCTTTATGATGGCAGGCAGAATGACCGACGCTCAGGCAAATGCAATGGAAGCTGCAGCTGCCAATGAAGGCGGTGCAATGACCGGCTTTATGGGTATGGGAATGGCAATGAATACAAACGGCGGATTCAATGCTGCACAGATGTATAATGCAGGCGTACAGCAGATGGCACAGCAGCAGACTGCACAGAGCACCTGGAAGTGTGCCTGCGGTGCAACCGTAAGCGGTAATTTCTGCACAGAATGCGGAGCGAAGAAGCCCGATGCAGAAGGCTGGACCTGTTCATGCGGTGCAGTAAACAAGGGTAAATTCTGCCACGAATGCGGACAGAAGAAACCTGAAGGTGCACCTCTCTATCAGTGTGACAAGTGCGGCTGGAAACCTGAAGACCCCAAGAATCCTCCCAAGTTCTGCCCCGAATGCGGTGACAGATTTGATGAGAATGATATAAAATAAAACATTTTATCAAACAGAAACTCCCTTGATACACTATTGAACTGCCCCAAATTGTGCGGACAGCACAAAAAGGCCCCTATGGCGGAAATATTTAATTAAGCGACATACTGACTTCGTTTTTCAAGCGGAGTCAGTTTTGTTTTTAGTTGGATTCTTTCGTTGTTGTAAAAGTGTATGT
>JAZSHU010000041.1:0-48909 GCA_045533455.1 Acutalibacteraceae bacterium | reverse complement strand
GGCGGTACCGGGTCGTATCCGCCGGGGAAAAGAATGTTGCACCTCATTAATCTGAATAAAGTTAAAAGGGTTCCCCGGAATGCTCCGTGAACCTTGATTGCCTCGAGGGCATACTGAGAGCAGGTAGGATAAAACCTGCATCTTGGCGGGAACAGAGGGGAAATGCGTTTCTGATAGAAACGGATTGCGAAAAGCATAAATTTCTTCATTGCTTATCGGCCTCCGCACTGTTCCTGATAACACCCAGCTCCGTTAAATGAGCCTTCATAACGGGGATGAGGTCATTGCTTTTTAGTTTTTTTGTTTTGAACCGAGCAACAAACACAATATCGTAGTTACCGCTGCAATCAGGGTAAATTGAGGAGAATGCCGCCCTGATAATACGGCGGCATCTGTTTCTCTCAACTGCACTGCCGAGCTTTTTTGCGGCAGTTATACCTATACGGCAGCCCTGACCTCTGTTCTTAACAACATAAGTCACTATCATCGGAGAGGTTTTTACCTTTCCTCTGCCGTAGGCACGGTGAAACTCTGTGTTTTGCTTGAGGGTTACTGCTCCGGACATTTCATCAATCCCTTTTCGGATTAATATGTGAGCTGCTTTCTGCCCTTTGCTCTGCGGCGAGCAAGAACCTTGCGGCCGTTTCTGTCAGCCATTCTCTTGCGGAAGCCGTGTTCCATCTTGCGATGACGCTTCTTGGGCTGGTAAGTTCTTTTCATTCTGCTAACCTCCGTTTCACTTTTTGTATATTTTCCGACCTTTTCGGGGTCTGAAACAATCAAGATTAAATGGGGCAAATACCACGCAAATAAAAATGATTATTAAGCAAAAACATAAAATTGCGCATAACAAACCAAGGGGCACACCCCTCAGAGTACACATTATATAACAAACATAGTGCCAATGTCAACATTTTTTTGAATTTAATCGTTATTTTGGAGCTTTGCGGCAAAAATTATGCACAGGTTTTCCACTTATGTGTGAAAACTTTTCGGTTTTCAGCGAATTTCTTCTTGAAATAACCGCCGCTGTGTGCTATAGTGTATTATGTATCGTTATCATTAGAATGCGAAAGAATGCGCTAAAATAAAAGACTACTGTAAAATCGGAGGAAAAGAAAGATATGGAATCTCTCAAAGAGATGTGGGCTCTTGTGTGCGAAGAGCTCAGAGCATCATGCGGCGATGTTATTTACGGAAGCTGGTTCAAGCCCCTTGAAATTATCAGCTTTGACGGTGCGAAAGCAGAAATCGGGGCAAGTGAATTTGTAAAAAGAATTATTGAGCAGAGATTTTCGGACGACATAGCTCAGGCATTCAAGAAGGTTATGGGCTTTGATGTTGAAATCAGCATTGTGGATACAAACGCTGTTGCAAAGGCTCAGGCAGCGGCTGCTCAGGCGGCGGCAAATGCAGGCGGCTCATCACTGAGCATTGAAAAGAATACCTTTGAAACCTTTGTTGTGGGTTCGTCAAACAAGTTTGCCCATGCGGCTGCTCAGGCAGTTGCGGCAACCCCAGGTGCAGCATACAACCCCCTTTTCATCTACGGCAACTCGGGTCTTGGCAAAACTCATCTTCTTTGCGCCATCGGCAATGAAATCAAAAGCAAAAACCCCAAGGCTGATATTATTTTCACCCGCGGTGAAGATTTTGTAAGCCTTATCGTTGACGGCATCAAAGAAAAGTCAATGAAGGAAATTCATAAAAAGTACAGAAACTGCGATGTTCTTATCGTTGACGATATTCAGTTCATTGCAGGCAAGGAGTCAACTCAGGAAGAATTCTTCCATACCTTTAATACACTTACTCAGGACGGCAAGCAGATTGTTCTCGCCTCAGACCGTGCACCCAAGGATATCGAAATTCTTGACGAAAGACTCCGCAACCGTTTTGAATGGGGACTTCTTGCGGATATTCAGCCCCCCGATACAGAAACAAGAATGGCAATTATTCAGCGTAAGGCAGACACCCTCGGCCTTGAGCTTCCTCCCGATGTTGTGCAGTTCATTGCCGATAAAATCAAGTCAAACATCCGTCAGCTTGAAGGTGCGGTAAAGAAAATAAACGCACTTGTCAATATTGAGGGAGCCTCAATCAATATTGCAATGGCACAGAACGCTATCAGAGACATTATGACCGACAGCAGACCTGTTTCATCCATTGTAAGCAGCATCATTTCCGAAACCTCACGCACCTTCGGTGTTCCTCAGGCGGATATCATTTCCAAGAAGAAGGACGCAAAAACCGCAAGGGCAAGACAGGTTGCAATCTACATAGTCAGAGAAATTACCGATCTTACTCAGAAGGAAATCAGCGAATTCTTCGGCGGCAGAGACAGAACAACAATCCTCTATTCCGTTGATACCGTTGCAAAGGATGCGGCAAACGATTCTTCTCTCAAAAAGACTATCGAAAAAATCATCAAAAACGTGCAGGAACAGTAATTCGCTGCAATACATTATTATATAGAGGTACGCTATGGGACTTTTCAAAAGAATCAACAGAGGTCTGAAAAAGACCCGTGACAGTATGAGCGGCGCAATCAATGCGGCTCTCTACGGCAAAAACGAAATAGATGACGATTTTTACGAGGAGCTTGAAGAAATTCTCGTTATGGCAGATGTGGGCGTAACTACCGCCACCGAAATCGTTGACAGACTCAAGGATTCCGTATTCAAGAAGAATCTCCGCAAGGCCAAGGATGTCAAGGCAGAAATCCGCAACATCGTTGCAGACCTTCTCAGCGGCGGCGAAGAGCTTGATATGATAACCGTGCCCTCGGTTATCCTTGTTATCGGCGTAAACGGCGTAGGTAAAACAACATCAATCGGCAAAATGGCGGCAATGTTCAGGGAAGAAGGCAAAAAGGTTATTCTCGGCGCCGCAGATACTTTCAGAGCCGCAGCTATTGACCAGCTTGAAATCTGGGCTGACCGCGCAGGCGTTGATATTGTTAAGCACAAGGAAGGTGCTGACCCTGCCGCAGTTGTTTTTGATACAATTTCAGCAGGCAAGGCAAGAAATGCGGATATAATCATTTGTGATACCGCAGGCAGACTTCACAACAAGAAAAACCTTATGGAAGAGCTTGCCAAGATTTACAGAGTTATTGACCGTCAGCTTCCCTATGCAGACCGTGAAATTCTGCTTGTTCTCGATGCAACAACCGGTCAGAATGCGGTTAATCAGGCAAAAGAATTCAAAGATGTTGCAGAAATTTCGGGTATCATTCTCACAAAGCTTGACGGCACCGCAAAGGGCGGCGTTGTGCTTGCAATCAAAAATGACCTCAAAGTACCCGTTAAGTTTATCGGCGTAGGCGAAGGCATTGACGACCTCAGACCCTTCAACCCTGCAGCATTTGCAGAAGGTCTGTTTGAAGAAGACAAAGACGAGGAATAATATATATGGATTACATTATAGCTACACACAATATGAAAAAAAGAGACGAGATGCAGCGTATTCTCGCTCCTCTCGGCATAAGAGTGCTTCTTGCAGAGGAGGCAGGCATTGAGCTTACCGATGCGGAAGAAACAGGCACAACTTTTGAAGAAAACGCATTTATCAAAGCGGAGAGCGGCTGCAGAGAAAGCGGTATGCCCTGCATTGCAGATGATTCGGGTCTTGCAGTTGATTATCTTGACGGTGCTCCCGGTGTATACTCCGCAAGGTATGCAGGCGAGCACGGTAACGATGCCGCCAACAATGAAAAGCTTCTCAAAGCCCTTGAAGGTGTTGAGCCCTCCGAAAGAGGTGCTGCCTTCGTCAGCGTTGCCTGCTGTGTATATCCCGACGGCAGAAAGCTTATTGCAAGAGGCGAATGCAGAGGCACCATCGGTTATGAAGAAATCGGCAACGGCGGTTTCGGCTATGACCCCCTTTTCCTTCCCGTTGAATACGGCGGAGAAAAAACAATGGCACAGCTTACCGCAGACGAAAAAGATGCAATCAGCCACAGAGGTAAATCCGTGCGTATGCTTGCAAAGCAGATTGAGGAGGACAACTGATGACCGGTAAAGAAAGAGCTCAGCTCAGAGCACAGGCAAACGGTCTTGAACCCCTTTTCCAGATTGGTAAGGGCGGCATTTCAGAGGCACTTATTGCCCAGACTGCCGATGCACTGAGAAAAAGAGAACTTATAAAGCTTAAAGTGCTGCTTGAAAGCGCACCCGAAAGCCCCAGAGAATTTGCCGATAAGCTTGCAGAAGCAACAGGCAGTGAGGTTATTCAGGTTATAGGCGGCAGCATCGTATTCTACAAAGAAAACCCCGATAAAGATAAGGAAGAAACCAAAAAGAAGCCTGCAAAAAAAGGCAAGCCTCTCTCAAAGGTAAAGGCAAAAAGAGCCCTTGCCGCCAAGCGTGAGGCTGAGGAAAAGAAAAGAAAAAAAGATTTTCACGCCAAAAAACGTGTTTACGGCAGCAAAAACAGCACAAAATAATGTATAGTCATCCTTTTGGTGACCGTAAATCTTTGATTTTGTGAAATTTTTTGATTTCTTTGCAACAAAACAGGGATATTGACACACTTATTTAATGTGTGGTATAATCCCAATCCGTGAAAGGTACAAAAAATGGAAAAAAACGGCGGCATTAAAATTATTGCCCAGAACAAAAAAGCATACCACGACTATTTTGTGCTTGAAAAACTGGAAGCAGGCATTGAGCTTTTCGGCACCGAAGTCAAATCAATCCGTCAGGGCAAAATCAACCTGAAAGATTCCTGGTGCTTCGTGAAAGACGGCGAAATGTTTGTCAACGGTATGCACATCAGCCCTTATGAACACGGCAACATCTTCAACCGCGACCCTCTGAGAACAAAAAGACTTCTGCTTCACAAGAAGGAAATCAGAAGATTTTATGCTCAGGTAAAGCAGGAAGGTCTTGCAATAGTGCCTCTCAGCGTTTACTTCTCAAAAGGCAGAGCAAAGGTAGAAATAGGTCTTTGCAAGGGTAAAAAGCTCTATGACAAACGAGAAGTTGCAGCGAAGAAAGATGCTCAAAGGACAATAGAACGCAATTTGAGAAGATAGATTTGCGTCGCAGACCCTTAATATTCGGCGTATGCCGAATATATCACTTTTGCCGGAGGCAAAAATATCACAGCAAAGCTATATCACATCACGAAGTGATATATCTCGAAGCAGCGTCAGCTGTTTCATAATATACGGGGATGAAAGGATTTCGACGGGGAATCTGAGCCCGGATAAGCGAGTAGCGGGGCGGGACCGCTATAAAATCCGTAAAATTCAAATTTAAACGACAACAATAAAGTTGCTCTTGCTGCTTAATTAAGCAGCCGTCTCTGTGCGGAGGACTGCGGCCGCATAAGAGGCGTCGATCAGCAGTGAACGTGAACGGGTAACGGCCGGTAGCCCGTCACGGATAATCGGTCTACCAAGCTCCCCAGCCTGTTCGCCGGCGTGGGAGTAAGGGAATGTTAAAAGACGGAATACACTCGTAGAAAGTCCCTGCAAGGGTTTTTCGGACGCGGTTTCGATTACCGCCATCTCCACCATTCAAAAATAATTTTTCGGAATAAATAAAACAGGAGGAAAGAAAGATGAAAAAATCAGCAAATCTCGCCGTAATCGCAGTTGCGGTTGTGGCAATATGCGTTGCCGCCGTTGCAGGCGTGCTTGTTTTCAAGGCTAACAACGGCCCTGCCGTGGAGCCTGACAGCACATTCGATTCAACAGAATACGCTTACGCTCCCGTTGAGCCCACCACCGAACCTTCAACATTCCAGGCAATCGTTGACCTGACAACTCAGGTTCTTACAGACACTTATGTGCCTTCAACACAAAAGCTTACCGAAAAACCCACTCAGGCTGAAAGCACAACAAAGAAGCCTGCGGAATCAACAACAAAAGCTGAGGAAACAACGGCACCTCAGAAGGGCGAGCTCGACCCCGACGAAATGGAACATTCAAGCGGTACAAAGCGTCCCGTTGCCGCAAGCACAAATCTTCCCAAGGATATGAGCCTTGCAGGTCTTTACGGTTCGGGTTACGATGTAATCGGTCTTAAACCCTACATATTCAACGACGACAAAGACCCCAACTGCATGCAGAGACATTTCGGATATAACCCCGGTTATGATGCAGGCGCAAGCCTTATCGATTTCACCATCGAAACAACAAGAATTGATTTCAAATATGAAAACAAGCCTTACAGAATTCAGCTCTGGAAGGGTCAGTATATTTCCGGTGATATCGGCACCGTAGGCGGTGAAATCGGCGTTTATACCAGAACACCCGGCAGAATTTATCTTATTCCCGAGCATTACGACTGTGCCGCTGAAGAAGATTGGCTTAAGATGGAAATGACCTGCTTCTGGAACGAATTCGATGACGGCAGATATCTGCCTCAGTTTACCAGAAACTATGACGACTTCTGGTGGGCAACCGGTTTTGTTGACGGCCAGCTCAAAAACAGATTTGATTCCAACGACCTTCAGCTTCTCGGCAGAATCACTTTTGAAAGCGAAGAGCAGGCTCAGCTTTTTGCAGAAGCTCTCGGCAAGAAGGGATTCACAAAGGTTTCAACCTTTAATCCCACTGTTGCGGATACCTACAAGATTTACGGCAGAGATGTTATTTTCATGTGGCAGTACATCAGATAATCAAGGATATTTACTCCGTATGAGGAGTTAAAATATATAAAACATCAGCGGAAAACCGCAGGAGGAAAAAAACATGGGTAAGAAAAAAATTCTCATCCTCGCCATCTGCGCCGCAGTAGTGATTGCAGGCTCCGTAGCAGCCGTTGCAATTCTCAGAGGCGGTCCCGGCAAAGCAGGTGACGAAACAACAACCTCATCAACAGCTCCTCAGACCGAATACGATTATAACAATTATAATCCCGGTATTTACGAGCCCGTTGACACATCCGACACATCGGATAACAACATTCTCACAACATTCCAGCAGATTCTTGATGTAACAAAGGATGCCGCAAGCAAAAACCCCACAAAGGCAAACTCAAACAAGAATCCCACCAAGGCAAATTCCAACAACAAGAAGCCCGCTAACACCACCACAACCAAGAAGGCAAGCACTTCATATCCCGGTGATGACAAGCTCGTTGACCAGGTTATCGGCCCCGACGGCGATCAGTTCCTCGGTTACAGATACGATGCGGCAGGCGACTTCTATTACACCGACGATAAGGATTGCTGGCAGTCAAACGCAGGCTTCAACGAAGTTTATGACATTATGACTCCTGTAACCGCCATGTACATCGACGTTCTTCGTATCCGCTTTACATATGGTGACAAGGACTGGATGATTCAGCTCTGGAAGGGTCAGTACGGCTTCCTCCTCGTAGGTGCCGAAATCGGTGTTTACACCACAGACGCAGGCACATACGACGGCGAAATCGGTGATGTTAACCACTATGACTGTGCCGATAAGGAAGATTGGCTCAAAATGGAAATGACCTGCTACTGGAAAGAAAACAATCAGGGCTCATATAAGAAGGCTTTCCACAGAGAATACACCGAATACTGGTGGGCAACAGGCTTCGTTAAGGGTCAGCTTACCAAGTATACAACACCCAGAACAGAACTTAAGATGAAGGCAAGAATTACCTTCAAGTCAGAAAAAATGGCTGACCTCTTCACAATGGGTCTCAGACAGTCAGGCTTTGCTCGTGCACTCGGCTCAAATCAGCTTGCCGACGACTCATTCTATCAGGACGGTGCAGATGTATGGTTCCTCTGGCTCACAAAGAACCACGAATGCTTCCCCGGCTATGAAGGAAAAAACTCATAAACACATTTAAGTAAATCTGTATTATTTTTAGGTGTTTAGTCAATTTTGATTAAAATATTTAAAACACACTTCATTATTTATACACTTTTTGTACCGAAAAGTGTTGACAAAGCAGCATCAATATGCTATTATTAGGTAACAATTGTTGCTCTTGCAATAAAATTTGAAAGGAATGGTTCGAAAATGAAGAAAGTACTTGCAATTGTTCTCGCACTTGTTATGGCTCTTTCAATGAGCGCTATGGCATTTGCATCAGACGCAACAGCTGACGTAAACGCTATCCTTGATAACATCGTTGATGTAGCAGAAGACAGCGCAGCAGCTTGGGACGTAGTTGAAGGTGCTATCATCAAGGTTATCGATGCTATCGAAGACAGAACAGCTGATCTTGCAGCAGTTGAAGGCGAAGTTATCAACCTTGAAACAGTTCTCGACGGTATCCCCGGCGTTGACGGTCTCCTTGATTCACTCAAGTCAACAATCAAGGGTCTCTATGCAGGCGAAGTTGCTACTGTTCCCGAAACAACAGCAACAGAACCCGCTTCAACAGGTTCATCAGTAGCCGGCATCGCAGTATTCGCAGCAGTTTCAGTTGCAGCTGCAGCAGCATACGTTTGCACAAAGAAGAACTAATTTAGTTCAACCCTTTATTTAATTGAATTAGCGCAAGAATTTAATTAAATAGCTTAGCGGCATATCTTCGGATATGCCGCTTTTTGTTTTCGTCAACTCCCACAAAAACGCAAAGTGTTTTTAGTGGAAAATGTTGTCTTTAAAAAGTAATATAAAAGTGTTATAATACATATGTAGGTTCTCGTATATTATATGAGAACCTGTTAAATTCGTATAGGAGAAAAAACTATGAACAACACCTTTTTCTGTGCAAGAGAAAACGGCAAGCTTCACCGTCCCAGAACCATTCTGACGGGCTTTGGCTTTATGGCTTCTTCTATTGCATGGGCAATCTATGACCCTTACATCACAAAAATTCTTGAAAGACTGCTTAATGCCTCCGCTACCATTACTCAGTGGAGCACAAAGCTTAACGAAATGTTCCCCGTTCTTGCAAAATTTGCGGAATCTCAGGGTGAAAATGTTGTTACCGAAGCAGGCGGTATTACCCTTGTTCCTCTATTTATCGGTATTATAATGACTTTTGATAATATTTTCGGCGTTATTTTCCAGCCCACCTTCGGCAAGCTGTCTGACAGATGCCACTCAAGACTTGGCAAACGCCGTCCCTTCATCGTATTCGGTGCACCTGCATCGGCATTCCTTTTTGCCGTTATTCCTTGGGTTGCCCTCAGCGGTTCCCTTCCCCTGACAATGCTCTTCATCATCCTTTTTGTTTTCTCAATGTCACTTTGGAGAGCACCCGTTGTTGCACTTATGCCTGCCCTCACTCCTCCTGCTCTGCGCAGTGAAGGTAACGCAATTATCAACCTTATGGGCGGTATCGGCAGCGCAATCGGTATGGTTGCAGGTACAATCGTAGGTGCAATTTACACTGCCTTCACAGGCGTTAAAATCACAACTGCCAACGAACAGATTGCATTCCCCTATGTTTTCCTTACCGGTGCAATCGTTATGGTTATCGGTATGCTTGTTATTCTGTTCTTCGTAAAAGAGCCTTCAAGCAAGCTTGAAGCAATCGCAGAGCAGAACAAAGCTGCAGATGCAGCCGCAAAAGCAAAGGCTGAAAAAGAAGCAAAGAAAGCCGCAAAGGCTGCACAGAAGGCACAGAAGCTTTCAAAGGGCGAAAGAAAAAGCCTTGTATTTATGCTTGGCGGACTGTTCTTCCTTTTCTGCGGTACAAACGCAATCACCACTTTCTTTGCACTGTTTGCCGCTGAAGTTCTCGGCAAAACCACTTCGGAAGCAACCATCATGACCACTCTCTTTGCCGTTTGCTCAGCAGTAGCAGCTATTCCTGCCGGCTACATGGGTAAGAAAATCGGCAGAAAGAAGACCATCCTTATCGGTCTCGTAGTATTTATGGCAGTATTTGCACTCTATGTTCTTACTCAGAGCATGGCACTTATCTGGGTTGCTCTCATTCTCGGCGGTTTTGCAAATATGCTTATTACCGTTAACACGCTTCCCCTTGTTCTTGAAATCGGCGGTATCGATAAGGTCGGTACATTCACCGGTTATTACTACACCGCAACCTTCTCAGCACAGATTGCATCGCCCATCATCTACGGTGTTGTTCGTATGCTTTCGGGCACATACCTTTCACTGTTTGTATACAGCCCCATTATGTTCGTTCTCAGCATTCTCTGCATTCTCTTCGTTAAGCACGGCGAAGCCCTTCCCGAAGCAGTTGTAAAGGCAGCAGAAGAAAACGACTAAGATACCTTCCGTCGGGAACTGACTCCGCACGGCATTCCGCAGCCTGCGGCGGATTTTTCCGACACAAATCATACATCCTTCTATAAAAGCAAAAGACATCGGTTCCACGCCGATGTCTTTTGCTTTGCAATATTGTATTTTTTTACAATATATGATAATATATTTTCAGAATTCCACGGGGAGTGATTGAATGTTTGCCCGCATAAACAGTATGGGTCTTTTCGGTATAGACAGCTATATGGTAGGCGTTGAGGTTGATTACGGTCAGGGTCTGCCCAGAATAGATATTGTCGGTCTGCCCGATGCCGCCGTTAAAGAGGCTCAGAACAGAGTGCGTTCAGCTATTAAAAACAGCGGTTATGACTTCCCCAAAAGCAGAATTACCATTAACCTTTCCCCTGCAGATATCCGCAAAGAAGGCCCCGTTTACGACCTGCCCATTCTTATTGCAATTCTGAAAGCCGGTAACCAGCTTCCCTTTGATATCGACGACTGTGCATTTATCGGCGAATTATCCCTTGACGGACTTGTGCGACACGTCAACGGCGTACTGCCAATGGTTATAAGAGCACAAAAAAGCGGAATAAAACGAGTTTTTATTCCTTCGGCAAATGCACTTGAAAGCTCCGTTGTTGAAGGCATCGAGGTTTATGCGGTTGATACCGTAAATCAGGTCATTTCTCATATCAAGGGCGAAATAACGCTTGAACCGGTCAGATTCAGCTCTGCACTTCAACAGCAAAAGCTTCCTCCCTTGCCCGATTTCAAAGATGTTATGGGTCAGATGGAAGCCAAATATGCTCTGGAAATTGCGGCGGCAGGCGGTCATAATATAATTATGGTTGGTCCTCCCGGCTCCGGTAAAAGTATGCTGGCAAAACGACTGCCTTCCATCCTTCCCGATATGACCTTTGAAGAAAGCCTGCGGACAACCGAGCTTTATTCAATAGCAGGTGCACTGCCCGAAGGTGTATCACTTATCACCGAAAGACCCTTCCGTGCACCTCATCATACCGTATCCCCTGCAGGCCTTTCAGGCGGCGGTGCCATACCCCGACCCGGCGAGATTTCACTTGCACATAACGGTGTGCTTTTCCTTGATGAACTGCCCGAATTTTCCAGAGTTGCAATGGAGGTTCTGCGTCAGCCCATTGAGGACGGAAAAATCACCATTTCAAGAGCAAATGCATCGTTCACATATCCCTGCTCCGCAATGGTTGTTTGTGCAATGAATCCCTGCCCCTGCGGATATCTTGGTCATCCCAAGCGTGACTGTACCTGTCCCGAAGGCTCTGCAAGACGCTATGTTTCGCGAATTTCGGGTCCTATGCTGGACAGAATAGATATACATATTGAGGTGCCGCCCGTTGATTTTGACAAGCTTTCAAGCAAGGTGCCCTCCGAAAGCTCCGCCGAAATCAAAAAGCGTGTCAATGCTGCAAGAAAAATTCAGATTGAAAGACTTAAAGGCTCGGGAATCACCTGCAACGCAAAAATGGATGCGGCAATGACCCGTGAATTCTGCCGCCCCACTGCGGATGCACTTGTTATGCTTGAAAAGATTTTCAACAAGCTTGACTTTTCCGCAAGAGCATATGATAAAATTCTGCGTGTATCAAGAACGGTTGCCGACCTTGAAAACGCTCAGCACATTGAGGCTTCTCACATAGCTCAGGCAGTGCAGTACAGAAGCCTTGACAGAAAGCTGTGGCACAGATAAAATACTGTTGCCAAGCGGCGGATTTTGTTGTATAATATATTGATACTTTTATTTATGGAGAAATAATATGTTAAGACTTGAAAATGTATCTTTCAAGGTCGAAGCTGAAGGCTCAGTCCTTGAAATTATTGATAACGTCAGCCTTGAAGTGCCCGACGGTGAATTTGTTGTCATCACGGGTCCCAACGGCGGCGGCAAATCCACCCTTGCACGCCTTATTATGGGTATCGAAAAACCCACAAGCGGCAAGATTTATTACAACGATGTTGATATCACCGACCTTTCCGTAACCGAAAGAGCAAAGCTTGGCATCGGCTATGCATTCCAGCAGCCTCCCAGATTCAAAGGGCTTACCGTACGCAGACTTCTTTCCCTTGCAGCAGGAAGCGAACTTCCCGTTGACGAGTGCTGCGGCTACCTTACAAGCGTCGGTCTTTGCTCAAAGGATTACCTTAACCGTGAAATGGATTATTCCCTTTCTGGCGGCGAGGCAAAAAGAATTGAAATTGCAACCCTTATGGCACGCAAGCTTGGTCTTGCAATTTTTGACGAGCCCGAAGCAGGTATTGACCTGTGGAGCTTTTCTATGCTTGTTGAATCTTTCAAGGCAATGAGCAAGGGCAGTCACAAAAGCGTTATCATCATCTCCCATCAGGAAAGAATAATGCAGCTTGCAGACAAAATGGTTGTTATCGCAGACGGCAAGGTAAGAGATACCGGCACAAAGGATGAAATCTTCCCCAGACTTATGGGCGAATTCAACGAAAACTGCGGTTTCAGAGGTAAGGAGGGTTAATCAATGGAAAGAATAGACAGCCAGCTTCTTGAATCCGTTGCAGACCTTCACGAGGTACCTGCAGGAGCATATAATATCAGAAAAAACGGCGAAGGCTTTGCAAGACAATCCACCGCCAACATAGAAATCGTTTCAAAAACGGACAAGCCCGGTATTGATATCATCGTTGCTCCCGGCACAAAAAACGAAAGCATTCACATTCCCGTTATCATCACCGAAGCAGGTGTAAACGACCTTGTTTACAATGATTTTTATATCGGTGAGGATGCAGATGTGCTTATCGTTGCAGGCTGCGGAATTCACAACAGCGGTGACGAAAAGTCACAGCACGACGGTATTCATACTTTCCATATCGGCAAAAACGCCCGAATCAAGTATGTTGAAAAACATTACGGTCAGGGCGACGGCAAGGGCGAGAGAATTCTTAACCCCGTAACCTATGTTGAGCAGGATGAAGGCTCGGTCTGTGAAATGGAAATGGTGCAGATAAAGGGCGTTGATTCCAGTGTCCGTGACACTAAGGCACACCTTGCCGCAGGAGCAAAGCTCATTGTTACAGAGCGTCTGCTTACACACGGCAATCAGTATGTACGCTCGGATATGGATGTTTACCTTGACGGTGAGGATGCTTCTTCACAGATTATTTCACGCTCCGTTGCCAAGGATAATTCAAAGCAGATTTTCCATCCCAATGCCATAGGCAACGCAAAGTGCAGAGCTCATGTGCAGTGTGATTCCATTATTATGGATGATGCAACCGTCAGCTCAATCCCCGCAATCACCGCAAATTCGGCGGATGCACAGATTGTTCACGAAGCGGCTATCGGCAGAATCAATAACGACCAGCTTATCAAGCTCATGACCTTCGGAATGAACGAAGAAGAAGCAGAGGAAGTTATTATTCAGGGCTTTCTTAAATAAAGAAAAGCAGGTATCAATACGATACCTGCATTTTTTATTGTGTTCTCCTCCAATGGAATAAGTACTGCTGTGCGATACCCCGCACACCGTTTGTACATTCGGGAAGTCCCTCGGGATACATTTCCGCCATAATTCGTTTTACCCACACATCAACGGGGAATGCATCAACCTTGCCGAAGCCGTAGAGAAGAGCACACTGGGCAACCTTTTCGCCCACTCCCTTGATTTTTATAAGCTCATCCCTGCCTTCATCAAGACTTGCGGAATAAATTTTCTCAAAATCAATTTCGCCGTTTGCCACCTTCTGAGCGGCATCAACAATATACTTTGCCCTGAAACCAGCCCGGATTGGTGCAATACCTTCAACTCCTGCCTCAACTATCTTTTCGGGTGAGGGAAACGAATAATCGTCACCGCCCAGATGCTCCCCCAGCAGACGGCAAAGACGGTCAATTATGCCTTTTATTCTGGGTATATTATTATTTGCGGAGATTATGAAAGAGCAAATTGCCTCCCAGGGCTCCTGCCTGAGAAGGCGTATTCCGCTGCATTCCTCAACTGCCTTCTTCAGATGAGGGTCTGCCGAAAATCTTTGGCAAAGCTCACCGTAATCACGGTCAAGGTCAAAATAAGGCTTCCATATATTTTCAAAATCCTCGGCATTTGTGCCTTTGAAGGTTATTTCATCAACCCCCTGCACAAGAGTAAGAGGCTTGCCGTAAGCAACGCCGTGCCACTCATTTTCATCGGTCCGGACCCATCGGAAAGCCTGACCGCAATCAAGGGTACGGGCTAAATCAAAGCAGGAATTTTTAACTTTTATTTCTTTTTTTGAAGTCTGAATCTGAGCATTCATCACATTCTCCATTTTGTAATATTTCAGCATTGTCCACAAAAAAGTTGCTATAATTTCAGCGACTTTTCTCGACATTTTGTAAAGTTTGTATAACCTTTGGTATATTCTTTTTTAGAAAAATAAAGTTTTCCACACTCATTTTCCCACAAAAACAAGGCTTTTCAAGGGGAGTTATCCCCCTTTTCCACACGGTTATCCACTTTTTCAGCGTGAAAAGCTGTGTATACAGTCTGTATATTTATCTTCCCTTTTTTGCAGAATAATTACACTGTGTTTTGCCAAAAATAACATAGAATTGCAGTGAAAGGGGAAGTATTTTTGATTAAAGGTGTTAACCGTCAGGTGGTTGAAATTTCGCAGACACAGTGCGAATATTTTGAAAAAGTTCTGTTTTTTATAAAGCCTGAATATTCCGCCGTCAGCGAAGGCGACCTGAGAGAAAGAGCCTCTATTATTGCTCAGAGTGTGGGTATCCCTCCTGCGGCAAGGCTGAGAAAAAGCAGAATCCGTCTTGCACTGAGTATGAGTGCCGCCGCCTGTGCAGGTGCAGTTGTCAGCGGTACGATTTTTCTTCTGACCTCATTCTTCTGAGCTTTTGCAGAATTCCTTCATAACACATTCTGCACATTTGGGTCTGCCCGAAATGCAGGTATCCCTGCCGTGAAGCACACAGCGATGGCAGAAATCGTTGCTTTCTTCTGGAGGAAGTATCTCACGAAGCTTCATTTCCACCTTATAGGGGTCTTTTGTCGAAACAAGACCCAGAAGATTTGATATTCTTATCAGGTGTGTATCCGCAACAACGGCAGGCTTACCGTAAACATCGCCCACAATAAGATTTGCTGTTTTTCTGCCTACTCCGGGCAGGCTTGTCAGGTCTTCGATGTTATCGGGCACCTTGCCGTCAAAATCCGCAAGCATTTTTTGGCACATTCCGATTATATCCCGTGCCTTTGCCCTGAAAAATCCGCAGGAATGGATGATTTCCTCCACATCCGCAACATCTGCGGCGGCAAAATCCTCCATGGTTTTGTATTTGGCAAACAAAGCAGGCGTTACAAGATTGACCCTTGCATCTGTGCATTGCGCCGAAAGTCGGGTAGCAATGATCAGCTGCAGAGGGTTTTCTGCGTTAAGCGAACAAATCGAATTCGGATATTTCGCTTTCAGTGCATTGACCGCAAGCAAAGCTCTTTCTTTATCTGTCATTTTTCACACCTCACATTCACATCTGACAACAATTATATTATAATGTAAAAAAATTTTAAAGACATATTTTAAAATTACTGTGAATTTTCAGCATATACAAATAAAAACAGTTGATTTTGACCTTTATTTATGGTACGATAAACTAGAACTGTTATTATATAATAGGGGGATTACATATGAAAAACAAATTCACTGCAAGACTCTGCATTGTAATGTGTCTCGTTCTTGCAATTTCGTGCTTCACCGCTTGTAAGGTAAAGCCCGATAATAGTTCAACAACCACACTTGCAGGTGACGACTGGCAGTCAGATTCCGGCTACAACAAAGTTGTAATCAGTCAGGCTGAGCTTGTTGACCTTGTTGAGGATGCTCTGGGCACCGATATGCCCGAAAACTTCAACGGCGACCTTAACACACTCACTCCCGAACAGCTTGAAAAGGTTGAAAACCACGCCAAGGATGAGGGTCTTACCGTTGAAAAAGATCAGAACGGCGACACGGTTATCAAGAAGGAAGAAATTCCCGTGACCGAAGCTCCCAAAGAAGAGGTTGATGACCTTTTCAACAAGCTTTCAATTAAAGATCCCAGCAATCTTTCAGACAAAGAATTTGAAGAGCTTTCAAAGGCAGCAGGCAACGAAGGTCTTATTGTTCAGACAAAGCCCGACGGCGAGGTAGTTGTTGTAAAGCCTGTTACCACTACAAGAATTATCACTCAGGCACCCACAGAAACAACAAATAAAGCAAAGCCTCCCAAAACCACAAAGGGCACTACTTCAGTTTATAAGCCTCCCGTTCATCAGACAGCCGCACCTATGGGCACTTCAACCCAGATTACGGTCTCATCCCTTTCTGACGGCTGGATTACCAACTACGGCGTAAAGGGTCACACTGTTCTCGTTGACAATAAAGTTACCGGTGACGGCGGCACCGTTGCAGTAGGCGTTACAACTGACGGCGGCACAGGTTCTGCCCTTATCGTTAAATACAACGAAAAGGGCAAGGTTCAGTGGTCAGATACCATCGAAGGCAACAACCAGGTTTCATTTGAAAGTGTTGCTGTGCTTAAGGACGGCAGTATAGTTGCAGTAGGCTATACTCTTGCAACAGATATTGCAAACCCCGCTGAATATGTATGTGACTCAACCGTTGAAGGCGTTATTGTAAAGTATTCCAAGAACGGCGACAGACAGTGGCTCAAAATTATCGGCGGCAGCGGAAGTGAAATCCTTTATGCCGTTGAGGCAACGGCAGACGGTGGCTTTGTTGCAGGCGGCAAAACATCTTCAATGGACGGCCACTTCTCAGGTCTCAGCGAGCACATCACCAAGGCTTTTGTTGTTAAATTCGGCTCAAACGGCAATATTGAATGGAAAAATTGCCTTGCAGGTAAACTCCACTGTACGGTCCGCGGCATAACCGTAAACTCCGCAGGTGATATCTTCACTGTTATGGAAAACAATAATACCGACGGCGATTTTGCACAGTTCAACCTTCCCGGAAATAAGAGAATGGGCGTTATTTCAAAATTCAGTTCCGACGGTAAGCTTCAGTGGGCAAAGGCCCTTTATGAAAGCGGTCTTACAAATATTCACAGCGTTACATACACCGATGACGGCGGCTGTGTTGTTGCAGGTCAGTATTCCGCAACTGCTAAGGAAGGTAATATTTACAGCTTTAAGAAAATCTTTAACGGCGGCACCGGCGGCACCTACGACGGCGTTATCGTTAAATACAAGGCAGACGGCTCAATGTCATGGATGACTCCCCTTATCGGCTTTGAAAGTGATTTCATCACCGATATCACAAGAATATCAAACGGTTTTGCAGTATGCGGTTATTCAGCATCCTCAAACCGTGATTTCCAGGGTCTGGGCAAAGGCGATTACGATGCATTTGTTTATACTCTGAACAAATACGGCGAGCTCGAAAAGCTTCACACCTTCGGCGGTTCGGCTGCCGATAACGCAAGAACCCTTTGCTCAAGCGGCGATATGCTCTATGTAGGCGGTTCAACCAATTCCGCAGACGGTGCATTTGCAGGTCTCACGCCTGCCGCCACAGCTGACCTTGCAGTAGGTGTAATGCGTTGCTACAAACTCTCATAAAAATAACACAGGGCTGACTCGGTTGAGTCAGCCCTCTTTTTTATCCGGCAAGTGCGTAAAAAGCTACCGTTACTACTCCAAGCACCATAATTGCACAAAGCACAAGTGCCGTAATGCGCACAAACATATTATGTCCCTTCATTTTATCCTCCAAAACGATTTTCTATGCTATTATAATAAACCCTCTGCTGTCCGTTGTCAACCAAATTTCCCGTTGACTATTTTTTTTGCATTTGATATACTTCAAGATGGATACTTTTGGAAGGAGAATATATTATGAGTACATTTTCACTTATGCTTAACCAATTTCTCTCAATCATCTTTGCAGTGGTGCTGATTCCTTTTTCGGCACTGACCCACGGAATTGACCTTATCTCTTCGGCTGACAGAACAGATACCGAAAAGACCAACGTAGTGGGAATAGGTGCATATTTCCGTTCTCAGGGTATGACAAGCGACGGCGAAACCCTTTATTTTTCATCAAAAACAACTCTTATTCGCACAGAAGGCGATGCAAGAACCCTTATCAACGCCAATTATTTTGCAATTCCCGACGAATTAAAGGAGCTTGGCATAAAGCATATCGGCGGCCTCAGCTATTACAACGGATATATTTATGCAGGTCTTGAAGACAGCAAGGTGTGGGATTACCCCATTGTAGGCGTTTTTGATGCAGAAACCCTTGAGCTTGTTGATTATTACATAATGGACAGCGAAAAAATAACAAGAGGTCTGCCCTGGGTATGCGTAAACAGTGAAAACGGCTATCTTTACTGTACAGACCATTCAAAAAATCCCACAAAGCTTCTTGTTTATGACACCGCAAACGAAATGGCTTTTGTTGAAGAAATCATGCTTGAAAGCTCACCCTATGCAATTCAGGGTGCCGAATTCTTCGGTGGCAAAATTTATGCCGCAACCAACGACGATACTCAGGCAATTTATATAATCGACCCCGTTGCGGGCGCTGTTGAAAAGCTTCTTGACCGTAACCTGACAGGCGGCAGTGAAGGCGAAGGTATGACCTTCATAATGAAAGACGGTAAGCCCGTGCTTACTGCTATGGATATGGGTCCTTTATTCATAAACGCCTTTGTACGTGAATATCCTTTTGAGTAAAAGCGATGAAAGGGAGATAAAATGAAAAGCAAAGCAATACCCATTGCCGTGGGTGCTGTGGCGGTTGCCCTTGCATGTATTGTGGCTGTGCTGGGCATGAAAATGAACGGCAGCCCCTCAGTTGAGCCTGCGCAAGGCACGGAGCACTCCGAAACAACAACGGAAATCACCTATCCCGTTTATGAGGAAACACGTTTTTCTCTGCCTGAACTTACGGAAACCACTGCGGCAAAAGTAACTGAAACGGAAACAACCCAAACAACAAAGGGCGCGGAAACCGAAAAAAGCACTGAATCCGCAACTCTCATTGAAAAACTGACTCAGGTTGCAACAACCGTTGCAAACAAAGCATTCAAAGAAGTTTTTACACTGCCCAAGGCACCGCAGTATGTGCCGCCCGACACAGACCTTGACTTTGCCAAAATCAATCTTGCTTCATACAAATACAACCCTGACGGCAATTTCTATTACACCGACGATAAGGAATGCTGGCAGAAAAACTTTGGTTTTAATGAGGTTTACGATGCCTTTGCACCTATTACCATGATGTATTATGATACCGTGCGTACAACCTTTGAATACGGCGGCAAGGAATGGATGATTCAGACCTGGAAGGGTCAGTACGGTGTAATGTTTGTAGGCGGCGAGGTTGGCGTTTATACAAGACCTCTGGGCAGTATAGGCTCACATTATGTCTGCGCCGACAAAGAGGATTGGCTGTATATGGAAACCGCATTTATGTGGGATGAATACGGCACCGGCGAATACCGTGCGGTTTTCAACCGTAAATACGATAAATACTGGTGGGCAACGGGCTTTGTTGTAGGCTTCCCCAACGGAAGTCTTCGCAAAACTCTCACGGAGTTCCGACTTGTGACACACATCACCTTCAAGGATACGGAAATGGCGGATGCCTTCTGCAAATCATTTGAGTCAAACGGCTTTACAAGGGTTTCAAAACTTAACAACAATTCACCCGATACCTTTGTGCAGGTAGGACCCGACGTAGCTTTTGTATGGCAAAACATCAATCATAAATAGACACAAAAAGACCTCCGATTTCTCGGAGGTCTTGATTTTTTTAAATTACTTTATAACTCTTACTCTGATTGCACCTTCAACAGCGGTATCGAATTCCTTATCAGTATCGATTACGGTGTAACCCATATCCTTTTTGTTGGCGGTGAAGATTGAAGCAATCTCTGCGCCTGCTGCCTTTGCAGCTGCCTCTGCCTTTACGGCAAATTCATCTGCGTTTTCCTTATGGATAAAGCAGGTACGGGTTACAAACTCACTTGAAAGGCAAGTGTTGGGAAGGTTAACCGAATTTTTGATTTCACCTTTGAGAAGATATAAGGCAACTTCTGTTGCTGCCATCATTGCGCAGTTTTCTTCGCTTTCGGGAGTTGATGCGCCAAGGTGGGGAAGCGCTGTTACACCCTCTGCACCAAGCTGTTCATCAGTGGGGAAATCGGTTACGTAAGCGCCTGCTTTGCCGCTTGCAAGGGCATCAACAATGTCCTTTGATGCAACAAGCTCGCCTCTTGCAAAGTTGAGAATTCTTACGCCGTCCTTCATCTTTGCGATGGTTTCAGCATTAATCATTCCTCTTGTGCCGTCATTGAGAGGCGCGTGAAGTGTTATATAATCGCTGTTTGCAAAAATTTCGTCAAGCTCAACAAACTCTACATCCATTACATCTGCATCTTTTGCAAAGGGGTCATAAGCAATAACATCCATTCCGAGAGCGTTTGCGCTTTCGGCAACCTTTGCACCGATTGCGCCAAGTCCGATAATGCCGAGCGTTTTGCCGAGAATTTCGGGACCTGCAAAGCTGCCCTTACCCTTTTCAACAAGCTTGCCTACATTCTCGCCCTCACCTTTAAGGGTTTTGCACCAATCAAGTGATGCGGCAATCTTTCTTGAGGCAAGGAAAAGCGAGCAGATAACAAGCTCGGCAACTGCGTTTGCGTTTGCGCCGGGAGTATTGAAAACAACTACGCCCTTGTCGCTGCAAGCAGGAATGGGAATATTGTTAACGCCTGCGCCTGCTCTTGCGATTGCAACGGTGTTTTCCGAAAGCTCATATTCGTGCATTGAAGCGGAACGAACGAGGATTGCATCGGGATTTTCAACTGCATCGCCGCAGGTGAAAAGTGCACTGTCCAGACGGTCAAGACCGTTTTTGGAAATCTTATTTAAAGTTAAAATGTTATACATTGTAAGCTCCCCTTATCAGTTGTTCTTCTCGAATTCAGCCATAAATTCAACAAGCTTTTCAACGCCTTCGATGGGCATTGCATTATAGATTGATGCTCTCATACCGCCGACTGAACGGTGACCCTTAAGGTTAACAAAGCCTGCTTCCGTTGCATCCTTGACAAACTTAGCATTAAGTTCATCGCTTTCGGTAACGAAGGCAACATTCATCATTGAACGGTCGCTCTTCTTGACGGGGTTATGGAACATCTTGCTGTTATCAATGAAATCATAAAGAATTGAACACTTCTTTTCATTATGAAGCTTCATTGCCTCAAGGCCGCCCAGATTCTTAATCCATTCAAGCACAAGCTTGCACATATAGATTGAATAGCAGGGAGGTGTGTTATAAAGTGAATCGTTATCAGCAAGCACCTTGTAATCAAGCATTGTGGGAGTGTAATCCCTTGCGTTGCCGAGAAGGTCTTCACGGACAATAACGATTGTCAGACCTGCAGGAGCAACGTTTTTCTGTGCACCGCCGTAGATAACGCCGTATTTTGAAACATCCATAGGCTCTGAGAGGAAGCAGGACGAAACGTCTGCAACCAGAGGAACATTGCCTGTATCGGGAAGCTCTGCATAGCGTGTACCGTAGATTGTGTTGTTCTGGCAAATGTAGAAATAGTCTGCATCGGGTCTGAAATCAGCCTTGTTGAGTTCAGGGATACAGGAGAAATTCTGCTCCTTTGATGAACCTACAACCTTGATATCACCGTATTTTGTTGCTTCCTTGTAAGCCTTTGTTGAGAACTGACCTGAAAGAACATAGTCAGCCTTACCGCTGCCGTTAAGGAAGTTGAGAGGAATTGCGGCAAACTGTGTTGAAGCACCGCCCTGACAGAAGATTACCTTATAGTTATCAGGGATATTCATAATCTCCTTAAAAAGATCACGGGCGCCGAAGATAATCTCTTCATAAACCTTTGAGCGATGGCTCATTTCCATTACAGACTGACCGCTGCCCTTATAGTCAAGCATTTCCGCCGCTGCTCTGTTAAGCACGCTTTCGGGAAGCATTGAGGGACCTGCTGAAAAATTATAAACTCTTGCCATTGTATTTTCATCCTTCCGAAAAAATTTTACTATATATTATTCGTTTTCTGCCGTGATTGCTATTCCCAGATCGTCAAGCTGAACACCGTCAACGGTTGCGGGGCATTCCGTCATAGGCTCGCTTGCGTTCTGCACCTTGGGATAAGCAATAACATCTCTCAGAGATTCACTGCCGAGCATCTGCATAACAAGTCGGTCAAGACCGATACCCATACCGCCGTGAGGAGGTGCGCCGTACTTGAAGGCATCAAGCAGATAGCCGAATTTGTTGTGTGCTTCTTCGTCTGAAAGACCGAGAAGTGAGAAAATTCTTGCCTGAAGGTCGGGATTTGTGATTCTGATTGAACCTGAGCAAAGCTCAACGCCGTTGAGAACAAGGTCATATGCCTTTGCTCTGACGGCACCCTTGTCGCTTTCAAGATAATCAAGGCATTCATCCATAGGTGATGTAAACGGATGATGCATTGCAACAAACTGCTGTGCATCTTCATCCCAATCAAAGAAGGGGAATTCGGTAATCCAGAGAAGATTATATTGCTTTTCGGGAATTATATCAAGCTTCTTCGCAACAGCCTGACGAAGTGCGCCAAGCACTGAAAGAACGGTTGAATTCTTGCCGTCACCGATAATAAGAACAACGTCGCCTGCCTTTGCATCAGCCTTTTCAAGCAATGCGTTCATTTCATCCTCGGTAAGGAACTTTGCGAATGACGAAGCCATTGTGCCGTCATCATTCATTCTTACCCAGGCAAGACCCTTTGCGCCGATACCTCTTACCATTTCGGTAAGCTTATCGATTTCTTTTCTTGTAAGTGTATTCACTGCACCTTTTGCGGTGATACCTCTTACACTTCCGCCTGCTTCAAGTGCACCTGTGAATACACCGAAGCCGCAGCCCTTTACGGTTTCGCTAAGGTCATAGATTTCCATACCGAAGCGGGTATCGGGCTTATCACTGCCGTAGCGTTCCATAGCCTCTTTGTAAGTAAGTCTGGGCAGAGGAAGCTGAATATCAACACCCAGAGCCTCTTTGAAAACTCTTGCCATATAGCCTTCACCGATTGCAAGAACATCCTCCATATCAACAAAAGACATTTCAAGGTCAATCTGAGTAAATTCGGGCTGACGGTCTGCACGAAGGTCCTCGTCACGGAAGCAACGGGCAATCTGCATATATCTGTCAAAACCTGCAACCATTGAAAGCTGCTTATAAAGCTGAGGCGACTGAGGAAGTGCATAGAACTTGCCCTTGTGGATACGGCTGGGAACAAGATAGTCTCTTGCACCTTCGGGAGTTGATTTGATAAGAATGGGAGTTTCTATTTCAATGAAGCCGTTTTCATCGAAGTAATCCCTCGTGATTTTGGTAATCTTGTGGCGGAGAAGAATATTCCTCTGCAAATCGGGTCTGCGAAGGTCAAGATAGCGGTATTTGAGCCTTGTAAGCTCCGCTGTCTGACAATCTTCAATAATTTCAAAGGGAGGAGTTTCGCTCTTTGCAAGAATACGAAGGTCCGTAACCTCAATTTCAATCTCACCTGTGGGGATTTCGGTGTTCTTTGCGGAACGCTCTCTTACCACGCCCTGTGCCATAAGTACGTATTCGCTTCTTGCCGAAGCCGCCTTTTCAAAAACATCCTTTGCGGTTGATTCGTCAAAAGCAAGCTGAACAATGCCCTCTCTGTCACGAAGGTCAATAAAGATAAGAGCACCCAGATCTCTCTGACGCTGTACCCAGCCTGCAACGGTTACGGTTTTACCCGCATCCGAAAGACGAAGCTCGCCGCAATAATTTGTTCTTTTAAGTCCTGTCATAAAGTCCATTTTATTTTCTGTCCTTTCATTCGCCGATATTAAACAGTGCCGAAAGGTCAACGCCTTCAAGGCCGCCAAGGCTTTCGCCCAATGCCGCAGTTTCCTGACGGAGAAGGAATTCCATAAAGTTTTCGGCAAGGTCAGCAAGTTCAACCTCAGTTGCTTCGCCGCTGTCCATATTCTTTATCTTTGCTTTGCCGGATGCGATTTCATCGTCGCCAAGCACCATTGTATACTTTGCACCGATTTTATCGGCAAACTTCATCTGAGCTTTAAGCGAGCGGCCCACAACATCGGTCTGTGCGCTGATACCGCCTGCACGCAGGTCAGCAACGATTGCCGCCGCTTCGTAGGATGCGTTTTCACCCATGGGTGCAATGTAAATATCGCATCCCGAAGGCTTGGGAAGCTCAATTCCCTGAGCTTCAAGGAGCATGAGCAGTCTGCCCGTACCCAGACCAAAACCGAGGGAAGGCACATGAGGTCCGCCCAATTCTTCAATAAGTCCGTCATATCGTCCGCCGCCGCACACGGTGCCCTGAGCACCGATATCCGTTGAAACAAACTCAAAAACGGTTCTTGTATAGTAGTCAAGCCCTCTTACGATTCGGGGATTGACGCTGTATTCGATATTCATTTTGTCAAGATATTTCTTAACGCTTTCAAAGTGCTTTGAGCAATCCTCACAGATGTAGTCAATTATTGCAGGTGCACCCTCTGCGATTTCTTTGCAAACGGGGCTTTTGCAGTCAAGAATTCTCATGGGATTCTTTTCAAGTCTGCCGAGGCAGGTAGGGCAAAGCTCGTCCTTCCTGGACTCAAAATACTCTTTGAGTGCGGCGTGATAATTCTTGCGGCATTCGGGGCAGCCGATTGAATTAAGCTGCAATTCAATGCCTTCAACACCGAGGAATGCAAAAATTTCGTTGGCAAGTGAAATAACCTCTGCATCTGCCGCAGGATGTGCCGCACCCAGCATTTCAACGCCGAACTGCTGGAATTCTCTCCATCTGCCTGCCTGAGGCTTTTCGTAACGGTAGCAGTTAAGCACATAGCAAAGTTTCTGGGGCAGAGCTTCGTTGAAAAGTCCGTGTTCAAGGAAGGCTCTTGCCGCACCTGCGGTGCCTTCGGGGCGAAGGGTTATTGAACGTCCGCCCTTATCGTCGAAGGTATACATTTCCTTCTGCACAACGTCGGTTGTTTCGCCGACACCTCTCTGGAAAAGCTCCGTATGTTCAAAAACGGGAGTTCTTATTTCTCTGAAACCAAACTTTGCGGCAATATCACGCAAGGTCTGTTCAATGAACTGATTTTTATATACCACATCGGGCAGGATATCCTGAGTACCCTTAATGGCTTTTGTTACAAGTGCCATAATTTATCTTCCTATCTAAAAAAACTGACAGGGTCGTCTTTGATAAGACGACCCCGAAAATCTGCAATTCTGCCAAAAGGAGCGCCCTGCAATAATTGCTTACGCATTGCTCGACCTGACGATTTCTCGCCAATCAAGGTCGCCTCTGGCAAGTGAATGTATAAGCGCCTCGGCCGTTGCAATGTTTGTTGCAACAGGAACGTTGTGCACGTCGCAAAGCCTGAGAAGGGTTGCTTCGTTGGGTTCGTGAGGCTTGGCTGTTAAGGGGTCACGGAAAATCAGCAGAAGGTCGATTTCGTTACAGGCAATTCTTGACGCAATCTGTTCATCGCCGCCCTGAGAGCCGCTTAAAAACCTGATTATGTCAAGTCCCGTTGCCTCGGCAACCATTTTACCCGTTGTGCCTGTTGCATAAATGTTGTGTCGGCTTAAAACTCCGCAATAAGCTATGCAAAACTGAATCATCAGTTCTTTTTTGGCATCGTGTGCAAGTATGGCAATATTCATCTGCTGTTCCTCCTTGTTTATTCGTCAAAATCATACTTATTTCACTAATTCTATATAATAATAACAAATATGATTTAATCTGACAAGACCCAAATCAAAAATTTTTTATATTATTTTTTTCAGGTCTTATATAATTATTTTTTGGGAATTATTCCTCGGCGGTAACTTCGGTATCCTCGCTGTCTTCGTCAGCAGGCTCAGCAGATTCTGCAGGCTCGCCTTCGTTCTTTACCGCAACGGCAGTGATAAGCTTTTCGCCCTCGGTAACCTTCATTACACGGACACCCTTTGAGGGTCTTGCGCAAAGTCTTATTGTTTCCATTGCGATACGGATGATAATGCCGTCGGAGGAAATAAGCATAAGGTCATCCGCAGGGTCAACAACCTCGATTGCCGCAACATCGCCGTACTTGGCAATGTGGTAGTTGGTCAGACCCGAACCGCCTCTGTTCTGAATTCTGTAATCCTCAATATCGCTCAGGCGTCCGTAACCGGTTTCGCTGACGGTAAGCACTTTCATGCCTTCTCTGAGGATATCCATACCGATTACGCAGTCGCCTTCTTTGAGTCTGAGAGCACGGACACCTCTTGCGGTTCGTCCGATAACTCTTGCATCGTCCTCACGGAAGGCAATAGCCATACCCTTCTTGGTTGCAACGATAAGATTATCGCCGCCTTCGGTAAGCTTAACCCATACAAGCTCGTCATCATCGTCAAGGTTGATTGCGATAACACCGTTCCTGCGTACGTTCTTATAAGCATCAAGCTCGGTACGCTTGATAATACCGTTTCTTGTAAGCATACACAGATAATAGTTATCCTCGCCGAACTCGGGAACTCTTATCATTGCGGATACTCTTTCGCCCTCTTCAACAAGAAGCAGGTTAACGATATTCATACCCTTGCTCTGGCGTGAGCCCTCGGGAATCTCGTAGCCTTTGAGCCTGTATGTCTTACCCTTTGTGGTGAAGAACATAATGTAATCGTGGGTTGAGCAGGTGAACATTGTTTTTACAACGTCCTCTTCGCGTCGGGTCAGACCCTTGACGCCTCTGCCGCCTCTGTTCTGCTGTTTGTATTCATCCATGGGAATGCGCTTGATATAACCCATATCGGTGAGTGTGAATACGCAGGTTTCTTCGGGAATAAGGTCCTCAATATCAACCTCGCCCGAAACGTTGACGATTTCGGTTCTTCTCTCATCCGCAAATCTGTCACGGATATTGAGTGCTTCTGTCTTAACAATATCGAGAACTCTTGATTCGTTTGCAAGAATGTCGTTGTAGTCTGCAATCTTTTCTTTGAGTTCATCAAGCTCGTTGGTGATTTTAAGAATTTCAAGACCTGCCAACTGACCGAGACGGAATGCTACGATAGCCGCTGCCTGAGGGTCGTCAAATCCGAATTTTTCCATAATGGCAACCTTGGCTTCCGCCTGACCGCCCTTACAGGCTCTGATTGTGGCAATGATATCATCAACAATATCAATAGCCTTTGCAAGACCTTCCAGGATATGCGCTCTGTCCATTGCTTTTTTGAGGTCATATTTTGTTCTGCGGACTATAACCTCTTCCTGGAACTTGATGTAGTGACCCAGAACATCTTTAAGCGAAAGCTGCTTGGGCTCGCCGTTGACAAGGGCAATCATTATTGCGCCGAAGGTGTCCTGAAGCTGTGTATAGGAGAAAAGCTGATTGAGAACAACCTGAGGATTTGCATCCCTTTTAAGGTCAATTGAAATCAGCATACCCTTCTTTGACGAGTAGTCGTTGACATCGGCAATACCTTCAACTCTCTTATCTTTAACAAGGTTTGCAATGCTTTCTATAAGCCTTGCCTTGTTAACCATATAAGGAATTTCAGTTACCTGAATTTCGAATCTGCCGTTTTTCTTTTCAACGATTTCGGTTTTTGCACGCATTGTGATTTTGCCTCTGCCGGTTGCATAGGCTGACCTTATGCCTGCTCTGCCCATGATAAGTCCCTTTGTGGGGAAATCAGGGCCTTTGATATGCTCCATAAGACCGTCAAGGTCAATATCGGGGTTATCAATCATTGCACACATACCGTCAATGACCTCGCCCAGATTATGAGGAGGAATATTGGTTGCCATACCGACGGCAATACCAACCGAACCGTTTACAAGCAAGTTGGGGAATCTTGAAGGAAGAACGGTAGGCTCTTTGAGACGGTCGTCATAGTTGGTTGTGAAATCAACGGTATCCTTATCGATATCCGTAAGCATTCTCACAGCCATACGGCTCATTCTGGACTCTGTGTATCGGTATGCAGCGGCAGGGTCGCCGTCGATTGAACCGAAGTTGCCGTGACCGTCAACAAGTGTATATCTCATTGAGAAGCCCTGTGCAAGACGGACCATTGCATCGTAAACCGATGCGTCACCGTGGGGATGGTATCTACCGAGAACGGAACCGACGGTATCCGCACACTTTCTGTATGCCTTGTCGGGGGTAAGACCGTTTTCGTGCATTGTGTAAAGAATTCTTCTGTGAACGGGTTTGAGACCGTCTCTTACATCGGGAAGTGCACGGGATGTGATAACCGACATTGAGTAGTCAAGGAAGGCCTGACGTACTTCTTTGTTAAGGTCAACATTAATAATTTTCTGGGTATCTCTTGCGTCGCCGAAACTCATATTCAATCAGTCCTTTCCTTAAATATCGAGATTTGAAACATACTTTGCGTTTGTTTCAATGAATTCACGTCTGGGTTCAACCTTATCACCCATAAGGATTGAGAAGGTTTCGTCTGCTTCCATTGCATCTTCGAGAGTTACACGGAGCATAATTCTTGTTGCAGGGTCCATAGTGGTTTCCCAAAGCTGTTCGGGGTCCATTTCACCGAGACCTTTGTATCGCTGAATATCGCAGCTTCCGCCAAGCTCTGCAATTTTTTCGTCTCTCTCCTGGTCGGAGAATGCATATGCAAACTTCTTGCCCTTGCTGACCTTATAGAGAGGAGGCTGTGCAAGGTAAATATGTCCTTCCTCGATGAGAGGACGCATATAGCGGAAGAAGAAGGTAAGAAGAAGTGTTCTGATATGTGCACCGTCAACGTCGGCATCGGCCATGATAACGATTTTTTCATAACGGATTTTGCTGATATCAAAATCGTCGCCTATACCCGTACCGAGTGCGGTAACAACGGGCTGAAGCTTATCGTTGCCGATAACTCTGTCAAGTCTTGCCTTCTCAACGTTAAGCATTTTACCCCAAAGGGGAAGAATTGCCTGATAAGTTCTGTCACGGCCTTCCTTAGCCGAACCGCCCGCAGAGTCACCCTCTACGATGTAAATTTCGGTACCCTCAGCCTGCTTTTCGGTGCAGTCTGCCAGCTTGCCGGGAAGCGAGTTGCTTTCAAGACCGGATTTTCTTCTTGCCTGCTCACGGGCTTTTCTTGCAGCTTCTCTTGCTCTTGCAGCATCAAGTGCCTTTGAGAAAATAGCCTTTGCAACTGCGGGATTTTCTTCAAAATATGTCATCAGCTTGTCGTAAACAAGTGCATTTACGAGAGACTGAACATCGGTGTTACCAAGCTTTCCCTTGGTCTGACCTTCAAACTGTGCTTCCGTAAGCTTGACGGAAACAATGGCGGTAAGACCTTCTCTTACGTCGTCGCCGCTGAGCTTTTTATCGCCGTCTTTGAGGATTTTATACTTCTTGCCGTAATCGTTGAACACTCTTGTGAGGGCGTTCTTGAAGCCTGTTTCGTGAGTACCGCCGTCTACGGTGCGGACATTATTTGCAAATGAGAGAATCAGCTCGTTGTAGCTGTCGTTATAAAGAAGGGCAATTTCAGCGTATCTGTCGCCCTTTGCACCCGAGAAATGAACAGGCTTTTCGTGGAGAGGAGTAAGCGCTCTTGTGCCTGTAAGATACTCGGCAAATGAAGAAAGACCGCCTTCGTAGCAATAAACCCTTTCAACGATGTTTTCGGGGTCTCTGCTGTCCTTAAGGCTGATTGAAAGACCTGCATTGAGGAATGCGGACTCTCTGAGTCTTCTTTCAAGCGTGTCAAAGTCATAAACCGTAGTTTCCTGGAATATCTTTGCATCGGGCTTGAAACGGATGAATGTACCCGTTTCTTCCGTGTCACCTACGATTTCAAGGTTTGTTTCAATATTACCGCCGTTTACAAAACGCTGACGGTGAACGTGGCCCGCCTGAGAAACCTCAACCTCAAACCACTCTGAAAGTGCGTTAACAACCGATGAACCAACGCCGTGAAGACCACCGGATACTTTATATCCGCCGCCGCCGAATTTACCGCCTGCGTGAAGAACGGTAAGAACAACGGTAACTGAGGGCAGACCCATTTTTTCATTGATGCCTACGGGGATGCCTCGGCCGTTATCGCGAACTGAAATTACGTCACCCGGCTCGATTTCAACTTCAATGTTGGTACAGTAGCCTGCAAGGGCTTCGTCGATTGAGTTGTCTACGATTTCGTAAACAAGGTGGTGCAGACCTCTGGGACCTGTTGAACCGATATACATACCGGGTCTTTTCCGGACCGCTTCAAGTCCTTCAAGCACCTGAATCTGACTGGCGTCATATTCTTCGGTAACAACGGTATCCATTTCCTCCGAATCGGCTTCAAAAGGAACTGCTTCTTCTTCAGCTTCGGGAGCAGTCTGAACTTCCGCTTCATTGATGTTTTCAATGCTCACTCTGATTGACCTCCAATCACATTCCAAGGCGGTTTGCTACGCCTTTTTTCTTATCTTTGCCGGGCTTATATTTGGGCGGATTTGCAAGACGCATTATTGCACCCTTACCCGATTTTGAGCCCAGGAATTTATTGATGTTCACAACGATATCTTTCATATCGCCACTCATATATTCAAGGCAGTTGTCAACAAGCTGAGGCTCGTTATACATCGTTCCGAGAATGGTTACGGCAACAAGACTCTGGGTTTCGTTTGTGCCGTCCTCATAGATATCGTTAAGCAGATTGAACAGCTTCTTCATTTTCTGAGGATTGTTTTCCCTTATTGTTTCAAGCACAACGGGAGCACCGTGATTCACAAAGAAATCCTCGGGGAGGAACTGACCGTATCTGTCGCAGTTTGCCTTGTATTCCTCACGAAGCTCGGGATAAACGGTTGTGAATCTGTTTGCAAGGGTATTGGGGTCATATGAAACCGCACCGCTTTTAACCGCCGCCTTTGAAACGGGAGGAGGAAGCTTTGTCTTGACAGGCTTTACATTCTTTGTGCCGAAATGCTCAACAAGAGTTTCGGAAAACTCATTTACCACGGATTTGAGGCTTTTGGGGTCACAGTCATCCTCACCCATAAGCATTTCAACAAGCCTTGAAAAGTCGCTGTCAACAATCTCGCCTTCCTTCTGTGCACCGAAGAGAGCGATTCTGTTGTTGAAATGCTCGATTTTAAGGGCTTTATTCTCGCCTTTGTAGCGGATTATGATTCTTCCCGATTCGGCAACTGCAGGCAGACTGCCCTTCTCAACCCCTTCGGGAATAACTGCGGTAAAACCGCAATCGTTTAATGTTTCACCGAGACCGCCGGTAATGTCCGCAAGTGCAGAATAAAAATCAGCCATAACAAACTCCTTTATAATAACTTATAATAATAAATATAGTTTAATATAACATATATATAAAGAATTATAATTCTTTAAAAGAAATATAAGCTTTTTATATCATAAATATTTGTGATAACAGAGCATAATATTCGTGAATTTTGCACACCCTTTGGCTGTTGACTAATTCACCCTGTTATGATAATATATTTTGATAGAATAAACTATAATGGGAGAAAATGCGTTGGGAGATATGACAGCTATGAAAAAGGTTCTTGTTCTTTTCGGCGGCGTTTCCAGCGAGCATGATGTTTCGCTTAATTCCGCCTGCTCCGTAATCAAAAATATTCCCTCTGATAAATATGAGGTTGTGAAAATGGGCATCACAAAGCAGGGCGAAAGCTTTGTTTACCTCGGCGATGCCGATATGCTCCCCGAGGGCAGATGGCTTGAGGACAAGGCAAACCTTGTGCCTGCCGTAATCTCAACAAGCCGCAATCATCACGGCATTATCCGCTTTTCGGGCGGCGTAAAAATCGAGAAAATTGATGTGGTTTTTCCCGTTCTTCATGGCAAAAACGGCGAAGACGGCACAATGCAGGGTCTGCTTGAAATTGCAGGCATTCCCTACGTAGGCTGCAACACCGTGGCAAGTGCAATCTGTATGGATAAAGCATATACAAACGCTATGGCAGATTACCACGGAATTCCTCAGGCAAAATGGGTCGCCTTTGAGAAATACAGCTACGACAAATCAATGCTTCCCGCCGCCGCAGAAAAGCTGGGCTTCCCCATTTTCGTAAAGCCTGCAAACGCAGGTTCATCCGTAGGCGTAGGCAAAGCAAGAACACTTGACGAGCTTGAAGCCGCCTGCAACAACGCTTTTGAACACGATGTAAAAATCGTTCTTGAAGAAGGCGTTGACGGCGTTGAGGTAGAGGTTGCGGTTATGGGCAACGAAAACCCCGTTGCTTCTGTTGTAGGTGAGGTTGTTCCCTGCAACGATTTCTACGATTATGAAGCTAAATATCTTGCCAACGAAAGCGAGCTTCACATTCCTGCAAGACTTCCCGAGGATAAGCTCCTTGCAGTTCAGAAAGCGGCTGTGAACGCATACAGAGCACTGGGCTGTTCAGGTTTTACGAGAGTCGATTTCTTTGTTCGCCGCAGCGACGGTGAAATAATGCTCAACGAGCCCAACACCATCCCCGGTTTCACATCAATCAGTATGTATCCCAAGCTCTTTGCCGCATCGGGCATTCCCTATTCTGAGCTGCTTGATAAGCTTCTTGAGCTTGCGATGGAAAGATAAATTATGAAGAATGCAATAATCACAATAAAAGACCGTCACATTCAGGACGGCGAGGAATTAACTGCCGAGCTGACCACATCAGGCAGCTTTGAACTGACGGAAAAAGGCTGCACCGTCATCTATAAAGAAACCGACGAAGAAATGACGGACTGCATAACACGCCTTGATGTTGAAGGCACTCAGAGGGTCGCAATGACCCGCACGGGCAAATTCAACACGGAAATGGTAATCGAAAAAGGCAGCCGCCACACCTGCTTTTATTCAACCCCCTTCGGTGAGCTGATAATGGGGATTTACGGCATGTCCGTAGAAAGCAATATGAGCGAAAACGGCGGCACCCTCAGTTTCACATACACCATTGATTTCAACAACACACCGGCTTCGGAAAATCAGCTTCACATCACCGTTGCCGAAAAGGAGTAATAAAAATGTCACTTTTAGTTAAACAGGCTGTTACAGAGCTTCGTACCGCTATTATGGAAGCGGCAGGCAGAGCGGTTGCTGACGGCGAATTTCCCGAAGTGCCCCTCAGTGATTTCATTATTGAAGTGCCTGCAAACAAAGAAAACGGCGATTATTCGTCAAATGCCGCCATGGCTTGGGCAAGAGACCTGAGAAGTGCTCCCAGAAAGATTGCTCAGACCATTGCAGACAGACTTTTCCTTGAAGACACTTTCTTTGACAGATGCGAAATTGCAGGTCCCGGCTTTATGAATTTCTATCTCAAAGAAAGCTTCAATGCCTGTGTTATTCAGGATATTCTTGAAAAAGGTGCCGATTACGGCCGTTCGGATTTCGGCAAAGGCAAAAAAATAAACATTGAATTCGTTTCCGCAAACCCCACAGGTCCCATGCATATGGGTAACGCAAGAGGCGGCGCACTTGGTGACTGCCTTGCGGCTGTTATGGATTTTGCAGGCTACTCCGTAAGCCGTGAATTCTATGTTAACGACGCAGGTAACCAGATTGACAAATTCGGTCTTTCTCTCGATATCAGATATCAGCAGATTTTCAAGGGCGAGGATGCTGTTGAGCTTCCCGAGGACAGCTATCACGGTGCCGATATTATGGTCAGAGCAAAAGAATTTGCCGATATCCACGGCGATAAGTATATAGATGCAACCGAAGCCGAAAGAAGAAAGGCACTCGTTGACTATGCACTGCCCAAAAACATTGCGGCTATGAAGGATAACCTTACAAAGTACCGCATTGAATACGATACCTGGTTCCTTGAAAGCACTCTCCACAACGGCGGTGAGCTTGCCGAAACCCTTGAGATTATGAAAAACAAGGGTCTTACATACGAAAAAGATGGTGCTCTCTGGTATAAGAACAAGGAAGTTCTTGGTGCAAGACTTGCAAGAGAAGGCAAAACTCCCGAAGAAATCGAGCGTCTTGAACTCAAAGACGAGGTTCTTATCAGAACAAACGGCAATCCCACATATTTTGCCGCAGATATTGCATACCACCGCAACAAGCTTGAAAAGAGAGGCTTTGAAAAGGCAATCGACATCTGGGGTGCAGACCATCACGGTCACGTGGCACGTATGAAGGGTGCACTTGACGCCATCGGCTGCAACGGTGACGACCTTGATGTTATTCTTATGCAGCTTGTCCGCCTTATGCGTGACGGTAAGCCTGCAAAGATGAGCAAGCGTACAGGTAATGCAATCACCCTTGTTGATCTGCTTGAAGATATCCCCATCGACGCAGTACGCTTCCTCTTCAATATGAGAGAACCCGGCTCACAGATGGATTTCGACCTTGACCTTGCTGTTGAAGAAAGCTCACAGAACCCCGTTTATTACTGCCAGTATGCCCACGCAAGAATCTGCAGCATCATCAAAAAGCTTGCTGACGAAGGCAAGCAGGCAAGGGAATGCACAATCCCCGAGCTTGTTCTTCTTTCCGCACCCGAAGAAAAGGCACTTATCAAGCACCTTGCTTCACTTACAGATGAAATTATAAGCTCCGCAAAGAACTACGACCCTGCAAAAATCACACGTTATGCCGTAGACCTTGCAACTCTGTTCCATAAGTTCTACAATGCCTGCCGTGTTAACTGCGAGGAAGAAGCTCTGATGCAGGCAAGACTCAGCCTTTGCCTTTGCGTAAAGAATGTTCTTTGCAACATTCTTACAATGTTCCGCATCACCGTTCCCGAAAGTATGTAAAATTGTTTCAAAAGTATTCAACTTTACCAAACCCCTTGACTTTGCGGTCAGGGGGTTATAGAATATACAATTGTTAACCGATTAATTATCAGCCGATTAACAGTTTATCGAAAGGAGTCGGTTATGGATACATTACGTCACAATACCGTGGGCAGACTTTGCAAAGTATCTCTTTTGCACCGCTACCGAATATCACTTGCCCTTACGGGTCTGAGGCTTTACCGTGGTCAGCCTCAGATTCTTGAATATCTGCTTGAACACGGCGACTGCTCCCAAAAAGAGCTTGCGGACAGCCTGGGAGTATCTCCCGCTTCAATAGCAACAAGCCTTAAACGGATGAGCAAGGCAGGTTTTATAGACCGTACACCCGATGAAGCCGACCGCCGCATTAACCGTCTGTATCTTACGGACAAAGGCAGAGAAGTTCTTTTTGCAGGCAGAAAAGAATGTGATAAGGTTGACGGGGCTATGTTTGAGGGCTTCACGAAAGAAGAAATCACGGCATTTTCGGATATGCTTGAAAGAATTTCAAAAAATCTTTCAGGCGACGGAATAAGCGAAAAAGATGCAATTAACTTTATCAAAAACGCAGATAATAACAGAAACGGAGATGATAAAAATGATTAAGGCTTTGCTTAAACAAACCAAAGGCTACCGCCTTCTCTCCCTGCTTTCGCCTCTGCTGATTCTTGTTGAGGTTTATATGGAAGTACAGATTCCTTTTGTTATGGCAGATATGGTAGATAACGGTATTCTGGGCGGTGCAGGAATAGAATATATCGTCACAGAAGGTCTTAAAATGGTTGCAATGGCAATTCTTTCCCTGCTCAGCGGTGCAGGCGCAGCAAGGTTTGCAGCGCAGGCAGGAATGGGCTTCGGTGCAAACCTGAGAAATACCATTTTCTCAAAAATTCAGGATTTCTCTTTTGCCAACATTGACAGATTCAGCACACCCTCCCTCATCACACGAATGACTACGGATGTCAACACCATTCAGATGGGCTACACAATGGTTATCCGCATTGTTGTGCGTTCGCCCCTTATGTTTGCAATGGCATTCCGCTATGCTTATGAAATCAATGCTGAGCTTGCAACAGTGTTCACTATTGCAGCCCCTGCCCTGCTTGTGCTTCTTGGCTTTATTTTCATTTTCGCAATGCCCAGATTCAAGCGCCTTATGAAAAAATATGACGGACTCAACGCCTCCATTCAGGAAACCCTTATAGGTTCAAGAGTTGTTAAAGCGTTTGTAAGAGCAAAGCACGAAAAGGAAAAATTCAGAATCTCCAACGATGACCTGCGTGACGCATCAATTGCAGCGGAAAAGCTGGTTATTCTTTCGGGTCCCATTATGCAGATAACCGTTTACGGATGCACAATCGCAATCCTCTGGTTCGGCAGCAGCCTTGTTATCAACGGTTCAATGGAGCTTGCATCCCTTACCGCATTCATTACCTACATCAACAACATAATGATGTCACTGATGATGATTTCAATGATATTTGTTATGGCAACAATGGCACGCACCTCCCTCACCCGTGTTTATGAGGTAATAAAGGAGGAACCCGACATCAACGACAGCAAGGCAGATCCCTCCCTCACCGTTGCCGACGGCAGCATTGACATGGAAAACGTATGCTTCAAATACAAGAAAAACGGCAAAAAGAATGTTATTGATAACATTAATCTTCACATCAAATCGGGCGAGACCATCGGTATAATCGGCGGCACGGGCTCAGCAAAAACAACACTGGTGCAGATGATTCCCCGTCTTTATGACGTAACGGAAGGTGTTGTTAAGGTAGGCGGCAGACCCGTTGCGGATTACACGCTGAAAAACCTGCGCGACAGCGTTGCAATGGTGCTTCAGGTCAACCTGCTTTTCAGCGGCACCATTGAAGATAACCTTCGATGGGGTAATAAAAACGCAACGCAGGAAGAAATCGAAAATGCCTGCAAAATTGCCCAGGCTCACGACTTCATAACCTCGTTCCCCGACGGCTATCAGACCGACCTCAGCCAGGGCGGCGTTAACCTTTCGGGCGGGCAGAAGCAAAGGCTTTGCATCGCAAGGGCATTGCTTAAATCTCCCAAGGTGCTTATTCTTGACGACAGCACAAGCGCCGTTGATACCGCTACCGATGCAAAAATCCGTGAAGGCTTCAAATTAAACCACGGCGATGTTACAACGATTATCGTTGCTCAGAGAATAAGCTCAATCCAGCACGCAGACAAAATAATCGTTCTTGACGACGGAAAAATAAACGCAACGGGAACTCACGATGAGCTTCTGGGTACAAACGAAATCTACACCGAAGTTTACAATTCACAGCAGGAAGGAGTTGAGGAATAATGGCACCCAAAGCAAAAAAGCCGCCTGAAGGCAACGGCAACAGATTTCAGAAACCCGCCGATACCAAGCGCACCTTTGCAAGACTCCTCAGCTACCTTGGCAGGTCAAAACATCTGCTTATCCTTGTCTTTATCTTTGTTGCATTCAGCGCACTTGCAGGCATAATCGGCACATCCTTCGTTAAACAAATCACCGATGAAATCCTTATGCCCCTTATCGGCACACAGGCAACCGCCGAGGCACTTGCACCTTTGGTAAAAATTCTTATCTCCCTTGGCGTCATTTATGCTTTCGGCGCATTTTCATCCTATGCATTTTCACGCATTATGCTTCAGGTTGCACAGAAAACTCTCAACATCATCCGTTCTGACCTTTTCAACCACATGATGGATTTGCCCATCAGCTTTTTTGATACCCACACCCACGGCGAGCTTATGAGCCGCTACACCAACGACGCCGATGTGCTGCGTGAATGCATCAGCCAGAGCTTTGTACAGCTTGTTTCATCGGTAGTAACGGTTGTAGGCACCTTTGCAATGATGATTTATTTCAGCCCTCTGCTGACTCTTTTTGTAATTGTTATGCTGATTGCCGCATTTTTTATCATCAAAGCATTGGGCAAGCAAAGCGCAAAGTATTTCAGAGCACAGCAGCAATGTGTGGGCAAGGTTAACGGATATATTGAAGAATATATTGAAGGTCTTAAAGTTGTTAAGGTGTTCTGCCATGAGGACACCGCAAAGGGCAACTTTGCCGAAATCAACAATAACCTTCGCCACGCCGCAACAAACGCTCACACCTATGCAAGCATCCTTATGCCCATTATGGGTAATATTTCCTATATCACCTATGCCGCAACGGCAACCCTCGGCTCACTCATTATTATGGCTGTTCCCGAAAGCTCGTTTTTCAGCCTTACAGTCGGCGCACTTTTCACATTCCTGCTTTACACAAGGCAGTTTTTCCAGCCCATAACCCAGATTTCACAGCAGTTCAACAATATCATTGCCGCCCTTGCAGGTGCAGAGCGTATTTTTGAAATCATTGATACTCCCATTGAGGCGGATGACGGCTATGTAACCCTTGTCAACGCAAAGAAAAATGAAAACGGTGAAATCGTTGAATGTGAAGAAAGAACGGGTATGTGGGCATGGAAGCATCCCCACAGCGACGGCACCCTGACCTACACCGAATGGAAGGGTGATGTTCGTTTCCACGATGTTTCTTTCAGCTACGACGGCAAAAAGACTGTGCTTAAAAACATTTCACTTTTTGCCCGTCCCGGCGAAAAGATTGCGTTTGTCGGCTCAACGGGCGCAGGCAAAACCACCATTACGAACCTTATAAACCGCTTCTATGACGTTAACGAAGGTAAGATAACCTATGACGGCATCAACATCAAAAAGATTAAAAAAGCGGCTCTGAGGCGTTCTATGGCTATGGTTTTGCAGGATACTCACCTTTTCACGGGCACGGTCAGAGATAACATTGCTTACGGCAAGCTTGATGCAACAGACGAAGAAATCGTTGCCGCCGCAAAGCTGGCAAATGCTCATTCCTTTATTACCCGCCTGCCCGACGGCTACGACACCATGATAACCGGCGACGGTGCAAACCTTTCTCAGGGTCAGCGTCAGCTTCTTTCAATTGCACGTGCCGCCGTTGCAAATCCGCCTGTGCTTATTCTTGACGAAGCAACAAGCTCCATCGACACAAGAACGGAGCGTCTTATAGAATTGGGTATGGATAAGCTTATGGAAGGCAGAACGGTATTTGTTATTGCTCACAGACTTTCAACCGTACGCAACTCAAACGCCATTATGGTGCTTGAACAGGGTGAAATCATTGAGCGCGGTGACCACGACGACCTGATTTCACAAAAGGGCAAATACTATCAGCTTTATACCGGTCAATTTGAACTGGATTAAAAATCAACAAGGCAGTTTCACATCAGTGAAACTGCCTTGTTTTTATTTTTTTCGTATTATTTTGTATCCGCCCTGAGTAAGGAAATAGTGAAGGTCATCAAGTATCTGATAATCATATTTGATAACATCCTTTTTTGCTTCACTTACTCCGTCTCTTTCGGCAACAAGCTTTCTGAATTCCACAAGACCGTCAAAGGTTGTCAGATTTCCGTGACGGCGAAGGGTGTAATTTTTGCCGTTGGTGAACTCGCCGTTTTCCTGTTCGTTCAGAATCTGCTCTTTTGTGGCAGGAACAAACCCCTTTGAAATAATATAGGAATTCCAGCGGTAATGCTCAAGGATTGCCATGTTGCGTCTTCTTGACGGTGCAAAATCCAAGCTGTATTTTATCAGTTTTCTGCCGCCCACTGCCGTTTTGCCGATATATTCGGGCATATCACCCTCTGCATAAACAGCAAGGTATTCTTCTTCTGTCAATGCAGGCTCGTCATTTGCATCAACCTCGCAGTAGTCAAGCCCCATAAGGTTGAGCTTTGCCTTTATGCTCAACGCCGCATAAATATTGGATTCACGCACAAAACGGTGCATCTTCGTATGCCATTTTTTAAATGACTCATACTTTTTCTTTGCTATGAATTCATCCGTAATTTTGACAGCCGGATCACTTGCAGCATATTCCAGGTCATAATCTTCGTTTCGCATAATTGCAATTTTGCGGATTTTATCGGAGAGAATTCTGTCAATATTATAAACTATTTCGCTTTCATCGCCGATGAAAATGCAGCCTTCGGCTTCAAGTGCCTCCTGCTCCTTGGTGCGCTTATGCGTTCTGACAAAGATAACAAGATTTTTGCCCCACTCACGGCGTTTTTCAACAAGCTTCTGCGCCATATCAATGTTTTCAAGGTCTGTACCGAAGTTAATCAACACATAGTTTGCGTCATTTTCATCCTCAACGTACTTTTTCAGCTCTTTGTAAAACCTCTCGTCATTGACATCAAAAGGACAGCAAGGCTCCGCCGCAGGAAGAGAGGGCAGAGGCAGGTATTCCTCGGCATTGCATTCTGCATCATCCGTTATTTCGTTACGGTAACGGTAATAATTGTGGTTAAGATTTTTATCCTTCTGTGCATTATCTTTATCAAAGATATAATAGTTTACTTTCTTAAGCTCGGGACCGTTTTCACCCTCTGCAAGAAACTGGTTGTTGGAAACCGATGTAAGGAAAATCTGACGACCCACCTTGTCAAAGGAAAGCATAAAGAAATTGATATTTACATCTTTTTTTATCAGAGATGTTTTATAGTCAATTTGCTTTTCGTCCATAAAATAAGCAAGGGGATATCTTTCGATGAAATCCGCACCGATTTTTTTGTACTTGTTGACAAATGTTATACAGCCGAAACCGTTGGATTCAATATCCTCATATATGCCCTGATATTTCAGGTCACCGAAAACAAACACCTTGACTGTCTTAAAAATTCTTTCTTTTTCTTCCTTTGAGCCTGCAGAAATCTTATCAATTATCATTCTGCATATGCGCATATTGCGTTCATCCGAATCCGTGTTGATGATAACAATATTTTCGGTTTCACCGTTACTTTTTCCGGTGAAAGCCATAAGCTTTTTCAGAACGGAAACTATACGTCTTTCTCTGAAGATTTCTTCCACGGTCGTTTTATCTGACCAACAGCTGATATTTGATATTTCCTTCAGATAATATGTTTCCCTGTCAGCATCAGATATCTTATCAACGATGGCCTTGGTACGGTTTTTATCACTTTTACAGATATCAATGCTTTGGGGGTTATTACCGAAAACGATAAGTCTGTCCTTAACGCAATATTTTATTTTTGATTCCTGCAAAAACTCCCATACCCGCTGATTGATAAATGAAACCGTTACAAGAACAACATTCAGACCTGC
This sequence comes from Acutalibacteraceae bacterium, assembly GCA_045533455.1. Taxonomy (GTDB): domain Bacteria; phylum Bacillota; class Clostridia; order Oscillospirales; family Acutalibacteraceae; genus CAG-177. Next base: position 7,782 of record JAZSHU010000041.1, on the reverse strand, counting down.
CATAATAAAGCAGAAATAAACCGTTATTCTGTAAAACAGGTCGTTGTCTAAAAGCAATTCAATAGAGTCAAAATCATATTTCAGAACAACAAGCTCAATTATTTTCGGAATCGTATTGAAAAACGCTTTTATGAAATTCTGACCTGCATACATATGACCCAGGCAGTAAACAGGAAACGCCGCTATGTATATAACGGCAAATCTGCCTTTTTTGAATCCTCTCAGAAAGCGTATTCTTTGCAGACGCCCTTTGAAAATAATATTTATGAGACCTCTTACGGTTTCGGCACTCAGCACCGCAAAGCATATTGCCGTTACAATCGTTATTATTATATCACTCATGGAATTTATATGCTCCTGATTCTATTTCGGTTTCTTTACCGCCCAGAATAACCGTTGCGGTTACACCCTCGGGCACAGTGAATTCATATTCCGTTTTGCCGTTTTCGGTTTTCCATTCGGATTTTACAAGACCCTTTCTTGTGTCTATGGAAGCCTTGACATAAGTAAGTCTGCCATCGGTAACGGGAGCAAAAATAACATGTTCAAAACCGGGCTTGCTTTCATCAATTTTAATACCTGCGGCATCGCCGTAAAGCCAATCTGCAACACTGCCGTATGCATAATGGTTAAAGGAATTCATTGATATGCTCCACATTGTGCCGTCCTCACGCACACTGTCCCAATGCTCCCAGATGGTTGTTGCACCCATTTTAACGGAGAAGAGCCACGAGGGGTATTCCTCACGCAGAAGCAGGCTGTAAGCGGTTTCGGTATAGCCGTTGTCACTGAGTGCGTGAAGAAGATAAGGAGTACCCACAAAGCCCGTTTTAAGATGTCCGCATTCCGTCACAAGGTCATTGAGCTGCTTTGCGGTTTCTGCAGCATTATCCGTAATTCCGAAATGCAGCGCAAGCACGGCGGCTGTCTGGGTTTCAAACTCGGGCTTTATTCTGCCCTCACTCATAAACTCACGTCTGAATGCCTTGATTGATTTTTCTCTCTTCGCCCGGACTTCTGCGGCATCCTCTCCGCAAAGCTCCAGCGATTTTGCGTAAATTTCGCTTGAGTAAATGTAATAAGCGGTTGCAATAAGGTTTTTCTCCGTACCCTTTGAGCAGTCCTCGGGGCTGCTGCCGTCAAGGTTAAGCCAATCGCCGAAATGCCAGCTTCTGCTCCATATGCCGTCATCCATACGGCTCTCAATAAATTCAATATAATCCTTCATTGAATCAAGCGACTCGGCAATAATATCCTTGTTTGCATAGGTCAGATAAATCTGCCACGGACAGATTGTTGCGGCATCTGCCCACGCAGCAGAGCAATCTTCGTTGGGCTCAAAAACGCCCGGAATTACATGAGGAATCGTTCCCCAATTGGTCTGATCTGCACGAAGATCCGCCAGCCACTTTATGAAGAAACGCTCAACATCGTAGTTATAGGATGCGGTTTTTACAAACACCTGCGCATCACCCGTCCAGCCCAGACGCTCGTCACGCTGGGGACAATCCGTGGGTACATCAAGGAAGTTGCTCTTCTGACCCCAGATAATATTGGAGAAAAGCTTGTTTACTCTTTCATCGGAGCACTCAAAATAACCCGTTCTCTTCATGTCGGAATGAACTACGATTGCGGTGAAATTCTCTTTTTTCACTTCGTCGCTCCAGTTTTCAAGCTTGATATAGCGGAAACCGTAGAAATTATAATCGGGCTTATGGATATGCTCCTTGCCGTCGCAGATAAAAACTGCCTCTGCCTTTGCACTGCGCAGGTTATCTCTGTAGAAATTACCCTCTGCATCAAGCACCTCTGCATGGCTTATAACGGCTCTTTCGCCTTTGTTACCCTTTATTTTAAACTCAACATAGCCCGTCATATTCTGACCGAAGTCAATAACGGTTTCGCCCTTGGGAGTTTTTATAATTTCAACAGGAGCAAGTCTTTCGTTCTCAATCACCTTTTCACCCTGACGGTCAAGAAGAACCTTTCTGTTCTTTTCAAAAACCAGAGCCTTTGCAGGAAAAATATCAACATAGGCAGGGTCATAAATATATCCGTTGTAAAGATTTGAATAAACATATTTTCCGTTTTCGCAATCCCAATCGCCACCGCTGGTAATGATTTCGGTTTCACCGTCGGCATAAACAATCGTAAGAGCGAAGATTGCTGCAACCTCATTAAATCCCAGACAAGAATCACCGGAATGCATTCCGAAATAACTCATAGCCTTCCAGCCCGGTGCAACACCCACCGTAAGGGTATTGTTTTTATTCATTAAATCTGTTACATCATATGTATCAACCTGCAAACGCTTGCCGTATGATGTCCAGCCGGGGGCAAAAATAAAATCACCCACACGCTGACCGTTGATTTTTGCAACGTAAACGCCAAGTGCGGTAATTTCAAGCTTTGCGCTTAAAACTTCCTTTTCGAAAGCAAAGCTTTTTGAGAAAACAACTTCACGGTTACGCAATGATTTGGGGCTTTTTATCCACTGTGCATTAAGAATATTCTTCATAATTTACCTCCACAGGTCTTTATATTTTTCATTTTATAACACATCACTTCAAAAAGCAATAATAAAAATTTATATTTACACCCTTGATTGATAATTAAATAACTGATAGAATACCCTTGAAAGGAAGGTTTTTATGAAACGGATATTGAGCATATTTATAATATTTGCCATCGTATTCAGCCTTGCATCCTGCAAAGGCAAAAGTGACGGCGATACAACAACCGTTCCCGCACCCGTTATTGAAGAAAGCAAACATTCAAAAGAATTCAAAGATGAAACCGGCAAAGTGGTATTTACCGTTGATGTGACGCTTCCTCAGATAAAGGATAATTGCGACCCCAAGGTTGCGGAATACATAAACGGTGTGGCACTGGACATTTTCAACGATGCCTGTGATTTTGCGGAAAGCAACCTTGAAAGCGCGGCAAAATCAAAATCGCCCTGGACAAAAAAGATTACCTTTGAAACCACGCTTCTCAACGACAGATATGCCTGCTTCTTAGTCAGCGACCTTTTCAGCCTTTACGGTGATATTCCCACTCTCAGCACCGTCTGCTTTGATATCAAAAAAGGTGAACGCTGCTACCTGAACGACTTTGCCTGCGTATCCGATGACCCCGAAGGCTGTTTTGAAAATTTTCTTAACGATACGCTTGCGCCCGTATTGCCCGTAAGATTCCATAACCCCGAATATATTACGGGGGAAGTTCTTCAAAGGCTTGGCGAAATTGTTGACCCCGATAACTTCTATCTGACGGAAAAAGGTATGGGCTTTTATTTCAACAAAAATCATGTTCACGAATATCTGCAAGGTAACTATAAAACCACTTTTACCTGGATTGAACTTAACGGCTGCTATCAACTTCCTGAATAAAATTTGTTTTACCGCACACTCCGTCCTTCCGGGCGGAGTTTTCTTTGCAAAAATCGTGACGATAGAAAAATTCTCTTATCGAGAGAATTCGTTTCAATGAACGGGTTATTGTTTCATTTTCGAAAAACTGTTATTATCTGCTTGTAACCAACGGCCGGGTTAACTTTAATAATTGAAAGGTGATATATTATGACAATATATTTCGGAGAAAACCTCAAAAAACTTCGCAAATCAAAAGACCTAACACAGGAGGCACTGGCAGATTTTCTCGGTATGTCATTCCAGGCAATAAGCAAATGGGAGCGCAACGAAACCTACCCCGACATAACCATGCTTCCTACGATTGCATCATTCTTCGGCGTTACCGTTGACAGTCTTCTCGGCACGGATATGATTGAAAAAGAAAAACAGATAGATGAATACTGTAAAAATTATTCCCATATGCTGAGTGAAGGAAAGATTGACGAAGCAAGGGATATGCTCAAAACCGCAATCAGCGAATTCCCCGGTAACTATGACCTGCTTGCAAAATATCTCAACGCTCTTATCCACGCACAGTATGACGATGATTATCTTCTTTCAATAAAAGCAGAGGTCCGGAGAATTTATGACAACATACAGAATTACTGCACCGTTGACAGCATCAGAATATGGGCAAAGAAGATTATGTGCCGTTATCTGCGTGACCTGAGTTTAATCAAAAACAGCGGTGTTGATATTACCGATGCGGAAAAGATTCTTGAACAGATGCCGATTATGCAGAATACAAGAGACTACGAAGCAATGTATATGTATCCCCATGATGACGAAAAACGTGCGGTTGCCTGTGCAAACGGCATTTCCGAGATGCTCCGCCTTTTCGGTGAAATTATGAACAGAAAATATAAGAACTTCCTTGATGCCGACGGCGACATTTCCGAAGCATATATCAACCTTGTTGAAAAGGTTATGCCCGACGGCGACTACGGCAAGAGCCATTATCTTATGGTAATCAATCATCAGCGCCTCGGTGTCAAGAAATATCTTGCAGGTGATGAAAAATCCGCCCTTGAACATTTTGAAAAGGCTCTTAAGCTTGCAAAAAGCTATGATGATTTGCCCGAAATTCTTGTTCATACTTCAAACGCCGTGAAGGGGCTTGAATTTGACAAAACAAGAGCATACCGCTTCTGGGAAGGCTCATTCTATGAGGATGTGAAAAAAGGTCTGATAAACAGACCTCAGCTTTCCGAAGAATTTAAAAACAGCGAAGGCTTCAGGAGAATTACGGAAATTATCTGATGTATCAACCAACAGCAATATCCATGATTCTATGAATGCACAACGAAAAGCCCCTGCTCGCAGTGAGCAGGGGCTTCTTGTTTTTATAGTGTTAACTATCTTATATCAAGACTTATACAAGCTCGATGATGCACATCTCAGCAGCGTCGCCTCTACGGGGACCTGTCTTGATAATGCGGCAATAACCGCCGTTAACTTCCTTATACTTGGGGGCAATCTCGTCAAAGAGCTTCTTAGCTACGTCTTCTTTTGTAACGTAAGCAAGAACCTTGCGCTTTGAGTGGAGAGAGTCGTCCTTAGCAATGGTGATCATCTTTTCAGCCATTGCACGAACTTCCTGAGCCCTTGTAACGGTGGTCTCTATTCTGCCGTTTTCCAAAAGATAGGTAACAAGGCCTCTGAGCATCGACTTGCGATGGTCACTTGTGCGGCCAAGCTTTCTGGTACCGGGCATAAGTTCACACTCCTTTAGTCCTCATCCCTGCGAAGATCAAAGCCAAGTGAATTGAGCTTTGCAACAACCTCATCAAGGGATTTTCTGCCGAGGTTACGAACTTTCATCATATCTTCCTCGGTTCTGTTAATCAAATCTTCAACCGTATTGATCTGTGCTCTCTTCAAGCAGTTAAAGGAACGCACAGAGAGGTCAAGTTCCTCAATGGTCATCTCCAGGACTTTTTCTTTGCCGCTGTCGCTCTTAACGACCATAACCTCCGTATCATATGCCTCACCTGAGAGGTCACCGAAGAGGTTGAGGTGCTCGTTGAGGATCTTGGCGCCGAGAGAAACGGCTTCCATAGCATTGATGGTTCCGTTTGTCCACACCTCGAGAGTCAGCTTATCATAGTCTGTAATCTGACCTACACGGGTGTTTTCAACTGTGTAGTTAACCTTTAATACGGGTGTATAAATTGAATCAATAGCAATAACGCCGATAATGGGCTGCATCATCTGCTTGTTTCTGTCTGCAGAAACATAACCTCTGCCCTTATCACAGGTAAGCTCCATGCTTACGTGTGCATCTGAGTTGAGAGTAGCGATGTGAAGCTCGGGGTTGAGGATTTCAACCTCTGAATCGGTTTTGATGCTGCCTGCGGTGATTTCATCATCGCCGTTTGCATCAATGTAGATTGTTTTGGGACCGTCTCCGTGGATTTTAAGGATAACGTTTTTGAGATTAAGAACAATCTCTGTTACATCCTCCTTAACACCGGGGATGGTGCTGAATTCGTGAAGAATTCCGTCAATCTTAACGGAGGTTATCGCGTAGCCGGGAAGAGAAGAAAGAAGAACTCTTCTCAGGCTGTTACCCAATGTTGTGCCGTAGCCTCTTTCAAGAGGTTCAACAACAAATCTACCGTACTTTCCGTCTTCGGAAATTTCGGCTGTATCAATTCTGGGCTTTTCGATACCAATCATTCAAAACCCTCCTTTAAAACAGGCAGGAATATCCTGCTCAAAATGCATTCAAAAACGTGCGTCGCCATAACGCACTGCTGATAAACCTTGAAAGGTAAATCAAGCAGGGCATTATTTTGAATAAAGTTCGACGATAAGATGCTCTTCAACGGGAACCATGATCTGCTCACGAGTGGGCAGAGCAAGAATCTTTGCTGAATGAGCGTCTGCATTAAGGTCAAGCCACTGGGGAACAGGGCGTGAAGCATTTGCTTCGAGAGTTGCCTTAATCTTGTCGCTGTCAAGGCTCTTGTCCTTGATTGAAACTTCGTCGCCTGCTTTGATAAGATATGAAGGAATGTTTACCTTCTTGCCGTTTACTTTGTAATGGCCGTGAGTAACAAGCTGTCTTGCTTCTGCTCTGGAGTTTGCCCAGCCGAGAAGATAAACAACGTTGTCAAGTCTGCTTTCGCAGATACGGAGCAGGTTTTCACCTGTTACGCCCTGCTTGCGCTCAGCCATAAGGAAATACTTGTAGAACTGGCCTTCCTGAATACCGTAGTAACGCTTAGCCTGCTGCTTTGCACGAAGCTGAAGACCGTATTCAGTTGCCTTCTTGCGGCTCTGGCCGTGCTGACCGGGAGCATATGCTCTGCGCTCAACTGCACACTTGCCTGTGTAGCAACGCTCACCTTTGAGGTAAAGCTTCTTGCCTTCACGGCGGCACAGCTTGCATACAGCACCTGTATATCTTGCCATATTGTGTTACACCTCCAAATAATTCTGGTTACACGCGCCTTCTCTTAGGCGGGCGGCATCCGTTGTGAGGAATGGGAGTAACATCCTTAATCATGTTAACTTCCAGACCTGCTGTCTGTAAAGCTCTGATTGCCGCTTCACGACCCTGACCGGGGCCCTTAACGTAAACCTCAACAGTCTTCATGCCGTGCTCGATAGCAGCCTTTGCTGCTGTTTCAGCGGCTGTCTGAGCTGCGAAGGGAGTTGATTTCTTTGAGCCTCTGAAGCCCATCTCGCCTGCACTTGCCCATGAAACTGCGTTGCCCTGGGTGTCAGTGATTGTAACAATTGTGTTGTTAAAGGTGGATTGGATATGGGCTGCGCCACGCTCGATATTCTTGCGTTCACGGCGTCTGCGGGTACCTGTTGTCTTTTTTGCTGCTTTAGCCATAATATCCCTCCTAATCTTACTTCTTCTTGTTTGCAATGGTCTTCTTGGGACCCTTGCGTGTACGAGCGTTTGTCTTTGATCTCTGTCCTCTTACGGGGAGATTCTTTCTGTGACGAACGCCACGGTAGCATCCGATTTCGATAAGTCTCTTGATGTCGAATGCGGTTTCTCTGCGAAGATCACCTTCAACAGTAAGGTTATGCTCGATATAGTCACGAAGCTTTGAAACATCGTCCTCAGTCATATCCTTAACTCTGAGGTCGGGATCTACGCCGGTTGCTGCGATAATGTCGCTTGCAGTCTTACGACCTATACCATAGATGTAAGTAAGAGCAATTTCAACTCTCTTCTCTCTGGGAAGGTCTACACCAGATATACGCGCCATTTGTCAGTTACACCTCCATTAATAGGTTGTTGTCAAGGATTAACCCTGACGCTGCTTGTGCTTGGGATTTTCACAGATAACCATTACTTTTCCCTTGCGCTTAATGATTTTGCACTTTTCGCAAATTTTCTTGACAG
>JAZSHU010000073.1:0-20918 GCA_045533455.1 Acutalibacteraceae bacterium | reverse complement strand
ATCAATCGTTGTTTAATTTTCAAGGTGCGTTGCTCCCCGCTCACTTGCGAGTGCTCGACTATATTACCAAATCTCCTCCCATTTGTCAACACCTTTTTTCAATCTTTTTTACCTCTCTTGTCAACTATGCCGTGTGTTTCGACAAATAGGTGCCTTACATCCTGTTTTATGAGTAAATAAACTTATCATAATATTTGTTGTTTCGGTGTGACATTTTAAGACCGATGCGCAGAATATCGCACGGTATATATATCTATTGTATAATAAAATCAATAAAAGTAATAAAAAAACATTATATTATGTAGTTTTTGCCCTTGACTTGAAGGGGGCGATTGCAATATAATTTACATCAATAATGTAATAAATCATTTTGGAGGTATATAGATATGGGTATGACAATCGGTCAGAAGCTGATAAAAAGTCATCTTGTCAGCGGCGAAATGATTCCCGGAACCGAAATCGGTCTTAAAATTGACCAGACCCTCACTCAGGATGCAACAGGCACAATGGCATATCTTGAATTTGAGGCAATGGGTGTTGAAAGAGTACGCACGGAACTTTCGGTTTCATATATTGACCACAACACATTGCAGAACGGTTTTGAAAATGCCGACGACCACAGATTCATTCAGAGCGTGGCAAAGAAGAGAGGTCTTCTTTTCTCAAAGCCCGGTAACGGTATCTGCCATCAGCTTCACCTTGAACGCTTTGGCAAGCCCGGTAAAACACTCATCGGTTCAGACAGCCACACTCCCACAGGCGGCGGCATCGGCATGCTTGCAATCGGTGCAGGCGGTCTTGACGTTGCTGTTGCAATGGGCGGCGGTACATACTACACCACAATGCCCAAGATGACACTTGTTCGCCTTTCAGGTAAGCTTTCACCCTGGGTAGGTGCAAAGGATATCATTCTTGAAGTCCTTCGCATTATGAGTGTTAAAGGCGGTGTGGGCAAAATCATCGAATACGGCGGTGAAGGTGTAAAAACACTTTCCGTTCCCGAAAGAGCAACCATTACAAATATGGGTGCTGAACTCGGCGCTACAACATCCGTATTCCCCTCAGATGAAATCACCAAGGCATTCCTTAAGGCTCAGGGCAGAGAGGATGATTGGTCTGAGCTTCTTCCCGATGCAGATGCTGAATACGATGAAATCATCGATATCGACCTTTGCAAACTTGCTCCCATGGCAGCTATGCCCCATATGCCCGATAATGTAAAGACAGTTGAAGAAATCGGCAACATTGAAATCAGCCAGGTATGCATCGGTTCATGCACAAACTCATCACTGCTTGACCTTCTTAAAGTTGCAGCTATACTCAAAGGCAAAAAGGTTGCTCCCAACGTAAGCCTTACAATTTCACCCGGCTCAATGCAGGTGCTCAATATGCTTTCACTTAACGGTGCACTTTCGGATATTCTCTGCGCAGGTGCAAGACTTCTTGAATGCTCATGCGGTCCCTGCATAGGTATGGGTCAGTCTCCTCAGTCAAAAGGAGTTTCTCTCCGTACCTTTAACAGAAACTTTGAAGGTCGTTCAGGCACAGCGGATGCAGGCATCTATCTTGTAAGCCCCGAGGTTGCGGCAGCATCGGCAAATACAGGCTACCTTACTGACCCCAGAACTCTCGGCGAAATGCCTGAAATCACAATGCCCGAGCGTTTCATTATCAACGACAATATGATTGAGCTTCCCGCTTCAGTCGAAGAGGCTGACAGTGTTGAAATCAAATACGGCCCCAACATCAAGCCCTTCCCCACAAGCGTTGAGCTCCCCGAAAACATTGAAGCTCCCGCAATTCTCAAAGTCGGTGACAACATCACAACCGACCACATTATGCCCGCAGGTGCAAAGATTCTCCCCTATCGTTCAAACATCCCCTTCCTTTCAAACTTCTGCTTCAAGCAGTGCGACGAGCATTTTGCAGAGCGTTGTAAGGCAGCAGGCAAAGGCTTCATCATCGGCGGTGCAAACTACGGACAGGGCTCATCAAGAGAGCATGCCGCACTTGTTCCCCTTTACCTCGGAATCAAGGCGGTTATCGCAAAGTCATTTGCAAGAATTCACTGTGCAAACCTTATCAATGCAGGTATTATGCCTTTCACATTCGCAAATCCCGATGATTACGATAAGATTGACACCGATGATATGCTTGCACTCAACGGTATCAGAGAAAACATCAAAAACGGCAGCAAGGTTGTTCTTGAAAACCTTACAAAGGGCGAGAAATATGAACTTGCTTACGACTACTCAGACAGACAGACCGCAATGATTCTTGACGGCGGCCTTCTTAACTACACAAAGAATATCGGTAAATAAGGAGAAAATAAAATGACAGAAGTACAGATTAAGGCTGCTCTTGAAAAGTTTGAAGCTCTTATCAGAGAGCAGGACGCAAGAAGCGACGCCATCAAGCAGCAGGGCGATTTTGTGGATTTTTCAAAACTGGACAAACTTACAATCGGTGTATGCGGCGGCGACGGCATCGGCCCCATCATCACAAACGAAGCTGCAAGAGTTCTTGAATTCCTTCTTAAAGAAGATGTTGAAGCAGGCAAAATCGAATTCAAAACAATCGACGGTCTTACTATTGAGAACCGTGTTGCAGTTAACAAGGCAATTCCCGATGATGTTCTTGAAGAACTCAAGAAGTGCCCTGTTATCCTCAAAGGACCTACAACCACTCCTCAGGCAGGTGATCCCTGGCCCAACATCGAGAGTGCAAACGTTGCAATGAGAAAGGCACTTGACCTTTTCTGCAATCTCCGTCCCGTTAAGGTTCCCGAGGAAGGCATTGACTGGACATTCTTCCGCGAGAACACAGAGGGTGCATATGCTGTAGGTTCAAAGGGTATCCATGTTACCGATGACCTTGCAATGGACTTTGTTGTTACAACAACAGAAGGCTCACAGAGAATTGCACGCCTTGCATATGACTATGCAAGAAGAAACGGCAAAAACAGAGTTTCAATCATCCAGAAGGCAAATGTTATCAAGACAACTGACGGTAAGTTCCTTAACCTTTGCAAAGAAGTCGGCAAGGAATACCCCGAAATCACAACCGACGAATGGTATATTGATATCACAACCGCAAAGCTTATCGATAAGAAAAGAAGAACAGACTTCAAGGTTTTCGTTCTCCCCAACCTTTACGGCGATATCATCACCGACGAAGCTGCCGAATTCCAGGGCGGCGTAGGCACTGCAGGCAGCGCAAACATCGGTAAGAAATATGCAATGTTTGAAGCTATCCACGGCTCTGCTCCCAGAATGATGAGAGAAGGCAGAGGACAGTACGCAGACCCCTGCTCAATGCTCAGAGCAGCAGTTATGCTTCTTTCACACATTGGCAAGCAGGCTGAGGCTGATAAGCTTGAGAGAGCTCTTGATATCTGTATGTATGAAGAAAAGAAGCTGAAGATTACAGGCCGTGCAGACGGTGCAACCTGCGAAGACTTCGGCAACTATGTAATGGAAACACTCACAACACTTTAATATATTACATTATGTGTAAAGCATCCCCCGAAAAGGAATTGACCTTTTCGGGGGATGTTTTCATTTATTAACTATAGGTGTTATCACAGGCTTGCCTTCACGGTCAAGCAGAGGGCTGAGACCGCCTGCATATCCGCTTGAAACAAAGAGATAATTGACTCCCGTTTCTTTGTCAACATAAATCATTGCTGAACCCAAATCCTGAGAATACACTTTCTCAAATCTTTTTTCTTTTGGCATAAGTATCACCTTTCTTATCAGCTTACACTGTAATCACTGGCAAGTTCAAGACGTGCACCAGTTCCCTGACCTTTCAGTCTGTAAACATTATCTCTTGGCGGGCAATACATTTCGAGTACACCCTTTTCCGCTCCGCTTACCATAAGCATAAACTGAGTTATGGCAGGAATAAGGAGAGAAAAATATCCTTGATGTGTAACGGAATTCCACATTGAAAATGCAAAGGTCGCACAGTTTCCGCCAAATCCCCAATAGTTGGGGTAGCTAAGCAGTCTGTTATGGAGAGTTTCAAGCTCATCCGCATTCATTTCCACCGATTTTGACCAGACCTTATCCATTCTGTTTTTTGTATTCTCTTTGTATGCCTCTATGTTGTAATAGATACCCCAGCCGTCATTGACCGAAAATGAGAATACACCTACCGAAACACCCTGACCCGCAGGCACGGTATAATGACCTACCTGAATAGGCTCATCGCTTTCGTTATGCACATAAATCCAGGTATGTCCCGACACAGGCCACACGTAAATCGCAGAGCATATCGATAAAGTTGCAACCGTATCGTCACTTTCGGAAACGGTTGTTTCGGGTGATGAATCCGCAGCAAAGCACACCGTAAATGCAGTTAAAGCTATTGCAAGTGCAAGAATAATTGCCGTAATTTTCTTAATCATTCTGTTTTTATCCCCTTTATTTCTTTTTAATCAATGCGCCGATCACACCTGCGGTAACTGCTGCCGCGCCTGCCAGCACGGTAAATTTCTGCTTTTCTTTTTCATCGGCATCCCAGAAATAACGGAGCTTTGCTCCCGCACTTCTGCCGCAAAGTTCATCATAATTGAAGAAATAGGTAATATAATCCTCGGGGTCGCGCTCATTGATTTCAAACACTCTGACACCTCTTGTCTTATCACCATAGCAACGGAAAGATGCACAGGAAGTCTGAATAAACTCTATACCTTTATATTTGCCTTCAAAGCAGTTTGTGTGGTCATGACCGGATACAATGGCTTTAACATCACCGCATTCAAGAGCAGCATCAAAAAGACCTGAGCTTTCCTCAATCACACTGGGATATTCGCCCATTTTGCCTCTGACGCCGTCTTTAAGCCTGCACCAGCCATGCTTATGAGTAGGCACTGCACCGACATCATTCGGACCGCATTCCTCAATCAGATTTGCAATTTCAGGCAGCGGAATGTGTGCAAACATAAGCGAAGGCACTGGCACTCCGCCGTTTTCCGCGGTCAGCCTTGCACTTTCTTTTTTATACCATTCAACGGTTTCCGGCTTTATCGCCTGAAAGCATTTATCCTGAATTTTGTCGTACCACGCACTGTCAAGCATCCACAGATTGAACAGAGGCTTTTCGCCGTCGTGAGAATAAACGGGAATGTTATATGTATCGCAATCCACTCTGCCGTTACGGGTATTCATAGGCAGGCACATGGAATAACTGCGGTATATATCCGCCTGCTCATCCTTTGATACAGCGTTCATATCGTCATGATTGCCGTAAATCATAGCAAAGGGTATTCTGCGCTTTTCAAGCGGTGCACAAATATGATGAATGGATTCCTTCATTACACTGAGAGTTGCCGCCTTGCCGCTTGCAATCTGTTTTGTTCCGAAGCGTGCATCAAGCAAGTGGTTGCCCAGAATATTGTCACCTGTAAACACCACAAGGTCAGGCTTGATTTTATCGTAGGCATTATCAAGCATTTTCACCATTGCCTTGCGTACATATTTCATATCCTGAGGGTCGCTGACCTGCATTATAATCAGCTTACCGTCGGGTCTGAATCTGATTTCATTACTGTTTCTCATAATTATCTCCGAAAATCAAAGCAGAGGGCGGCAATGCCCTCCGCCAATTTTATTTGTTTGCAAGTCTTTTTTCTCTTTCAACAAGAAATTTTGAATTTGCAGGCACAACATAGGTTATACCTTTCTCGATAATTTCAAATGATGTATCGGTTACATACTTGATTTCGCCGTCAACGTTTACAGCAGCAGGCTTGTCACTGTGAATAACAAGCTTTTTGCCTCTTGTAAATTCGGTGATATCCCAGTCAAGGTGTTCGCCTCTCTTATATTTATTGAGAAGTGTAACAAGCTTGGGTCTGCTTACTCTCGATTCAACGATTACGAAGTCAAGAAGTCCGTCTTCAGGCAGTGCAAGAGGTGCAGCCATAAATCCGCCGCCGTACCATCTTGAATTGCCGCAGAAACAGAAAAGGCAATCCTTCGTCTTCTTTTCTCCGCCGTCAATACTGTAAGTAAATTTATTTTTGAACTTTCGGATGATTGCATAAAGGCAACCGATATAATATGCACCCTCGCCTGTTACCAGAGGAAGCTTTTTGATTTTGCCCTGCATTGCGCAAACCTCAGCATCCATACCCATTGAACACTGATTAATCGCAATTTCATCATCACACTTGATAACATCAAATTCAACGGGAACGCCGTTAATCTGGTCATCAAGATTGAGGAATTCTTCCTTTGTTCCGAAAAGGCGGATAAAATCGTTACCCGAGCCAAGGGGAATTACGGCAACCTGAGCATTCTTATAACCGAAAGCACCGTTAACAACATCATAAAGAGTGCCGTCGCCGCCGCAGGCATAGAAACGGATTTCTTCACCGGTTGCAGCTTTATTTCTTACATACTCAACGCCTTCGCCTGCTCTTTCTGTAACGTGAATTTCGCAGTTAAGAGAATACTTTTTGCAGACTTCTTCAATTTTGGGTCTGATAAAGTCAAGAACCTTTCCCTGACCTGCCGCAGGATTGATAACAAAAATATGCTTCATAGTTTCTTTCTCCCTTACTTATAATACATAAACAACTGGCATTTAATCATACCGTTATATAACTTACGTCTTTTATCCGCTTTTCTTCCGAAGGCTTTTTCGAATTCTTCATCGGGGCTTATTATGCTGTAGGACCAGCCTTTTTTCTGCTCGAATGCCTTACCCATTACATTATAAATCTTTTCGCATTCGGTTATATCAAGCAATCTTTCACCGTAGGGCGGATTGCAGATCAATGTGCCTCGTTCTGTTTCAGGGCTGAATTTTGAAACATCCGCAACCTTGAAACGGATTTTATCCGCAACGCCTGCTCTCTGAGCATTGACCTTTGCAATTTCAATAGCTTTTGAATCTATATCCGAACCGAAAGCCATAAAATCATCGCAGGGTCTTACAAGGCTTCTGGCTCTTTCTCTTTCTTCTTCCCATACATTTCTGTTTATAACACCGAAACGCTCCGCGTTGAACCTGCGGTTGATGCCCGGGGCAATATTAGCCGCCATCATAGCACCTTCAACAAGAATCGTTCCCGAACCGCACATAGGGTCATAAAGCTTGTGGTAAGGTCTGAGATGTGAAAGACTGCAAAGTGCGGCTGCAAGAGTTTCTTTAATGGGCGCATCATTTGCGTCAAGTCTGTATCCTCTTTTATGAAGTCCCATACCTGACGTATCAATCAGCAGCGACACCTTGTCCTTCATTATTGAAAACTGAATCTGATGAACAGGACCCGTTTCTTCAAACCATTCAATTTTGTATTTTGATTTCAGCCTTTCAACAACTGCCTTTTTGATAATTGCCTGACAGTCACGGGTACTGAAAAGGGTTGAATTGATTGAGTAACCTTTAACGGGGAAGGCATCAAGCGAACCTATCCATTCCTCCCAAGCAAGGGCTTTGGCACCCTGAAAAAGCTCTTCAAAGCTTCTTGCTTCAAAAGAACCGACAAGAATCTGCACTCTTTCCGCAAAGCGTGAACAGATATTGACACGGGCAAGAATATTTTCGTCGCCGCTGAAAAGCACTCTGCCGTTTTCAGATATAACGTTTTCTGCACCGAAATCCTTAAGCTCGCCTGCTATGAGTGATTCCATTCCCAGAAGACAAGGTATTACAAAATTAATTTTCATCAGATATCTCCTTTGGTTGCCGCTAATAAAAAAGGCGGGAACCGAGAATACGATTCCCGCCGATAAAAAACTAAATGTTATTCATCCGGACCTTTTATTCAATATCAGGTGTAATCAAACCGTAACCGCCGTCATTGCGCTTATAAACAACACTGATTTCCCCGCTTGCTTCTTCAAGAAAAACATAGAACTGATGGTCAAGCAGATTCATCTGGAGAATTGCCTCATCAACGCTCTGGGGTTTAAGGCTTACGGTCTTGCGTCTTACAAGCTCAAAATCAACTTCTTCCGTTACATCGGCTTCATCTGCAAAAGCATCAAAGCTTGCGGCACGGAGCTTCTTTTCGATTCTGGTCTTGTTCTTTCTGATTTGCCTGATAAGGGTGTCAACACATTTGTCGAGAGCTTCATTCATATTTTCGGCTCTCTCCTGGGCTCTGAAAATCATTCCGTTATTGTTAACGGTGATTTCTACGGACTGTGATGACTTTTCTACGGTTGCAGTTATTTTCGCCTCCGTATCGGAGCCGAAAAAGCGCTCAATCTTGGCAAGCTTCTTTTCTGCGTGTTCCCTGAAGGATTCTCTGGGTGAGCACTTGCGACCAATAATTGTAATTTTCATATAGTCATCCCCTTTTTATGCTATTGAGGTGTTTCACCTCAACCTCATTATAGCATATATTAACAAAAAAGAAAAGACTATTTTGTAATTTTTATTGTAAATGTATAAAAATCACAATTAAAGTGTAACAGAAGCGTGCCTTGTAACGTGACAACCAACGTTAACCGCAACGGGAAGCCCTGCTATGTGAGTAGGTGCTGCCTCAATTGCAACACTGAGAGCTGTTGTCTTGCCGCCAAAACCCTGGGGTCCGATATCCAGAGCATTGACCTTTTCAAGAATTTCGCTCTCCATTGAGCTGTAATATTCATCGCTGTTTTTCTTGCTGATATCTCTGCAAAGTGCGGTTTTGGCAAGCAGTGCACACTGCTCAAATGTACCGCCTATACCTACACCCAGCACCATGGGAGGGCAAGGATTACTGCCCGCCTGCCTTACAGCATCGACAACGTAGTTTATAATATCCTCTCTTGAAGCAGAGGGAGTAAGCATTTTGAGGCAGCTCATATTTTCACTGCCAAAGCCTTTTGGCGCAACGGTTATTCTGACTTTATCGCCGTCTACAATACGCGTATGTATAACAGCAGGTGTGTTATCACCTGTATTGACTCTTCTCAGAGGGTCTTTCACAACAGAGCAACGGAGATAACCTTCGGTATAACCTCTTGAAACGCCTTTATTGACTGCTGTTTCAAAACTTCCGCCGGTAAAATGCACATCCTGACCTATCTCCGCAAAGATAACTGCCATACCTGTATCCTGACAAACGGGAATATCCATTTCCCTTGCGGCGTTGATATTATCTTCAAGGGATTTCATTATGCTCTTGGGTAAATCGGCACATTCACAGGCACCGCATTCCTTTATTCTGTTTTCAAGGTCAGCAGGGAGATGCTTATTTGCCTTGATGCACAAATCACGCACTGCCTGCTCAACAAGACTTAAATCAACTTCACGCATAATTTTTCCTCAAACAAAAAACGGAAGCGTGACGCTCCCGTTTGAAAATTCAGTGTTAACAGGGCAAACAGATTACTTCGCGCCTCTGCGGTTATATCCGCCGCCGCCACGCTTTGAATCACTTGCTCTTTTAAGGTCGGTCATTTTTTCATCGCTGACCTGCTTGAAACGGGCCATCATATCTTCAAAAGACGGTTTAGCACCATCGGCGGGAGCACTGCTCTTCTGTCCGTTCCAGACCTGAGGTGTACGTCTTTCTCCTTTGGGCTTCTGAGGACGCTGAGGGCGCTGTTCCTTAGGCTGCTCTGTAAGCTTCTTGATTGAAAGACTGATTTTTCCGTCAGGAGTAACGGAGATAACCTTCGCTTTAACTTCCTGACCAACGGAAATATGCTCTCTGATGTCTTTAACGTAATTTGCGGCAACCTCTGAAATATGTATCATTCCGGTTTTTCCGTCCTCCATTTCGACAAATGCGCCGAAATCGGTAAGACCGGTAACCTTGCCGCTGACTATTGCTCCTTCTTCGATCTGCATACGGTAAAAAAATCCTTCCATTTTAAATGTATCTTTGAAACTGAAAAATCAGCTTTACGATGCTGTGGAATCGTAATATACTCTTTCGTCAGGCATTACATAGCCGTATTGCTCTCTTGCGATTTTTTCGATGTATGCAGCTTCGTCTCCGCTGTCAATAATCATCTGCAACTCCGCATTGTCGTCAATCTGCTGCTGATAAGTTTTTCTCAGCTCGGCAACTTCTCTTTCCTGTGCCCTGACTTTGGTCTGAAGACTGATAAAGGTCGCAACAAAGTAGCACACAAGAGCACAAAACAGCACTGCAAGTATGACACTGTGTTTTTTAGTTTTTACCTTTTTTACAGCCATCAATCTTTTCCTTTTCCGAAAATTTGCAATTTTTCATATAACCGTATAGATTATACACTATGTGCCTATGCTTTTGCAAGTTAAATTTTGTTTTTTTATCAGATTTTCTTATTATTTTTTTACATTTTTTCATGATTTTCTCATTTTTTTGCAAAACCTTTCTGAAAATCCGTTTTACAAAGGAAGAAATTGCATAAATAATACGCCTGAAAAAAATGATTATTCCGTTGCTAAGCCTTAATGCTACGGTACCCAGAGAAAAATAATAAATCAGCCAACCCAGAATTTCTCCTGCTGCAGCATAAAGTCTCAGCCTGCCCTTATCGGTAACAAGCATAAAAAAGAAAATCAGAAAACCGCACAGAGTGAAATAAAGCGTATCGGCAAAGAAAGCAAACCCGGCAGAGCGTGAAACTATGAGTCTGAGCGTTCTGAATATATCATAAAGAATTCCCAGTAAAAATCCGAAACCAAGTGAATAAAAAAATATACCGGTCTGCTCTGCCATCCCCTGAATATAATCCATTTATCTGAATACCCTGCTGAAAAATCCGCCGTTTTTCGGTGCATCTTCGGAATAAATAAGCGCACTTATTCTGCCCTCAACCGTTAGCTCACCCATTTCAACGCTCAGACGGTTAATGTGAAGGTCCGAGCCTCTTACGGTAAGCTCCCCCGAATCTGTAAAAACAATTACCGTTTCTTCGTCAAAGCTGTCTACATCCGATACTCCCGACACCGTAAGCAAACGTCTGTCCTCAAGAACAAGGTTATGGGGCATCGCCGGATTCCTTTTTTCATCTGCCATAAATAAAAACCTCCCTTTTCATTAATAAATAATATGCCGAGGGAGGCTTTGATATACTTTATTAAGTTAACAGTAATTAAAGCTGCCTGAACATCAGTGCAGCACTTTCTTTGGTTGCGTGTTCCGAAACATTGAGCACCTCAAAGCGGCTTGTGTTGGCACCGAAGGTGATTTCGATAATATCGCCTACCTTAACATCATAAGATGCCCTTGCAACCTTGCCGTTTACCGTAACGTGCTTTGCATCACAGGCTTCGTTTGCAACCGTTCTTCTTTTTATAATTCTTGAAACTTTAAGATATTTATCAAGACGCAAATTAAATCACTCCGAAAAAACTTACGGGGCCGCTGTAAAGCAGCCCCTTATGAACAAAAATTATTCAGCAACCTTAGCCTTGAGAGCAGCGCCTGCCTTGAAAGCGGGAACCTTTGTAGCTGCAACCTTGATGGTTTCGCCTGTTCTGGGGTTACGAGCTTCCTTCTCTGCACGCTCGCGAACTTCGAATGTACCGAAGCCGATAAGCTGAACCTTTTCGCCTGCTGCAAGTGCATCTGAAATAGCTGCTACAACTGCGTTAACAGCCTTCTCTGCACACTTTTTTTCGATGCCTTCGTTCTTTGCAATTGCATTTACGAGTTCTGTCTTATTCATTTTTCTTACTCCAATCTTTTTTGATTTCTATTTTATGAAATACCCGAAGGTAATCATATACAATAATTATTCTGCCGCCTTTGCCTCATCCCACAAAGCATCAAGCACATCAAGACCTGCGGAATTCATATCAATGCCTCGCTCATTTGCAAGCTTTTCAACCATTGTAAAACGTGCAAGAAATTTATCGCTTGCCGAAGTAAGTGCCTCTTCCGCATCGGTTTTGACAAACCTTGAAACGTTGACAGCAGAGAAAAGCACATCGCCGAGCTCCTCAGCCGTATTGGCAGTATCGCCTTGTGCGATTGCCTGCCTGAGCTCTGAAATCTCTTCTTCAAGCTTATCCAGCGCTCCCGAAACATCGCTCCAATCAAAGCCCACATCAGCAGCTTTCTTCTGAAGCTTTGTTGCACGCATAAGTGCGGGAAGCTCTCTGGGTACGCTGAGCATTGAATCTGTTGTTGTTTTCTGTTTCTTTGTTTTCATTTTGATTGCATTCCAGTTGGTGAGCACATCGTCAACACCCGAAATTTCAACCTGCCCGAAAACATGAGGATGGCGTTCAATAAGTTTTTTGCAGATGCCGTCGGCAACCGCATCAAAATCAAACACGCCTGCCTCCTGTTCCATCTGAGCATGGAACACAACTTGCATAAGCAAATCGCCCAGTTCTTCACACAAAAGCTCTTTATCGTCCTTATTGATTGCCTCAATAACTTCATAGGTTTCTTCAATAAGATTCTTCTTTATGCTTTCGTGGGTTTGCTGTGCATCCCAGGGACAACCGCCCGGTGACCTGAGCAATTTCATTATTTCCAGCAAATCCTGCATACCGTAGCTGTTTTTTGTCTGAAATTCCACCATTGTTCACTACCTCCGCAGAACTTGTGTACTATTTTAACCTAAAAGTCCATATTTTTCAAGGGTTTTTGCAATTTTTTCTCCTTTTGGCAAAACTAATACGTCTTCGCGGGCAATTCCCTTTATAAGGAGAAGTGAAATTGCATAAATAACAACTGCCAGCATAACCGCAATACCTGCTGAAACCGTACCCATATTGAGGATGCTCTGCGAGGTATCCGCAGGGAAAATTTTATTGAGAAGTCCGTTTGCGGCAAAAGCGGTAACACCGCAAAGTGCGGCACAAATAAGCGGTTTGACAAATACCGAACTCCAATGAATTTTCACTTTTGATATTCTGACAAGGGATATGAGGTTACAGGCAACAATTACAACATAGAAAAGCACCGTACCGATAACCGCACCGTAAATATTTATTTCGGGAGTACCTACAAGAATAAAGTTACATATTATTTTGCACACCGCACCTGCAACAACGGATTTAACGGGAATATCCGTTCTGCCGATTGCCTGGAGCATATTGGTTACGGGAGTTGAAATAGCCATAACGGGAGTTGCAAGGCCGTAGGCAACAAGGATGGGAGTTACAACCGATATTGCATCGGAGCTTGAACCTCTGCCGTAGATAACCGTAAGTACAGGCTCTGCCAAAGCCGCCATACCTATACCTGCAGGCAATGCAATAAGCATACCTATTCTGATTACGGTTTCAATGGTTGACTTGGTTGCCTTCTTATCCTTGACAGCCCACGCAGCCGCAAGTGCAGGCAATGCACTTACACCAAGCTGAATTGTGATTGTGGGAACAAGATTCTTAAAGTCAAGCGCCATACCGTATGAACCCCACAGATAGCTGCGGACTTCTTTAAGGTCGTTAAGGTTAAGCCTTGAAAGGCTGACCGCATTATTGAATGCCTCACCGTGCATCTGAAGAACAGCATTGAAATCGGATTCAAGTGCCGCCATAAGACGTGACTGGATTGTAACAGTATCAACAAGGTTTGTTATGTTGAGAACAAGCGAACTGATAACCATAGGCACGGCAATTTTTATCATATTCTTTGCAAGAACATCAGAAGGTGCGGATTTGGGAGAATTGACAAGCTCAACTCTTGTAAAGCCGTCACCTTTGATTTTATAGCATATGATAAGGAAAATGTTGCTTGCGATTGAGCCTACGGTTACGCCCAAAACGGCACCTGCCGCCGCCCAGGGAAGAATAACGCTGTTGGCTTCCGTATCGCTTACAACGGTGTTGCCGAATACAGTGGCACTTACGTTACCCGAGGCAAGCATACCTGCCTCATACTGACCTTCGCCTATGGATATAACAAGCTTTGCGAGAGCAAGACCGATAAGAAGTTTGCCCAAAGCTTCAATAACCTGAGAAATCGCCGTAGGTGTCATATTACGCAGACCTTCATAATATCCCCTGTAAGCCGACATATAGCAACAGAAGAAAATGGAAGGTGCAACGCAAAGCACCGCAGGAAGGCTCTTGATACCTGCAACAAAATGAGTGTAAGGATAAGCCGCAACAAGAAGAATAAGTGTGCCTGCGATACCCACAACGGTAAAAATACGCTGTGAAACCTTGAACACCATTCTTGCTTCACGATGACGGTTAAGGGCAACATTTTCCGCAACCATTCTTGAAACCGCAACAGGCAAGCCTGCCATTGAGATTGCAAAAATGGGTGTGTAGACTTCATAAGCAGAATTGAAGTAACCTCTGCCCGTTGCACCCAGCATATCCGTCAGCGGAATTTTGAACAATGCGCCTATAAGCTTAACAAGCACTACGGCAAACATAAGCATCATTGCGCCGTTTAAAACTGACTGTTTCTTTTCCGAAGCCAATCGGCTCACACTCCTTTTAATCTGCCCCTAAAAATTCACGCAGAAGGGAATCCTTCGGCAGCAGAGAATAGTTTATATTTTCAAAAAGGCTTAAATTGTGAATAAGCGAACTTGCTTTTTCTGTATACTGAGGATTCCTGACCGTTGAAAGCAGTGCACTTGCTCTTTCGGCAAACAGACACGGCTCACAGGGATGAAAGGAATCAATTTTTACATCGGCAAGATGCTCATAGGGAAAAAGGTATTTATCCTCTCCCCTGGTAACGCTCTGCCATATTTCAAAGGTACGCTCAACAGAAGTTGAACGGAAACTGTGGTCGCGCACCATACGGCGGATAAGCCTTAAATCACGCTTTGAAAGAAAAGAATTTCCGTCGTCATCATATACCCTTGTGGAAACGCTTACATAAATCTTAAAAAGCTTTTCTTCATCAAGGTTATCGGTTATTACGGGATTGAGAGCATGAAGCCCTTCAACGATAATGACATCGTTTTCTTCAAGCTCAATTTTTTTTGCATCATTGATTCTTTCACCCGATTTGAAATCAAAAACAGGCAGGCTTGATTTTCCTTTTTCGGCAAGCTCGCCAAGCTTTGTATGCATAAGTTCAATATCGAGAGCCTCAACACATTCGTAATCGGGTTTGCCGTTTTCATCCAGAGGATAACCAACGCTTCTTGGATGATAAAAATCATCCAGCGAAACCGTATAGGCTCTGCCGCCAAGAAGGTTGATATCCTGTGACAGAATTGATGCGGTTGTGGTTTTGCCCGATGAACTGGGGCCTGCAAGCATAACGATTTTTTTGTTTCTGTCGGCAAAAATCTTTTCTGCAACTTTATCAACCTTGCCGTGATAATCCGAAGAACATCCGTTTACAAAATTTACGGGTTCAAGGGCAAGGCTGTTGATTTTTTTGTAAGTGTAAACTTCATTCATACTTCATCACCTATAAGATTTAGTATGACAAATAAAAGCTCTTTATTCCGTTTTTGCGTTCACTGATTTTATCAAAACCGGAAATATATTCGTAAGGATATTTATAGTTGAAAATGCGTTCAACGTTGTGTGTGCCGGGTTCACAAAGCTTTATAACCGCACCTGCGCCCACGGCAAGCACCGTATGACATTCTTCCATCATAAACACATTGTAGAGACATTCGTGACCCGATTTGCACCAGCCCACATTTTCGAGATTGCCCACGCATTTGCTCTGACGGTACATATAATACGGCTCATAGCCGCACCGTGCCAGCCTTTCATTTGCATATTCAAGCATCTTTTTGGCTGTATTACCTCCCGAAACCTCCGCACCCGATGCATTGAGATTTGATGAGCGTTTGAGTGCAAGAGTATGTACGGTTATATTTTCGGGAGAAAGAGAAATTGCGGTATCCACACTTGAGCAGAAATCCTCAAAGCTTTCGTCGGGCAAGCCTGCAATAAGGTCCATGTTGATGCTGTCAAAGCCGTAAGCCTTCGCAAGCTGATACGCTTTTACGGATTGCTCAACGGAATGATTTCTGCCTATAAGCTCCAGAGTCTGCTGATTGAAGGTCTGAGGATTTATACTGATTCTGCCCACATTGTGAAGGCGGAGAATTCTCAGCTTTTCGGGAGTCACCGTATCGGGTCTGCCGATTTCGACAGTATACTCCCTGACCGTTGACAAATCAAAATTTTTCTCGATTGCTCCGAGAAGTCTGTCCAACTGAGGTGCTTCAAGCACACCCGGAGTACCGCCGCCGAAATATATGCTTTCAAGACGAAGCCCCAGCTCCGTTGCAATTTCGCCCGTAATCTCTATTTCTTCCGCAAGCTTTTCAAGGTATTCGGGAAGAATCTTTTTTGCGTTTGAGTTACCGATTGAATGGGACACAAACGAACAATAACTGCATCTTGACGGACAAAACGGGATTGAAACATAAAGGCTGAAGGATTTATCCTGAGACAAATCGATTATTTTCTGCTCTGCCGCCGCAACCCTGAATGCAAGGTCTGATTTTTCTTTGGTGACAAGAAGTTCTTCCGTAAAATAACGCCTTGCCTCTTCCTCACCATATTCTTCGATAAGACGGAGAACAAGCTTCGACGGACGCACACCCGTCTGGATACCCCAGGGAGGCGTATATCCCGTTATTTCGGAAAGTGCCGCATAGATAAGCTGTGCGGTTTTCAGCTCACTCTTATCTCTGAGTTCCTCATCCGCAGCAGTAACAACACCTTCAAGGCAGCAGGATTTTCCGTCAATCACAGCCTCAACCTTTATAAGATTACCGCCTTCGGAAGATTCACAGCGTGTTACCACTGTTCTTTCATCCTCATCGTCGTTGCCGTAAACTATATTAATTTTTTCGTTGGGGAAGAAAACCCTGCACAAACTTTCACATTCATAATGAAAGT
This sequence comes from Acutalibacteraceae bacterium, assembly GCA_045533455.1. GTDB lineage: Bacteria > Bacillota > Clostridia > Oscillospirales > Acutalibacteraceae > CAG-177. The sequence continues at coordinate 4,181 of JAZSHU010000073.1, read as the reverse complement.
CGTGACCGAAAATTCTTAATATCACTTACTTAACCATCCTTCTGATGTACCAATTACGTTTTCTTTCACTTTCAAGAGTGGTCTCTCTGTTATGACCGGGAAGAACTCTGTAATCTCCTTCAAGGGCAACAAGCCTTTTCAGAGATTGAATCATAAGCTCATCACTGCCGTCAGGGAAATCCGTTCTGCCTGCGGTCATACAAAACAGCGTATCGCCGCTGATAATTGTTTTTTCGTTTTCGATAATATAGCACACACTTCCCATTGTATGCCCCGGTGTGCTCATAACCTTTATTTCTTCATCGCCGAGGGTAAGCACATCACCCTCTCTGACAAGAATATCCGCTGTAACGGGAACCTGAGGTTCGGGCATATTACCCTCAGCAAGGCTTTTCTTGGGGTCTGCAAGATGTTCAGCATCCTTAAAGTGAATAACCACCTTTGCACCTGTTGCCGCTTTCAGACCGTGAACACCGAAAATATGGTCAAAATGACCGTGGGTAAGCATAATATATTTGAGTTTTGCATTGTTCTTTTCAAGTATGCTGTTGAATTCTTCAACATACCACGCAGGGTCAACAATTGCCGCTTCGCCCGTTTTTTCATCAACAAGCAGATAGCAATTCGCAAACATTTCGTGACCCAAATCAAGAGTTAAAATCTTCATATTTTCCTCCGGTTACTTCTTGCACCATATGTCTGTATCCATAACAATGGTCACGGGACCGTCATTCTCAATCATAACCTTCATATCTGCGGCAAAAACACCCGTTTCAACCTTGCCGATGCCGTTTTCGATAAGCTTTGAGCAAAAATAACGGTAGAGCCTGTCTGCTTCATCGGGTGCGGCGGAATCCGTAAACGAAGGACGGTTACCTTTTTTAATATCCGCACAAAGAGTAAACTGAGAAATAACAAGAATTTCGCCGCCGATATCGGTTATGCTTTTATTCATTTTGCCCGCCTCATCCTCAAAAACACGAAGTTTGGCAACTTTTGAGGCAAGAAGCTCAGCCTGTGCTTCGGTATCGCCGTCCATAACACCCAGAAGAATGTTATAGCCCTTGCCTACGGCACCTTTTATTTCGCCGTCAACGGTGACGGAGGATTTATTTACACGTTGAATTACAGCACGCATTTATATACCTGACCTTTCGATTGAAAGAACACCTTCGATTTTATCTATTTTCGCAACAAGCGAGTTAAGATGCTCAACTCCGTTAACCGAAACCGTTACCATTACTATCGCTCTGCCGTCCTTGGTATTGCGTGTGCTGATATCGTTAATCATGATACGCATACCTGCAAGCAGGCTTGAAACATCCGCAAGCAGACCGATTCTGTTAAGGCAATAAAGCTGCAAGGTACACTTGAAATCTTCTCTGACAGAAGTATCCCAATATGCCTTTATCCATCTGTCGGGCTCTCCTGCCTTGGATATATCTTCGGGCACGTTGGAGCATTTTTTTGTATGAATGGACACACCGTGACCTCTTGTGATGAAACCGATTATATCGTCACCGGGCAGAGGATTGCAGCAGCGTGAAAACTTGATAAGACAATTATCGATACCCTCAACAATAACGCCTTCCTTGCTCTTGGTGCGTTTCTTCTGAGGCACAACCGTAATAATCGGCTGGTCGGATTTGCTGAGTTTTGAATAATCCTCTTTTATTTTGGGCATAAGACGCATAAGGGATATTCCGCCGTAACCGATTGCGGCGTAGAAATCGTCAACATCCTTACAATGCTGTCTTTCCGCTATTTTCTCTATAAACTCATTGAACTCGCTTTCATTCAGACGAATGAAGCTGCGTTTGAATTCACGCTCAACCTGTGCCTTACCTTCGGCAATGTTTTCTTCCCTGCGTTCTTTTTTGAACCACTGTCTGATTTTACTTCTTGCCTGGCTGGTTTTGGCTATATTGAGCCAGTCACGGCTGGGACCCTTGCCCTGCTGCGATGAAGTCATAATCTCAACGATTTCGCCTGTTTTGACGTTGTAGTCAAGAGGTACGATTCTTCCGTCAACCTTGGCACCGATCATCTTGTTACCTACGGCTGAGTGAATTGCATAAGCAAAGTCAACAACTGTTGCACCTGAGGGAAGGCTGAAAACGTCACCCTTTGGTGTGAAAACAAAAACTTCTTCGGGAACAAGATCGCTTTTGATTGTTGTTACGATATCTTCAACATCTTCGGTGTCGCTCTGACTTTCAAGAAGCTGTCTTATCCATGTAAGACGTTCTTCGAATTTAGCCGTGCCGTTGATGCCCAACTTGTATTTCCAGTGGGCTGCGATACCGTATTCTGCGGTATGATGCATTTCCCATGTTCTTATCTGAACTTCAAACGGAATACCCTCTTTACCCAGAACGGTAGTATGAAGCGACTGATACATATTGGGCTTGGGTGTCGAAATGTAATCTTTGAATCTGCCCGGGATAGGCTTGAACATATCATGAATAACGCCGAGACAGTTATAGCAGTCGATAACCGTATCAACTATAATTCTGACGGCATAAATATCATAAATCTGGTCGAAATTCTTATTCTGCATATACATCTTACGGTATATGCCGTGAACGGATTTGATTCTTCCGCTTACATTAGCACCGGAAACAACGGTTTCCATTCTTTCGCCTATGCGTTCCTTAATATCACTTAAAAACTCGTTTCTTGACTTGCTCTGATTTTCAAGCGAAGTTTCAATTTCGTGATAGGCAACAGGGTCAAGGTAGCTGATTGAAAGATCTTCAAGCTCTTCCTTTATGGCACGGATACCGAGACGGTGCGCTATAGGCGCATAAATTTCGCTTGTTTCACGGGCTATTTCCCTGCGTCTTTGCTCGGGCTTGAACATAAGGGTTCTCATATTATGAAGACGGTCTGCAAGCTTTATGATGATAACACGGACATCCCTTGACATTGCAATAAGCATTTTACGGATATTCTCCGCCTGCTGTTCTTCTTTGGTTTGCAGAGGCACTTTGCCGATTTTGGTTACACCCTCAACAAGGTCGGCAATGGTTTCGCCGAACTCTTTCTTTACCTGATCATAGGTGAGTGTTGTATCCTCAACCGTATCGTGAAGAAGTGCCGCAATTACGGATGCCTGATCCATTCCCAGGCTGGCAAGAATAATTGCCACGCTGAGAGGATGCATTATATAAGGCTCACCCGAAAGACGCTTCTGACCCTCATGGGCAGAATTGGCTATCTCATAAGCCTTCTGAATGTCACGGCGTTCACTTTCGGTGCAGTTATCTCCGATAAGACCGAAAAGTATTTCCATACATTCATCGGGTGTTGAGCCTGTGCATACACTTTTCTTTTTGAAATCTTTCATAATATTTCCCTCACTCATATTGAAAGAAAAAAGTTAAATAAAGCTTCTGATTCTCTTCATTATCTCAGAATCTTCAAGGTTAACTCTGGGAGGATTTGACGGAACATATACAGTATCATACTCATCCGCTTCAAGAATGCCCATTTCAAGCATCATATCCGCAACCGCATTTACCTTTGCAAGGTTTTCTCCGTCGTCACCGATACGCACACAAAGTGCTTCATAGCATCTGTCCTTAAGCGGACAGGCTTTTATGCTTTTGAAAACCTCGACCTGAAGCTGTCTGTCGGGAAGAACCGCCGCTGCTTCATCGGGTGTCAGCTTTTCATATCTTGAAAATTTTTCGTAAAGGCTTATTGCCGAAAGCACCTTGCTTTCATCGGTCAGCGCAGGCTTGATCGCTCTGACAATAACCGACACTCTGGTTTCTCCGTTATAGACATTACGGTCAAGATTAACCGCAAGATCAACCGTATCGCCTTTTTCAAACGGGAAGCGTTTCTCAGGCATTCCGAAATACACAACACCCGTTCTTGCTCCGTTTTTGGAAACAATCATTCTCATATGCTTTCCGTCGGAAACGGATGCGGTTTCTTCTATTCTGACACCGAAAAGTCCGAAACACGGCTGGGGATTGCCCGCTCCGAACGGTTCAAGAAGACCGATTGCCGAAAGCATATCAAGGCTTATCGACGTCGGAAGCAGCTTACAATCAACTTTCTGCAAAGCAAAAGGCATCGGCATATCCGCCGCATATTCGTTGATTCTGCATCTGAATTCTTCGATTCTTGATGATTCAAGTCCGAGACCTGCCGCCAGAGTATGTCCGCCG
>JAZSHU010000037.1:0-59962 GCA_045533455.1 Acutalibacteraceae bacterium | reverse complement strand
ATGACTACGGAGGCGTAAATAAACGCGGTTCCACTCCTGTTTATAACTCAGGGTAAACGCAAAAGCGCTGACCGAATCTTTAACGCAGATTATACGCGCAGAGATACTGTTAATTCCCCCTGCGTGCCGTCGGGTGCACTTCACCGCACAAACATAAGAAGCATTTTCAGCTGCCTGCTTCCTCTCTGATATGCCTTGTTGCGGATACTCTCCCGCCGATAGCATTTGAAATATCAATAGCATTATATGAATTTTTATAAGAAAAGTCAATCGGGAAAATCAACAAAATCACATTGAAATATCAATAACTTTTACACCGTCAACTATATATTTTATTCCCGAAACAACCGTCAGCACCGCCGTAATGCCAAGCATAACATTGGACACAACCGAAAGGATGCCGAAATCCCAAGCATAAAAATCAAAAAGATGAATTGCAAACATAATGATAATGGAAAATACCATCTGACTTGCAGTTTTTAATTTTCCCCAGATACCCGCGGCAATAACAACACCCTGCGCCGAGGCAACAAGTCTGAATGAAGTGACCAAAAACTCTCTCGTGAGAATAATCATAATAATCCAGACACTGCAGATTTCAAGCTCCATAAAAGCAAGCAGCGCCGCCGTTGTGAGCATTTTATCGGCAAGAGGATCGCAGAGTTTGCCGAAAGTTGTAATGAGATTTCTCTTTCTGGCAATTTTGCCGTCAAGCATATCGGTAAGCGATGCAACAATGAAGATTAGCGCCGCAACAAGATAATGATACTTGAAATCAATCAACATTGCAGCAAGATAAAACGGGGTAAGAATAATTCTGAGAACAGTTAATTTGTTAGGTAAATTCATTGAAACTCCTTTATGATACGTCTTTGCCGATAAGGTCATAATCATTCATACCGATAACCTCGACATAGGTGAAATCACCGTTGTTATAGCTCTTATCGGTTGTGAAAACGATTTTGCCGTCAATATCGGGCGCATCCATATATGTTCTGCCGCTGTAGCTGTCGCTGTAACCGTCATAATCTTCAACGATTACGCGGTATGTCTGACCGATTTTCTCATGGTTTTTAAGATTAACTATTTCAAGCTGGTCACCCATAATGATTTCGCCTCTGCGAAGCTTGGTTTCTTCATCAACCTGATCTTCGAAATCATAGGCGGGAGTACCTTCCTGAGGTGAATATGAGAAGCAACCAAGCCTGTCGAATTCAATCTCATTGATGAATTCGGCAAGAGTCTCAAACTCCTCTTCGCCCTCACCGGGGAAACCGATAATAAATGTTGTGCGGATAACCGTATCGGGCATTGCGTCGCGGATTTTTGCGATGGTTTCGCGCAGATATGCGTTATCTCCCCTTCTGTTCATTGCTTTGAGTATATTATCATCCGCGTGCTGAAGAGGTAAATCAATATAATGAACAACCTTCGGCTGACGAGCCATTGTTTCAAGAAGTTCATCGGTAATTTTATCGGGATAACAGTAGAGAAGTCTTATCCATTCGATACCGTCAATTTCGCAAAGAGCATCTAACAGCTCGGGCAGACGGAGTCTGCCGTAAAGATCCATTCCGTAGTTGGTTGTATCCTGCGCAATCAGAATAAGCTCTTTTGTGCCCGCATCGGCAAGAGCCTTTGCTTCATCGATGAGAGTTTCAAATTCAACGCTTCTGAAATCTCCTCTTATCGAGGGAATCGCACAATATGTGCAACGGTTTGAGCAGCCGTCTGCAATCTTGAGATAAGACCAGTATTCGGGAGTGGTGAGCAATCTTTCACCGACGAGAGGAAGCTGTGAATTCTCGGGCATTTCATAAACGTTTTCGCCCTCAATAACACGCTTGACAATATCGGCAATGTCGCCGTTCGCACCGATACCGACAACAGCATCAACCTCGGGAATTTCGCTGAAAATCTCCTGCTGATGTCTTTGAGCAAGACAGCCTGTAACAATAATTTTTTTAACGGTTCCGTCTTCTTTAAGCTGAGCCATATCAAGAATATTCTCAATGGCTTCGCGCTTTGCATCATCAATAAATCCGCATGTATTGACAATAACGGCATCAACACCGTCATAGCAATCCGCAATTTCAAATTCATTTCTGTCAAGTGCGGCAAGCATTCGCTCGGCATCGACCTGATTTTTGGGGCAACCGAGAGAAATCATTCCGATTTTATACATCATCCGTATCCTCCGTTTCAATTTCCAATCTGCGAAAAGCAGAGTTTATATCCGACCATCTGTAACCGAGACGCTGCAAAGCGGCAACGGTTCTCTTAACACCTTTTTCATCAGATATCTTACGGGAATATTTTGTGTTCAATAATTCTATAATACGAAAAACGGGGTCAATGTCAAGTGATTCGACAATATTATCGCAAATTTCCCTTGAAATTCCTTTGCGAAGAAGCTCGCTTCTGATGGCATTGGAATTCATCCCTTTACGTTCAAGTAAGGAAGAAGCGAGATATGATGCATAACGCTCATCGTTCACATAACCGTATTCGGCAAGCTTTGCAACGGCTGATTCGGAATACTCACGCTTATGACCTTTTTGAACAAGCTTTGTAACTAACTCTTTAAAACTGTGGTCACGGTAAGACAGAAAACGAAGCCCTGCAATGAACGCACAACGGGAGCCGACAGCCTCATAAAAGGCTGTCAACTCCTCATCATCTTCAATATTTTCTCTGCCGTGATACGGGCTGCTGAACCAATATTCAGCATCAACGGTAAACATATACTCACCGTCGCAGGAAATATGTATTTTATTCTGTTTTCCTTTACCGACAGATATTTTCATAAATTATTCGTCATCATCCACAACAATGTCAAGCTTTGCTCTTGCACTGGCTTTCGTTGTGGGTTCCGGAGCGGGCGGAGGAGGTGCAACGGGTCTGGGCTTTCTTACAACCTTTGAAGCCTCGTTTGCCTCTGCCATAGCTGCAACAATTTTCTTTTCGATTTCTTCGGCAAGCTCGGGATTTGAAAGGAAAAGTTCCTTTACATTATCTCTGCCCTGACCGAGACGCATATCGCCGTATGAGAACCATGCGCCGCTTTTCTGGATTACATTGTATTTTACGCCGATATCAACCATTTCGCCTTCTTTGGAGATACCTCTGCCGTACATAATATCGAACTCTGCATCTTTGAAGGGAGGTGCAACCTTGTTCTTGACAATTTTACATCTTGTTCTGTTGCCTACCACTTCACTGCCTGCACCTTTGAGTGACTCTGTGCGGCGAACATCAATACGCATTGTTGCATAGAATTTAAGAGCTCTGCCGCCTGTTGTAACTTCAGGATTGCCGTAAACAACACCAACCTTCTCACGGAGCTGGTTGATAAAAATAATGATTGTATTTGATTTTGCAACGGCACCCGCAATCTTTCTGAGAGCCTGAGACATAAGTCTGGCATGTGCACCAACGTGTGAATCGCCCATTTCTCCTTCGATTTCGGAACGGGGAACAAGAGCAGCAACCGAGTCAATTACAACCACATCAAGTGCACCCGAGCGGACAAGTGCCTCGGCAATTTCAAGTGCCTGTTCACCGTTGTCAGGCTGAGATACAAGAAGTGCATCAACATCTACACCGAGATTTGAAGCATAGGCAGGGTCAAGAGCGTGCTCAGCATCAATAAAAGCTGCCTCTCCCCCGTTCTTCTGTGCCTGCGCAACAACAGAGAGAGCAAGAGTGGTTTTACCTGATGACTCAGGACCGTATATTTCTATAATTCTGCCCTTGGGAAGTCCGCCGATACCTGTTGCGGCATCAAGCGTAATTGAACCGGTTGAAATCGCTTCAACGTTCATACCGCTGTTTTCGCCAAGACGCATTATAGTGCCTTTACCGTAAGCCTTTTCAATTTGCGCAAGCGCAGTTTCAAGTGCCTTCTTTTTATCTGCCATTTTTAAACCTCCGTAGTAAATCAAACAAATGTTCTATCGATATTGTATAACATATTTACAAAAAATGCAATACTTTTTTCAAAAATAATTATTTTTTAAATAAGTTTGCAAAAAAACAAAAAAAAGCTTGCATTTTTTTTAAAAGTCTGCTAATATATCATCTGTTAATGACTAAAAAGGAGGTTGTGTCACATGGCAAAATGCGAATACTGCGGTAAGGACGTTGCATTCGGCATCAAGGTTTCTCACTCACACAGACGTTCAAACAGAACATGGAAGCCCAACGTTAAGAGAGTTAAGGCCGTTGTTAACGGTACTCCCAAGAGAGTATACGCTTGCACACGTTGCCTTCGCTCAGGTAAGGTTACAAGAGCCGTTTGATTAAAACAGGATGATTAAGAGACTGCTTTCCGGCAGTCTCTTTTTCATTTGTTACATTTGACAAACAGATTGTTAACGGTAAGTGTTATTTCCACAACATATTGTGATTAATTACATTATTATATAGAACTTTCCACGAACTTGCTTTTTTTCGAAAAATTATGTTTGTTTTTCAGAGCAGATAGTGTATAATAATGTAATGTTTAATAATATAAGATGGAGAATTATGATGAGTTATTCTGTAAATCCGGCGGCATTCAGATCAATATTTGCCGTTCCTTCCGATATAGTCGATAAGCACATACGCCTTGCAAACGGACATCAGCTTAAGGTTCTGCTGTGGATTCTCCGCAATTCACCTGACACCCCCGATTTAAATGAAATGTGCAAAGCGCTGAAAATCACAAAAGATGATGCAACGGATTATCTTCAGTATTGGGTTGAAAACGGCATACTCAGCGGAAATGACGATACATATTCTGAAACCGAAATAAAAGAAGTAATATCTTCACCCGAAAAAACAGCGGAAGATTTACCTGCTGTAAAACCCAAAATAAATACAGAACAGGTCGCACCCTCAAAACCTTCCAGTGCGGAAATTCTCACAAGACTTGAAGAATCGCCCGAAATCGGTCATCTCTTCAATGAAGCGCAGATGAAACTTGGCAAAACAATCGGATATGACGGTCAATGCACACTTCTGTTAATTCACGACCACTACGGTCTTCCGACTGAAGTCATATTTATGATGATTGACTACTGTGCTTCAGTGGGCAAAACAAATTACAGCTACATTCAGGCGGTTGGCAAAGATTGGGGACTTCGTGAAATCGATACAATCGAAAAAGCCGCCGAACAGATTGAAGCTTTGAGAAACACTCAGACTCTGTGGACAGAATTTTCAAAGGCAGCAGGAATCACAAACACAAGACCCACAACAAAACAGATGGATATTGTCCGCCGCTGGAGCGAAGAATTCAAATATAAAGTTGATGTTATAATACTGGCATATGAAGCAATGGCTGAAAATACAGGAAAATTCAATCTGAATTATATGAATAAGGTTTTGGCAAACTGGTACGGAAAAGGATACAGAACCCCCGAAGATATTGAAAACGGCGAAGCCGAATTTCAAAAGGCAAAAAACAAGCCTGTTAAAACAGCAGGCAACGATAATGCTTCTTACGACCTTGAAAAATTCAAGGAGCAGTCACTTCATTCGGAATTAAAATATGAAAGGAAGAAAAAGAAATGAGTTACAGTAAATCAACCCTTTCAAAAGCAACTCAGATTCTTGAAAGCAGACGCAATAAGGCACAGCGCATTCAGCTTGCAAGACACCTTGAGGTAACCGAAAAAATTCCCGTTATATCCGAATACGAATCAAAGCTTTCACAGTCGGGACTTGATGTTGTCAAAGCAATCGGTATGGGAAGTGACGCAAAGGAATATATTGAACAGCTTTCACAGCTCAATCTTTCATTTCAGGAAACAATAAAAAATCTGCTTAAGGAAAACGGATATTCAGAAAACTACCTTGAAGTACCTTATACCTGCCCCGTTTGCAATGACACAGGTTTTATCAGCGGTTATGTATGTGAATGTCGTAAAGAGCTTCTGAAAGAGCTTGCAAAAAAAGAACTTGCATCCGTATCGCCCAGCGAAAAATGCAGTTTTAAAAATTTTGATGTCAACTATTACCCCGAGCCCGTTGACGCTGCACTGGGCGTATCACCGCGAAAAAGAATGAGCAGTGTTCTCGAATACTGTAAATGTTACGCTGAAGATTTTGATACCGAATCCGAAAGCCTTTATATGCACGGTGCAACAGGTCTTGGAAAGACACATCTTTCCCTTGCAATTGCGAATGTTGTTGCAGAAAAAGGTTACAGAGTCATATATGACACCGCACACAACATCCTTTCGTCACTTGAACGGGAAAAATTCAGCTATTCAAATACAGGTGAACGGGAAAAAGAAATTCTGGACTGCGATTTGCTTATAATCGATGATCTTGGTTCCGAATTTTCAACACAGTTTACGGTTGCCGCGATATATAACATTGTGAACACAAGAATCAACCGTTCAAAGCCCGTTATTATCAGCACGAATCTTACCGAAAAAGAACTTGAAGAAAAATACACCCAGCGTGTCACTTCAAGAATAATCGGCAACTATGTTTCGCTACTGTTTATCGGCAAAGATATAAGACAGATAAAAAACAATTTCTGAGGAGATACCATGGATATTATTCAGCAACTTACATCACAGTTCGGCCTGCAGACATGGCAGGTTGAAAACACAGTAAAGCTTATTGATGAAGGCAACACAATCCCCTTTATTGCACGATACCGAAAAGAAGCCCACGGCACACTTGATGATCAGGTTATCAGAGAGCTTTCAGAAAGACTTGAATATCTGCGAAATCTTGAAAAGCGCCGCGAAGAAGTCCGTTCATCCATAGAAGCACAGGAAAAACTTACGGATGAAATTTCAGCAGCGCTTGACAAGGCGGCTACACTTGCGGAAATCGAAGATATTTACAGACCCTTCAGACCTAAAAGAAAAACAAGAGCCTCCGTTGCAAGAGAAAAAGGTCTTGAACCGCTTGCAAACATAATTTATGAACAGAATGCAGATTCACTCTCCCCTATTGAGCTTGCAGAAGGATATATTGATGCAGAAAAAGGCGTGGAATCTGCCGAAGATGCGCTTAAAGGTGCTCTTGATATCATCGCTGAAAACATCTCTGACGATGCTGATATCCGCAGAAGACTCCGCAATCTCTTTACGGTTATCGGCACTGTTACAACAACTGCAACGGATAAGAATGCAGACAGTGTGTATTCGATGTATTACGAATATTCAGAACCCGTCAATAAAATCGCAGGTCACAGAGTCCTTGCTATTGACAGAGGTGAAAAAGAAAAATTCCTCAAAGTAAGCGTTACAATTGACGCAATTAAAGCGGCAAATGTCATAACAAGCGTTACGCTCAATCCTCAGGGCTCGCCCACAACAGAGGCTGTCCGTGAAGCAGGAGAAGATGCATATAACCGTCTTATTTACCCTTCAATTGAACGTGAAATAAGAAACATGCTTACAGAAACCGCCGCCGCGAGTGCAATAAAAGTTTTTGCACTTAACACAAAAGAACTTCTCCTTGCGCCTCCCGTAAAAGGCAAGGTTGTTATAGGCCTTGACCCCGGTTACAGAACAGGTTGTAAGGTAGCGGTTGTAGCACCCACAGGCAAGGTTCTTGACACAGGCGTTATCTATGTTACTCATTCCGAAGCGCAGAGAAATCAGGCAAAAGAGCTTATCAAAAAACTTATTGCAAAGCACGGTGTAAACTGTATTTCAATAGGTAACGGTACAGCTTCAAAAGAAACCGAAATTTTTGCCGCTGAAGTTCTTCGTGAAATCAAAGCTCAGGTATCATATATGGTTGTAAGCGAAGCAGGTGCATCGGTTTACTCCGCTTCAAAGCTTGCTGCCGCTGAATTCCCTCAGTTTGATGTTTCTCTCAGAAGTGCCGTTTCAATCGCAAGACGTCTTCAGGATCCCCTTGCGGAACTTGTTAAAATTGATCCCAAGGCAATCGGTGTAGGACAGTATCAGCACGATATGCCTCCCAAAGAACTTGATGCCGCACTTGACGGCGTTATTGAAGATGCTGTTAACTCTGTTGGTGTTGACCTTAATACCGCATCCGCCCCCCTGCTTTCAAGGGTTTCGGGTATCAATTCAACCGTTGCAAAGAATATCGTTGATTACAGAGATGAAAACGGAGAATTCAGTGAGCGTTCTCAGCTTAAAAAGGTTCCCAAGCTGGGTGCAAAAGCATTTGAACAGTGCGCCGGCTTCCTCAGGGTTCCCGAAAGCAAAAACGCGCTTGATAATACAGGCGTTCACCCCGAAAGCTATGCCGCCGCAAAAGCACTGCTCAAACTTTTCTGCTATTCAGTTGAGGATATAGGAACTGACAAAATAGCAGAAATCAAGAACAAGGTTGATGCTCTCGGTGAAGATAAGGTTGCAGAAAAGCTTGGTATCGGTATCCCCACCCTCAAAGATATCATTAAGGAGCTTATACAGCCTGCAAGAGACCCCAGAGATGAGCTTCCTCCACCTATGCTCAGGACAGATGTTATGGATATCGATGACCTCAGACCCGGTATGGAGCTTAAAGGTACCGTAAGAAATGTTACCGATTTCGGTGCATTTATTGATATCGGTGTTCATCAGGACGGACTTGTTCACATTTCACAGATTACCAACAAATTTATAAAACATCCTTCCGAGGTTCTTAAAGTAGGTCAGGTTGTAACAGTATGGGTAATTTCCGTTGAAACAGCCAAAAAGCGAATTTCACTGACAATGAAAGAAAAGAAACAGGAGAATTAAACAGTGGCAGAAAAATTCAGACAAGATTTAACAAAGGGAAGTGTAGGTAAACAGCTTATCAGCTTTTCCATTCCTTTCCTGCTTTCAAACCTTTTACAGGCATTTTATTCTGTTGCAGATATGATTATTGTAGGCAGACTCTGCGGTACTCACGGCATTACCGGCGTTAATATCGGCAGTCAGATAAATATTCTTGTTACGGGTGCCGCATTCGGACTCGCAGTTGGCGGTACGGTTCTGATTGCACAGTATGCAGGTGCAAAAAAATTTGATGAACAGAAGAAAACCATAGGCACACTCTTTACCGCTTATATGATTCTAAGCGTAATCTGTACGGTGATTATGCTTCTTTTGGGTACAACACTTCTTGATTTGCTCAAAACACCTCAGGTTGCATATACGGAAGCGCAGAATTACTATAATATCTGTATGTCCGGACTTGTGTTTATGTTTGCATATAATGTAATCAGTGCAATTCTCAGAGGCATGGGCGATTCAAAAAGACCCTTGTATTTTGTTCTCATCGCAACAATTGTGAACATAATCGGCGATATCATTCTTGTCGGACCCTTTAAGATGGGTGCTGCAGGTGCCGCGTATGCAACCATTGGTGCACAGGCACTGAGTGTAGTACTTTCACTTATATATCTTGCAAATAATCATTTCTTTGTCGGTTACAGCAAAAATGATTTCAAGATTGATAAAGAGAAAATGAAAATGCTTCTCAAACTCGGTTTACCTTCATCGGTACAGCAGGTTGTTGTATCATTTTCATTCCTTACACTTACAGCACTTGTTAACTCTCTCCCTATTGCGGATATCGCATCTGCCTGCCAAGGTATTGGAGGTAAGGTAAACTCATTTGCCATTCTTCCCGCACTGGCAATGAGCAGTGCCGTTTCATCAATGGCAGGTCAGAATATCGGTGCAGGAGAAACAGCCAGAGCAAAGAAAACAATGCTGACCGGTATGGGTATTGCATTTGCAATATCAGCAGTTGTTTTTGCCATTGTAGAGATGTTCCCTCAACCTATTATTTCACTTTTCGACACAAACCCCGAAGTAATTGAAATCGGTTCTCAGTATATGAGATTTATTGCACTTGATTATATTTTCGTACCCTTTGTATTCTGTATGAACGGTCTTGCCATCGGTGCAGGATATACAAACTTCGCACTTTTCAACGCTTGCTTCAGTTCAATACTTGTAAGAGTGCCTGCCGCATATCTGGTTGTTGAATTCACAAACCTCGGTTTCAACGGCATCGGTCTTGCAACAGGTCTTGCTTCGGCTGCTTCAATTGTTGTAGGTATTATTTTTGTATCAAGCGGAAAATGGAAAAATCCTAAAATCAGAATTTAAGCGTATTGACAAATACATTATTAAATGTTAGAATTTATTTGTAAAATTTAAGGGTTTTTTGTAACTGACGGAATTATGCAGAGCACTGCAAAGGAGCAAAAAATCCGTTTCAAAGCCGACCGTCTGGGCAGTCTTATCTCGGATAGGGCTGCCCTATTTATTTTGGAAAGGATGAAAAAAATGGGCATTTACGAAATCAACAACATGGGCCAGCTTATCAAGGATAACACATATGTCGGCAGAGGCATTGTTATCGGCAAAAGTGCAGACGGCAAAAAAGCTGTTACCGCTTACTTCATTATGGGAAGAAGCGAAAACAGCCGCAACAGAGTTTTCATTAAAGAAGGCAACGAAATTATCATTCATCCCTTTGATGCTTCAAAGGTTGAAGACCCTTCACTCATCATCTATGCTCCCGTAAGACAGTTTGAAAACAAGCTTATTGTTACAAACGGTGACCAGACAGATACAATTTATGATTTTATCAAAGAAGGTAAAACCTTTGAACAGGCTCTTGAAACAAGAGAATTCGAGCCCGATATGCCCAACTTCACTCCCCGTATCAGCGGTATGATGACCTTTGATGGCGGTGATTTCACTTACAAAATGAGCATCCTTAAGAGTGCAGATGAAAACGGCACTGCTTGCAACAGATACACATTCTCATACAACCCCCTTGCAGGTCTCGGTCACTTTATTCACACATATAACCATGACGGCAATCCTATCCCCACATTCACAGGTGAACCCGAAAGAGTTGCAATCCCCGATGATATTGATGAATTCACAAATGACATCTGGGCAAACCTCAACGAAAACAACAAAATTTCTCTTTATGTTCGCTATATCGACCTTGAAAGCGGCGAATATGACAGCAGAATGATTAACAAGAATAAATAAGGAGAACGACGATGAAAGAATTTGAACTTAAATACGGCTGTAACCCTAATCAGAAGCCTGCAAAAATTTATATGGCTGACGGTACAGAGCTTCCCATTGAAATTCTCAGCGGCAGACCCGGTTACATCAACTTCCTTGATGCATTCAACAGCTGGCAGCTTGTAAAGGAGCTTAAAGAAGCTCGCGGTATGCCCGCCGCAACATCATTCAAGCCGGTAAGCCCCACATCGGCAGCTGTAGGTATCAAAATGAGCGACACACTCAAAAAAGCCTGCTTTGTTGATGATATTGAAGGTCTTGACGAATCACCTCTCGCAACTGCATATGCAAGAGCAAGAGGCACAGACAGAATGAGCTCTTTTGGTGATTGGATTGCACTTTCAGATGTTTGCGACGTTACAACAGCAAAGCTTATAAAGAGAGAAGTTTCTGACGGCGTTATTGCTCCCGGCTATGAACCCGAAGCACTTGAAATTCTCAAAAGCAAGAGAAACGGCAACTACAATATCGTTAAAATCGATCCCAACTTTGTTCCTGCTCCCGTTGAAGTAAAGCAGGTTTACGGCATCACATTTGAGCAGGGCAGAAATAATTTTGAAATCAACAATGCACTTCTTGAAAACATTGTTACCGCTAACAAGGAAATGCCCGATAGTGCAAAGCGTGACCTTATAATCTCACTTATCACTCTCAAATATACTCAGTCAAACTCTGTTTGCTACGCAGTTGACGGACAGGCAATCGGCGTTGGTGCAGGTCAGCAGTCAAGAATCCACTGCACAAGACTTGCAGGTAACAAAGCTGATATCTGGCATCTCAGACAGCACGAGAAGGTTCTTAACCTCCCCTTCCTTGATACAGTAGGCAGACCTGACAGAGATAACACAATCGATGTTTATATTTCAGACGAATATGAAGATGTTCTTGCAGACGGCGTATGGCAGACTCTTTTCTCAGAGAAACCCGAACCCTTCACAAAAGCTGAACAGAAGGCATACCTTGCAACAATCAAGGGTGTTGCACTCGGCAGCGACGCATTCTTCCCCTTCGGTGATAACATCGAAAGAGCTGCAAAGAGCGGTGTAACCTACATTGCAGAACCCGGCGGCTCAATCCGTGACGATAACGTTATCGGCGCTTGCGACAAGCACGGCATGGTAATGTGCTTCACAGGAATGAGACTCTTCCACCACTAATAAAATCATAATCCCCACGGCTCAGACCGTGGGGATATTATTTTTATACATTTTCAATTTCAATACCGAGAATAACAACATCTTCAACCGGCTTATCAGCATAACCTGTCTTAACACCTGCAATTGCGTCAACAACATCCATACCTTCAACAACCTGACCGAAAACGGTATGCTTGAAGTCAAGCCAAGGCGTACCGCCGAGAGCCTTATAATCTTCAACGCATTCTGTGGGGAAACCTCTGTCTGAAAGCTGTTCCATCTGAGAAAGAAGACCTGAATCAACCTCTTTAGCCTGAACAATAAAGAACTGGCTGCCGTTGGTTGAAGGTCCTGCATTTGCCATTGAAAGAGCGCCTCTGATATTATGATAATCAACACTGAACTCATCTTCAAAGCTTCTGCCCCAGATGCTTTCGCCGCCTCTGCCTGTGCCTGTGGGGTCGCCGCCCTGAATCATAAAATCAGGAATTACTCTGTGAAAAATTATTCCGTTATAGTATCCGTTTTTGGCGTGAGTGGTAAAATTCTCAACTGTTTTGGGTGCAGCTTCAGGGAAAAGAAGAATTTTGATATCACCCATTGTCGTTTTCATAAGGGCAACAACATCGCCCTGCTGAATTTCTCTTATCTGCTTGCTCATTTTTATTTATCCTTTCTTATTTTGCTTTGGGATCAAACGAATCCGAAAGCTTCATAAAATCTATCTTCGCCATTTTTGTTCTGGGGAAGCTGTCCATAACTTCAATTTTTCTCGGGCAAGAGAATCTGGCAAGATTCTTTTTACAGTATGCCTGAATTTTATCTGCCGCCTCATTCTTATCCATATTACGGTTAAGGGTTACACAAAGCTTCACACAAGGCTTGTTTTTAAGATATCCTTGAACTGCGCAGGCTTCACCGACAAAAGGCAGCTGCAAAACAGCATTTTCAATATCGATGGGATATACATTATATCCTGAAATTATAATCATTCTCTTCTTTCTGCCGGTGAAGAAAATAAATCCGTCTGAATCCTTATAACCCAGGTCACCTGTGGGAACCCATCTGTTACCTTTAGAATCAATATAAACGCCTTCGTTCATCACGGTATTATCGCCGTTGAAGTAACCAAGCATTGCCGTATCACCTTTTACAACGATTTCACCGGTTGTTCCTGCAGGAACTTCATTTTTCATTTCATCCCATATCTGAACAACTATATCACCGAGAGGCTTACCTATTGAATCTTCTCTGTTGTTTTCATAGGTATTAACCGAACAAACCGATGATACTTCCGTCAGACCGTAGCCTCTGAAAAGCTTACCCTTACCGCCGTTTTTGGCAACGGTTTTGTTGAATTCCTTGACAAGTCTTTCAGGAAGCACATCACCGCCGCAGAAAACAAGTCTTAGATTTTTCAGGTGAGGACCGTCAAAATTCTTATCCTCCATCATCTTTTTAAACATATTGGGAACACCTAGAAGGAATGTTACCTTATGCTTTTTAAGATGCTTGTTTGCCGCTTCAGCTGTAAACTGAGGCATGGGGATGGAGGTGAATCCGTGCGTCAACGGGAAATGCATTGCAATGCCCAGACCGAATGCATGGAATATAGGCAGAACCATAAGTGAATACTCTTCACCTGCTTTGTGAGGAATATCAAGTGTATTCAACTTCTCTGCAAGATTGTTAAGGTTATTGCTTGAAAGCATTATCGTTTTACTTTTACCTGTTGTGCCGCCGCCGTGAAGATAAACTGCAAGCCTTGAGCCGTCGTGACATTCAACACAGCTTTTCTTTGATCCGATTGAAATTGCTTTGAGATATTTAACAGAGTTCTTAAAACCGTCAAGTCCCTTAGCCTTAACCTTTTCAAAAATTCTGAAAGCCGGTATGGCAGGTGCAATAACATAATCGGAATTTGAACAGATAATGCAGGAAATACCGATTTCATTTAAAACATCGACATATTTGTCAGCAAGAATATCAAGAATAAATATTGCCTTTGATTTGGTAAATTCAATGCTCTCCTTGAGAACATCGGGTGATGTGAGAGGATGAACAATATTTGCAATTACGCCAATTTTATTAAGTGAATAAAATGTGGTGAAAGCATGAACAACATTCGGCAAAAATATTGTGACCGCGTCACCTTTGGCAATGCCGATTGAATTAAAATAAGCGGCAAGGGCGTCAATATCACTGATAAGCTTTGAAAGCTTGATTTTGCTTCCGAAAGCATAAACAGCGGTAAAGTCACCCGTCTTTTTTGCACAAACTTTAAGATAATCGTAACAAGTTAAATTCATAAAATTCCCGTCCGTTTAAACAACTGATATAAAATCATACAGGCATCATTCTAACAAAAAGCTTTCATTTTGTCAAACTTTATGTCGCCGAATTAATAAATCCTTAATGTATATTATTTGTCAGAATGATTTCATCATCTGTAAAAGTTGCAATAATTCCGTTATTGTCATAGGTTGCATAGAAAGGAACTTTTACTGACATCGTAAGATTCCATTTCACATTAGGATAAACCTTGCCAAGCTGATTGGTAACAATGGCAATTTCGGGTGAAAGGGTCTTGAGAAAGCTTTTTGATGATGAACCGTAATAGCCGTGATGACCGATTTTAAGAAGGTCGACATCTCCGACCAACGGAGCAACAACATCTTCAAGCCCCGTTGATGCGGTAATATCCGCCGCAAGGAATGCTGTTTTATTTCCTTTACTCACAACAACTCCGATGCTGGATGCATTCTCACCCTTACCTTTAAATTCATCAGGTGTAACCGTATTCAGAAACCGAAGGGTAAAATCTCCGAAAACAAAGTCCTCATCAGATATATCACTGATTACCTCAATATTTCTCTTGTTGAGTGCGTCAATTATGTTTTGATATACCTTGTCGATTTCCCATCTTTCGATTTCATAATCTTTAGCAATTTCTTTATTGAACTGTTTGAAATAAGCTTTACCGATTCCGATATCGGTATCCGATATAAGTGAAAGATACGAGCCTATATGGTCATAGTGGCAATGAGTACCCATAATAAAATCCAGATAAACACTGCCGTCGCTTTTTTTGCAGACCTTTTTTACATAGTCAATAACTTCCTGCTCATAGCCTTTATAAGCGGTTTTTCTTCTGGGATTGGAATTACCCTCACCGGCATCAACAAGTGCAAACATACCATTGCTTTCAATAAGAATAGCATCGGAATTGGCTGTGTTGAGAAAATGTATTCTGTCATCCCCTGTGGAATAATCAAACTTTTCAGGGTTAACGGTATACCTGCGGCAATGATTATTTCCTATAATAACAGTTGCAATGTCTAAAATAAAAATTGCAGCCATAAGAGGCACAATAATCCATGTAGCTATTTTTTTTGCACGATTTTTATTCATAAAGAGCTCCGAAAAAATTTTATCGCTATATTTTATCATATAATTTAGTATTTTACTATACTTTATGAGAAAGTTTTTTATAAAACTGCTTGTATAGTTTTAATTTTTATTGTAAACTAATATTTGGATTTTTTCAAAGGAGATTGTGATTTGAATAACAGAGTAAATCTTTCAATCAAAGAAACTGTATCTGTCCTCAGCAATATTGTGCCCGTTGTTTTCAGCATGGCAGTATGTGCAGGAATGGGTGCTTTTGCAAGCACTGTGTTTGCTTGTCTAGCCGCATTAATCTGCACAGTTGTTGAAGAAAAACAGCAGATGCCCCTATATGTATCTTTGTTGGTAATAACATATACATTCAAAGAATTCGGAGCATCAACAGCAGCGCTTTCAATAGTGATATGCGGAATACTGCTTGCAACCTCAGCTTTATTTTATAAAAAAATTAAAAACAAACTTGGTAAGCTTCAGGATAACCCGATTGTCGGTGCGGTTATGCTTTCATGCGCACTAACAGTTACTGTTTTATTCACCACAGATTATTTCGGCATAGGCGCAACAGGCAACACTGCCAAAGAGATGATTTCATCATACCTTTCCCTGGGCTTCCATCCCAATTGGAGAGGCGTACTCTACGGCACAATTGTTATGGTTATAATGATAACATTTCCCAGGAAATTCAAAAAGGCAACCAAGGTTGTAAGCGCAGCATTTATCGCCCTTATTTTTACAACTGTTCTCAACCTGTTTCTCAATCCGTCGGATATGATTACGGCAATCCGCGAAGCAGGAACGTTATCATTTAATGAATATAAAAGTAGTATTCTTCTCCCCGTTTTAAATTCTAAACCCTCGGTATTATTTTCTCTCTTCAGCGGCACATCACTTTTCATCACATATTTCTATATGATTATTCAGAATAAAAACTGCAAAAAATCGGATTTCATTACATGCGGAATTTTAAATTGCATTTTCGGGTTCGGAACATGTATGCCGATTCCGAACACTGTCAAAAAGAATAAAGTTTTGAACGGTGTTCTTGCTTGTGTTTTAACCGGTATTATCTTTTTTGTGTTTCACGATTTTATTGCAAGAATTCCTGTTCATTCATGCGCTGTTGTGATTATAGTCGGTGCCTGGCAAAGCGTTAAATGGAGTAAAGTTAAGAAGATATTTTCATCGGTATTGAATATTTTTATTTTTGTATGTATTCTTGTATTCGGACTTTTTGGAGGTTACCATTTTGTTCCGATTTCAGCGCTTGTTGCATTCGGAATTTATTCATACGAAAACAACCTTAAAAGAATTAAAACCGAATAATCATTTATTTGCCTGCGGATATTTTTCCGCAGGTCTTTTTTATTTAAATAAAAGCAAAAAGATTTTTGTAAAAAACCATCCCATCATTCCGCACGCAGGAAAAGTTATCAGCCAGGCCACGAGCATTTCACCCGCAATTTTCCAATTAACCGATTTACGGCTTGTTGCAACGCCTGCACCTATGACGGCAGATGTTTTAGTATGGGTTGTACTTACAGGCATACCCATAAGCGTAGAAACAAGAAGACATAATGAGCCTGCAATATCCGAAGAAAAGCCCTGCTCTTTTTCCATTTTCAGCATATCCGTTCCGATTGTTTTTATTATTCTCTCCCCTCCTGCAAATGTTCCTGCCGCAATAAAAGCCGGACAGAGAACTGACAGCCAGACAGGCGCTTCTTTGCCGTCGGAATAACCTGAAATTGACAGTGCAAGCATAATTATCCCCGTAAATTTTTGAGAATCCTGGGCGCCATGCATAAATGACATAAGCATACTTGAAAATATTTGCGAATTGACAAATATTTTATCATTTTTATCGCTATTTGAAAATAAGAATGTAAGCCTTGTTATTATATATCCTGCGACAAACCCTAATAATATTGAAACAAACAATCCCCACAAGACCTTATCCCAAGCGTTGTTACTTGTTTGCATTAATCCGCCGTTTACTGCGATCCCCGCTCCTGCAATTGCTGAAATCAAGGCATGACTTTCGCTTGTGGGAATGCCAAACCTCCACGCAGCCAAAGCCCACAGCACAACAGAAAACATTGCTGTCGCTAAACCGATAAGCGATACCCTGTTATCATCACCAAAAGCTGCAATACCTATTACCGTTTCGATAACGCTTCCGTTTAGCAAACCAAAAGTAAGCGAGCCTGCAAAATCGGATATTGCGGCTATTACAACAGCTTTGTTCAAGGTTATACTCTTGGTTGAAACACAGGAAACGATGGCGTTGGGTGCATCCGTCATTCCGTTTACAAATGCAACTGCAAGGGTGATTATTACAATTGAAATAATAAAAAAATCCAATTCAAGCAGAGCCTCTCTTCCTAAAAAAAGAAACGCCTTCCGAAGAAAGCGTTTTAAATTCCTATTTAAACAAATTACCGCCCTTTGAATCAATGCCGACAACAACAGGGAAATTTTCAAGTTCAAGACGCTTTACACTTTCGCAGCCCAAATCCTTGAATGCAATTTCCTCGCATTTTTTTATATGCTTGGCATAAAGCGCTCCTGCACCGCCGATTGCACAGAAATAAACCGCCTTATTTCTCACAATGGCATCGCAAACCGCTTTGTTGCGCTCTCCTTTTCCGATCATTGCAGCGAGACCCAAATCAAGCAGACGCGGAGAATAAACATCCATTCTGCCTGATGTTGTAGGGCCGCAGCTACCGATTACCATTCCCTCGGGAGTAGGCGTGGGACCTGCAAAATAAATACAGGCTCCGTCAAGCTCATATGGTAAGGCTTCACCTCTGTCAAGAAGCTCAAAAATGCGTTTGTGTGCGGCATCCCTTGATGTATACACCGTTCCGCTGAGGAGAACCCTGTCTCCCGCTGTAAAAACAGATGAATATTCCTTTATCTGATTAATGTTTATGTTATACTCAGCCATTTTATTCTTCCTTAATATCGACAGTTTCAAGCTTTTCGGAAGCTGATGAAAGTGTATCAAGCAACACATCGGTTCCCGATTTAAGCGAAGAAAGTGAGCTTTCAAAATTTACACAGACAGTTTTAAGTCTGTCAGCCGCCGCAGATACATCGGCACGGACGGATTCAACGGAGTTTTTGGCATCAAGTGTAATTTTCGAAACATTCTTTTTGGCTTCAGATACAAGCTTAGTCACATCAGTAACTTTTGAATGTTCCTCACACAATTCTTCATATTTTGCTTTATATTCCGCCACATCTTCTTTGCTCTTTTCAAGAATAGCATTAAGCTGCTCAATTTTCAGAGTCAATGATGCGTTCTTTTCAATGTAAGAAGCATTTTCCGCCTTTAATGCTTCATTTTCCGCTTTCAAAGTTTCTGCAGTTTTATCTTTAACTTCCGAAGCTGATTTCAAAGCTTCTGCCTCTCTTTTATATGCTGCACAATCGCTTGCATCTCTTTTGAGAGAAACAATTTCCTGCTGAAGCTTTTCAATATAATCAAGCACATCTTCTTTTTTAAATCCGCCGAATGCGGATTTTTTTAATATTTTATCTTTACTCATATCAGTACCCTTTCTCTGTTATGCAAAAAGCAGAATTTCGCTTGCTTTTTCACAAATAGGTTCAGCCTTATCTTTTCCGAAAATATAAAGCGTACCATCTGACGTGATATATGCTGCTTTGCCGTCTTCGGTATAATTGAAACTCTCAACAACAATATCACTGCCAATAAGATTTTCTTCTCCGTCATTACAAATAAAGTAATCTGCAGTCTGTTTGGACGAAGAAGCATCATTATTTTTCAAAACAATTACATCTTCATAATTTTCAACAGTAAAAGCATTAACCGCATTTGAAAGTTTAACGCTCTTTTCACCGCTGTAAGAATAAACATCACCGGTTATTTTGTTTGTATCAGATTTAAGATAAATAACGCCTTCGTCTGAAAATCTGTAACCCGATATACCTGTATCAACACCCGTAATTCCCGAAGGTTTAAGTTCTGCGCCGATGCTGTTGGTATAAAGACTTAATCTGTCACCCTGAGAATCGCGTACAAAAGCAAAAATACGTTTGCCGTCACGGGAAAAAGAGAACAAAGTTTTGGTTTTATCATATCCCTCAAGAGGATAATTTACCGCACCTTCGCTTCCGTATGCCGCATATGCCATACCGTTTGACTTAACGCTTTCCGCAACAACCGTTCTGGCATATTTGATAACCTCTGCCATAGTGCTTCTCTGAGCAATCTCAACAAGAGTGCCCATATCCGTATCGGAAGCAAGAACCTCCGTATTTTCAAAAACAATCTTCGGTTCACCGTAAGATGAAACGGTATAAACATTTTTGGGGTCTATATTTTCTGCTATTTTGAAAATACCCTGAGTATTATAAGCAAATGCATTGAAAACAGGCACGGAGAATTCACCGTTTTCGACAGATTCATTCAATGCTGCTCTTATTTCATCCCTGACAAGCTTGTCCTGATAAAGCTTCAGAGCCTTGTTATATTCAGCAGATATTCCGAGAAATGCAAAAAAGTCATCACGCTTGGGTCTTTCAACGGTTTTATCACTTTCGGAATATTCATCCGCAATAACATAGCTCCACGAAATACTTTCGGATGACGATGTGAAATAATAAAGATTACCGCCTGCGGAATAATTATCATACATTACGGTATAAACATTATCGCAAATCATTTCATTCTCACCGTTTGAATTAAGAACATAAAGCTCTGTCATTCCGTTATGAATCTGTGATTTTTTTTCATAAAAAATATGAGAATTTTCTCCGTCATTATAACAGCGAATGTCCATCAGATCTCTGCATATCTCAGATGCAGAATCTTCCTCATACTTGTAAAGCACACGGTTGCTCGAATGCATTTTCACAAAATAAACCGTATCTGACTTTTCAAGAGCATATATTGATTCAACATTACCCGAAAATGTTTTTATTTCGTTATTATCGATATTACAAACAGTGCCTTCAAATGCACCTGCACTGAAGTTCTTCTTCAGATAGTAAAGTTTGCCTGAAACAACACTGTAATCACCCGAAATACCGATATCTATAATTTTAGGCGCAGTAATCTCACTGCGTTTTTTTTCAATGTAGTATAAATCATAAAGTCCGTCAGAATAAGAAGACTCAACTGTATAAAAAACCCTGCCGTTTTCAGCATCGCATTTAAAACCCGATGCAGTAGAATCCGACACAACAGTTTCAAGATTATCTATCCTGACACCTGTCACACCGCCTGTTTTATAAACAGCAATACTGTTGTTTGCAGGCTTTGACAAACCCGAAACACCTGCAATAATAATCACCGCCGCAACAACCGTAATCACTGCAGCAACAGAAATAATAATTGTTTTAACCTTTGAAGATATTTTTTTCTCCCCTGAATTATACAAAAACAGCACCTGACCCTTTTTAAACAGGCGGTTGCCCCGTCAGGAGCAGCCGCCCAATAAATCAAAATTATTTCATTGAAACTGCCTGCTTTGCCTTTTCAACAATATTCTGTGCATCAAGTCCGTAAATATGAAGAAGTTCAACCGCGGGGCCTGATTTTCCGAATACATCGTTAACACCAAGTCTTACAACAGGAACAGGTTTTCCGCCTTCACAAACAGCTTCAGCAACCGCGCTGCCGAGACCACCGATAACATTATGCTCCTCTGCGGTTACAATTGCGCCTGTCTTTGCGGCAGATGCAAGAATTGTTTCGGTATCAAGAGGCTTGATGGTATGAACATTGATAACCTCTGCACTGATACCCTGCTCTGCAAGAATCTTCTGAGCTTCAATAGCTTCGCCGACCATAAGACCGGTTGCACATATTGTAACATCCGTACCCTCGTTAAGAACAACAGCCTTGCCCCACTCAAATTTATAATCTTCATCAAAAATTCTGGGAACTGCAAGGCGACCGAATCTCATATAAACGGGACCGTCATAGTTTGCAGCTGCAAGAACCGCAGCTCTTGTTTCAACATCATCGGCAGGGTTGATAATTGTCATACCGGGAATTGCACGCATAAGAGCAATGTCTTCACAGCACTGATGGCTTGCACCATCTTCGCCAACTGAAATACCTGCGTGAGTAGCACCGATTTTAACATTAAGGTGAGGATATGCTATTGAGTTTCTTACCTGCTCATATGCTCTGCCTGCGGCAAACATAGCAAATGTGCTTGCAAATACGGTGTAACCCGAAGCTGCAAGACCTGCCGCAACACCCATCATATTACCTTCTGCAATACCGCAGTCAAAGAATTTTTCAGGGTGTGCTTTTTTGAACATACCTGTTTTTGTAGCCGCCGCAAGGTCGGCATCAAGAACAACAACCTTATCATTTATATCGCCAAGCTCAACAAGAGCCTTTCCGTATGCGTCACGGGTTGCGGTTTTAATAATATCAGCCATTTTAATTCACCGATCCTTTCCTTACGCTTCAAGCTCTGCAAGAGCTGCGGTAAGCTCGCTCATAGCCTGCTCATACTGTTCTGCATTGGGTGCGGTGCCGTGCCATGAAACCTGGTCTTCCATAAAAGAAACACCCTTACCCTTAACACTGTTTGCTATAATTACGGAAGGCTTGCCCTTGAACTCTGCAGCAGCACAGAAAGCTGCATCAATTTCATCAAAACTGTGGGCACAGATTTCGATTACGTTCCAGCCGAATGACTTGAATTTTTCTGCAATGGGATAAGGTGAGTTAACCTCTGAAATTTTGCCGTCAATCTGGAGCCCGTTATTATCAACAACAGCACAAAGATTGTCAAGACCTTTTGCGGAAGCAAACATTGCAGCCTCCCAGACCTGACCTTCCTGAATTTCACCGTCGCCGAGAATGGTATACACTCTGTTGCTCTTGTTACCGAGCTTTGAAGCAAGTGCCATTCCGCAAGCGGTTGAAATGCCCTGACCAAGTGAGCCTGTGCACATATCAACACCTGCTGTATATTTCATACTGGGATGACCCTGAAGCATCGAATCGCTTTTTCTGAGTGTCTTGAGTTCTTCAACAGGGAAAAATCCTCTGTGTGCAAGAACAGAATAAAGTGCGGGGGCAGCGTGACCTTTTGAAAGAACAAATCTGTCTCTGTCCTCCATCTGAGGATTCTGAGGATTAATGTTCATATGATTGAAATAAAGATAGGTAACAATATCAACGCAGGAAAGTGAACCGCCGGGATGACCCGACTTGGCGTTGAACACACCTTCAATAATACCCATTCTTGCTTTGCAAGCCTTGATTTTCAACTGCTTTCTGATAACTGCATCCATTGCAGCCACCTCCTGTTTAATTATGGTTTGAAAGACCTCGGCGCTTATCGCTCTTTGGACTCAATATATTCAAGGAAATCTGCAACAGCACCTTTGTTACAATGACAGGCAACAAACTGTGCAACTTCCTTTAATTCCTTCGGTGCCTGACCGCAGCAGGCGGGCACGGCAACGGTTTTAAGCATATCAAAGTCGTTGAAATAATCACCGATTGCGCCTGTATGCGAAGGGTCAATACCAAGCATTTCTGCAAGCTTCATAACAGCTGTGCCCTTATGTGTATTTTTTGCAAGAATTTCAAAGCTTGCAACGGAGGATGACATAAGAGTAAGATCAGGGTCATTCATTGACTCAAAATGCTTTTTTACTTTTGTAATATGAAAAGGTATTCCCGAAAAAATAACCTTTCCCCAATTTTCTTTCGGAACATCGTCTATATTCTTTATATGTTTGTGATAAAGCTTATCAGCCGCAACAAACATTTTACCGAACCAGCCGCTTCCCGTAATATAAATTATATCCTTTGCAACAATTATAACATCAACTGCAGGAAATTTTTTTGCCGCTTCAACAGCAAGCCTCATTCCTTCATCGCTTATGGCACTGAAATAGATCATTTCTTTTTTCTTGAAATCATAAAGTCCTGCACCGTTGATTACAACCGCAGGTGTGCCGTCAATCGGTAAGCGTTTGAAGTGCTTTTCCATTGATTGAGGATTTCTGCCGGAAGCAAGAGTAAATCTGCCGCCGAGAGAAACAAATCTTTTTATGGATTCTTCGTTACGTTCCGGCAATCTTCTGAGCTTATTGTTCAGAGTTCCGTCAATATCAGAGGCGATAAGCCATTGGGAAAGAGATTTATTATTTTCCATTATTTTTTTATTCTCCCAAGAAAGTCTGTAAAATATTCAGGCAAAGGCGCTTCCTTTATGATATGTTCTCCGCTTGACGGGTGAACAAAGCCCAGGAGCCCTGCGTGGAGACATTGACCGTTGAGTGATGTTACTCCGTTCTTCGGTCCGTAAACCGGATCACCTGCTACGGGATGGCCCAGATGAGCCATATGAACACGGATCTGATGTGTTCTGCCGGTTTCAAGCTTCAACTTTATAAAAGAAAAATCCTTATATTCCTCAAGAACAGTATAATGGGTAACTGCATTTTTTGAATTCTGGTTTGTAACGCACATCTTTTTTCTGTCGTTGGGATTTCTGCCTATGGGTGCATCAACAGTGCCCTCAACATCTTTCAGATGTCCGTGAATTACCGCTCTGTATTCGCGGTCAAGCGAATGAACGCTTATCTGCTGCGAAAGTGAAATATGAGCAGAATCGTTTTTGGCAACAAGAAGTAAACCGCTTGTATCTTTATCGATTCGGTGAACAATACCCGGTCTTATAACGCCGTTTATTCCCGATAAATTACCTTTGCAATGCCACAAAAGAGCATTGACAAGAGTTGAAGAATAGTTACCGGGTGCGGGATGAACAACCATTCCTCTCGGTTTATTTACAATCAGCAAATCGCTGTCTTCATAAATTACATCAAGAGGTATGTTTTCAGGTTCAAGCGATATTTCTTTAGGTTCGGGAACCGTAAACGAAATAACATTTCCCTGCTTTGGTTTGAAGCTTTTTGAAATATTCTTTCCGTTGCAGGACACAAGCCCGTCATTAAAAAGATTCTGTATAAATGAGCGTGAATAATCGCAAAGCACAAATGATAAAAGCTTATCGATTCTTTCACCGCCTGCTTCATCATCAACCACAAAAGAAACGGGTTCGTTATATTCTATTGATTTAATCTGCTCAACCATTTTTAACAGCCTTTTTCTTCTGCTCGCACACAAGCTCATAAATTTCGTAGGCAATCATCATAAAAGCACCTACCGTAATACAGCAATCGGCAAAATTAAAAACCGCAAAATCAATAAACAGAGGTTCAATAAAATCAACAACATAACCGAACCTGATGCGGTCAATAAGATTGCCCGTACCGCCGGCAACAACAAGCAAAAGACAGATATTCATAAACAGAGGTTTGATTTTTTTTGACAAAAGTAAAATCAGGCAGCCTGCAAGGATAACAGCGGTTACAACGGTAAGCAAAACCGTATTGTCAGAAAAAGAACTGAAAGCAGCACCCGTATTTTCAACATAGCGGAACTGAAAAGCACCGAAAAGAAACTCAAAGGGACCGTCAGCTTTTATTGTTGTTGCCGCAATATGCTTTGTAAACATATCAACTGCTGTGAGAACAGCAATAACAATCAATGTAACTGCCTGAAACATAAAAACCTCTCAAAATCAATCGTCAAACATAGAATCAAAAAGTGAAGAAATATCGTCACCGTCATCATCACCGTCATCATCGGTTATTGAATCAAGATCAAATTTAAAGCCGACAAAGTCATCATCTTCATCATCATCTTCTTCATCGCCATCTTCAATCACATCAACAGGATCTTCTTCCTCATCTTCAACGGAAACATCAACACTGTCATCGTCAGCTTCAGGTCCGGAAGCAACTTCGGGAACAATATCATCAATACTTGCAGCAATTGAATCGGGAGCAACGATATCTTCAAAGCTCATTTCATCAATAAGGCTGAATAAATCTTCAACCTCAACTTTTTTATCAGCAACTTCAAAAACATCTTCTTCAGATGTTTCGGGTTCTTCGGGAACATAAACTACCTGCTCATCCGCAACATCATCGACGCTTTCTTCTTCAGGAACTTCAAACTCTTCAACAGATTCATCTTCGACCGAATCTTCGATAGCGGCAATTTCACTTTCGATTTCAGCCATAAGATCCTGACCGAAGGGAAGCTCTGATTCTGTTTCTTCAACTTCTTCAGAATCAGTCACAATGTCTTCTTCTGCAACGGCAATTTCTTCTGCGATTTCCTCAACGGTTTCTTCTTCCTCTGCTGCAGGAACAAAAGCAGGGGCAGCATCTTCAATCACGGGAACAGATTCAAGTGATGCAAGCTGAACATTGCAAAGTGCAGCCATAGCGGTTTTAAATTCCTCCGCCGATGCTTTAAGTCTTGCAATTTCAGCCACATAATATTCATATGTTTTCTTGCTTTCGCCGATAATGCTTTCACTTTCGGCTGTTGCATCCGCAACAATCTGCTCTGCTTTTTCTTTTGCGGCAGAAATTGTTGCATCTGTTTCGCTCTGAGCTCTTTCAGTAAGTGAGTTAACTGCGGCTCTTGCATTTTCAACAAGATTTTTTGCTTCTTCTCTTGCATCTTCAACAAGCTTTGCAGACTGTCTGTTTGCACCGTCAACAATAAGCTGAGCTCTTGTTTCGGCATCACCGATAAGTGTATCTGACTTAATCTGTGCATTCTTATTTATTGTTTCTGCCATTCTGTGAGCATCAAGAAGTGAAAGCTTGATTGCTTCCTCATCTTTTCTGTAGCTTTCAATCTTATCGGCAAGAATGCTGATTTTCTTTATAAGTTCAGACTTTTCGCCGTTAAGCGTATCATAAGATTCTGCAACAATTTTAAGAAATGCGTCAACCTCGTCGGCACTGTATGTACCCTTGCTTACGGGTGTAAATTTAGCGTTTAAAATCTGTTCTGTTCTAAGCATAACAAATCACCTTTTCTTTCTTAATACTGCTGGTCGCCGCTCATACCGCTGAGTTCATCAAGAAGCTCACCGGAAACAGGAACATTATAGGGAGTTATTATGTATGCTCTGCCTGCAACCTTCTTGAAATCGCCGTGGTTTGCATATGCAACGCCATAAAGGAAGTCGATAATTCTCTGTGAAACATCGTTGGGGCAGGTTTCAAGATTAAGAATAACAATTCTCTTTTCGTTGAGAATATCGGCAACCTCGCCTACTTCTTCAAATCTGTCAATCTTCTGGAAAACAACGTGGGGCTTGGGCTGACCTGCCGATGCCTTTGATGTTGAATTGATATTCACAACATTGCCCTGATTTGAAGATGTGGTTCTTTCTGTTCGTGCGTGCTGTGACTGGCGTGAGGGCGAGGGAGCAGGCTCGTAATCAAAATCATCCTCATAAGCAGGCTCGGTATCCTCAATATAATCCTCGTCTGAAACATTGATAAACTTCTTAAGCTTTTCTTTTAAACCCATTGGTAATTCCTCCTTAATTATCTGTAAATCCTTGCGCCGAAAATTGCTGAACCAACTCTGACAAGATTTGCGCCTTCAAGGATTGCATATTTGTAATCCCCTGACATTCCCATTGAGAGAACATTCATATATACATTATCCAATTTTTTTGCCCCGATGTCAATAAACATACGGTGCATATTTGAAAAAATCGCCCGAATTTCGGCCTCTTTTTCACAAATAGGTGCCACACACATCAAACCGTCTATCAAAATACCGTCTATTTCCGATATTTCACAGGCTTTCTCAAAAAGCTCATCGGCGGAAAAACCGAATTTGCTTTCTTCGCTTCCGGCGTTAACTTCAAGGAGAACTTTGGTTATCAGCCCCGATTCAACAGAGCGTTTCCCTATTTCTTTTGCGATTGAAACAGAGTCAACAGACTGAATTGTATCAACATGACCCACGATCTTTTTCACCTTGTTGGATTGTAAATGACCGATGAGATGAGCCTTGCACCCGTCAAGGTTAAGTTCAGGTTCCTTGAGCAAAAGCTCCTGAACCTTATTTTCGCCTATGAGATTGACGCCGCAGGATATGGCATGGTTTATAAATTTGCTTTCAACGGTTTTGGTTACAGCCATAAGCCTGACATCCGACGGGCTTCCGCCCGATTTCAATGCGGCTTCCGAAATATCGGAATTTATATATTTCAGATTTTCCTCAATAGCCGAAAATCTTTCATTATCCGATAACCATTCCATCTCTTAGCTCCTTTCCCGAAATAATGACCTCATCATAAAGTTTAAGATGAGTATATTCAAGCTCAATTCCGCTTTCAGCCGACGGTTTTGAAGCTATTATAAATGAATCTTCGGAATAAATAATATTGACGCTTCTGAAATTTATTATATTTCCTCTGCGTACATACACACCCTGATTACCTTCTTCGTCAAGTCTTACCGCATCTCTGCTGACTTTAAGACCGGTATAATCGTTGACAACTATTTTTCCGTCAACAATTCTCAGGTCCGTCAACGCATCGTTCATAAGATTACACCTGAAAACGATAAGTGATTCATCCTTATCAACAGCTTTGACCGAGTGAATATAAGTCTTGACCGTGTCTTTTTCCGAATCGTTGAAAATAAGATTAACAGAAGAACCTTTTGACAGCTCCGAAACCTTTGCGGAATCGACGACGGTAACAATATACCAGTTATAGCCGTCAATTATTTTACCGATTGAACCCTCCGGTGTATCAGCCTTATCAGCCTTGAAGGCTTCTTCAAGTTTGTCTTTCGTAAGCGTATCGATATCTGCACTGGTCAGCTGATTTTCATACCCGTCAAGTTTGCTGACATAATACCCCGCCTCCTGTGCGGTAAGTATATCCGTAGGCGTTGAACCCGATTGTAAAGCGGAAATCTCATTGGTAAGCTCATCAATCTGCGATTTGCAATCCACCTCATTACCAAGCGAAATCTGCTTTCTTGAAAGCTTTTCTGCGAACGAAAGCTTATAATCACCAAGCGATGAAAAATCGTTGTTATATGCGGCATTAAGTATTGAAATAAAATCGTTTTTTATTTCGCCGTTAAGCTTATTGAGGTCAACATTTGCAAGCTTTAGCTGACCGTCAATTTTTTTATAAGCTTCAAGCTTCTGTTCAAGTGATTTTGCTTCCACATAATTTTCGGCAGAAGATTCTGACGGAAAAACAGCGGCAATAGTGCTGCCTTTGCTCACTCTTTCACCGTTATTTGCAAGCGGTACGGTTACGCCTGTTGCTGTTGTGGTAAGCGGAGTTTCATCACGGATAATATACATTTTCGCATCAACGGTTTCAAGCACGGTCTGTTCATATACCGTTTGCGTTGTGTATGTCTTATTGGCAATACCATACATCTCAGCAGCAAAATAAATAACTATCACAACCGCCGAAAGAACGGCAAGCACTTTGAGAAGCCTGTCCTTACCCTTCAATATCCGCACTCCTTTCTATAATCTCACAAACGGCATCAAGAAGCTCTTTGCCGCTTGAATAATCATCAATATAAATAAACTTTATTTTTTCATCACGCCTGAACCAGGTCAACTGCCTTTTCGCATAGCGTCTTGTCTGCATTTTAAGATTTTCAATACACTCATCAAGGCATTTTTCACCTTTAAAATAAGGATCAAGCTCCTTGTAGCCAATTGCCTGACGTGCCGTTGACCCTAAAGGCGAATCAAAAAACTGTTTTGCTTCATCGAGAAGCCCCGATTCAAGCATAATATCTACTCTGCGATTGATGCGGTCATAGAGGAACTGTCTGTTCCTTGCATCAAGGCAGATGGCAACCGTTCTGAACGGTGTGGGATTTTTGCGTGAAAGCTCATTCTGCATTGTTTTGGTTTTACCCGTTGTGTGGTAAATCTCCAATGCCCTCATTATTCTTCCCACATTGTTGACGTGCAGACTTTCAGCAGATTCAGGGTCAACACTTCTCAGTTCTTCAAGAAGAACCTGAACACCCTCCGTTTCTGCACGCTTTTTAAGGTTTTCTCTGTATTCAAAATCAGTTTCATCGGGAAGAAATTCAACATTATCCGTCAAAGACGAATAATAAAGACCTGTTCCGCCGACCAAAACTGTTTTTTTGCCTCTGCTGTCAATATCGGATATAACAGCCTTTGCGAGCTCACAGTATTTTGCAACGCTGAATGGTTCATCGGGATTTACGAAACCGATAAGATGATGAGGAATACCCTGCATTTCATCGGCTGTAGGTTTGGCAGTTGCAATATCCATTCCTTTGTAAATCTGCATCGAATCGCAGGAAACCGCTTCAGCATCGTAAAGCTTACACAGTTCAACAGCAAGGGATGTTTTGCCCGATGCAGTGGGACCTACAACTGCTATAATCGGAATTTTAGATTCTGCCAAAATTTTTCTCCAGCTCTCTTTTAGTCATTTCTATAAGCACGGGTCTGCCGTGTGGACAATAGCGGATATCAGGCATTGATAAAAGCTGTTTTGCAAACCTTTCCATTTCAAGCCTTGAGGTAAAATTACCTGCTTTGATTGCACTTCTGCAAGCAACGGAATGGAATATCCAATCCAGCTTTTCAAACATAACATCCTGTTTTTTTTCAACAAAGCGTCCGGCGATTTCACATATGACATCCTGAACATCATCTGCCGAAATCTCCATGGGACACTCTCTCACAATCACACAGCCGTTTCCGAAATCCTCGGCATCAAAGCCTGCGTCTTTCAGCAATACTATGTTATCAAGTATCGCGGAATATTCTTCCTTTGAAAGAGTAACGGTAACGGGCAAAAGAAGAAGCTGAGGTGTTCTTTCATCGTTTTCCCGTTTAAGTTTTTCGTAAATAATGCGTTCGTGAGCGGCATGCTTATCAATAATAACCATTTTGCCCTTGTATTCGCACATAATATATGTTTTGAAAGCTTCACCGATAAGGTGAAATTCTTCTTCATCAAAATCATTTTTCTGAGGTTCACAAGTCACCGTAACAGGCTTTGGTATATATGTAACCGAAGGTGATTTCAAAAGAATATCTTCTGTTTTTTCTTCAACGACCGGTTCAGGGTCAGGTGAACTTGCAACCGTGAAGCGTTTCGGTTCATCGGTTTTGATTTCGGTAACCTGCTCAACCGGCTTAACCTTGATTTCACTGACCGCCGGTGCGGCTTCGACGGGTTTCGCAGGAATATGCTGCCAGAAATCTGTTGCGGGTTTCGGAGCAGAAACAATCTTTAACTGTTCCGCAGGCTTTTCGGGTTCTTTATAAAAATCAGTAATGACTCGGTTCACCTGCTTGGGAGTATCTCCCCTTGAAAGTGCATTTCTGCATGCATAGAACACTGCATTGAAAACCGCCTTTTCGTCAGAAAATCTGACTTCTGTTTTAGCAGGATGAACATTGACATCAACAAGTGACGGATTGATTTTGATATTAAGCACACAGGATGGAAATTTACCCACCATAATTGAGTTCTTATAGCCTTCGCTGAGTGCGGCAGTTCCCGTTCCTGTTTTGATAAGGCGATTATTGAGAAAGAAAAACTGCATATTGCGGTTGGGACGGGATGCAACGGGTTTCGAAACATAGCCGCTGACATCAACACCGTTACCCGAATATTCAGCAGGAATCAGATCCGACGAAAAGTCCTTACCGAATATTTCACGGATGCAGGTAAGCAAATCACCGTTGCCGCTTGTAACAAGCACCTGCTTGCCCTCTCTGATAAACCTGAAAGAAATTTCAGGATGTGAAAGGGCAATTCTGTCAACAACACCCGCAACCGCATTTGCTTCAGTAACATCCTTTTTAAGGAACTTCATTCTTGCGGGAGTTTTACGGAACAAATCACGGACAACTATTGTTGTTCCCTTGGGGCAACCTGCATCGTCAAGGAGAATTTCTTCGCCGTATTCGATTACATATCTTGTACCGATTTCTTCTTCGGCGGCACAAGCCATAACATCAACCTTCGCAACTGCACTGACGCTGGCAAGCGCTTCACCTCTGAAGCCGAGAGTAAAAATACTTTCAAGGTCTTCGCTTGTTGAAATCTTGCTTGTTGCATGGCTTACAAAAGCATTACGGATATCTTCTCTGAGAATTCCGCAGCCGTTATCGGTAATTCTTATGTAGGAAATACCGCCGTTTTTGATTTCAACGGTAATGCTGTCAGCCCCTGAGTCAATTGAATTTTCAAGAAGCTCCTTTACAACGGATGCGGGGCGTTCTACAACCTCGCCGGCGGCAATAAGCTCGGCAAGATGCTTCGGAAGTACATTTATTTTAGCCATAACGGAGCCTCCTTTTCAATCAGTTTTTTGCCTGCTTTGCAAGCTCGTAAAGAACACTCATTGCTTCAATGGGTGTAAGTGTATTAACATCAATATTTTTGAGTTTTTCAACTATATCGTTTGCATTCGATGAACCGAATGACATCTGCATATCGTATTCGGGCTCAGCTTCTGTTCGAACCGGAGCCTTAAGACCTTCGCCTTCAAGCTCTTTGAGGACAACCTTTGCACGCTCAACAACACTTGAAGGAACTCCTGCAAGCTTTGCAACTTCAATACCGTAACTGCCGTCCGCACAGCCTGAAACAATTCGTCGAAGGAATGTGATGTCATCCCCTCTTTTCTTGACGGCAATACTGTAATTTTTAACACCCGATACTGAATTTTCAAGCTCGGTAAGTTCGTGATAATGGGTTGCGAAAAGGGTTTTTGCACCAAGCTTGCGTTTATCTGCGGAATATTCAAGCACAGCTCTTGCGATACTCATGCCGTCAAATGTTGAAGTACCTCTGCCTATTTCATCGAAAATGATAAGGCTTTTTGATGTTGCGTTTTTAAGAATATCCGCAACCTCGGTCATTTCAACCATAAATGTTGATGAACCAGACGCAAGGTCATCGGATGCGCCGATTCTTGTGAATACGCCGTCAACAACACAAAGCTCCGCGTTGAGTGCAGGAACGAAACTGCCCGCCTGCGCCATAAG
Source organism: Acutalibacteraceae bacterium (assembly GCA_045533455.1). Classification (GTDB taxonomy): domain Bacteria; phylum Bacillota; class Clostridia; order Oscillospirales; family Acutalibacteraceae; genus CAG-177. The sequence continues at coordinate 27,485 of JAZSHU010000037.1, read as the reverse complement.
GCATATAAGCGCAACCTGACGCATAAATGTTGATTTACCTGCCATGTTGGGACCGGTTATGATTGCACATCGGTTATCTGCACAGTCAAGCACCGTATCATTTGGCACAAACGGAAAATCAATAACTTTTTCAACAACGGGATGGCGTCCGTCGGTAATAACAATTCTGTCACTTGCATTCATTGAAGGACAGCAATAATTATTTTCACCTGCTACCTTTGCGAATGAGCAAAGAACATCAACCGCCGCAACAGCTGCAGCTGTTTTCTGAATCTCAAAAAGATGCTCTGCCGCTTTTTTTCTTACCGTATCAAAAATTTCATATTCAAGCTTTACAATTCTTTCCTGAGCACCGAGAACCTTGGATTCAAGTTCTTTGAGCTCCTGAGTAATGAATCTTTCACAGTTGGTAAGTGTCTGCTTTCTTATGTAATCTTCGGGAACAAGCTCCTTAAAGGAGTTTGAAACTTCAATATAATATCCGAAAACACGGTTATAACCGATTTTCAGTTTTTTGATACCCGTTCTTTCCTGCTCTCGGAGCTGAATATCAGCAATATAACCCTTACCATTGTTGAGAACATCTCGCAGCGAATCAAGTTCAGCATTGAAACCATCTTTAATCATTCCGCCTTCTCTTACGGAAAACGGAGGTTCTTCAATGATTGCACCGTCAATGAGTTCGACTAAATCCTCAAGCGGAACAATATCACTGCAAAGTTCGGTGAGAAGACTGCCTTTGCAGGAAAACAGATAATCTTTTATCGAGGGAAGTCTTGCAAGGGTTGACGAAAGACCTTTCAGTTCCCTTGCATTTGCGGTTGAATAGGCAATTCTTGTGATAAGTCTTTCAAGGTCCTGACAACCTGATAAAGACTCAATTATATCATCCCTGAGAGAAGGGTTATTCACAAGCTCATCAACAGCATTATGACGTTTTGTTATTTTTGCAATGCTGAGCAACGGCTGTTCAAGCCAGCTTCTGAGCATACGCTTACCCATTGATGTTTTGGTTTTATCAAGCACCCAGAGAAGTGAGCCACGCTTTTCTCTGTTTCTCATTGTTTCGGTTATTTCAAGATTGCGGAGTGTCGAAACATCAAGGCGCATAAAACTGCCTTCGCCGTAGTAATCGATATTCTTGATATTTTCAAGCTCCGATTTCTGAACCTCTCTGAGGTAATCCATTACGGCACCCAACGCAGAAACTGCGCCCTCGGCACCGTCAAGCGAAATCTCAGAAAGCGAAGTCGCATTAAAATGTCTGAGAATTGTTGCGGAAGCTTTTGAAAGGTCAAAGCAGGAATCATCAAGCAAATCGCAGGATGAACGAAGTCTTGTTTTAACAAAATCTGTTACCTGAGTAAGCTCAAGAACATCAGAGTTTATTATAATTTCACTGGGATTGAATCGACCCAATTCATTTACAATTCTTCGCTGTGAATTCTTTCTTTCAAACTGTGTTACATGAACACTGCCTGTGGAAATATCGGCAAAGCAAAGACCTACCGCGTGCTTTGAAGCATAAATGCAGGCAAGGAAATTATTCTTACCTTCGTCAAGCATTGTGCTCTCAATTACCGTACCAGGAGTAAGCACCCTCGTTACATCACGCTTAACAATACCCTTGGCAAGTGCGGGGTCTTCAAGCTGCTCACAGATAGCTACCTTATAGCCTTTTGCAACAAGACGTGCAATATATGAATCCGCACTGTGAAAAGGAACACCGCACATAGGAGCACGTTCCTCCTGACCGCAATCCCTGCCCGTAAGCACAAGGTCAAGCTCCGCTGAAACCTTCTTTGCATCTTCAAAGAACATTTCATAGAAGTCACCCAGTCGGAACATAAGAATTGTGTCAGGATAGTTCTCCTTTATCTGGAAATACTGTTTCATCATCGGGGTAAGCTCTGCCATGAATTTACCATACCTTTCAAAAATTCCCGTCGGGGCTGATTTTACTCAGCCCCGCTGATTCAAAACTTAGTGGCAACCGTTGCATGAGCCGCATTCGCCGCCGCAGTTATGCTCCTGAGGAGGCTCGCAGGTTGCAGGATCTTCACCCTGAAGACAAAGTGCGAAAATACCGTTGATATACTGCATAAGGCTGTCAATTTCAGCTCTTGCAGCTTCATAAGCCTGCATGTTGGGATTAGCCATAATCTGAGTATAGATTTCGCCGAATTCCTTATCGTAAGCCTGAAGCTTCTGCTCATTCTTATCTTCCTTCTGTGCTTCGTGCTGGAATGACATCTGAACAAGCTGAATTCTTGCGATAAGCTCGTTGAGAGCTGTATCCTCTTCATTAGCCTTCTGTGCTTCCATAAGCTTTGTGTAGCGCTCATCCTGCTGAAGGGCTGCGCCGAGTTCTCTTGCTTTTGCAATTACGTCCATTTTTGTTTCTCCTGTCTGTGAAATTTATTATAATACGTTTTACCGTCGTATTAACTAAATGAGTTCACCTCTTAAAATCCAGGTGAGGGATTCGGTAACCTTAACATCTCTGAACGTTCCGATTACGGATGTTTCCGCAGGGAACTCAATGATTATATTACCCTGTGTTCTGCCTTCGATAAGACTGCCTTTGCTTACGCTTTCGCAAAGCACTCTGTAAGTTTTGCCAACCATTGATGCTGTACGCTTTGCGGCGATTATTTCTTGAGCATCAAGAAGTTCTCTGAACCATCTGCCCTTTTCTTCTCTGCTGACGGGGTCAGGCATCTTAGATGCAACCGTTCCCTCTCTTGATGAGAAAATGAAAGTATACATTGAGGTAAACTTCGCTTCTTCAACAAGGGTTACGGTTTCATGAAATTCTTCGTATGTTTCACCGGGAAAGCCTACGATAACGTCACTTGTAACCGAAAGCTCAGGCATTTTTGAATATGCATAATTAAGAAGGTCAAGATATTTTTCTCTTGTATAACGTCTGTTCATTGCATCAAGCACCCTGTTACTTCCGCTCTGGAAGGGCAGATGAAGATGCTTTGCAACCTTTTCACAGGATGCCATTGTATCAAGAAGTTCATATGTGCAATCCTTGGGGTGAGAAGTCATAAATCGGATTATGAAATCCCCTTCTATGGCATTTATGCGTCTGAGAAGTTCCGAGAAATTGCAGCCGTAATCGGGATTCTTGCCGTATGAATTAACATTCTGACCAAGCAGAGTAATCTCTTTGTAGCCCTGCTCAACAAGCTGTTTTGCCTCAGCAACAATCAGTTCGGGATCTCTGCTTCTTTCTCTGCCTCTGACATAAGGCACAATGCAATAACTGCAGAAATTATTGCAACCGTACATAACGGGAAGCCATGCTTTGAAATTGCTGTCACGGTGAACGGGAAGTTCTTCCGCAATCACACCCTGCTCGTCGGGAATTTCACATACCTTTTTGCCTCTGCTGAGGTTTGTGTAAAGAAATTCGGGGAGCTTATGAATTACGTGTGTACCGAAAACAATGTCCACGAAGGGATAACTTTTTCTGATTTTCTGAGCAACATGCTCCTGCTGCATCATACATCCGCAAAGCAGAATCTTCATGTTTCTGTTGGCAGATTTCATATTTTTGAGAGCACCTACATTACCGAAAACTCTGTCCTCAGCGTGTTCACGGATTGCACAGGTGTTATAGAGCACCAGATCTGCACCTTCAAGCTCATCAACAAGACAATAGCCCATTTCTTCAAGCATACCCTTAAGGCGCTCTCCGTCGGACACATTTCCTTGACATCCATAAGTATGAACAAAGGCTTTCGGTGACTCTGCAAACTGCCTGTCAATTATGCTTCGGACAAGCTGTATATATTCACGCTGTTTCTCAATTTCTTCAAACGGAACAGCTACGGATTTTGTATTTTCAACTGACGACAAGTCATATTCCTCCATATTGAGCATATATTTTGTATTATATAATAAAAAGCAGGATTATTCAAGTGCAAAATGAATAATCCTGCATATTTTTTTTAAGTTTAAATTTTATTCATCAAACAGACTTTCAGCCAATGCAAAATTCTCGCTTCTGCGTCTGAGTTCTTCATCTGTATCAACGGTATAATAACCGTCGCCTGACTCGCGGATAACGCTTCCTTCGCAATAGCTTCCGATTATTCTGTCAACCGACAAAAGAAGAACTTCTTCTTCGTCACCGATACAAAAAGCAACTTCCTCAACAATTCTGTCAATGCTGTAAAACATAGCTTTCACCTCACTGATTTTCGTATGTAACGGAAAGCGTTGAACCGTCGCCCGTTATAACAATGCTGCCGCAGATATCCGTTCTGAATATTTCTTCCGTATGTTTTTTTATACGCTTGAGAGCTGCATCGTGAGGATGGCCGTAATCGTTATCGGCACCGCAGCTTATAACACAAATTTCGGGTGTGACTGCATTAAGAAAATCCTTTGATGACGATGTATACGAGCCGTGATGGCCTGCGTGGAGAACATCGCAGTCAAGATTTGCACCTGTTTCAATCACTTCTTTTTCTTCTTCTGTTTCGGCATCACCGGTAAACAAAAACGTATTTTCTCCGTAAGTAACCTTAACAACAACAGACATATTGTTTATGTCTTCCGCATCATTTGTGACAGGTCCGAAAATTTCAAACATTGCACCGCCGAGCGTATATTCCGCACCAACCTTTGAAGCGATTACCTTTGCATCTGAATTCTGAATCGCTTTAAGGAATGCGGTATATGTGCTGTTTGTGGGAGTCTGTTCTTCGGTTAATCTGGGCATAATTATATTGTCTGCGTCGAAACTTTCAAGCACCTCAGGAATACCTCCGATATGGTCCGAATGCTGATGCGTGGCAACAATGTAATCAAGCTTTTTTACACCAACAGAGTTCAGATAATTGATAACCTGCTGTTCATGACCGTTTTCACCTGCATCAATGAGCAATGTTTCGCCACCACATACAACCAACGTACAATCACCCTGACCAACATCGATATAGTGAACATTGATCATATCGGTTGTAACAGTTTGAGTTGACTCCCAAGGGGATTCTTCGTCGAAAAACTTATCGTAGTTATCAAGTCCGAAAACCGATATAAGGGCAAGTACGATTACAACGATAGTGTAAATTAATTTTCTATTTATTCTTTTTCTTTTTGCCACCGAAATTTTCTCTCCTTCCGTTACCTTGTGCAGAAAGCTGTTTTTTAGGCATAACAAGACATTTATCACCGTAGCCTATCAGGTCATGTCTGCCAGCTTTACGAAGTGCTTCACGAACAAGATCTGCGTTTTTAGGATTAAAATACTGAAGAAGCGCTCTTTGCATAGCTTTTTCGTGAGGGTCTTTGGCAACATAAACTTCCTTCATTGTGTAAGGATCAAGACCCGTATAAAACATACAGGTTGAAACAGTGCCGGGTGTGGGATAAAAATCCTGAACCTGCTCGGGTCTTATGCCGATTTTTTTTAGAAAAAGTGCAAGCTCAACAGCTTCTTTCAGCGTACTGCCGGGATGCGAGGACATAAGATAAGGCACAAGATATTGCTCCTTGCCCTCTTTTTTTGTGTACTTGAAGTAACGCTTTGAAAATTCAAGATATGCCTCAATATGGGGCTTACCCATTTTATCAAGCACCGTCGCCGAACAATGCTCGGGGGCAACTTTAAGCTGACCGCTGACATGATGGGCAACAAGTTCCCTGAAAAATGAATCGTTTTTATCCGCAAGCATATAATCATAGCGTATGCCTGAGCGAATAAAAACCTTCTTTACTTTCGGTAAAGTGCGAACGGTACGAAGAATGTCAAGATACTCTTCGTGATTTGATTTAAGATTGGGACAAACCGTGGGAGCAAGACATTTTTTTCCTTTACAAAGCCCCCTTTTTTCCTGACCGTCACAGGAAGGTCTGCGGAAATTAGCGGTAGGTCCGCCTATATCGTGAATATATCCCTTGAAATCCGGAAGTTCCGTCAGAATCTTCGCTTCATTTACAATTGACTCTTTGCTTCTCGATGTAATATATCTGCCCTGATGAAATGCAAGTGAGCAGAAATTACAACCGCCGAAGCACCCTCTGTTATGAGCTATTGAAAAACGCACTTCCTCTATACCGGGCACACCGCCCTCCGCTTCATAAACGGGATGATATATCCTCATATATGGCAATGCATACACTTCGTCAAGCTCTTGCTGTGAAAGCGGAATTGCAGGCTGATTCTGAACAAGCATACGGCTTCCGTGACGCTGTCTGACAGCTTTCCCTCTGAAAAAATCCTGCTCATCCTGCTGAATTCTGCAGGATACCGCATATTCTTTTTTGGAATTGCAGACATTCTCAAACGAAGGGCATTCCGTTCCGTAATAAGGGGTTTCACGGACATCCACACTGTAACAAGTACCTCTGATGTCACGGATATCAGCAATATTTTCACCGTCATCAAGACGCTTTGCAATTTCAAGAATTGAGCGTTCACCCATTCCGAAAGAAAGCAAATCTGCCTGAGCATCAAGAAGAATTGACCTGCGGATTTTATCATCCCAGTAGTCATAATGGGCAAAACGACGCAGAGAAGCCTCAAGACCGCCGATAATAACAGGAATATCGCCGTAAGCTTCTCTGATTCTGTTACAGTAAACAATAACTGCTCTGTCGGGACGAAGGCCGAATTTTCCCCCGGGGCTGTAATAATCGGAGCTTCTTTTTTTCTTTGCAGCCGTATAATGAGCAACCATTGAATCGATGTTGCCGCTGCTGACAAGGAAACCCAGTCTTGGTCTGCCGAAACGCATAAAATCATCAGTGCCGTGCCAATCGGGCTGAGCAAGAAAAGCAACTTTGAAGCCTGCATTTTCAAGCACTCTTGTGATTATAGCCGCACCGAAGGCAGGATGGTCAACATATGCATCTCCGCTGACATAAACAAAGTCAACCTCAGACCATCCTCTTTCGTCCATATCCTTTTTTGAAATCGGCAAAAAGCCGTTGGTTTTATACAAAGTCATCATCAGACCCCGCAAAATCGTCGTCATCCGCAAAAACATCGTCTATATCGGGCACACCTGCACCGTCACCCAATGCCTGCATTTCATACCACTGCTGCTTTGAAATAAGAACAGCTCTGGGCTTTGCACCCTCGGAAGGACCTACAATGCCCTTTTCTTCAAGCTGGTCCATAACTCTCGATGCTCTTGCATAGCCGAGTTTAAGCTTTTTCTGAAGCATTGTTGTTGAGGCACCGCCTGCATTAACAACAACCTCAATAGCGTCATTAAGCATGGGGTCCCAATCCGCATCATCATCGTCATCAACAGTTTTCTTCTTTGAGTTTTCAACTGCGGCAGCTTTTGCTTCAATTTCATGAATTGTTTCTTCGTTATATGTGGTCTGTGCCTGAGATTTGATGTGGTTAACAACTCTTTCAACCTCGGCATCGGATATAAAGCAGCCTTGCACACGGGTAGGCTTGGAAACTGTTACAGGATTAAACAGCATATCGCCGTTACCCAAAAGCTTTTCAGCACCCGATGCATCAAGAATCGTTCTTGAATCCACCTGAGATGAAACAGAAAGTGCAATACGGCTGGGAATATTCGCTTTAATGATACCTGTAATAACATCGACAGAAGGTCTCTGCGTTGCAATTACAAGGTGAATACCGGCGGCACGCGCCTTCTGTGCAAGACGGCAGATAGAATCTTCAACCTCTTTGGGCGAAACCATCATAAGGTCTGCAAGCTCATCAATAAAAATAACAATCTGATGCATTTTCACAAGGTCATCCCTTGTTTCGCAAAGTCTGTTGAATCCCTTGATATCTCTTACGCCGCATTCGGAAAACTGTTTGTATCTCTTATCCATTTCTCCAACTGCCCAACCCAGTGCACCTGCCGCTTTTCTCGGGTCTGAAACAACGGGAACCTCAAGATGGGCAATGCCGTTATATACGGTAAATTCAACCATTTTGGGGTCAATCATAAGAAGCTTGACCTCATCGGGCGAAGCATTATAAAGAATACTGACGATCATTGAGTTAAGGCACACGGATTTACCCGAGCCTGTTGTGCCTGCAACAAGAAGATGGGGCATTTTTGCAAGGTCTGCACACATAATGTTGCCGGTAATATCCTTACCCAATGCTACATTGAGCTTGCTTGTTGAATCTCTGTATTCGGGGGTATCAATGATTTCACGCATTGTTACCATTGCTTTGACACTGTTTGGAATTTCAATACCGATTGCCGCTTTGCCGGGAATAGGCGCTTCGATACGCACACTTGTAGCCGCAAGACGGAGTGCAATATCATCCACAAGGCTTGTTATCTTATTGATTCTGACACCTGCATCGGGAAGAAGTTCGTATCTTGTAACAGAAGGACCTCGGCAGATATTTGTAACTTCAGCTCGGATGTTAAAGCTTTCAAGAGTTGATACAAGCTTCTTTGCACCAATCTGCATTTCGGCCATATTGTCTGCCGAACCCGATTTTTCGGAATAATTAAGAAGCTCAACAGAAGGATAGACATAGGCCTGCTTTTCTTCCTGAACCTCCTCAAAAGAAACCCGCTCAGGTTCACCTTCCTGCACGGGAGGCTCAACCTTTTTCCGTCTTACGGGTCTGATTTCTTCAACCGCTGTTTCTACAGTTTCTTCAACAATATCGGTCTGTGACGAATCGGGAAGTCTTACAACGGGAATTTCGGGCATGGGAGGCTCTTCAACCGGTGCAAAGGTTGATTCATCAGTGATGAAGTTATCCTCAAAGGTTTCAACGGAATGGGTAGGCTGCTCGGGAGGGCTGAAAGGCTTCTTTGCTTCTTCCGCCCTGCGCTCTCTTTCTTCCTGAACGCGCTGATTATGCTGTTCTATTTTCTCACCTGCTATCTCTCCCACTTTTTGAACAGGTTTCTTTACGGCGCTGAAAACCTTACCGAGAGAGACTTTTGTAAGAAGCATTATGCCAACAACAATAAGAAGAATAAAGGTAAATGCAGCAGGACCTTTGCCGAAATACGCAGCAATAAATCCGCCGAAAATTGCACCGAAAATTCCACCGCTTGCAAGAACAGGTGCATTTACCCAGATATCGGAAAACTGCTGAGCAAGCTCAGTATCTCTGAGATAATCGTTTGTATTGGCAAAAATATGTATTGCACCGCTCAAAAGCGCGGTGAAGCCGAAGATAATAAGCAGGTTCTTTGCTATACTGCTGACAGGTCTGTCCATTGCAAGGATAACAACCGTATAAATCATTGCGGCAGGTATAACCCATGCAAAAAAACCAAACAATGCAAACATACCGTTGTGCATATTCATCCAAACACTTTCGCCTTCAATGAACACAACAGCCGCAAGAAAAAGCGCAACCGCAAACAGAATAACGGCATAAGTCTGACGGCTTATACCCGGTGATTTTGATTTGCCTGCCGCCGTTTTTTTGGCGGAAGAATTTTTTGAATTTGCCGCAGGTTTCTTTTTTGCGGCAGGTTTTTTGTTTTGGGAATTTGCCATTTATTTCATCCTTTCGGAATTATTATTCCTTTTTATTTTCAATCATTTCGTAAAGGCAGTTCAGTGCATCGGAAAGACTGCCGAGAGAATCAATCAGACCTTCATTGACAGCTGCTTCACCGCTTAAAACGGTTCCCACATCCATAACCAGCTCGCCTGTGGCAAGCATCATTTCACGGAATCTGTCGGGTGAAATATCCGAATTATCAGAAACAAAACGAACTATCCTTTCCTGCATCTGCTCAAAGTAAGAAAGTGTCTGAGGCACACCGAGAACAAGACCGTTCATTCTGACAGGATGAATTGTCATTGTAGCAGAAGGTGTGATAAAAGATTTATCGGTTGATACTGCAAGAGGCACGCCGATTGAATGTCCTCCGCCCAAAACAAGGGATACGGTGGGAGTTGTCATCCCCGAAACCAGTTCAGCTATCGCAAGACCCGCTTCAATATCACCGCCCACCGTGTTGAGAATCATAATCAGACCGTCAACCTCATCGCTTTCTTCAATGGCGACAAGCTGGGGAATAACATGCTCATATTTGGTGGTTTTGTTTTGTGCAGGCAGAATATAGTGTCCTTCAATCTGTCCGATAACAGTAAGACAGTGTATAAGCTTATCGCCCTTTTTTACGGTTACACTCCCGGATTCAACTATACTGCTAAGTGCAGAAGAATCATCCTCGCCAGCACTTTCACCGCTGCTTAAATCCGGAGCCTGCCAAGGAGGTGAAGGCAGGAAAAAATTATTTTTTTTATTTTTGTTTTTGCTCATTAATCTGCATCCTTTCAAGAAATAAACATAAATATTATTCCCTGAAGCGCAAATAATAAACGCAGTTATACACGATAAAGATTATATCATTATTTAGTTACATTTGCAACAAAAAACTCAATATTTTGTTATGAAATATCAATTAAATGTGTTATTTTGTGCTGTATATTACATTATATTTATATTTTCACGCAAAAAACCGTCGGAACAAATATATGTTCCGACGGTCAAATACTTTAAATATCAGAAAAGTCCGCTGATTTTACCGTTTTCGTCAACATCAATCTTTTCTGCTGCAGGCACCTTGGGAAGTCCGGGCATAGTCATAATGTCGCCCGTAAGAACAACAATAAAGCCTGCGCCTGCTGAAATCTTGACATTCTTGATTGTAACGGTAAAGCCTTCGGGTGCACCCAGCTTTGCAGGGTCATCAGAGAAGCTGTACTGCGTTTTAGCCATACAAACAGGAAGATTTGCATAACCCATAGCCTCAATAGCGGCAATCTGCTTCTTTGCAGCAGGAAGAACACTGATTCCGTCACCGCCGTATACCTTCTTGACTACTGCTTCAATCTTGCTCTCGATTGAGCCGTCAAGCTCATATGAGAAGGTAAAATCATTGGGCTGTTCGCAAAGTCTCACAACTTCTTCAGCAAGCTCAACACCGCCGTTGCCGCCTTCTGCCCATACATTTGACAGAACAACATTTACGCCCAGTTCCTTACATTTTTCAATGATAAGATTTACTTCAGCATCTGTATCTGTGGGGAAACGGTTAACCGCAACAACTGAAGGAAGCTTATAAACATTTTTGATATTTGATACATGACGGAGAAGATTGGGAATACCTTTTTCAAGTGCTTCGAGATTTTCGCCTGCAAGCTCTGTCTTGGGAACACCGCCGTGCATTTTGAGAGCTCTGATTGTTGCAACAACAACAACAGCAGAAGGTGTGAGACCTGCATATCTGCACTTGATATCAAGGAATTTTTCCGCACCCAGGTCTGCACCAAAGCCTGCCTCGGTAATTGCATAATCACCAAGCTTCAACGCAAGCTTTGTTGCCATAACCGAGTTACAGCCGTGGGCAATATTTGCAAAAGGTCCGCCGTGAACAAGCGCAGGTGTACCTTCAAGTGTCTGTACAAGATTGGGTTTGAGTGCATCTTTAAGGAGAGCAGTCATTGCGCCTGCCGCTTTAAGCTGGCCTGCGGTAACGGGCTTTTCATCATAAGTATATCCGACAATTATTCTTGAAAGTCTTTCTTTAAGGTCGGTAATTGACGTTGCAAGGCAAAGAACTGCCATAATTTCAGATGCAACCGTGATATCATAGCCGTCTTCTCTGGGCACACCGTTGATTCTGCCGCCAAGACCGTCGGTTACAAAACGGAGCTGTCTGTCGTTCATATCAACACAGCGTTTCCATGTAATTCTTCTGGGGTCAATGTTGAGGGAGTTACCCTGATATATGTGATTATCAAGCATAGCCGCAAGCAGATTGTTTGCCGCACCGATTGCGTGAAAGTCACCTGTAAAATGAAGGTTGATGTCTTCCATGGGAACAACCTGAGCATATCCGCCGCCTGCTGCGCCGCCTTTAACACCGAAAACAGGGCCGAGAGAAGGCTCTCTGAGCGCAACCATAACATTTTTACCGATTTTTTTCATACCGTCGGCAAGACCGATAGTTGTGGTTGTTTTACCTTCACCGGCGGGTGTGGGTGTAATTGCGGTAACAAGAATAAGCTTGCCTTCTTTCTTCTCGTTTTCACTGAGAATTGAAAGGTCGACCTTTGCTTTATAATTACCGTACTGTTCAAGATATTTTCTGTCTATACCTGCGGCATCGGCAATATCGGTTATGGGCTTCATTTCAACAGACTGAGCTATTTCAATATCTGTCATCATAGTTTTCAGCGTCCTTTCGCTTTTAATTCGTTACTCTATATTGTGCATTAAAATTTGAAATTTGTCAATATATACAATAATATTTTCGATGTTATTCCGGATATACCCTTTTATGAAAATTTGTGCAAACAGCCACATTTGTCTGAAAAAAATGTTGTTTTGAACAATACAATGTGTTATAATGTTAATCAGTAAATTATCCACGACGGAGGTCTTGTCAATGAATTATGATGTCGCCGTAATCGGTGCAGGTGTAATCGGGTCACTTATAGCCCGTGAGCTCAGCCGATACAACTTAAAAATTGCGCTCGTTGAAAAGTGCAACGACATGGCAATGGGCACCTCAAAAGCCAACAGCGCCATTGTTCACGCCGGCTTTGATGCAAAACCCGGCTCATTGAAAGCAAAATTCAATGTTGAGGGCACTGCACTTATGCCTGAAGTTTGCAAAACACTTGGCGTACCTTTCAAGCCCATCGGCTCACTGGTTGTAGCTTTTTCGGATGAAGAGGTTGAAACTCTCGGTGAATTGCTTGAAAGAGGTAAAACAAACGGCGTTCCTGACCTCGAAATTTACGATAAAAAGAAGCTTAATGAAGTTGAGCCCTTTATTAATGACGATGCAAAAGCAGCACTCTGGGCACCCACTGCAGGCATTGTCTGCCCCTACGAACTCACCATAGCTGCTGTTGAAAATGCTGTTGTTAACGGAACTGATTTCATTCGTAATTTCGAAGTAAAGAAAATTGACTTTGACGGCGGGATATTTATTGTTTCAGACGGTGAAAACGAATTCACCGCAAAATATGTCATCAATGCCGCAGGCGTTTTCTGCGACGAAATCGCAGCACTTATCGGCGACACTTCAATTCACACAACTCCCCGTAAAGGCGAATATATGCTTTGTGACAAATCAGCCGGACATCTTGCAAATCATATAATTTTCCAATGCCCGTCAAAAATGGGTAAAGGTATTCTTGTTACACCCACCGTTGACGGCAACCTTCTTCTCGGTCCAAGTGCAATAGATATCGAAGATAAATCCGATGTTACAACTCAGGCTGATACACTTTCAAGTGTTCTTGACATTGCCAAAAAATCTGTTCCCTGCCTCACAACCAGAGATGTTATCACATCATTTGCAGGTCTCAGAGCCCACTGCGACAGAAACGATTTCATAATCGAATTCAGCACGGTAAATCAGCAATTTATCAACGTTGCAGGCATTGAATCACCCGGTCTTTCATCAGCTCCCGCTATTGCTGTTTTTGTTAAAGATATGATTGTCGGAGTTCTTGATGCAGAAGAAAAAACAGATTTCAACCCAATGAGAGAAGAACCCGTCAGATTCAGACATATGACCAACGAAGAACGCAAAGCACTCATTGACAAAAATCCCGCATACGGTAGAATTATCTGCCGATGCGAAACAATCACCGAAGGCGAAATTCTTGATGCAATCAACGCACCTGCAGGAGCTCGTGATGTTGACGGTGTAAAGAGAAGAACAAGAGCAGGTATGGGACGCTGTCAGGGCGGATTCTGCGGCTCAAAAGTGGTTGAACTTCTCGCCCGTGAGCTGGGTGTTGAAATCAACGAAATCACAAAATTCGGCGGTAATTCAAAAATACTTTACGAGAGAACAAAGTGAGGCGGAGATTATGCTTAATTATGATATAGTTGTTATCGGCGGCGGTCCCGCCGGTATGGCTGCGGCTCTCAAAGCCAAGGAATGCGGAGTTGACAGTATTCTCATTCTTGAAAGAGCGGAAACACTGGGCGGTATTCTTGAACAGTGTATTCACACAGGTTTCGGCCTTCATTATTTCGGCGAAGAGCTTTCAGGTCCCGAATATGCAGACAGATTCATTCAGCTTGTTGACGAACAGAAAATAGAATATAAAACCGATACAATGGCACTTGAAATAACCGAAAACAATGTTGTTTTTGCGGTTAATAAAAAAGACGGTCTGCTTGAAATTCAGGCAAAGGCAATAATTCTTGCCATGGGCTGCCGTGAAAGACCCAGAGGCGCGCTCAACATTGCAGGCTCAAGAGCATCAGGTGTTATGAGTGCGGGTACAGCACAAAAATATGTTAATATTGACGGCTATATGCCCGGTAAAAAAGTTGTTATTCTCGGCTCAGGCGATATCGGTCTTATTATGGCTCGCCGTATGACACTTGAAGGCGCAGAAGTCAAATGCGTATGCGAGCTTATGCCTTATTCAAGCGGTCTCACCAGAAATATCGTACAGTGTCTTGATGACTTTGATATTCCCCTGCATCTGAGCTGCACCGTTATCGGTATCCACGGTAACGACAGAGTTGAAGGCGTTACAATCGCAAAGGTTGATGAAAACCGCAGACCCATCCCGGGCACGGAAGAATATATCGAGTGTGACACACTTCTTCTTTCTGTAGGTCTTATTCCCGAAAACGAGCTTACAAGAGCTGTGGGAATAAACCTTGACCCCGTTACAAGCGGTGCAATAGTTGATGAATACAGAGAAACAAGCCGCAAAGGTGTGTTTGCCTGCGGTAACGTGCTTCACGTTCATGACCTTGTTGACTATGTTACACTCGAAAGCCAGACTGCAGGTGAAGGCGCAGCAAGGTTTGTTCTCGGCAAAACCGACACAGCAGAATACATCTCAACCAAAGGCGTAAACGGTGTAAGATATGTTGTTCCTCAAAAAGTGAATATAAAGAATGACGGAGACGTAAAGCTTTATTTCAGAGTCGGTCAGGTTTATAAAAATGCTAAAACCGTGGTAAAATACAATGGTGAAGAAATAATCCGCAAAAAAAGACCCCGACTTGCACCCGGTGAAATGGAAAATGTCATTATCAAGAACGACATGCTTAAAAAGTTCACTGAGGGCGGAGTGATTGAAATTTCAGTGGAGGTGTGATTTATGCATAAGAATATTATTTGCGTAGCCTGTCCTATGGGATGCGGTGTTACTGTTGACATTGCAGATAACGGCGAAATCCTCTCTGTGACAGGTAACACCTGCAAGCGTGGCGATACTTATGCAAGAGCCGAATGCACAAATCCCGTCAGAAGTCTTGCAACAACTGTCAGAGTAAATGATGGTATTTACAATGTTGTTCCCTGCAAATCCGCGGGCTCTCTCCCCAAAAATAAAATTTCTGAATGTATGAAGGTAATCAACAGCATTCAGGTTAACGCACCCGTCAGACTCGGCGATGTACTTGTTGAAAATATTCTTGATACAGGCATTAACATTGTAGCAACCAACCATTGTCCTGCAAAATAAAACCTGAGGCGGAGCTTGATTGCTCCGCTTTTGTTATTTGGAATAAAAAACGAACTGAATTCTTACGATAATTTTACAAGTTATATATTGATTTATTCTTGAGAATATTGTAGAATACTAGAAAATCAGATTACACGGAGGCAACGGCATTGAATATGCATGTTAACAAGACAAATACTTGTATCTGCTGCGGACAGACCGCTGCGGATGTTGCATTCGTTTTTTCATTTTCATAATTCTTACCGCCATCATTTTTGATTGGCGGTTTTTTTCTACATTTTTCAAAAAAGTCTTTAAAAATGTAGAAGTATATGTTATAATATACTGAAATGTATTTTTTCGTTAATTATTGTTTTTCCGGAGGTATATATGAAGCATTTACTCAAACTTATGGATTTGAGCACTAACGAAATCAACGAGATTCTTAATCTCGCTGACCAGCTCAAATACGAAAAGAGAAACGGAATCGAGCATCATCATCTCAAAGGCAAGACTCTCGGTATGATTTTCGCAAAATCATCAACAAGAACCAGAGTTTCTTTTGAGGTTGGTATGTATGACCTTGGCGGTATGGCGCTTTTCCTCAGCTCGCACGATATTCAGCTGGGCAGAGGCGAGCCTGTAAACGATACCGCGAGAGTTCTTTCAGGTTATCTTGACGGAATTATGATAAGAACCTTTGACCAGAGCGATGTTGAAACCCTTGCCGAATACGGTTCAATTCCAATTATTAACGGACTTACAGACTACTGTCATCCCTGTCAGGTGCTTGCCGACCTTATGACAATCCGCGAGTTCAAAGGCAGTATCAAGGGTAATAAGCTTTGCTACATCGGCGACGGCAACAATATGGCAAACTCACTTATTGTGGGCGGTATTAAAATGGGTATGTCAGTAAGTATCGGCTGCCCCGACGGATACAAACCCGACCCTGAAATTATGAAATGGGCAAGTGAAAACGGCGATTTCGTATGCACTCCCGATGTTCTTGAGGCTGCAAAGGATGCGGATGTTCTTTACACCGATGTATGGGCTTCAATGGGTCAGGAAAGTGAAGCAGAAGAAAGAAAGAAAATATTCACCGGTTATCAGATCAATGACAGCGTAATGTCTGTTGCAAAACCCGATGCAATGGTACTTCACTGTCTGCCCGCTCATCGTGAAGAAGAAATCACAAACAAAGTGTTCGAAGCACACGCAAAAGAAATTTTTGAGGAAGCCGAAAACAGACTCCACGCACAGAAGGCAGTTCTCGTTAAGCTTATGAAGGATTAATCAATACCGAAGGGGGTTAATAATATGCCTATTGATAAAAGCATAAAGAAAGTAATGGTTATCGGCTCAGGTCCTATCGTTATCGGACAGGCTGCCGAATTTGACTACGCAGGAACACAGGCTTGCCGTGTTCTCAAAGATGCAGGTCTTGATGTTGTTCTGGTTAACTCAAACCCTGCAACAATTATGACCGATAAAGCGCTTGCGGATGAGATTTATCTTGAACCGCTTACTGCCGAAACGGTTAAAAGAATTATCGAAAAAGAAAAGCCCGACAGCCTTCTTGCAGGTCTCGGCGGTCAGACAGGTCTGACAATCGCTATGCAGCTGAGCAAAGACGGTTATCTTGACAGAATGGGCGTAAAGCTTCTCGGAACAAATGCCGAAGCCATCGATAAGGCTGAAGACAGAAAAATGTTCCGTGACACAATGGAATCAATCAACCAGCCCGTTATCCCCTCTGAGATTGCAAACGATGTTGAAACAGCAGTTGAAATTGCTGCTAAAATCGGCTATCCCATCATCATCCGTCCCGCATTCACACTGGGTGGCGGCGGCGGCGGTGTTGCCTACAACGAAGATGAACTCAGAGTAATTGCAAAAACAGGACTTGATCTCTCCCCCATCACTCAGGTTCTTGTTGAAAAATATATCTTCGGCTGGAAAGAAATCGAATTTGAAACCATGCGTGACAGCGCAGGTAACTGTGTTGCAGTTTGCAGTATGGAAAACTTCGACCCCGTAGGTATTCACACAGGTGACAGTATTGTTGCCGCACCTGCACTTTCACTTAAACCCGAAGAACTTGAAATGCTTCGCAAGGCTTCACTTGACATCGTTGACGCTCTCGGTATCATCGGCGGTTGTAACTGCCAGTTTGCACTTGATCCTCACAGCATGGACTATGCTGTTATCGAGGTTAACCCCAGAGTTTCACGTTCATCTGCACTTGCAAGTAAGGCAACAGGTTATCCCATCGCAAAGGTTACAGCAATGCTTGCAATGGGTCTTACTCTTGATGAAATCAAGAACGACGAAACAGGTCTCAACTGTGCAAAGTTTGAGCCTGATGTAAAATACATCGTTGTAAAGCTTCCCAAGTGGCCCTTTGACAAATTTGTTAACGCAAGCAGAAAGCTTGGTACACAGATGAAGGCAACCGGTGAAGTTATGTCAATCGGTCCCACATTTGAAATGGCAATTATGAAGGCTGTCAGAGGTGCCGAAATCTCTCTTGACACTCTCAATGCCGCACCCAAGACCGATGCTCCCCTTGAAGAAAGACTCAGAGAAACAGACGATATGCGTCTTTTCGCAGTGTTTGAGGCAATCAAGAGCGGAATGTCCATAGAAAGAATTCACGAAATCACCAAGATTACCGAATGGTTCCTTCTTAAACTCAAGAATCTTGCAGACTTTGAGAAATCCATTGAAAACGGCAATATTGATGAAGAGAAATATAACCAGGGTAAGCTTTACGGCTATACCGATGCAGCACTCAAGCGCCTTTCAGGTGTTAAAGAACTGCCTGCACACAAGGAAGCGGTTTATAAAATTGTTGACACCTGCTCAAACAATATGAATACTGCAGCACCTTATTTCTACTCAACATACGACCGTGAGTGTGAAGCAAGACCGCTTGCAAAGAGCGATAAAGAAAAGATTATTGTTCTTGGTTCAGGTCCTATCAGAATCGGTCAGGGTATTGAATTCGACTATTCATCCGTTCACTGCGTATGGACACTTAAAGAACTGGGCTACGAGGTTGCCATCATCAACAACAACCCCGAAACCGTTTCAACAGACTACGACACCGCTGACAGACTCTATTTTGAGCCTCTCACCCCCGAAGATGTTATGAACATCATCAAGGTTGAAAATCCCATCGGCGTTGTTGTTGCCTTTGGCGGACAGAACGCTATCAAGCTTACAAAGTTCCTTGATGAAAACGGTATAAGAATTCTCGGTACATCTGCTGACGGTATTGATACTGCTGAAGACAGAGAACGCTTTGACGCTCTTCTTGAAAAGTTTGCAATCCGCAGACCCAAGGGTATGGGTGTTATGACAAAGCAGGAAGCACTTAACGCCGCAAACACTCTCGGCTACCCTGTTCTTCTCCGTCCTTCATATGTTATCGGCGGTCAGAATATGACCATTGCCCATGAGGACAGCGATGTTGAAAGATATATGGATATCATCCTTTCAGGCGAAATCGAAAATCCCGTTCTTGTTGATAAGTATATGATGGGTACCGAGCTTGAAGTTGATGTTATTTCAGACGGCAAGGATGTTCTTATCCCCGGTATTATGGAACACGTTGAGCGTGCAGGCGTTCACAGCGGTGACTCAATTGCTGTTTATCCTCCCTATAATCTCAACGACAAAATGCGTGAAAATATCATTGATGTTTCCGAAAAGCTTGCTCTTTCACTTGGCACAAAGGGTCTTGTTAACATTCAGTACCTTATCTATCACAACCAGCTTTATGTTATCGAGGTTAACCCCAGAGCATCAAGAACAATTCCTTACATCAGCAAGGTAACAGGCGTTCCTATGGTTGACATTGCATCAAAGGTAATGATAGGTCAGCCGCTTAAAGACCTCGGTTACGGCACAGGTCTTTATAAGACTCCTCCCTACTTCACTGTTAAGGTTCCCGTGTTCTCATTTGAAAAGCTTTCGGATGTTAACTCAATCCTCGGCCCCGAAATGAAGTCAACCGGTGAAGTTCTCGGTATCGGTAAAACTACCGCTGAGGCTCTCTACAAGGGTCTTACATCAGCAGGCTTCAAAATTCAGCTTCCCACCGCTGAAAAGAATATCGGTATTCTTCTCAGCGTTGACAGTCACGACCTTCTTGATGCAGTTTCACTTGCAAAGAAGCTTGACGACCTTAAGATAAACATTTACGCTACAAAAGAAACCGCAGATGCTATTTCACAGCTGGGCATTGACGTTGAATGTGTTCAGAGCAGAAACGACGATTCCGAAATCTACAAGCTTCTTGAAAGCGGCAAGATTGACTATGTTGTCTATACAGGTGCTCTTCATGATTCAACTATGGGTGACTACATTGCACTTCACAGACGTGCAATTCAGCTTTCAATAGCCTGCATCACATCGCTTGACACTGCAAACGCACTTGCAGATATCATCGCAAGCCGCTTCAATCAGCAGAACACAGAGCTTGTTGATATCAACAATATGCGTTCCGAAAGACAGACACTTAAGTTTGTAAAGATGGATGCTTCAGGTAACGATCACATTGTTATCGAAAACTTCGACAACTCAATCACCTGCCCTGAAAGCCTTTGTGTAAGCCTTTGTGACAGAAATCACGGCGTAGGCAGTGACGGTATTGTTCTTGTAGAAAAATCGGATGTTGCTCAGGTCAAGATGAGAGTATTCAACCTTGACGGTTCAGAAGGCAGAATGGGCGGTAACGCAATGCGTTCTGTTGCAAAATATGCATATGACAACGGCTATGTTGATACTGAAACAGTTACAATTGAAACTGCAAGCGGCGTAAAGAGCGTTGAGCTTTACACAATGAACGGCAAGGTAAGTTCTGTATGCGCAAATATGGGCAAAGCAGACCTTGAAAATGCAGTTACAGGTTCAGCAGGTCAGAACAAATTCATCAACCATCCCGTTGAAATTGCAGGCGAAACACATAACATTACCTGCGTATCAATGGGTAACCCCCACTGCGTAGTATTTGTTCCCAGAGTCGATACAATCGACATCGAAAAAATTGGTCCCAAGTTTGAAAAGGCTGACATTTTTGCACACAGAGTCAACACCGAGTTTGTAAGAGTTGTTAATGAAACCACACTCAAAATGAGAGTATGGGAAAGAGGTAACGGCGAAACGCTTGCATGCGGTACAGGTGCCTGTGCTGCTGTTGTTGCAGCGGTTGAAAACGGATTCTGCAAAAAGAACACCGATATCACCGTTAAAGTAAGAGGCGGCGACCTTATCGTTAACTATTCAGACGAAGGCGTTCTTCTCACAGGTGCAACAAAGCTTGTGTTTGAAGGTACAGTTGAATATTAATTAAAAAGGCGGCATCGCAAGATGCCGCTTTTTTATGTTCTTTTTTATTCTTTTATACCGAATACAAGTTTAAGAATGCCTCTGAGTGCCTTTGGGCTGCGTACCACTACAACCTTCATACCCTTTCTCCTTTCATCAGTATCTGCAAAGGCTCAGACCTGCCACAATAAGAATTGCGGCAATAATCAGCACAGCCGGAATATAAGGAAAAAGTGCGGCAACAATCATCCCAACCGCAAAAGAAATAATTACATTACCGCTTAAAATACATCTCAAAACAAATCACCGCCCGAATTATACAGCATGAGTCTTTGCTCAGTACAGTATAATCAAAGGCGGTGTATTTTGTTACTTATTGTGTTTTTTAAGTTCCCATTCCTTGATATTCTTTGCCTGCTCCATCATAAAGCAGTAGCTTTCGTGACGGCTGACGGGAATATCACCTTCTTCAACCGCCTGAATAATACGGCAGCCTTTATCTTTGGTATGAAGGCAGGATGTAAATTTACATTGACCGATATATTTTTCAAATTCCTTGAATGCAAAAGGCAAATCATCTTTGAGAATAGGCTCTGTTTCATCCGTTTCAAAGGAAGAAAATCCGGGTGTATCCGCAACATAACCGCCTTCAACTTTAAAAAGCTCGCTGTGACGAGTTGTATGCCTTCCTCTGCCCAGCTTATCGCTTATTTCACCGGTTTTAAGACCCAGTTCAGGGTCAATGGCATTGAGGAGTGATGATTTACCCACACCGGAGTTGCCGCAAAATGCACTTATATGACCTTTAAGTGCTTCCTTGACATCTTCAACACCTTCTCCGTTAACACAAGAAACCGAAAATGCTTTTATGCCTGCCTTGCGGTATATTTCAATATACTCATCGGCGCTTTCAAGGTCGTTTTTTGTAAACACGACAACAGGTTCTATCCCCTGATTAACTGCAAGAGCTGTCATTCTGTCAATGATAAGAAGTACAGGTTTCGGCTCGCATACGGATGAAACTATAAAAAGTCTGTCAACATTTGCTACGGGAGGTCTGACAAGAACACTGCTTCTTTCGGAAATTTCATCAATGGTGTTCTCTGCATTATCGTTAATGCTGATTCTGACTCTGTCGCCTGCAAGAGGCTTTATTCCCGACTTGCGGAACACTCCCCTTGCCTTACATTCATATATTTCACCGTCGGCTTCCACATAGTAGAAGCCGCCGATTCCTTTTATTATAATTCCTTCAACTACGGGCATTATATGCCTTCCTTCTGTCCAACAACAATGGTTACAACCGTATCAAGAGAGTATGTCTGGGTTATACCGATTATTGTGCTTGATGTTGCTGAGGGTGTCTGCGAAAGAACCCTGCCGTTTTCCGAATCATCATATACGGACTGCTGCTGAATTCTGTAATTTTTAAAACCTGTTGTTTCAAGCTGAGCAATCGCAGCTTCCATAGTCATACCTACAACATTGGGAATCGCACGTCTTGAGCTGCCTGATGAACCGTATGAACTGTTCAATACAACGGGAGGATCCTGAGTAAAGTCAACAGTGCAGGAATAATATTCTCTGTTGTCAATAAACACCTTTACAGATGCTGCTTCTCCACTGCCTTCAACCTCAAAGGGATAGTTGCTTCCGTCCATAAGAAGGGTTCTGCTGAGCTTGGATTCGTTATTTACAAACACTTCAAAGCTTCCTCTGGTTGAGCCTGATGCAGGAAGTGTCACTTCAAGATTTGCCATTCTTGATTCAGGAATACCGTTACTTACCGTAAGCTTAACCTTTGTGCCGGGGATAACTTTCTCTCCCGCTTCGGGTGACTGAGCAACAACAATACCTGCCGGCTCATTGCTGTCTTCCTCAATAATTTCAGGGTCAACAGTAAGCTGGACAGAGTTAATCATTAACTCAGCCATTTCAAGGTTAAAGTTCATTCCGACAACATTGGGCACTTCAATAAAATCTTCATCACTGGCAAAATAAACAATAACTATTGTATCGCTGTCTGCCTCTTCGCCAACCTCAGGCTCAATTTTAATAACATCACCGAAGTTTTCAGTGCTGAGCATAGGCATAAGCTTGACATTTTTAAAGCCCTTGCTTGTAAGTGTTTTCTGAGCAAGCTCATGACCCATACCGATAACATCGGGAACAACAATTTTCTTTGCGTTGCTTGCAACAGAAAGAGTGATGGTGTTGTTGTCCTTGCTTATTTTCTGACCACTTCCGGGCTGCTGGAAAAATACATCACCGTTTTCATATGCACTGTTTGCTATTTCATTGATTTTAATATCGAATTCACTGTAATCGGGATTGTTGAGAATTTCTTCTTCATAATTCTTACCGATAAACTGAGGCACAACAAGTGTATCGCCTTTGAACACATCGGTAAAGAAGAAGAGGAATGCAAACACGAAAACCGCAAGCACAGCCGCCGCAATGGAAACACCTATTGCAATAAGACCGCCCTTACCCTTGGGCTTTTCTTCTGTATCGGCATAATTATAATCATCCGTCCCAACGGGCTCAACTACCTTTTTAACGGGGGGGGGTACAACAGGCGGTGCCACAACTGTTTTTCTTGAAGGAACATATTTGGTAGGGTCATTGTCAACAAAATAATCCCTCTGGAAACGAATGTTGGGGTTACGCTTGAATTCTTCAATATCAAGAAGCATTTCAGCTGCAGACTGATATCTGTTCTTCGTATTCTTCTGCATGGCGTGCATAACAATCTGTTCAAGACCCACGGGAATGCTACCGTTAAGCTCTCGGGGAAGCTTGGGGTCATTCTGAAGCTGCATAAGTGCAACTGAAACAGAATTATCAGACTGGAAGGGAAGCTGACCCGTAAGCATTTCATAAAGAACAACACCAACAGAATATATATCGGCTCTTGCATCTGTTGTATCGCCTCTTGCTTGCTCGGGGCTGATATAATGAACAGAACCTATCGCACTGTCTGTCATTGTTTTTGTATCGCTGTAACTGAAACGGGCAATACCGAAATCCGTTACCTTTATGTTACCGTTTGAAAGAAGCATAATGTTTTGAGGCTTGATATCTCTGTGAACAATGCCCTTATCGTGAGCGTGCTGAAGTGCTCTGAGAATCTGCATGGTAAAGTGTACGGTTTCTTTGATACCCAGTTTGCCTTGCTGCTCAATATACTCTTTGAGAGTGATGCCTTCAACATATTCCATAACAATATACTGAAGTCTGTCACCGTAGCTGACGTTATAAACCTTAACAATATTGGGATGTGAAAGAACGGCAATTGCCTTTGATTCATTTTTGAATCTGCGGCGGAATTCTTCATTTGCGAGGTATTCTTCTTTGAGAATCTTAACAGCAACAATTCTGTCGTCAATGCTGTCGTATGCCTTATAAACAACTGCCATACCGCCGACGCCTATTACTTCCTGAATTTCATATCTGGCGTCAAGTCTTTTACCTGTATAATTATCCATATTAACATTCCTTTCAGTTCACAAGTTAAAATGTAATCAGTAAGCTACGGCTACAACGGTTATATTGTCTCCGCCGCCGTTTTGATTTGCAAAATTAACAAGCTTATCGGCAAATTCAAAAAATGTGGTTTCACCGATAATTTTAAGAATATCCTCGGTATTTGCGAAATTTGTAAGTCCGTCAGAACAAAGCAGAAGCATATCATCTCTGTCGAAATTCTCCTGACAGAAATCAACTTTAAGTTCTGCATCAACACCGATTGCACGGGTGATAATATGCTTACTGGGATGGTCCGCAACTTCGTCTGCGGTAATTTCGCCGTTTTCAAGCATACGCTGAACAACCGAATGGTCTTTGGTAAGCTGAACAAGCTGACCGTCAGACATTTTATAAGCTCTGCTGTCGCCTGCGTGTGCGATATACACATATTCATCGGAAATTACGGCCGCCACAACGGTTGTTCCCATACCATTGTATTTTTCGTCTGTAAGGGATAAATCATAAATAAACTTATTGGCGCCTTCAATAGCGGAAACCATAAGACTTTTTACGGAAATATCACTCATCGAGCTGTAATAGCGTTCTGTAATGCGTTCTTTTATAACCCTGACGGCTTCGGTGCTGGCAAGAGCACCCTCTGCGCCACCGCCCATACCGTCACAAACAACGGCAAGCACTGCACCGCCTTCAAGCTCACAGGCAGTATATGAATCCTGATTATTATCTCTTACAAGACCCACATCTGTTCTTGCTGCAATTTTCAAGCTATTCATCCCCCTTTTTCCGATTTTTATTTTCTTTAAGACGAAGTTGACCGCAAGATGCATCGATATCCGAACCCAGCTTTCGTCTGACAGTTGCATTTATTCCGCTTTTGGCAAGTATGGAAACAAATCTTTCGACACGTTCCGGCGAACTTGGCTTGAAGGGACTTTCAGCAACCTCATTAACGGGAATTAAGTTTACATGGCAAAGCATACCTTTAAGCTTTGAGGCAAGGAGCCTTGCGCATTCATCCGAATCATTCACACCTGAAAGCATTGCGTATTCAAAGGAAATTCTTCGGGATGTTTCGGCGACATATTTTCTGCAAGCCGAAATAAGTTCGTCAACATCATATTTTTGGTTGATGGGCATTATTTTGCTTCTCAGCTCATTACTCGGAGCATGAAGCGAAATTGAAAGTGTTAACTGCATTTTCTTTTTCAGCAGTTCATCAATCTTCGGAACAATTCCGCAGGTTGAAAGTGAAATATTTCGCATTGAAATGTTGAGACCTTTTTCATCTGTGATAAGTGCCAGAAAACGCATAACATTATCAAAGTTATCAAGAGGCTCTCCCATTCCCATCAGGACAATATGGGAAATTCTTTCACAAATATCTTTTTGCGCTGTATAAAGCTGTGATAAGATTTCGCCAGCATTAAGGCTTCTTTTGAAGCCACCAAGTGTTGAGGCGCAGAAAGCACAGCCCATTTTACAGCCCACTTGAGAAGAAACGCAGATTGTATAACCGTACTTATACTTCATAACAACGCTTTCAACATAATCGCCGTCGTGAAGCTTAAAAAGGTATTTTACGGTGCTGTCAATTTCAGACACCTGTTTTCTTGCAATTTCACAGTTATATAGCGGAAATTTATCGGTAAGCTCTTCCCTTAACGATTTGGGAAGGTTGCTCATTTCATCATAACTGCATGCAAGATGACGGTGAAGCCACTCGTAAACCTGCTTTGCTCTGAATTTCTGAATTTTCATCTCTTCAAAAGCACTTGTCATTTCTTCAAGTGTCATTGAAAGTATATCTCTGTTCATTCTTCGCCTCCGTTCTTACGGAATGCGGCAATAAAGAAACCGTCCGTTGAATGAATATGCGGCATAAGAGTAAGGTATTTATCGTCAGCACCGTATCTCTGCAGTTCGGGAAGAACGTCAACCGCACTGAAATCAGGATGTTCCGCAAGAAACTTATCACAGATTTCCGAATTTTCTTCAGGATTCAGAGTGCAGGTTGAATAAACAAGCCTGCCACCCACTTTAAGATATTTGGTTGCATTGCAAAGTATTCTGTACTGTATTTCGGGAAGACAGTTAATTTCAGACTGATTTTTGAACCTGATTTCAGGCTTGCGTCTAATGATACCAAGACCTGAACAAGGGACATCACACAAAACTCTGTCTGCCATCCCGTAATTCTCATTATAAATTGCGGCATCCGATAAGTATGAATAAACATTATCAAGACCAAGTCTTTTGGCGCCTTTTCTGATAAGTTCAACCCTTGATTGATATATATCAAAAGCTCTGATAACACCTGTGTTATTCATTCTTTCGGCTGTCGTAAATGTTTTTCCTCCGGGTGCAGAGCATAAGTCAAACACCGTTTCGCCCTCCTGCGCATCAAGGGCGGCACAGCAAAGCTGTGAGGCAATATCCTGAGCATGGAAAAGACCTTGTTTATATGCTTCAAGTTCTTCAACCGAACCTGTATTACTTATTATGAGAGCCTCAGGTACAATATGGGATTTCTCAGCGATAACCCCTTCTTCGGCAAGCTTCCATATAAGCTCTTCGGGGGTAATTTTTGTTGTATTTACACGAATAACAATGGGTGCGGGTTCAAGTGCTTTTTCGGCAAGTGCAATCGCATTTTCCAATCCGTAAGCATCAATCCAAAGGGATATAATCCATTGGGGGCAGGAATACTTAACGGCAAGGTATGCAGGGTCATCCTCTCCGCCTTCGGGAAGTCTGACACCGTTATCCGATACACGGCGTAAAACCGCATTGACAAGGGATGCTGCAAAGGATGATTTATTGACCTTGGCAAGATTGACACTTTCATTGACAGCCGCCCTTGAAGGCACCTTATCCATAAACAAAAGCTGATATGTACCCATTCTGAGAATGGTGTGAAGCTCAGGCTTAAGCTTTTTGACGGGCTGATTGAGATAAAGACCGAGATTATAATCAATAACAATAAGTCTGTCCAGAGTGCCGTAAACAAGATTACAGACAAATGATTTATCTCTGTCATCCAAATCCTTGTTTTCTTTTAAAAGACTGTCAACAACAAGGTTGGAATATGCGCCGTCACGGTGTACCTTAAGCAGTGCTTCGAATGCGACCTGTCTCGCACTTTTCATAAATCAAAACATCCTTTCGGAAATATCAGTTTCTTCTTCTGTTAAACCTGAGAATAAGCCTCAGAAGGTTTGCAAGAGCAACAAGCATTGATG
>JAZSHU010000075.1:0-15480 GCA_045533455.1 Acutalibacteraceae bacterium | reverse complement strand
TTTTTCCCATTCTCAAACCCACCACAATAACCGTTGCCATTCTCAACTCAATGTGGATATGGAACGACTATCTTCTCCCCTATCTTATACTCGGTTCGGGTAAAAACAGAACCCTGCCCGTTGCGGTGCAGATGGCTCTTAAGGGCGACTACGGCAAAAAGGATATGGGTGCGCTTATGGCAATGCTTGTGCTTGCAATTCTGCCAATAATAATTTTCTATCTGTTCTGCCAGAAATATATCATCAAAGGCGTTGTGGCAGGCGCCGTGAAAGGATAACCATGGCAACAATAAAATTCAGGAATGTTGTAAAATCCTTTGATAACGGTAAGGTTACGGTTATCCCTGACCTTTGCCTTGAAATTGCGGATAAGGAATTCATCGTGCTTGTAGGACCCAGCGGATGCGGAAAATCCACTACCCTGCGTATGATTGCAGGGCTTGAAGAAATCACATCAGGCGAGCTGTATATAGATGACCGCAAGGTGAATGATGTTGCACCCAAAGACAGAGATATTGCAATGGTTTTTCAAAGCTATGCCCTTTATCCTCATATGAGCGTCTATAAAAACATGGCGTTTGCTCTGAAACTCAAAAAAATGCCCAAAGATGAAATCGATAAAAAAGTCCGCTGGGCAGCTAAAATACTTGATATCGAACCTTATCTTGACCGCAAGCCCCGGGCTCTCTCGGGCGGTCAGCGTCAGAGAGTTGCGTTGGGCAGAGCGATGGTACGCAATCCCAAGGTTTTTTTGCTAGACGAACCTTTATCCAACCTGGATGCAAAGCTGAGAACCGAAATGAGAAGCCAGATAACTTCGCTGCACAAAAAACTGAATACCACTTTTGTTTATGTTACTCATGATCAAACCGAAGCCTTGACAATGGCAACCAGAATAGTGGTAATGGATAAGGGAGTAATTCAGCAGGTTGACACCCCTCAGACACTCTACAACAAACCTGCAAATATGTTTGTGGCAGGCTTTATCGGCTCACCTGCCATGAATTTTTTTGAAAGCAGGATCACAGATGGCAAAGTAATATTTTCGGAATATGAATTCGATATACCGGAAACAAAAAAATCAATTCTTCAGCCTTATGAGGGCAAAGACATAATTATAGGCATAAGACCCGAACATTTCACGGAATGTACCGACGCAAAACCAAAGAAAAACGCCTGCCGTATAACGGTGGAAACGGAAATATCGGAAATGACGGGCAGCGAAGCAAATATTTATTTCAAACTGAACGGTAAAAGACATATTGCCGGCATAAAAACAAACCGTAAGATAAACAGCGGAGATACCGTCAATCTTTCATTCAACAGCTCCGATGTTCATTTTTTTGACAAAACCACAACAAAGACAATACAATAAAAAACAGCCTCCGAAGCCTATGGGCAACGGAGGCGTTATTCTTTTAATTTGTAATCGCAATAACTGTTATTGCGGAAATAAGTGCCTGAATCATACAGAATCTGAATATAACCTGAGTGTTTGACCAGCCCTTGTTCTTTCTGAAATGATCGTGTAAGGGGGTACGGATATTCTTGAACGCATTGATTTTAAGGAAACGTATAAGCGATACTTTGGCAATGCCCAGAAGACCGTCAAGGCAAATAACAAAGCAAAGCGGAATTGTAAGCAGAATATTTCCTGTTTTAAGTACACAGATACAGAGGAAAAGACCAAGTGCTCTTGAACCTGCATCGCCCATCATCATTGTGCTGGGTTCCGCATTCTTCCAGAGGTAAGGAATAAGTACAAGTATCATAAGGATAACCAGCAAATTGATTTTTTTATCCATACCTAATGCCGCACCTGCAGCCATAACCGAAACCATAGAAACGGTTGTAAGGCTGCCGCAGAAGCCGTCAATACCGTCACAGCAGTTAACCGCATTAATAAGCATCCATACAAGAACAGCGGCAATTACGCCAAAAAGAACGGGATGAATGTCGAGTGTCATACCGAAAAATGATACACTTGTGAGGTTCTGGTTGAAATAAACAAAATTTGCCGCAGTCAGTGCGGAAATAACAAGGTCTATTGCGCCTTTTTTGTATTCGCCCCAGGGCTTTTCGGCACGGTCGTCAAGATAACCCGAAAGCATGCCGAGGAAGATGAGCACATAGTAGAACACATATTCAAGAGAAACGGGCACAAAAAGCAAAGCAGCAATTATGAACGCGCAAACAAAAACAATACCCGCACCTCTGACCTTGCCTGCTGAAAGCTTGCCGTTAAACGCAAACTCTCTGCCCTGGTCTTTGGGAAGCTTATTTTTAAACAGAGCAAGAAGTGCGGTGCATATTCCCGCCGAGCCGATAACCATAAGGATATAAAAAAGTTTTTCGGGTAACAAATTAGTCAGCATAAAATACCTCCGTAGCAATATTACCGGAATATAATACCATACAAAATTGTATTTTTCAATATCATTTGGTTTGACTTTAATCAATTTTGAGGTTATACTTAAACTATTATTCGTACGGAGCTGTTTTTATGAAAATACTTGCCATAGGCGAAATAATTTTTGATATATTCAACGGCGAAGCCGAAATCGGAGGCGCACCTCTGAATTTTTGTGCGCACTGTGCCGCCCTGGGCGCCGAAAGTGCATTGATTTCTGCGGTCGGTAACGATGAGCTTGCAACAACAGCACTGAAAAAGCTTGAAGAATTCGGCGTGAACACCGGACACGTTCAGAAAAATGATTTTCCGACGGGTCAGTGCCTTGTTAACGTTAAAAACGGAAGCCCCGAATACAATGTACTCCGCCCTGCCGCATACGATAAAATTTCAACAACCGAAGATAATTGTGAAGCGGATGTTTTTGCATTCGGTACACTCATACAGCGTGATGAAATTTCCCGTCAAGCGGTAAGAAATATTCTTAAAAAAGGAAACTTCAAAGAAATATTCTGTGATATCAATTTGCGTCCGGGTTGTTATGACGAAGAATCCTGCCGTCTTTGTCTTGAAAACGCAACCATTCTGAAAATAAGCGATGAAGAAGAACCGCTTTTGCATAAATTCAGCCTTTATACCGCAAAAAAACTCGAAAGTGAAACGGTAAAATCCATTTGCGATAATTTTGAAAATATCCGTCTAGTGCTTTATACCAAAGGCAGCAGCGGTTCGCTGATATACGATAAACTGAACAACAAATTTTATGATATCCCTGCTGTTGAAACAGAGGTTGTTTCAACCGTAGGTGCAGGCGACAGTTACAGTGCCGCCTTTCTTTGCGAATATCTTAAAAACAAAAATATAACCGCCGCAGGCGAAGCAGGATCAAAACTCAGTGCTTTTGTGGTTGCGCACAGAGGTGCGGTACCCAAAGAATGAAATCAGGTGAATTATTATGAGAATGAGAAAAAAGAAACATCTTGATGAACGTCTTGAAAAATGCAACAATGTCATCACCCTTTTCAGCGACGACAGTAATTTTGTAACCGCCATTGAAAAGAAGGAATATCTCGATATGCAGGAGCTTTTCGGCAACGACAATCCCGTTGTTCTTGAAATCGGGTGCGGCAAAGGCAGATTTGCCTGCGAACTTGCGAAACGCAACCCCGACATAAATGTTCTTGCCCTTGAAAAATGCTCAAACGTGCTTGTTATCGCCTGCGAAACGGCGATGAAAGAAGAAATCACCAATCTGAAATTCCTTGATACGGGTGCTGAATATCTTGAGAAATACATAAAGCCCCAATCCATAGAGCGCATTTATCTCAATTTTTCCTGTCCATACCCCAAAAAGAGATATGCAAATCACCGTTTGACCAACGAACGCTTCCTTAAAAGCTATAAAGCCGTACTTAAACCCGGTGCGGAAATACATCAGAAAACCGATAATATGCACTTTTTCGAGTATTCAATAGAGCAGCTTACAGGCTTTGGTTTCAGCCTTAAAAACATTTCCCTTGACCTTCACAACAGCGATTTTGAAGGTAACATCGAGACCGAATATGAGCAGAAATTCACATCACTCGGTATGCCCATATACAGACTTGAAGCATATATAAAATAACCTTTCTGAAGGAAAATAAATATGATTATTCTGATTACAGGTGCATCCCATACCGGCAAAACTCTTCTCGCGCAGAAACTGTTAAAAAAATACGAGTATCCTTATTTATCAATTGACCATCTGAAAATGGGTCTGATACGCAGTAAAAACACAGACCTCACTCCCCTTAGCAGTACGGAAGAACTCACGGAATATCTGTGGCCTATTGTACGTGAAATAATTAAAACCGTCATTGAAAACAAGCAAAACCTTATTGTTGAAGGCTGTTATATACCTTTTGACTGGGAAAAGGATTTTTCTGCCGAATATACAGAAAACATCAAATTCATTTGCCTTGTAATGAGTGAAAAATACATCAGAAATCATTTTGACGACATAATCGGATACGAAAATATTATTGAAAACCGTTTGCCTGATGATTCCTGCTCACCTGAATTTTTTATAGAAGAAAATGCTTTCTGTCTGAAAGAGGCTCAAAAACATAATGCGGATATAATTTTCATCGACAAAGAATATAACTCTGATATTGATTTGCAGCTTGGTTAAAGGTGTATTTACAGGACAATCAAATGATATTATTCCTATTGTCAGCATCTGATTGCAAACGAAAGAATTTTTTTGAAATTTTTTAAAATTTCATCTTGACATTTCAGGATTCTGTGATATAATAGCATTCGTTGAGCACAAAAGCTCACTGAAATTGCATATCCGGGTGTGGCGCAGTTGGTAGCGCGCTTGACTGGGGGTCAAGAGGCCGTGAGTTCAAGTCTCGCCACTCGGACCATCTAAACCGTTGAAAACATTAGGTTTTCAACGGTTTTTTTCATTTCAGTGTGATTTTTAGTTCTACCAAAGTTCTACCAAAATTCTACCAAGGTCTACTAAATTTTCGTATGCGAATTTAAGCCTATTTTTGTACTGTTATTGAGTTTGCAATCGCAATTTTTCTGTCCTGATCAAGATGTGCATAAAAATCTGCGGTTGTTTTTATATCTGAATGACCCAGCCACTCCTGAATATCCTTCAACTTAAAGCCTTTTGATACTAACAAGCTTGCACAACTGTGCCTTAAATCATGAAATCTGATTTGCGGCAGGTTGTGCTTTTTTATTATTCTGTTGAATTTTCTTGAAATATAATCTGGAGTGTAGGGTCTGCCGTCCTTGTGTTTAAAAACATAATCGTTTTTACAATATTCTGTACCATATGTTTTCCTGTTTGCTTTTTCTATTTCTTTCTGTTTGAGGAATAAATTTTCAAATTCTTGTGTCAACGGATATATGCGCATACTGCTGTCTGTTTTTACCGTATCTTTTTCGACGATTTCTGAAAATCTCACGACAGTATGTTTAATTGTAACTGTTTTGTTTATAAAATCAATGCTGTCCCATTTCAAGCCAAGAACTTCGCTGCGCCTTAGTCCGTAAATAACTGTGACATATATCAGAGGATAAAGTTCCTCGTCTTTTATACATCGGAACAACTCTATAAGCTGGTTTTCATTGTAATATGCCGGAAATTTTTTGATTTGTTTTGGTACCTTTACAAATTCGCA
Organism: Acutalibacteraceae bacterium; assembly: GCA_045533455.1. GTDB lineage: Bacteria > Bacillota > Clostridia > Oscillospirales > Acutalibacteraceae > CAG-177. Next base: position 9,891 of record JAZSHU010000075.1, on the reverse strand, counting down.
AGGATTAACCAGAATTCTGTTTTCCTTTACTGCTTCATTTAAAATAAGATTCAAAGTAGTTTTGAGCCTTTTTAGTGTTACGGGTGATAAGTTTGAATCTGATTTTTGCTTATTACCGTGTTTCATTTCATAGTCAATGAATTCCTGCAAAATATCGGTTGTAATTTCATATAAAGTGTAATTGTTTTTTACAAAATACGGATAAATATGGTTTTTGCACAAACTTTCATAGAACTCAAAAGTGTTTTGCTGAAGATGCAGGTTACTTTGCGCTGTATCAAGCCATCTTAAAACATAGTCCGAAAAAGCGGATGTTTTATCAAACGTATCCGAAGGATTATTACGGGTGAGTTCAACATCGCTTGCTTTACCGTATTCGTAAAGTGTTTTTTGCAGAAATGACTCAGCCTTCCTTTGATTGTTTTTGTTAAAATCCAAACCTGTTGAAATCCACTTTTTCTTCCAGCTTCCATCAGGGCTCTTGATGTTTAAAACAACATAATATTTACCCTTTTTCTCATAAAGTTTTCCCGTCATATATACTCTCCTTTTGTGTTATAAGTGTCATATAAATCATAGCCATACAAGTTGAAAAGCTTGTATGGCTATGTGTGTGAATTAATTCACATAATCTGATATATTTGCAAGAAACTTCCATATAAGATATCTTATATCTTCGAATTTTTTTGTTTTCTTACCCGTCTGCTCATTCATATACAAATTTCGGTTTATTTCAATCATAACAGATTTGACTTGCTCATTTTTGCCGTAACAATCAACCGGCACAATCGTTCCTCCAAAAGGACAGTTTATTTTAACGGAATAGCCTTTTGATTCGAAGAAATCTTTGCAGAATTCAAGCAGTTGATAAGGAGTGTAAAAATCATCTGTACCGATGCAGATATCGGGTCTCGGTGTTTCCTGCGACGGTTCATGCGGAAGAAATGTTGATGAAAATGAATGTGCATCAATGATTATGCATTCTCCGTGTTCTTCAAGCGCAAGCTCAACGGTTTCTGTCAGTTTTCTGTGATGAACATCGTAATATCGGGTCAGAATCTCATTTTTATGTTCGTCCGAACAGATTTTAAGCGGTTTCCCGTCGGATGTTTTTTCGTAGCATACCCACATACCCTTTGCTGTCATTTCTTCATCTGCTTCGTTTCTGAATCTTTCAACATCGCAGACAAGACGGCTAACAGGGAAAACAATGCTGTTTTCGTATTCAAAAAGCTCATCTGTGTAACTGTCTGTCATCAGCAAAAGTTCTTTTTTGAGAGTTTCGTCATCAACGGTAAACAACTTTTTGTATTCTTCGGGTATATCTGTGCTACTGTGCGGGATATGGACTATAATCTTGTTCACTAAAAACACTCCTTTTCTATTCTACTACATAATGATATTGGATATTATGTTCGGTATTTGGTACATAGATCAAATTATAATCTTAACATCAACAGATTTATAGCGTGAGGTTATGAAAACGTGTTCTCTTTCGTTGAATCAAGCAAAAGAAGATCATAAAAGCAGAAAGGTTTTTAACTATGAAAGTAAAATATGTCGGAGAAAGTGACCCTCTTGAATTGTTAAACGGAAAGATATATGATGTTATTGAGATTGATGAAGTTTTAGGTTGGTACAGAATTGTTGATGAAACGGGAGAAGATTACCTTTATCCTGCAGAAGATTTTGAAATAATTAAAGAAACTGAAGTTATAACAGTAGCTGAAACAGAACTTATAGATTTATTGAGAAATATTGAAGACGAAATTAATTTTGTTATGGCAGCATCTCTTATCGCAAGGACAGAAAAAAAGACTGAAGTTTTAATAGATTTTATTGAAGAATATCCTGAAGCGGATGCAGAAGAGGTAATGTGCTTTTTGGTTCCTGGGGAGGCTGACGATGAATAATTTTAAAAATGTGAATAAATTGTCAGATATGGAAAAAGAAATAGTATTGATGCTTAAAGATATAGAAAATGATGAAATATTCATTATCACCTCCATACTTGTTGCATCGGAAGATAATACTACAGATGATTTGTATGAATTTTTGAAAGAAAACCCTGATGCTGACAGTAATGATGTTCTGAATTTTCTTGTGCCCGGTGAAGATGATTTATTATAAAAGACAATAGTTTTATATTGAGAAACTGAATTTTTACTGTATAATGGTATTATAGGATATTATGTAGACTATCAGGGAGTGATGATTATGATTAATTGCAAATTCAGCGATGTTTCGGAAAGAGATATGGATTTATTGTTTTTGGAGGAATTGGCTTCCTCATCTGAATTTCTCAACATATTTTTATCAAAAATCGGTTTGGAAAATGCGGATATCATTGAAGTTGAGCAGTCAAAGGTTGATATGGAATACGGCGAATCTGATATGACTCTCATTGTTGAAAAAGACAACAAAAAGCACGGTATCCTGATTGAAAACAAGATTGATGCAATCGCTATGCCTAATCAGTATGGCAGATATGTTGAACGAGGAAAAATCGGAATCAAAAACGGTGATTATGATGATTTCTTTGTCTTTATTGTTGCTCCGAGTGAATATCTTTCCGCCAATGATGAATCCAAAAAGTATCCCCACCGTGTATCCTATGAAGAATGTCTTGAATATTTCAAATCAAAAATTGATGCACGCTCAGCATTCAAAACTCAGCATATAGAGCAAGCGATAAACAAACAGAAGCACGGTTATCAGGTTGTTGAACATTCCGATGTAACGGATTTCTGGGATAAATACATAACATACAAAGAACAGAACTATCCGCAGTTATGGCTTGTCAGTAAACGCGGTCCGAAGGGCAGATATTCAAGCTGGCCTCATTTCAACGTTGCCGTTGATAATATGTTTATTTACCACAAAGCCGAATCGGGCTTTGTTGATTTAACCGTTTCGGGTATGGGAGATAAACTCGCACAGCTTGAAATAATGCTGACTTCGGTTATCGGTAGCCTTACCGACAGAGGAATCACACTTGTTAAAACGGGAAAATCAGCGGCATTGAGGATTGTTGTTCCTGTAATAAATTTCACGGAACCTTTTGATAAATATATCGATGTTCTTCCTGAGTGTTTTGAAGCAGTTCAGAAACTGACAAACCTTGCAAGCGAAATATCCACGCTGAAAAATGCTGTTGATTTTGTGGTAGGGAAATAAGTTTATGGAGGCGCTGTGTTATGACCTGTGATTTACACATTCATTCAAACTTTTCTGACGGCACAATGACGCCTGCAGAACTTATTGCACTTGCTGAAAAGAACCATATTTCTGCCATTGCTCTCTGCGACCATAACACCGTTGACGGATTATCGGATTTCCAAAAAGCTGCGAGAAACAGTAATGTTATCGCAGTAAACGGTATTGAAATCTCAACCGAATATAACGGAACAGAACTGCACATTCTCGGTTTGTTTCTGCCCGAAGACAGGTTTGAAGAAATATCCAACATGATGAGCAGAATCAAAATCTTCAAGGAAGAAAGCAATGTGAAGCTCGTCAATAATCTTCGTGCCGACGGATATCTGATTGACTATGAAGAAATCAAGAGCAAAAACAACGGTGCTTATATCAACAGAGCACACATTGCCGCCGAACTTATTGAAAAAGGATATTTTACTGACAGGAAAGAGGCTTTTGATACCGTTTTATCACCGTACGGAGGATATTACACACCGCCCGAACGCTTCAAGGCTCTTGAAATAATCGGATATCTTGATTCAATCGGAGCAGTGCCCGTGTGGGCGCATCCGTTTTTGGATATGAACGCCGAAGATATTGATGCTTTTCTTCCGATTGCAAAGGCTCACGGACTTGTTGGAATGGAAACGAGATATTCTCTTTACAATGAAGAAACACAGAAAACAGCAGAAATGCTTGCCAAAAAACACGGAATAAAACAAAGCGCAGGAAGCGATTTTCACGGAAGTAACAAACCCGACATTTTATTGGGTACAGGCAAAGGAAATCTTGAAGTGCCGTTTGAATTTTATGAAAACCTGAAGAAATGATTAAAGCACCAAGGTTGATTCCTTGGTGCTTTGTTATATCTGAATCGGCAACGGACAGGTGTGCCTGTACCTGCATTTCTTTTGACCCAAAGGGTGCGTAGCGACACTGAATCTCTACTTCCGTTGCTGTTTCATTCGTCAAAAATAATATTTATGCATTTCATCAAGCATTTTGTCGTCGAGTTCATACACACCGTCAACTTTGTACGGAACAATGCTGTCGATTCCGCAATAGGGACAAATTGCAGATTCTTTTTCCGAGAGTTCATTGCACCAATCGTTGATATCAGCGCAAATCACTTTCTGTTTGCAATAAAAGCAGACTGCTTCTTTGCATTCATTTAAAAGTTCTTTGTTTTCAAAACAATAGGCGTGAATCACTTGATATAATTCAGAAATCTTCTTCGTCATCTTCATCTGAATCCTCGTTTTCGAATTCTTCAGCTTCCTCAATCAACGATTCGATTTCGTCAAGATGTTCTTCAATGTCATCGAGAACATCGTCCCATTTGCCATAAACATCACTGTTCATTTCATCGGGAAGAATAAACTGAAGTTCTTCAAGTCTGTTTTTGATTTCTTCGGCTTTTTCTTCCAATTCGCTGAGACGTTCGCTGATGTTTTCAACCGTAAATTCACTTTCATCACCGATTTTTATGGTGATTTTCATTTTTGATTTGATTTCGTTGTTTTTCTCGTCCATATCAATTCTCCCTTGTTAAAACACTATATTTGCAGAATATTCGGTTACAAGAATAACCGATATTTTTATGCCGTATTTTCTGCGAAGAATCTCAAAGCTCTCTTCGCATTCTTTGAAATCCTTGCTGTCCCAGAAGTTTGTCAGCATCACCATTTCGCGAATTCGGTCACCGTTTTTTATGCCGTGATTTACCATAGCGGTTAAAGTTTGCCTAAAAGAACTTTTCTTGTTGCAGATTGTGAGAAATGAAGGGTGAATCATATTTGTTGCATCCCCGAAAGGATAAGTATTTACTTGATGAGGATAACCAAGGGTATTGTTTATGACTTTTCCCAATGCCTTCGGATTCAGCATATCGCCCAAGGGGACTTCACAGCTGAGAACTGCGCCGATACAAGATATGAGATTGGAATCCATTTCCAGCTTTCTGAAAACTCCGCTTAAATCTTCTCTTATTTTCTCGCGTTTTGAAAACTCATATTTAACAAACATATTTCTTCCTTCTCCTTATTTATGATTTCTTTTATGAATTCAGCATATTGCTTCATTTCAGTATTATCGGGGTCGGCGCACAGGCAGAACGAAATCTGACCTTGCAATGTTCTGAGATACCGCAGTTTAATCATATGAAAATGCCAGTCGTCTTTTACAAACATAACCCAACCGCCGTATTCTGAATTGTGCAAATGCCTGATATGATCCGAAACACCGAATTTTCCGATATAGTATACGGCTTGCCGTATGTTTCGGCGGAGTTCTTTATCAACAGACGGTTTTTCATTGACAACCAGACCTGTTACCTTTTGTTTTTTGTTGCTTGTTACAACAAATATTTTTTCTTGATTAAGGGGTAAACCGTTTGCATAAAGCCCGAGAAAGTTTCTTGTGACACGGATAAGACGGGTTTTGTCAAATGAATCAAAAGAAAAAGTAATATCATCGCTGTATCGGGTATATGAGATGTTTTTGTTTTCGCAGAAAAGACTTATTTCACGGTCAAATTTTTTCATAAACAGGTTTGAGAGATACGGCGAAGTCGGTGCGCCTGTGGGAAGTCTTCCTTTGAGGCAACAGAGTTTTGTGAGCATTCTGCAGACATCGGGCGGATAGGAAAGCCTGCGGAAAATCAGATATACAGATTTTTCATCTATATGCTCAAAAAATCTTTTGATATCAAGTTTCACAACACATTTTCTTCCGCAATGAACACCTGCATTATCCCTGAGAGAACAGCCTTTTACATATGCTCTTGCGCAGTTGTGAACGGGAATGTTTTCAAGAATGCGTTTAAGAATAATCCGCTGAATGATTTTCAGACCTTGGCTTGGCACATCAACGTTTCTTACCTTGCCGTTTTTCTGATATATCTGATTTCGATGGTAAAAATTCTGCGGATTGTTTGAAATGCGATAAATAAACGCCGAGAAAACTTCTTTGCTGATATCTTCGCACCAATCTTCGTAAAGCAAATCAATCAGCGCTTTTTGTGAATTAAGATTAAGCATAAAAATACACCCCCGCAGCCGTGGTGCGGAGGTGGCACAATAACCTGTCGTGTGCATCAGTTTGAAAAACTGATGCCATTATGCTCTTGCTTAACATCGGACAGCGACTCGCTGCCGCCTGCATGCTTTTTGCAGGACCCTGCCTTTTCGCACCTCTTGGCTGCAAGGTCATAATACCACTTGCTATGGGTGCAAAAACGGACATAAATTCTTTGCTGTTTAACAAATACTGACTTCATTAATGTTTCGTTCTTCTTTATGGTAATTTAAAACATCAATTAACTTCTCAAGGTTTTCAACGGTAAAATATCTTGCAACATAAAATGTTTTTCCGTCTTTACTTTCACCTTTTTCATCATCGCTAACAAAAAAATGGTCTTCAAAATCTTCTATGCAGTAACAATTGTTGTTTGCTTTGTGTTTACATCTGTCACATGGTATGTTCGGGTCATATTTGTCACAATGTTTAAACTTGCTTTTCTGAGTTTCTTCTATAATTATGCCGCGAAGCCATGCATTGCTTTTTAATTCGGTTATACTAAGTTTATTATCTAATTGGTTCAAATCAACTTTTTGGGCATATTCTTTTATAAGTTCACGGCAAAGTGCACCTATACTATATTTTCTCTGGTACTTTTTATATTTATTATCTTTATAATAGTAGGTTTTTGAAACCGAATTCACTTTCTTCATATTTTTAATTGCTGTGAATTTTGCATCGTTTTTATCGAGAATTATTTTTTTGCTCTCTATAAGATTTAGCAAAGTTTCTGCAATCGCAATATAAAACTCGTCTTTTTCTTTTGTTGTATCAGCTTTATATGAACTATGCCTGTTGAATTGTTCAACCAAAGCATCTTCATAATTATCCCAGAGCTGTTTAACAAGACTTTTCTCATATTTGCTTATTGCCATAACTAAAGTTCTCGGATTTTTCGGATCTTCAACAGCTTCCAATGCCTTGCCAAGACACTTTATATATTCTTGCAATAAATTTTTACCAAAATCTGTTTTGCATTCCAACAAGCAAGGTTCGAAAACGCCATCCATAAGATATTGATAATTCAACGTCAGAAATTCCTTGCTTTCAGGTTTTTGCTTTTCAGATAGTTTTTTCAGTTCTTTATTTGCAACAACCATTAAATAAACAGGTATTGCATATCCGTCTTGTTCAAACAGCCATTTTGCATAATCAATAGTTTGATTTTCGTTTTCTGATGAAGTGATTTTGTTTTCAATCAGAAGATTGATTTTTTGGGGTTCACATTCAGAACTAAAAAGTATCTCTAATTCTATGAATATATCCAAACGTTTTTGATTGGGAATTCCTTTCTCACGTAAAGCCTTTTCTGCAGATTGAATCTTGTAATTTCCAAAAATCAGGTTTTCCAAATATTTGCTGTTTTTATCATTTAATAGGTTTTTATCATTTTCAGGACTATAGCACGGATTGCTTTCTTTTGCTTTTTGACATCTGAATGCTATTGTTTGCAAAAGCTTTTTTAAAGGATAATCACCCATGCCATGGTTTTCGGTAGGACTAAAAAGCCAAGCCAAAAAACTGCTGTGTTCATTTTCGCGTCTGCTTACACCGAGAACATCCATAAAAGTTTTTTGATTATAATATTCATAAAGTTTTATATATTCTTCACTGTTTATCATATCAAGATATGCTTTATTATCCATTTGTTTTGCCTCCGTTATATTTCTCATTCATCGCTCTGACTGCATCGGCAAGCGATTTGCGGAGCGATTCGGGTTCAAGCACTTCAACTCTTGTTCCGTATTGCATTGCCCAATGGAACATCGCATTTTCGTTCACCTTTACGCTCACATCGACGGTTTCTTCTGTTTCGTTTGAGAATTTAACCGCCGTGCCGAACCAGTCAACGACATCGTTGATAATGTCTTTATCGGCTCTGAATTTAACCTTGACACTCTCACCGCAGTACATATAAATATGTTCTGCCATATGCTTGGGTAAATCAAGACCGTTCTTGAGTCCATTAACCTTTTTCATCGGTTTTACGGGCTCGTCAATAATTTCAATATCAATGATTCTGTCAATTCGGTAATGCGAAACGTTATCGAATTTATCATAGTTGCCGATAAGATAATATCTGCCGTTTGAGGCGACCATCTGATAAGGATTTATGATGTATTCCGCAGGTTTGCCGTAGTGAATACGCTTTTCTCTTTCGAGTTTCAGATTGAAATCGGAGTAGTGAAATTTAACCTTTTTACCTTCTTCAATAGCCTCGTCAAGAATGCCGATTGTGTAGAAAAGCTCCTTGTTTGAGGGCATTGTAACGGGCAGATTGCGCACATGACGTACCTTTGCAGAAAAATATTTATTCGACTGTTTTTCAAGTTTTTCAATAAGCTCTTTGCATTGAGAATATGGAATATATTTTGAAAAAAGAATGCTGTCGATAAGCAGTCGGAGTTCGCTGTCATCGAATGCACGGGTTATGTACCAATCGGAATAAACGGTTTCAGCCTCACCGCTTTTTGTTTTACGGGTACGCTCGGAATAACCGACGTCAAAGCCCATATCGATCAAATCAGTCAGATTTCTTTTAACAGCTTTTCTGTCGAGTTTCAATCCGTATTCGGATTCAAGCATATCCTGAATCTGTTTTTGAGTGAGCGTATGCTCGCAGTCGGTATGTTTTTTGAGAATATCGATAATGCAGAGAATTGCGGTTTTCTTTGAATTAGCCTGATACATAAAAACACCTCAAAAACATAATAATGCTTTCAAGGTGTTTTGTCAATGATGTTCGGTTTTGAGGACATGAACAGTTATCTGAATGATGAAAGAACAAGCCTTGTTTTGGTTGAAAAGTTCTACACAAAGTTCTACCAAATTATTGTCAAATCTGTCAAAAAATAGTTTTGATATGATTTTTTGATATTCGGGTAGAAAAGTGGTCTAACGCCCTATTTACAAGGGTTTCAGGCGTTTCTCAAGTGGTTTAAAATAGTCTGAAATAGACCCAAGTAGTATCGATACCGAAACTGGGGGTCAAGAGGCCGTGAGTTCAAGTCTCGCCACTCGGACCATCTTAAAGAAGGCTGAAATCGTTGATATACAACGGTTTCAGCGTTTTTCTTTTGCTTTGAAACTGTCTTGTTTTTCATTGAAATCACCCCGAGTTCTACCAAAGTTCTACCACTTGATTTTTGAGTTCTACCACTTTTTTTGAAAAAATGGTAGAACTTTTTTATATTGTAATGGAACTCATAATGTTTTTTTGCGTTCTTGGTCAAGATGTGTATAAATATTTGCTGTTACTTCGATGTCTGAGTGTCCAAGCCATTCTTGTATATCTTTAAGGGTAAAACCCTTACTAAGCATGAGGCTTGCACAACTATGTCTTAAATCGTGAAAACGGATTACAGGCAGTTCATTGTTAACAAGCATTCTATTATATTTTCTTGTTATAAAATCCGGTGAATACGGTTTGCCGTAATATACTTCAGGCGCAACAGATATATTGTTGCGCCTGATTGTTTGGTGCCTTCAGGTGTGGAAATAAACCCCTGGTTCTACCAGGGGTTAAAGACGGCTTCAGCAAAGCCAAAACGGGCGAGCTCAAAGCAAGCCCGAAAGGTTGAAAGAAAATCAAACCTCCAAGTATAATAGTAATGG
>JAZSHU010000039.1:0-41879 GCA_045533455.1 Acutalibacteraceae bacterium | reverse complement strand
GCCGTAAAGGTCGGATTTCCGACCCATCGAAGCGTTTTTTTCTTCGCCATACGACAGTATGCCTTCAGAAAAGAAACACTCCGCTGAATCAAAACTGCGACCTTTTCGGTGCTTCGCAGTTTTGAAAGAGCAGATTTTTGTTACAACAAGGCAAAAATCTGCAGAAATACGAGGTTATTTCAAAGATTTTTAACGCGGTTGTGGCAAAAAGATGCCTTTCAAAACCGTGTATAATTCGGATTATTTCACTCTAAAGTCCACGAACCGCTTGTGCGGCTGATACGGTGAAATTCCGTAACCGACGGTTGCGTGAGAATATCCTCATGCTTAAAGTCCGGATGAAAGAGAATGCTGATATTATGCATTTCACGCCCTGCATTTTTGCAGGACTTTTGTTTTTTATCGGCACTCCGAGCAAAGGAGAAACGAATTTATGAAAAAGCAAGAAAAAATCATCAGGCTTTGCATTATGGCAATGCTTACGGCACTTTCAATCGTGCTTGTCTATACGGTGCGTCTGCCCCTGATACCTGCCGCACCTTTCCTTGAATATGATGCCGCGGATATTCCCGTACTTATCGGTTCAATGATGCTCGGCCCCGTTCCGGGTCTGATTATCCTGCTTGCGGTATGCATTATTCAGGCACTTACCGTCAGCGCATCAAGCGGTTGGATAGGCTTCCTTATGCACTTCATCGCATCAAGCGTGCTTGTGCTTGCGGCTTCGGGCATATACAGCCGCAAAAAGACCCACCTGAGCCTTATCATCGGTCTTGTTCTCGGCTCTCTTGCAATGACGGCGGTTATGATTCCCCTTAATCTTGTTTTTACGGGCATATTCCTCGGTGCAGGAACACAGACGGTTATAGGTATGCTCATACCTGCAATCATCCCCTTTAACCTGCTTAAAGCAGGCATAAATTCCGCCGTTACCTTTGCGGTGTTCACTCCGATAAAGGAGATACTCAAAAAATTTGTGAAGGCTGAGAAAAAATGACAGTTCACCCCATACCGCCTCTGTTTGGCAAAAACTCAGAAACACTTATTTTAGGCTCGTTTCCGTCTGTCAAATCAAGGGAAGCTCAGTTTTTTTACGGTCACCCTCAGAACAGATTCTGGTCTGTCATTGCAGCTGTTTACGGATATGAAAAGCCCGTAACAATTGACGAGAAAAAGCTGCTCATTATTGAAAACAATCTTGCATTATGGGATGTTATTGCAGAATGTGAAATTGAAGGCAGCGCCGACAGCACAATAAAAAATGTTAAGGCAAACGATTTAAGCGTTATTCTTCAAAGCAGCGCCGTTGAACGGATTTTTGTAAACGGCAAAACCGCGGAAAAATATTACAATAAATATGCTCTGCCGCAGACAGGAATAAAAGCAATCTGTCTGCCGTCAACAAGCCCTGCAAATGCTGCCTGGAGCTTCGAAAGGCTGGTTGAGGCGTGGAAAATAATCAGGATAAAATAACAAAAGCTGTGCACGGATGCACAGCTTTCTTTTTTGGGTTTAGTTGTTTGAAAGAATTTCCTTTGCGCTTGCGGCAAGACCTGCAAGACCCTGCAATTCACTGGGAACAATAAGCTTTGTTGCCTGACCGTCGGCGGCAGCTTCAAAAGCTTCAAGCTTTTTGAGGGTAATATATCCTTCGCCGGGTGCGGCTTCGTTGATAAGACCGATTGCCTGAGCTCTGGCTTCTTCAACTCTGCGGATTGCCTCAGCTTCACCCTCTGCTTCAATAATCTTGGCTTCTCTGATTGCCTCTGCGGCAAGAATTGCACTCTGCTTTTCAGCCTCTGCAGCAAGAATCTTACTTTCCTTCTGACCTTCCGCAACAAGAATCTTACTTGCCTTTTCACCTTCGGCGGTAAGAATTGCTTCACGGCGCTGACGCTCTGCCTTCATCTGCTTTTCCATAGCATCCTGAATTTCCTTGGGAGGCAGAATGTTTTTAAGCTCAACTCTGTTGACCTTGATGCCCCAGGGGTCTGTTGCCTCGTCAAGAATGCCTCTGATTTTTGCATTGATGACATCTCTCGAAGTGAGAGTATGGTCAAGCTCCATTTCACCGATGATGTTTCTGAGAGTGGTAGCCGTCAGATTTTCAATCGCCGAAAGGGGTCTTTCAACACCGTATGTGAAAAGCTTGGGGTCTGTAATCTGAAAGAATACAACCGTATCAATCTGCATTGTAACGTTATCCTTTGTGATAACAGGCTGAGGCGGGAAGTCAACAATCTGCTCTTTAAGTGAAACCTGCTTTGCGATTCTCTCAATGAAAGGGATTTTGATATGAAGACCTGTCTGCCAGGTTGCACTGTATGTTCCCAATCTTTCAATTACATATGCCTTTGACTGAGGAACGATTTTGATATTCGCAATAATCAGCGCGATGATGAACACCGCAAGAACAACAAAGATAATCCACATAAACTTTTCCTCCTTAATTGATCTTTACAATAAGTTTTACGCCTTCGATTTTTTCAACCGTAACCTTCTCATCTTTACCGATAACCGAGCCGTCTGCCGAGCGCGCGGTCCATACGGTACCGTTAACTTTGACCGCACCCTTTGCCGCTATGTTATCGATTTCTTCGGTTACAACGGCAGTCTGACCGATGCATCGGTCTGCATTGGTGGGCTGAACCTTTGTTGCGGTCATCTTTCTCACCAACGGTCTTGTGGCAATAAGAGCGATTACGGACACAATTATGAACACTGTCCATTGCAGCCACACCTGTGCGCCCAGAAGCTCTGCCGCTATGGCGGCAACCGCACCTGCCGCAAACCAGATAGTAACCATCTGTGCCGTTACGGCTTCAACCACAATAAGAACTATGAGAAGCACAATCCAAAAAATCAGCATAGTAAATTCCGGCATCATATCACTCTCCTTTATTGCATTTTATCACTTTCACAACCTTTTTACAATATATATTTGTAAATTTTTATAAAATGTTTTCTGCGGAGAGCCTTTCGCAGGCTTTCAGGTTTTCGATAAGATTTATGCCTTCAATACATTTCATCCTGAGTTCATCCGCATCGGAATATTCCGCCGTCATGGGCAGAGAAGTGATAAGCCGTTCAAGCTCATCTATTCCCTCGTGAGCAAAAACGGTATGAAGAAAATTCCCATGCTTTTCCCAGGCAGACGCAATATTTTCAGCCCTTTCATAAAGCTCATCTTCGGGGGCATCAAGAAGCACCTTTATCTCGGATTCAAAATAATCCATGCGGGTCTCAAAAACATAACCCGACCAAAGAGAAATCCCCGCCGAAAGTCCGATAAGAACAATTGCCGCCGCCAGTCTTTTTATGAATTATCATCCTTTCTCATAATGTAGGCAATGCCGTCGCTGTCAACGGCCATGATAAGAATTTTTTCCATGGGAATTTTTGATGAGAGAGCAAATTTTTTGATTTTACTCAGGTCACAGCCCGACTCGCCCGCCACATCCTCCATAACCTTGCCGTCGCAGATAACCGCAAAGGGCATACCCTTGTCCTTAGGGTAGATGTTCATATCCGATGCGGTTGAATTTCTGTATTCGGGTTTAAGCAGAACGCTTATTTTTCCGTTGGTTTCAAATATTGCGTAGGAAACCTGAGTTATATCAAAAACATCCTTCTGCCTCAGAGCGCACACAAGATCATTGAGAGTCATTCTCAGTTTTTTTAATGCCTTATAATCGATTTCTCCGTTTCTGATAACAATAACGGGATGCCCCTGAATATGCGCACGGATTTTCGGGCTTTTAAGACCGATTACTGACGAAAGAATTTCAAAACCAACAAGAAGAAACAGTGCAACAACGGAGTTCAGAATAGGCACCTTGTTATCCTGAATCGGGATTGATGCAATTTCGGAAAGAAGAATTGTAATAACCAACTCCGATGGCTGCAATTCGCCTATCTGCCGCTTACCCATAAGTCTGATAAGCAGGATAATTATAACATAAAGTATAAGCGTTCTCACAAGCGTTACTGCCATACAGACACATCCCTTCTTCACTTTATTTTTCACGGACTTGCCGCCAATATTACCTTTTTGTTGACTGGAAGGTGAAAAAAATATATAATCACAGGTGTGAAAGGCGGTATTCATATGAAATATTACCTTGGCTTTGACATCGGCGGCACAAAATGCGCCGTGGTTCTCAGCGAAAAGAACGGAAATTCAATAAAGGATAAAATCAGGTTTGACACAAAGGTTGAACGGGGTTACAAAAAAATTATCGGAGAGCTTATTTCTTCCGCAAAAGAAATACTCTGCCGTAACGGAATTTCACCCGATGAGGTTCTTGCCTGCGGTGTAAGCTGCGGCGGCCCCCTCAACAGCGATACGGGTGTGATTATGCGCCCTCCCAACCTGCCCGATTGGGATAATGTTCCCCTTGCGGATATGGTCAGGGAAGAACTGGGTATACCCTGCAAGGTCAGGAACGATGCGGATGCCTGTGCACTTGCGGAATGGCAGTTCGGTGCAGGCAGAGGAACCAAAAATATGATTTTTCTCACCTTCGGCACGGGTATGGGTGCAGGTCTTATTCTTGACGGCAGACTTTACTCGGGCACCTGCGGCACCGCAGGCGAAGTGGGTCACATAAGGCTTGATGCCGACGGTCCCGCCGCTTACGGAAAAGCAGGTTCATTCGAGGGCTTTTGCAGCGGTGCGGGCATTGCGGCAATGTCAAAGAAAATGCTTTCAATCTACAACGGTTCAACAATAATTCCCCGTGACAATGTTACAGCAAAAACCGTTGCGGATGCGGCAATGAAGGGCGATAAGCTTGCAAACGCCATTTACCGCAGATGCGGCGAAAAGCTGGGCTTGGGAATTTCAATCCTCATTGATATCCTTAACCCCGAAAGAATTGTTATCGGCAGTATTTATCAGCGTTCGGGGCACCTTCTTGCGGAAAGCATGAACGAGACAATCCGCAAGGAAGCACTTGAAATTTCCGCACAATGCTGTAAAATAGTACCTGCAATGCTTGGTGACGAAATCGGCGATTTTGCCGCAATCGGCGTTGCAAAGGATTTTGCGGAGGGTAAATGATATGGAAAATACCGCATATTTATTCCACGAGTTATTTCAGCGTTATCCTTGCCTTGAGGAATGCAAAAACGATATTTACAATGCATTCACAGCTATGGCGCAGAGCCTGAAAAACGGCGGCAAGATACTCTGCTGCGGCAACGGAGGTTCTGCGGCAGACTGCGACCATTTCGCAGGAGAATTGCTGAAAGGTTTTCTCAAAAAAAGACCGCTTTCGGCTGATGAAAAAGCAAAATTCAGCGACAGCTTCATTGCGGATAATCTGCAAAAGGGTCTGCCTGTGATTTCGCTTTGCACACATTCCGCACTGATGACCGCATTTTCAAATGATGCAGTACCCTCTCTCGTTTTTGCACAGCAGGTTTACGCTTATGCAAAAAACGATGATGTTCTGCTTTGCCTTAGCACATCGGGCAATTCGGAAAACATTGTTTATGCTGCAGAAACCGCAAAAGCGGCAGGCTGTGTGAGCATCGGCATAACAGGCAAAAATCCGAGCAGACTCAGCGAAATCTGCGACATCTGCATAAGGCTTCCCGAAACGGAAACCTTCAAAATTCAGGAACTTACATTGCCCGTATATCACTGCATTGCGGCAATGCTCGAAGATTATTTTTTTGAAATGTAAGGAGCTTTATTATGATTAATATTCCCAGATGCGAACATCCCGACCCTCAATGCGAAAGAGCAAGTTGGCTCAACCTTAACGGCGAATGGGATTTTGAATTTGATTTCGGCAACAGCAAGCTTGAAGCAGGCATTCTTGAAAAGAAGGATTGGGATAAAAAAATAATTGTCCCCTTCTGCCCCGAAAGTAAGCTATCGGGCATTGAATATACAGATTTCATTCCCGCAGTGTGGTACAGAAGAACCGTGAATGTTACCGCCGCACAGCTTGCAGGCAGGGTTATTCTTCACTTCGGTGCGGTTGACTATGAAGCAACAGTTTACATCAACGGCAAAAAAGCAGGCACCCACAAGGGCGGCTATGCTTCATTCAAATTTGATGTTACGGATTACCTTAACGAAGGTGAAAACACCCTTATTGTTCACGCCGTTGACGATGTGAGAAATCCCCTTGTACCCAGAGGCAAGCAGAGTGAAGAACTCAAATCCCACGGCTGTGACTACACAAGAACAACGGGTATCTGGCAGACCGTATGGTTTGAATTCGTACCCAAAGCATACATAAAGAGCTTCAAGCTTTTCCCCGACTGCGA
The DNA here is from genome assembly GCA_045533455.1 of Acutalibacteraceae bacterium. Classification (GTDB taxonomy): domain Bacteria; phylum Bacillota; class Clostridia; order Oscillospirales; family Acutalibacteraceae; genus CAG-177. Next base: position 35,597 of record JAZSHU010000039.1, on the reverse strand, counting down.
AAACGGAGTTATTGCGATTTCTGCGGTCGTTGAGGGTGAAGGTGAATTCACCGCATCCGCTTCATATGAAGGCAAGCCCATGGGCAGTTTCACAAAAACCGCAAAATCAACAATTACAGGCGAAATCAAGCTCGATGAAGTTCATCTCTGGGAAGTTGGCTGCGGCAGACTTTACGACCTTGAGCTCACCTTCGGCGAGGATAAAATCAAGAGCTATTTCGGTCTCAGAAACGTGAAGATTGACGGACTCAAATTCCTCATTAACGGCAAATCCGTTTTCCAGCGTCTTGTGCTTGACCAGGGTTTTTATGCTGACGGTATTTACACTGCGCCCACAGAAGCAGACCTTGAAAACGATATAAAAATCTCCCTTGCCGTGGGCTTCAACGGTGCAAGACTTCACGAAAAGGTATTCGAAAAGAGATTCCTCTACCACTGTGACAGACTTGGCTACATTGTATGGGGTGAATACGGCAACTGGGGTCTTGACTGGTCAGATCCCCTTTCACTTGCCGCAATGCTGCCCGAATGGTGCGAATGCGTTGAAAGAGATTTCAACCATCCCTCAATCATCGGCTGGTGTCCCTTCAACGAAACCTGGGATATCAACGGCAGAAAACAGAATGATGATGTTCTCAGAATCATTTACAGAACTACAAAGCTTCTTGACGAAACACGTCCCTGCATTGACACAAGCGGTAATTATCACGTTGAAACCGATATTTTCGATGTTCACGATTATGAGCAGGATGTTGCCGTTTTCGCAAGCCACTACGAAAATCTTGTAAGCGAAGGCAAAATGTTCAGCTATTTCCCTGACAGACAAACCTTTGACGGCGGCATAACCTTCGTCAGCGAATACGGCGGACTTCAGTGGTCAAGGGGCGACAGAGGCGATGCCTGGGGCTACGGCAACGCACCCAAAACAGAGGAAGAATTTATTGAGCGTTACAAGGGTCTGACAGATATTCTGCTTGATAACAAAGCAATCTTCGGTCTTTGCTACACTCAGCTTTACGATATCGAGCAGGAGCAGAACGGTCTTTATTACTATGACCGTACACCCAAGTTTGACCCTGAAATATTCAGAAAAATCAATTCACGCAAAGCGGCGATTGAAGATTAATTTATTTAATATATTGACTTTGAATTTATTCTGTGATATCATTTGTAATGATAAAATTTGACGGAGGTTACACCAATGAAACACATCAAGACTCTTGAAACACGCAATCTTTGTGACAGCGCTAAGAACGGTGGCTGCGGCGAATGCCAGACATCCTGCCAGTCAGCTTGCAAAACAAGCTGCGGTATTGCTAACCAGCAGTGTGAAAGCACAAACAAGGAAAGCAAATAATTATAATTGCTGAAATGCCGCCTTTATGGCGGCATTTTCTGTGAGGAGAAGCTATGATACACCAGTATAAACTTAACGGTTACAACATCGTTCTCGACATCTGCTCAGGCTCCGTTCATGTCGTTGACGAGGTTGCATACGATATAATTTCGGTTTTTGAAGAAAAAGGCAAGGATGCCGTTATTTCGGAAATCAGCGAAAAATATGCGGATATCCCCCTTTCGGATATTGAAGAATGTTATGAGCAGATCTGCGAACTCAAGGACAGCGGCAAGCTTTTTGCTCCCGAAACCTTTGAGCCTATGGCAGGTCATCTCAAACAGAAAACAGCAGGCGTTGTAAAGGCACTGTGTATGCACATTGCCCATACTTGCAATCTTAACTGTTCATACTGCTTTGCAAGCCAGGGCAAGTATCACGGCGAGCGTGCACTGATGAGCTTTGAGGTAGGCAAGCGTGCCCTTGATTTTCTTATTGAGAATTCGGGTACACGCCGTAACCTTGAAGTTGACTTTTTCGGCGGCGAGCCTCTGATGAATTTTGACGTTGTGAAACAGCTTGTTGAATATGCACGCAGCGTTGAAAAAGAACACGGCAAGAATTTCCGCTTCACTCTCACCACAAACGGCGTACTTATCGATGATGACGTTATTGATTTTGCCAACAGGGAAATGAGCAACGTTGTGCTCAGCCTTGACGGCAGAAAAGAGATACACGACCGCTACCGTGTTGACTATGCAGGCAACGGAAGCTGGGATAAAATCGTCCCGAAATTTCAGAAGCTTGTTGAGGCAAGAGGCGGTAAAAACTATTATATGCGCGGCACCTTCACCCACGCTAACCCTGATTTCCTTAAAGATATTCAGCAGATGCTTGACCTTGGCTTTACAGAGCTGAGTATGGAGCCCGTTGTCTGCGCACCGGGTGAACCCTCGGAGCTTACGGCGGAGGATATGCCCGTTGTTATGGAGCAGTACGAAAAGCTTGCAGAGCTTATGCTCAGCCGTGACAAGGAAGGCAAGCCCTTCACCTTCTACCACTATATGATTGACCTTACGGGCGGTCCCTGCATTTATAAGCGTATTTCGGGCTGCGGCTCGGGTACGGAATACATGGCAGTCACTCCCACAGGCGAGCTTTATCCCTGCCATCAGTTTGTAGGCGAAGAAAAATTCAAGCTTGGCGATATATGGAACGGTGTCACAAATACCTCAATTCAGAATGAATTTGCGGAATGTAATGTTTATTCCCGTGAAGAATGCCGCAGCTGCTGGGCAAGGCTTTACTGCTCGGGCGGATGCGCCGCAAACGCTTATCACTCAACAGGCTCGGTAAAAGGTGTATACAAATACGGCTGTGAGCTTTTCAAAAAGAGAATGGAATGTGCAATTATGGTTGCCGTTGCAAGAGCTTTCGGAGATGAATAAATGAAAACTCCAATCTGTGATTTCGTAAATGAATACGCAAAAAGCAAGGCTGAAAGACTGCATATGCCCGGTCACAAGGGCGTGCCGTTTCTCGGCTTTGAGAAGTATGACATAACCGAAATTGACGGTGCGGACAGTCTTTATGAAGCAAGCGGAATAATTGCTCAAAGCGAAAAAAATGCAGGTGAACATTTCGGTTGCAACACCTTTTATTCCACGGAAGGTTCATCCCAGTGCATAAAAGCGATGGTGCATCTTGCGGTGCTTGACGCAAAATCAAAGGGTAAAACTCCCCTTATTGCCGCAGGCAGGAATGCACACAAGGCTTTTATGAATGCACTTGCACTTACGGATTGCAATGTCATGTGGCTTTACCCCGAAGACAAGAACTCCTACCTTTCCTGCAAAATCACCGCAGAAAGTTTTGAAAAATCAATAAATTCATCCGAAATCAAGCCCTCGGCGGTTTATGTCACAAGCCCCGATTACCTTGGAAACATCACGGATTTAAAGGGTATATCAGAGGTATGCAAAAGATACGGAATTCTTCTGCTTGTTGACAATGCTCACGGTGCATACCTTAAATTTCTTCCTGAAAGCCTTCACCCCATGGATTGCGGTGCGGATATCTGCTGCGATTCGGCACACAAAACTTTACCCGTGCTTACGGGCGGTGCATACCTGCATATTTCAAAGGATACCGACCCGTTTTTCACCGAAAACGCAAAGGATTCCCTTGTGCTTTACGGCTCGACAAGCCCGTCATATCTGATTCTGCAATCCCTTGACAAAACCAATGAATATATTGCAGAAGGTTACGGCAAAAGGCTTGAGGATTTTTGCAGTGAAACTGCAAACGCAAAGAAAACACTTGAAGCAAACGGCTATGAGCTTTACGGCAACGAGCCTTTGAAAATCACAATAAAAACCAAGCCTTACGGATATTACGGCAGTGATTTTGCGGATATTATGAAAAATCAAAACATTATCTGCGAATTCTGCGATAAAGATTTCATCGTATTTATGCTTACCCCCGAAAACGGCAGTGAGGGGATCGAAAAGCTTGTTGACACTCTGATTTCCGTACCGAAAAGGGATTATATCTGTGAAAATCCGCCTGAAATTCCCGTTTTAACATCTGCTCTGTCGGTCAGGAACGCGGTTTTCAGCCCTTGTGAAACCGTTGGAATCGGCAACGCACAAGGCAGAATTCTTGCCCAGGCAAATGTTGCCTGCCCGCCTGCGGTGCCCGTTGCAATCTGCGGCGAAATCATAACCGAGCAGGCAGTTAAATGCCTTGAATATTACGGAATAAAGCAAGTAAAAGTTGTAAAAGAATAAAAATCCAAAAGACACTTTCGCACTGCGAGGGTGTCTTTTCACATTTCTTTGAATTTCCTCTTGCAAAAAATCCGATTATTTTGTATTATGGATGGTATCTGTGTAAAAATAAAATATAAAGGAGAATTATATGCAGGATAACAAAAACTTCAAGCCGTATATTCCTGCAAGCAAAATCACACCCGAATTCACGGTAACTTCAATTATAATGGGTGTTCTGCTTGCGGTTGTTTTCGGTGCGGCAAATGCATACCTTGGTCTCAGAGTAGGTATGACGGTTTCGGCTTCAATCCCCGCCGCCGTTATAGCTATGGGCGTTATCAGGGTTGTTATGCGTAAAAACTCAATTCTTGAAAGTAACATTGTTCAGACAGTCGGTTCAGCAGGCGAATCACTTGCGGCAGGTGCAATTTTCACACTTCCCGCACTTTTCCTTTGGGCAAAAGAAGGCAAGATGGATAAGCCCGATATGCTTGAAATCACACTTATCGCTCTTCTCGGCGGTCTTCTGGGCGTATTCTTTATGGTTCCTCTGAGAAACGCTCTTATCGTTAAGGAACACGGCGTTCTGCCCTACCCCGAAGGCACCGCCTGTGCGGAGGTTCTGCTTGCAGGCGAAGAAGGCGGTTCAAACGCTTCAACCGTTTTTGCAGGTATGGGCTTTGCCGCATTCTTCAAGCTTATCATTGACGGTCTCAAAGCCGTACCCGGTGAAATTTCATTCAGAGTCAAAGGCTTTGCAGGCGAAATCGGAACTCAGATTTACCCTGCTGTTATGAGCGTGGGCTATATCTGCGGCCCCAGAATTTCATCATATATGTTCGGCGGCGGTATTCTCAGCTGGCTTGTGCTTATTCCCGTTATCGTTCTTTTCGGTGAAACACTTACCCTCTACCCCGGCACGGCACCCATCGGCGAAATGTTTGCCGAAGGCGGCGCAAGCGCAATCTGGAGCTCATATATCCGCTATATCGGTGCAGGCGCACTTGCGGCAGGCGGTATCATCAGCCTTATCAAGTCACTCCCCCTTATTGTCCGCACTTTCAGAGATGCAATCAAAGGCATGAAAGGCGGCTCGGGTGCAGGAAATGAGCGCACAAATCAGAACATCAGTATGAAGGTTGTTCTTATTGCAATCCTTATTCTTACAGTTGTTGTATGGCTTGTGCCCGCAGTTCCCGTTTCACTTCTCGGCGCGGCAATCGTTGTTATTTTCGGCTTCTTCTTTGCCACCGTTTCATCAAGAATGGTTGGCCTTGTAGGCAGCAGCAACAACCCCGTTTCGGGTATGGCAATCGCAACTCTGCTTATTGCCACCGTAATTCTCAAAATCACAGGCAGCACAGGTGCGGAAGGTATGAGAAGTGCCATAGCAATCGGCTCAATCATCTGCATTGTTGCCGCCATTGCAGGCGATACATCTCAGGACCTTAAAACAGGCTATCTCCTCGGTGCAACTCCCAAGAAGCAGCAGATAGGCGAGGTTATCGGTGTTACCGCAGCCGCACTTGCCATCGGCGGTACACTTTATCTTCTTGACACTGCATGGGGCTTTGGCGGCGATGCACTTGCCGCACCTCAGGCAACACTTATGAAGATGATTATTGAGGGTGTTATGGACAACAACCTGCCCTGGGGTCTTGTTTTCATCGGCGTATTCATTGCCGTTGTTGTTGAAATTATCGGCATACCCGTTCTTCCCTTTGCAATCGGCGTTTATCTTCCCGTGCACCTCAGCGCCTGCATTATGGTTGGCGGTCTTGTAAGACTTGGTGTGGACAAGATTAAGAAAAACGAAGAAGACAAGAAAAGAATCACAAGCGACGGTATCCTTTTCTGCTCGGGTATGATTGCAGGCGAAGGTCTTGTAGGTATCGTACTTGCACTGCTTGCAGTATTCGGCATCGACAAGGTTATCGATATTTCGGGCTTCCTCAACCTTTCACCCGTTGTTGCAAAGGTTGCGGGTCTTGCGGTATTCGGACTTGTTATTCTTTCACTTCTCAAATTCTCCGTGTGGAAGAAAAAGAAGAGCAAATAAGATATGAAGAAGCAGGAAACAAATTATCTCGAAAAAATCCCCGTTCATCCCGAAGGTATACCCTGGAAAACAGATGAAAACGGAATAGTTACCCTTGAAATCGAAAACAAAGGTGCAATGAACAGAATTGCACAGAAGCTTTTCAAAAAGCCGAAAATCAGCTACATTCACCTTGACAAAACAGGCAGCTTTGTATGGCCTCTCATTGACGGCAAAAAGAGCATAGCCGACCTTGCTGCAGATGTTGATGCTCATTTCGGCGAAGAAGCACATCCCCTTTATGAAAGACTGGCACAGTTTTTCAGAGTGCTTGACAGCTATAAATTCATTTCATGGGTTGAATAACAAACAGTCAGTCCCCGAGGCTCGCTTCGGGGATTGATTTTTTTATCATATGTGGTAATATATTTATGTATCACGATTGTGCGGAGGTTTTGCAAATGAGCATCATCAAGAAGAAGGTTATGAAATATGTGGGCAAGATTGTCAACTTCGTTACAACAACCACATCTCAGGGTACATCCGACGGTCAGCTTGGCAAGAGCTTTGTGCCCGACCAAAAAATGATTGGGCTTTGCCGTGAAATAGGTGCGGAAGGCATTGTTATGCTTAAAAACAAAGATAACGTGCTCCCCCTTTCCGACGAAAACGTTATTTCTGTTTTCGGCAGAGTACAGAACGATTATTTTTACGTCGGTTACGGTTCCGGCGGTGATGTCAAGGCACCTTACAAAGTCAGCCTTATGGAAGGTATCAGAAATAATTCCAAAATAAAATATAATGAACTTCTTGCAACCGCATATGTGAATTGGGGCAGGCAGAATCCCGTCGATGACGGATTCTGGGGTAACTGGCCTATGTGCTATGACGAAATGCCTGTTGACCTTTCCCTTGCAAAAACCGCCGCTTCAATGTCCGACACCGCAGTTGTGGTTATCGGCAGATCTGCAGGTGAGGACAGAGAAAACAAGCTTGAAAAGGGCAGTTATTACCTCACCGACACCGAAAAACAGATGCTTGACAATGTTACAGCTGCATTTAAGAAGGTTGTTCTTCTGCTTAACTGCGGCGGAATTATGGATATGGCTGAAATTGATGCATACGGCGATAAGATTTCTGCAATTCTTTATGTATGGCAGATGGGTATGGAAAGCGGCAATGCCATTGCGGACGTGCTTTGCGGCGACAGCTTCCCAAGCGGCAAGCTGCCGGACACAATCGCAAAAAGCTATGAAGATTACCCCGGCAGTGCAGACTTCGGCGCAAGAAAGTTCAACAACTACACCGAGGATATTTATGTGGGTTACAGAGGCTTTGAAACCTTTGCAAAGGACAGAGTGCTCTACCCCTTCGGTTTCGGTCTGGGATATACAAATTTCAGCCTTGAAAACACCGAATGCAGGTGCGAAAACGGAGTTATAACCGTTGAAACCACCGTTAAAAACCTCGGCACACACGCAGGCAAAGAAGTTGTTCAGCTTTATTATGAAGCACCCTGCGGCAGAATGGGCAAGCCTGCAAGAGAGCTTGGTGCATTTGCCAAAACAGGAGTACTTCTCCCCGATGAAAGCGAAAAAATCACACTCACTCTCAACATAAACGATATGGCTTCGTATGATGACGAGGATGCTTTTGCTTATGTGCTTGAAAAGGGTACATACAATATTTACATCGGTACGGATGTACGCAGTGCGGAACTTTGCTGCACCTACGGCCAGGAACACAGCAATGTTATATCAAAGCTTTCACAGACCTGTGCCGTTGCACCCGACAGTGCATTTGAAAGAATTAAATTCATTGACGGCAAAAAGGTTTATGAAACCGTACCTACCGCAAAATATAATCTGAAAGAAATCATTCTTAAAAATCTTCCCGAAGAAATTCCTCAGACAGGTGACAAGGGTTACAAGCTTGCGGATGTTAAAAACGGCAAAGTAACAATGGAAGAATTTGTTGCACAGCTTGATAATACCGAGCTTGAAGCGGTCAGCCGCGGCGACTACGTTATGAACAGCCCTCTGGGTGCAGCGGGCAACGCAGGCACCTTCGGCGGCGTGCTTGAATCAATGAGAAACAAAGGCATACCTGCCGCAACAACAACCGACGGACCTTCGGGCATCAGAATAAACGAAGGTGCATCCCTTCTCCCCGTTGCTACCGCCCTTGCAAGCTCCTGGAATCCCGACCTTATCGAAAATCTCTATGAGCAGGTTGGCCTTGAAATGAAGCGTGTAGGCTCGGATATTCTGCTTGCACCGGGTATGAACATCCACAGAAATCCCCTTTGCGGCAGAAACTTCGAGTATTTTTCGGAAGACCCCCTGCTGACGGGTATTATGGCTGCCGCATTTGTAAAAGGCGTTCAGAAGGCGGGAGTTTCAGCCTGTCCCAAGCATTTTGCCTGCAACAATCAGGAAACGAACAGAACTCACAACGATTCAAGAGTTTCCGAAAGAGCCTTGCGTGAAATATATCTCAAAGGCTTTGAAATCTGCGTAAAAACCGCAATGCCTCAGAACATAATGACTTCCTATAACAAGATAAACGGCGTTTGGGGTCACTACAACTACGAGCTTTGTGAAAGAATTCTCAGAGGCGAATGGGGTTACACCGGCAGCATTATGACCGACTGGTGGATGCGCTCATCTGCTTCACCCGAATTCCCCTCAATCCGCGACCAGGCTTACAGAGTAAGGGCAGGCGTCAACGTGCTTATGCCCGGCGGCGGAAGAACAGGTAAACGCAAGCCTGACGGCACACTGTTGAAAACCCTTGGCAAGCCCGACGGCATTACCCTGGGCGAGCTTCAACGCAACGCAATGCATATTCTTAACTATGTAATGAACAGCAGTGCAATGAAATAACATTTAAACGGAATGCTTCTTGCATTCCGTTTTGTTTTGGTGTATGATATATTATGTATAAATATAATTAAGGCGGTGAGAATTTGGAACATTCGCAGTTTTTGCGCTCGGAGATGATACTGGGCGAAGGGTCAACGGACATATTGAAGGGTAAAAGCGTTATCCTTTTCGGTCTTGGCGGAGTAGGCTCATACACAGCCGAAGCCCTTGCAAGAGCAGGCATAGGCAGGCTTACAATCGTTGATAACGATACGGTATCCGTTACAAATCTCAACCGTCAGCTTTGCGCACTTCATTCAACCGTAGGTATGCCCAAGGTTGATGTTGTGAAGGCGAGAATTCTTGATATTAATCCCCATTGCGAGGTTACTGCGGTGCAGAAGTTTTATCTGCCCGAAAACTCGGATGAATTCAAGCTTGAAAGCTTTGATTATATTGCCGATGCCATTGACACCGTCAGCGCAAAAATTGACCTTGCAGTCAAATCGCAGGAGCTGGGAATACCCCTTATTGCCTGTATGGGCACGGGCAACAAGCTTGACCCGTCACGATTCACGGTTTCGGATATTTTCAAAACAAGCGGCTGTCCCCTTTGCCGTGTTATGAGAAATGAACTGAAAAAAAGAGGAATAAAAAAGCTGAATGTTGTCTGGTCCCCCGAAGAACCCGTAAAGCCTTTGCAGACCGACGAAAATTCAGGTAAAAGACAAACCCCCGCAAGCCTTCCCTTTGTGCCTCCCGTGGCAGGTATGATTATGGCAGGCAGAATCATTACGGATTTGGCAAGGTGACATAATGAAAAAAATTATCGCTTTGATTTTGATATTCACACTTACGGCAACCGCATTCTGCGGCTGTAAAAAAACTCCCGTTGACCCCGACGACCCTCAGATTATCGAAAACCTCAACGAAAGCAGTGCAAACACACTGAAGCTTGCATATTCCAAAGCGGATATGCTTGACCCCTTCACCTGCACAATGAGTGCAAATATTCAGATTCTGGGTCTTGTTTACGACGGTCTTTACAAGCTCGACAAAACATATGAACCCATACCCGTTATTGCAAAAAGCTCCATTGTCAGCGGTACAACGGTAAACGTAACCCTGAATTCCGTCAAATTTTCCGACGGAACTGCACTGACGGCAAACGATGTTGCCTATTCATTCAACAGGGCAAAGAACGCACCTTATTATGCCGAAAGGCTTAATAATATTGCATCGGTAAGCATTTCTTCTTCAAATATGCTTGTCTTTACTCTCGCAAGCCCCGACCCCTATGTGCTTGCCTGCCTCACCTTCCCCGTAGTCAAAAACGGTGCAAGCGGCGAACTGCCCGTGGGCTCAGGCAGATATGCACCGAAAATTTCGGGCGAAACGGTTTATCTTGTTGTAAACAGCAAGAAATCGGGCTTTAACCCTGCAATAAAAACCATAACCCTTGTGCCTGTCAGGGACAGCAGTTCTGTTGAAAGCAGCCTCGAAATAGGCAACACGGGCTTCTATTATGACGACCTGAGCGACGGAACATTTTCAAGAATCAACGCAAAGACCGTTGAAATGGGTATCAACAATTTCGTATATCTGGGCTTTAATTCTTCAAGTGAATTTTTCTCGGATCCTCAGATACGCCGTGCAGTAAACCTTGCAATAAACCGCAAGGAAATCGCGGTCACCGCATTTCAGGGCCACGCCAGAGAAACCTATTCACCCTTCAACCCCGAATGGTGCAAGCTCGCTTCAAAAGACCTTGTAATTGCTCAGGATATCCCCAAGGCAACCGCACTTATAACGGAATCAGGCATTGATATAACCGCAAAGGAAGTGTCGGTGCTTGTCAACAAAGAAAATCCCTTCAAGCTTGAGACGGCTCAGTTTATCTGTGATTATCTTGCCGCACTGGGCTTCAAGGTAATTCTTAAAGACTATGCTCCTCAATACTACACGGAAGCCCTCGAGCTGGGCTCATACGATATGTATATCGGCGAAATCCGCCTTGCTCCCAATATGGATTTATCCTCTTTGCTGGGCGGTACGGCAGGCTACGGAATCGACCCTCTCTGCCCCTCTGTGTCAAGATATTCTCAGCTTCTCGGCGGCGGCTGTGAGCTGATGGATTTCATCAACACCTTTAATGAGGATTTGCCGTTTATACCGCTTTGTTACAGAAACGCGGCAGCATCATATACCAACGCAATGCAGGCGGATTATGCCTGCTGCGACGGAGATGTTTTTTACGATATAGAAACCTGGAGTTTTAAATAAAGGAAAATCTGCCATAATATATCCCGAAAGGATGATTATTATGGTAAATTCCCAAATACTTAAAGAAGCATTTATCTGCGGAGCAAATGCCGTTGCACGGCACATGAAGCAGATTGATTCAATCAATGTTTTCCCGGTGCCTGACGGCGATACGGGCACTAACCTTGCACTGACGCTTACGGGCTGTGCGGACAAAATAAAAGACCTGCCCGAAATGGGTGCAGGCGAGCTTGCAGATAAAATCGCAGGTGAGCTTTTCCGCTGTGCAAGAGGCAATTCGGGGGTAATATTCTCCCTTATTTTCAGCGGCTTTGCCAGAAGCGTTGAGGGTCTTGAAACCATTGATGCCGTAAGCCTTGCAAAAGGGCTTGAAGCAGGCTGTGATGAGGCATATGCCGCCATAGAAAAGCCTACGGAAGGCACCATTCTGACGGTTATAAGGCTTGCCGCATCAAAAGCTTTGTCATCTGCTTCAAAGGGCAAAAATGCCCGTGATACCTTTGCGGATGCGGTTGATGCCGCAAAAGCATCCCTTAAATCAACGCCCAATCTTCTTCCTGTGCTGAAAAAGCACGGCTGTGTTGATGCAGGAGGTCAGGGGCTTGTTTACATTATGCAGGGTATGCTTGAAATGAGCGATACCTCCGAAGCAACAAAACCTGCCCCGAAAAAATCCGTTCACACGGAAGAAATAACTTACATTTACTGCACCGAATTTCTGATAAACAATGCTGCAAATGCTGATATCGAGAATTTCAGAAGCCGTCTTTCCCGTATGGGTGACTGCACTGCGGCGGCAAAGCATTCGGGAATAATCAAGGTGCATATTCACACAAACCGACCCGATACCGTTCTTGAAACGGCGCTTGAAATCGGCGAACTCAGTGATATCAAAATCGACAACATGAAAATTCAGGCTGAAAACGGAGCTAATCAATGGAACTTAACGCAAGCATAAAATATCTTAAAGGAGTGGGAGAAAAAAGGGCTGCCCTGCTTTCAAAGCTGGGGATTGCAACCCTTTGGGATTTGCTGACCTTTTACCCCCGCACCTATGAAGATTGGAGCAGTCTTGTATCCATTGCCGATGCTCCCTTTAATGAGCCCGTCTGCATAAAAGCCGTTGTGGGCACGCGTTGCCGTGAGCAAAGAATCCGCGGCGGTATGACCCTTTACAAAACAGAAATCACAGACGGCGATATGCTGCTTGATGTTACTTTTTTCAACAATAAATTTGCCGCACAAAAGCTTGAAGTGGGCAAGGAATATCTTTTCTTCGGTAAAATCACGGGCAAGGGATATTACAGGTCAATGAACTCCCCCGTTTTTGAAGAATACGACGGCACGGAGGCGTTAAGACCCGTTTATCCCCAGACGGCAGGCATGAATTCACGGGCTATTCAGAAGCTTGTGAAAACCGCATTTTCGGTCTGCGGAGATATTCCCGACCCCCTGCCCGAGGATATCCGCAACAGCTATTGCCTTATGAATCTGAAAAAGGCTTTGCATAATATTCACTGCCCCGAAAGCGAAGATATGCTCAGCGAGGCACGCAGAAGGCTTATTTTCGAAGAGCTTTTTCTTCTTGAACTGGGTCTTTTACGGTTAAAAAGCAAAAACCGCCGTGCAACAGCTTTCTCTATGGAAAAAGATTATACAGACGAATTTATTTCATCGTTACCTTTTGAAATGACGGGGGCTCAGAAAAGGGCGGTTGCTCAGGCGGCTGAGGATATGCTTGGTACCGTTCCCATGAACAGGCTTTTGCAGGGCGATGTTGGCTCGGGCAAAACGGCGGTAGCGGCGGCACTGATTTATAACTGTGCCCGCAACGGCTGTCAGAGTGCCCTTATGGCACCTACGGAAGTGCTTGCGGTTCAGCATTACAAAACCCTCGCAAAAATGTTTGAAAATACAGATATCGAAATCGGTCTGCTGACAGGCTCAACCCCTGCGGCAGAAAAGAAAAAAATAAAAGCCGCCCTTAAAGACGGCAGAATAAATCTTGTTATCGGCACTCACGCACTGATACAAAAGGATGTTGAATTTAAAAATCTTGCCCTTGCTGTTACGGATGAGCAGCACCGTTTCGGTGTGAATCAACGCGGCTCTCTCAGCTCAAAGGGTAATAATCCCCATACACTTGTTATGTCTGCAACGCCTATCCCCAGAACCCTTGCACTGATTATTTACGGCGACCTTGACCTGAGCATCCTTGACGAGATGCCAAAGGGCAGACAAAAAATCGAAACCTTCCTTGTGGGCAACGATATCCGTGAAAGGGCTTACGGATATGTTAAAAAGCACCTTTGCGAAGGCAGACAGGGCTACATAGTTTGCGCCCTTGTTGCCGAAAACGAAACAAGCGAGCTGACCGCGGCAACGGAGCTTTATCAGAACCTTGCAGAAGGCTTCTTCAAGGGATTCAGGGTAGGTCTGCTTCACGGAAAAATGAAACCTGCCGAAAAAAAGGCAGTTATGGAATCTTTCGCTTCGGGCGAAACTCAGCTTCTTGTTTCCACAACCGTTATTGAAGTCGGCATTGATGTTCCGAATGCGGTTATTATGGTTATTGAAAACGCTGAAAGATTCGGTCTTTCACAGCTTCATCAGCTTCGTGGCAGAATAGGCAGAGGTACGGAAAAATCAAGCTGTATAATGATATCCGATGCTCACAACGACCTTACGGAGCAAAGACTTAAAATTCTTGCATCCACAACCGACGGCTTTAAAATTGCTGATGAAGATTTGAAGTTGAGAGGACCCGGTGACTTTTTCGGTTCACGCCAGCACGGTCTGCCCGAGATGAAGATTGCGGATATGATGACCGACGGCGAAGCAATCAGAGAGGCTCACACCGCAGCGGTTGACCTTTTAAGCAAAAACCCCGCCCTTGAAGGCGAGGCTTACTTGCTGCTCAGAAAGGCGGTTAACCGTCTTTTCAGCGGCGGCTCAATGAACTGAGCTTATATTCAATTCCTTAGCTTTTTCGATTTCTGATTTATCCATAGGAATTATTTTGTATTCGCTTGAATTTTCATCAACCATAGTTACGGGAAGTTCAGGCAGTATTTCGTGAATTCTTGCAATAAATCCTCTGCTTCCCTCGGCGGGAAAGCCTGTTACGAGAGTTGCCGCATTGTTTCTTTTTGCCGATACGGCAACGGTCAGCACGGGGCTGTCGCTGAAATACACATCCATTGAAGCGTTGTATTTCCCCGCACAGTCAAAAAGTGTTTCAAGAGCACCGCCTTCATTGGCGTTAAGACCCTTGCTTTCTCTGAAAACACTTACAACCGCAAGAGGCAGTTTTTCGCGCTTTGCAATCCTTGCGCCTGCTTCGATAAGCCTTTGGCAGGATTGCTGAGGGGTTACGCAGACCATAACACAGGGCTGTTTCAGTTTTTTATTCAAAACATTCATTCCTTTCCTGATACTATCTATATTAAATCGTTTTTGTTCACAAGTACCATCTTAACATCCATATGTTTACAGGTTAAGAAATATAAATGTACGGAATGTAAATTATTTTCGGAGGTTTATATGGCAGATAAAAAATACTATCTGGGCGTTGACGGCGGCGGCAGTAAAACAACCGCTGTTGTGTATGACGAAAAAGGCAATTTTATATGCAAAGCCCAAGGAGAAAGCATAAATTATTATTCCGTAGGCATTGAAAATGCAAGGCAGGCAATGAAAGAAATCATTAACCGTCTTTCGGTCAAAAGCTTTGACTGTGCCGTTATCGGTATGTCCGCACTCAACGGCAGAGCAAGTGCCGAAGAAACGGAGCGTTTTTGCGGCGGAATAATCGAAAGCAACATAACTATTATGGATTCAGACCTTTTTGTTGCTCTTGAAGCTATGAATTGTGAAGGCGAGTGTGCCTTTGTAATAAGCGGCACGGGCTCAATGGCGGTCTGCCGTGATGAAAACGGTGAGATAAACCACGCAGGTGGCTTCGGATACATAATCGGCGATGAAGGCAGCGGCTATTCTGTTGCACTTAACGCAATCAAAACCGCAATCAGGGCAGCGGAAAATATTGTTGCACCCACATCACTTACGGAAAAGTGTCTTGAATATTTTTCATCCGCAAATATATATGAACTGATTGACGTGTTTTATGAAAAAAGTGTCAGCAGAAAAAATCTTGCCGCTTTTGCAAAGGAAGTATGCATCTGTGCTGAAAGCGGTGACATAACCGCACACGAAATTCTGCTAAATGAAGCTATGCTGCTTTCACAGACGGTTTTAAGTCTTAT
The DNA here is from genome assembly GCA_045533455.1 of Acutalibacteraceae bacterium. Classification (GTDB taxonomy): domain Bacteria; phylum Bacillota; class Clostridia; order Oscillospirales; family Acutalibacteraceae; genus CAG-177. The sequence goes on along the minus strand of JAZSHU010000039.1, from coordinate 20,040 downwards.
CAAAGATAAGAAAAAAGATATTCCCGTCGGTCTTTGGGGCGGAGTTTTTCAGCACAACAAAATTTTCAGAGATTATTTCTGCGGTTTTCTCAGTGAAAAAGGGTTCAGCAACGTAAAGCTTCTTGACTTTACACCCGAAGCAGGTGCGATTCTTGCCTGCTACCGCTTATCCGACATAAAAATCGTTGATATTATTGAGAATTTTAAAAACAACCAATAATTTTATTCCAACTTGTAAAGTATAATTGCTTTACAGAAACGAGCAATAATGAAAGCACAAAAAATTGCATTGACGGGAGTAATGGCGGCAATAATCTGTCTGCTTGCTCCCCTTTCCATTCCCTCGGGAGTTATTCCGTTGACGCTTGCCACTTTTGCGGTGTTCATAATTTCCTGCATTGCCGATCCCAAGAGTGCGACAGGTGCCGTTATCATATATATTCTTCTCGGTGCCGCAGGTTTACCTGTATTTTCATCATTCAGAGGAGGATTTCAGGTTATTGCAGGTGTAACGGGAGGATACATAATCGGTTACATTCCCTGCGCATTGATTGTAAGCCTGCTTGTGAATAAATTTCCCGACAGAAAATTCATTTACCCTCTGAGCATGGCACTGGGCACTGCAATATGCAGTCTTACAGGTGCGTTATGGTATGCATTACAATCGGGTGTGGGCTTTGCCGCCGCACTGACAGCAGGAGTACTCCCCTTTATAATCGGAGATACAGTAAAAGTCACAGCCGCTTCCGTGCTTGGTTTCACACTTCGGAAAAGGCTGAACAAAATAAGGAGCTGAAAAAATGGAGATTATCAGAAAAGAATATACCGTACCATCAAAATGCGGAATTGCGGATATTTATGCAAGATGCTGGATGCCGACTGACGGAGTGAAAGCGATTTTCCAGATTTCTCACGGTATGGCGGAGCACGGAGAAAGATATGAGGATTTTGCATCTTATCTTTGCGAAAAAGGCTTTGCCGTTATTGTTGAGGACCATATGGGGCACGGAAAATCAATAAACGCCGACGACGACCTGGGTTATTTCGGCGAGAATAACGGCTGGGACGCTCTTGTTGAAGATGAAAGAGCTGTCACGGAGCTTGTAAAAGCGGATTTCCCCAATGTGCCCGTTATATTTTTCGGTCACAGTATGGGTTCGTTTGTTGCCAGAGAATATATTCTGCGCTACGGCACAGATGAAAGAATAAAAGGTGCCGTCTTCTGCGGTACAAGCGGCAAGAATCCCGCCGCCGCAGTGGCAATTCACCTTGCAGGCGCAATCGCAAAAGCAAAAGGCGGCAGACACCGCAGTGAATTCATCAACAAAATGGCTTTCGGCCCTTACAATGCGAAAACCGAAAAGCGAACGGATTTTGACTGGCTTTCAACCGATAAAGGTCAAATTGACAAATATGTTGCCGATAAATATTGCGGCTTTGTTTTCACTGCCGCAGGCTACAAAGATCTTTTCACAATTCTCACAAAGATTTCAGGCAAGGATTGGTTTGCAAAACTCCCACAGCTTCCCATTCTGCTTACTGCAGGTGATATGGACCCCGTAGGCAACTACGGCAAAGGCGTAAAGCAGGTATATAACGACCTTGTTCAGGCAGGTCATAAGGATGTTACGATAAAGCTTTATCCCGGTATGCGTCACGAAGTTCTCAACGAGGTTGAAAACAAAAAAGTATATGAGGATATTGCCTCCTGGGCACTGTCAAAAATCAAATAACATAAAAACGGAGACGCTTCGCATTGAAGTGTCTCCGTTAGTTTTATATTGGTTTACTGTGAAGGGGTTTCCTGCTGTTCCTGAGAGTTACTTTCGCCCTCATTACCTGCAGGCTGCTCTGACTGAGTTGTGGATTCTGTCTGTGTCTGAGTTGTTTCCGCTTCGGTTGTTGAGGTTTCTTCAGCGGTTGTGCCTACAGCCTCTGTTGTTGACTGAGCTTCGGTTGTTGTTTCCTCAGCTTCGGTTGTTGAGGGTCTCGTTGTGGTGGTAGGCTTCTTAGTGGTTGTGGGTCTTTTTGTCGTTGTGGGTTTCTTGGTTGTGGGCTCTGTTGTTGACTCCTCTGTTGTGCTCTCGCTTGTGGATTCAAGAGGCCAGGTTTCAATACCGCTTGTGGACGGAATATACTGAGGATAGGTAGCAACATTCTGGTATGATGTTGTGCCCGAGCTTGTTGTATTGTCATCGCCGCCGTTACCGCCTACAAAAGCTTTGATAAGCAGTGCCGCAATAACAACAAGTGCTATTGCACCCACAACTATACCTGCAATTTTCAGTGCCTTTGCCTTGTTTGCAGACCTGTCATAAATCCTTGCATCTGCATTGGCATAAGGCGAAACCTCGTTTTCGTCATCGGGCATTTCGTTTGTGCCGAAGCTGTTGCGGTACTCATCCTCATAATCGGCATCGCTGTCACCTACCATTGCTGCCGCAATAGGTGCAAAAATCGCGGTTTCTTCAACGCTGAGAAATGCGGTCATAACGGTAACATTATCCTTACCGCCGTTTTCGAGTGCTCTGCGGATAAGCTTGCTTGCCGCCGCCTGAGAGCTTTCGGCTGTTGAGAGAATGGCGGTTATTTCGCCGTCATCAAGCATATCGGTAAGACCGTCACTGCAAAGCAGGATAACATCGCCGTCGTCAACATCGTCAACAACACTAATGTTGGGTGAAAGATTGCCTTCTTCGGGAAATACGCCAAGATGGCGGGTCAGCCTTTTTGCATCGGGAATCTGACCGATATTATCCTGAGAAACCTCGCCTGCATCAACAATTGTCTGTGCGTGGGTATGGTCAAAGCTTATCTGCTCAAGCAGACCCTTTGAGTAATGGTAAACTCTTGTATCGCCGATATTCACGCAATAAATCTTACCCTTTACGGCATAGATTGAAGCAAGGGTTGTACCCATACGCTTGCCCTTTGCGTTGATTTCGGCACAGATGCGGTTGTTGGCATCTTCAAGGCAGTTTGCGATTGCAAAGCTGAAATCCTCGCCGCTTTCGTAAACGTTTGAAGCGTGTGCCGCAATGGTTTCAACGGCAATTCCCGAGGCAAGCTCGCCGTAACTCTCGCCGCCCATACCGTCGCACACGGCAAGGTGGAAGGGCTCTGTCATGCTCTGCACAAAGGCGGAACCTTTTTTAAGATCCCCCGTAGAGGTCATTCTGCCGTTTAAATCGTAGTTATCTTCATTTTCTTTTCTTATTCTGCCTGCGTGAGTTACCGCACAGACAGATGCTCTGATTTTTTTCATATATCCCCCGTTATTTTTGGGATAACCTTATTTAAGGATACCCTCTTCTTTTGCCCAATCGTACCATACTTCGATTGAACGCTTTCTTGCGGCACCAAGGTCGTGTGAACCTCTGGTGTACCAGTTCATATCAATACCGCGAAGGTTTACGAGATACTTTGCGCTTGCCATAAAGCCTGAGTCAATACAGTTATCAAGTGCAATAATATGCTGATGAGTCTTTCTTGCGGCTTCAGTATCACCCTTTGTGAACTCATCCCACATCTTTACGAAAAGGTCTGCACCGCAGGCTGTGGGAGTTGCAACAACGCCTCTTGCACCTGCAAGATATGAATCGTAAAGGAAGGGAATGTTAGCCTGAAGCACGTTTGAATCGCCCTGAACGGCAATCTTCTGCTTGATTTCGGTAAGCTTGCAGGTTGTATCCTTGATACCCATGAACTTGCCTGTTTCTGCAAGTCTGCCGTATGTAACGCTGTCCATGAGATGAGGTCTGAGACCGGGGAACTCATAGAGAACGATAGGAAGCTCTGTGTGTGAAGCGAGTGATGTCATATAGTCGTATATAGCGTCGGGCTTGTCGCACATACCTTTTGTTACAAAAACAAGACCCTGTACACCCTGCTGTTCCAGCATTTTCATTTCTTCAACCTGAGCGTTGAAATCAGCTTCAAGGTTAGCTGTTGCAAAAACGGGAACACCGTCTGAATTCTTTACTGCAAGACCTGCACACTTGATTCTTTCTTCAAGAGTAAGCTCCATCATTTCCGATGAACCGCAGACGGCGAAAAGATGCTGGGGCTTGAATGCTGCCTGCCATGCAACATATTCCTCATATGTTTTGTAGTTGATTGTTCTGTCCCAATTAAAAGGAGTGAGAAGCAGTGAATATACACCTGAAAATTCGTTGAACTGTGACATTTAAAGCACCTTCTTGTTGTATTTTGGCTTTCGCCCATTATTGATTGAATTATATCGCAGTTATTCTGAAAAATCAATAGTTTAGATAATATTTAAGATAATATTAATTCGTATTTTATACTTTATTTTGTGTTGACTTTTGGTCCGGATATCAATATACTTGATTGTAGTAAAAAAATCGGAGAAATCAAATGAATTCACAAAAAGGCTTTTTTAAAAATATGGTGAAGCTTGCACTGCCCATTGCAATGCAGCAGCTTCTTGTTTCCTGCGCTCAGCTTGTTGACACCGCCATGGTAACGGGTCTGGGCAATGTTGTTGTATCATCGGTAGGTGTATCGTCAAGATGGATATTCCTTATGAACCTTTTCTATTTCGGAATTTCATCCGGAACGGCGGCAATGATAGCACAATTCTGGGGTGCAAAAGAAAAAGACAACATACGCAAATCCTACGGCATTGCGTTGATTTTCGGTGCTGTAGTTGCGGTTATGTTCACGGCGTCAATGTTTTTCTTCCCTGCTCAGCTTACAAGAATTTTCACCTCGGAGCAGGCAGTTATCGACACTGCACCGCAGTATATGAGAATTGTTGCCTTCATGGCGCCATTTGCAGCATTCAATCAGGTAACCTGCGTTGCGCTCAGGTCAACAGAAAGAGTCAACCCTCCCCTTTACACTTCAATAATTTCGGTTACGCTCAACACGGTGCTCAACTATGTGCTTATCAACGGCAAACTGGGTTTGCCTGCTATGGGAATAAAAGGTGCTGCAATCGCAACACTCACCTCAACAGCAGTTCAGGCAATGCTTCTTTTTGCGGTAATCCGCATGTCAAAAGATATTTATAACGCAAAATTCAGCGAGTTCTTCACACTCACCAAAAGCTTCTTCCGAAGATTTTCGGTGGTATGCCTGCCCGTTGTATTTAACGAGGTTGCCTGGGCAGTGGGTACAAACATCTATTCAATGGTATTTGCAAGGCAAGGCAGCGAAGCCTATGCGGGATATACGATTTTCAGCTCAATAGAACAGATTGCCTTTGTTTTCTTCGTAGGTATCTGCCACGCCTGTTCAATTATGACAGGCAAAACAATAGGCGAAGGCAACGAGGGCGGTGCGTATAAGCTTGCAAAAAAATTTGTGATTATGACACCGCTTATCGGTATTGCAACAGGCAGTGTGCTTGCACTTGCACGCAATCCCCTGCTTTCACTGCTCAACATCGAAACTCAGGCTGCGTTTGAACTTGCATCAAGCCTTGTTCTTATCTACTGTTTGTGGCTGCCTTTCAGAAATATTCCGTATACACTTATAGTCGGCACCTTCCGTGCAGGCGGTGACACCAAAATAGGCATTGTTTACGATATGGTTTCCCTCTATTGTCTGGGTGTACCCGTGGTGGCATATCTGGGACTCATCGCAAAGGTTGATTTCATTTATCTTCTGCTTGCAATGTATCTTTGCGAGGATATCCTCAAAATTCTGCTCAGCTTACACAGATTCAGAAGCAAAAAATGGATAAGAAATCTGACAACTCAGTGAGGTGTGACAAATGAATTTTCACGGAATTGAACTTATCAAAGAGCCCACTGCGGAAAAATATGACAGCGGCAAAGGCTGTGAAATGCTTCTTTTCGGCGGATGCACAAGGCAGGAATTTGACCGTCAGTGTGAAATGATCGCAGGATGCGGCAATTCATTTTATACCGAAAATGAGATAAAGGGCAATATTTTCAGAACTTACATTTCAAATAAACCTATGCATCAGATTCACGCATATTACTGCGAAAACGAAGGTAAAATGCGTATTGTCGCAGACCCCAATAACAATATTTTCGCAAAATCACCCGAAAGCTGCCCGGTTACCCATCCCACAACTCTGTGGCAGTTTGAGGTTGACCACAGCCTGATTGACTGCGGAATGTGCCTGATTATCCGCTGCCGTGACGGAAGCTTTTTTATAATCGACAGTGCTCATATGTATTCGGTCAATGACGATATAAGAATAATCGAATTTCTCAAAAAGCAGACAGGCGGAAGAAAGCCCGTTGTTTCGGGCTGGTTTTTCTCTCACGCTCACGAGGATCACGTGTGCAAATTCCTTGATATCGTTGAATATCACCGCAACGAAATTGAAATCGAGAAGGTTTATTATAACTTCCCTGCCGCCGATAACAAGGATAACATTTACTGGGGCGAATGCGGACTTGCAGTGCTGGGCAGATTTGAAGCGGTTATGGCGGCAAACCCCGATATAAAATGCATTAACCTTCATTCGGGTCAGCGTTTTTATGTGCGCAACCTTGAATTCACCGTGCTTTGCACCCACGAGGATGTATATCCCAAGCCCTTCAAGGATTTCAACAACACCTCAACCGCACTCATGCTTTCTGTTGACGGAAGCAAGGTGCTTCTTCCGGGTGACTGCTCCGTTGAAAGCGACAGGGTTATGGTGCCACGATGGGGAGATTATCTGAAATGCGATGTTGTTCAGGTTTCACATCACGGTCACACAGGCACATCACCCGAATTTTACCGTCTTGCAGATGCGGAATGTGCACTCTTTGCGGTAACGGAAATAAAATATGACGAGGAATATCCCCGTCAGGAATCAAACAGAGTTGCGGTTGAGCTTGCGAAGGAATATTATATTGCATCAAACGGCGCGGTTGAAATCCCTCTGCCCTACAAATTCGGCAATTCAAAACTTTATCCCGACGAAACCTTTGAGGATTTCAACGGAATTTTTCAGCTCTGGACATACGAATATACAGACGAATACAAAGAAAAGCTTTACAAGGAATTCCTTGAAAGAAGTAAAAAATAAACAAACACGGGGTGCCTTCGGAATGAAGGTACCCCGTAATTTTATGTTTTGAATTTTAATCGTGGGTGATTCTGAATTCGCTGAACATTACACCCATTTCATCCTCACTGAATTCAAGGTCAACACAACCGTTGTGAATAACCGCTTTGGGTATCACATAGGTTGCGGTTTCAAAGCCGTCACAAAGCATTTCGCTGTCAAAAGCTTCGTCCTTTTCGCCGCCGAACTGTGCACCCTTATAAATCACGGTGCCGTTGGCGGTAATTTTATGGGAGGTTGAATTTTCGTCCTTCTTGCTTGCAAAGGTGATTTTCAGGCGGTAGTCGCCATCGTAATCAAGACCGCCTACCTTGCACTTAAAGGTAAGATTATCATAAATCTTGAAGACGCAAACAGGCAGTGCACCCGTATTGACATTGGGTCTGTCACCCTGGAAGTTCATATATATTTCGCCCGTCTGCACATCACCGCACTCTTCAAGACCGTTAAGTGCAACGGAGAAATAATATTCATCGCTTCTCACCTTGTTACGGTTTATGACTCTGTTCATAAAGCCTGCAGGGTCAGTTGTGTTTTCAGCCGCATCAAGCCTGCCGAGAAGCCATTTTCTGTCCGTAACGGGCAGGTCGATTGTTTCGAGAATCGCTCCCCTTTCCCAGTTATCGGCACAGTAATTTTCAATATCAGTCTGCAAACCGATAAGCTCAAAAAGCTTTTGGCAAAGGCGGGTTATATCCTTACGCTGTTTCTTATAATCATCTTCAAAATCCGTTTCAAGGATTCTGCGTGCATTTGCAATATTGCCGCTTCTTATTTCTTTTTCCGCAAGTCTGATAAGGTCAAGCTCAAAAAGCCTTCTGCGGCGTATTACCCAGTCACATTTGGCACGGAGAAGAAGCTGCAAGAAACGCCAATTCTCTGAAAGGAAAGGATATTCCGACTGCATATTTTCAAACGCAGCAAGGGTTGTTTCGATTGTAGGGTTTTCCGCAGGGTCGCATTGCCAGTTAAGCTCAAGGGCAAGTATGCCGTCGGCTATTGCCTCGGGGTCTGCACCGTAGAAAAACAGCCTTGCGTAGTCCAGCAGAGAGGTTCTTAAATCGCAATCGGGGAAGTAATCCATATCCGCCCATACCATTTTATTCACATCGTCCGTAACACCTTCGGAATAACTTACGGAGCCAACAATATAGCGTCGGGTCAGTCGGTGGATAAGACGGTATTCGCGGGGTCTGGGATTGGTACACTCACGGCTCAGACCCGTGGTCAAAGCAAAATGCCAGTCGTCACGGTCAAAGTGAACGGGATATTCACAGCGGACATTATGTGTGATATCGGGATAAAGTCTTATGGGATATTTTGAAGGCAGTCTGCGTCTCAGAGTTTCAAGGTCAAATGCGTGGTTGGGGCCCGTGATAACGCCGTCAATTTCTTCGGGAAGCTTTTCCATTTCGGAAATAAAGACCTCTCCCCAATCCGCTATGGAATGAGGTTTCTGTGCGGAAGGCCACATCTGCGCCTTGGGATGCACTTTTTTCAGTGCCTTTGATATCTCCTTGCATCTGAGAATGAATTCATCGGCATTGAATTCACCCGGGTCGCCTCCGGGAGGAAACACAACATCGAGTCTTGGCACTGTTTCATAAATCTTGCCACGTCTTTCAGCGGCTTCTTCAACAGTTTCGCCGTCGTTATTGGGATGCCACAGAGAAACATCAAGGTCGAATTCATCCGCCATTTCCGATGCTTTTACGAGAAATTCTTCTTCATCGTATTTCATCAGACGGTTACGCTTTGAAACACCCTTTTCATAGGGAATATGTTCAACAATATTGGTGCCGAAAAACATCATATCAAGATAGTATCTGCGGTAATCCTCATATGACCATGCATCGTAGGTGTTAGGGGTTGTGCGATAACCTATCTGATGGCCTCTTATGGATTTATCGGGGCTGTAGCTGCCCGAAATATCTTCCGTAAGCACAGGCACACCGCAAAGGGGCACGATTTTACGCAGGAACATGCCAAAGCCGTAAATAAAACCTCTTATTCCCCTTGCACTGACGGTAACCGCGTTATCGCCGCAAGAAATACTGTAGCCGTCACGGCAGATTTCATCATTATTAATGAAAATGAAATTTGCATCATCACGGTTATCTGCGAATACGGGCACACTGCCTGTACGGAGCTTTATTTCATCGGCAAAAAGCTCCGCCGCCTTTACACCGTCAGGTGAATCCGCAAACACGGTAAATTTATCGAAATTAATCATTGCCGTTCTCCGTTTCTTCTTCAAGAGCCTGCATTTTTGCTTCTGCCCTTGCATTTCTGTTTTCAGTAAGCTCTATGAGCATACGCTCCTTGTTTTTGCCGTGAACATTGAAAAGTAACAGTGCCAGACCGTAGCCGTATCTTGCAACGGCAGGGGCAAGACAGAAGATTCCCCATATTCCTTTAAGCACCTTGGGATTGGTATGAGGAACGATATTGCCGAAAGCATCCTGCTGAGGTGTGAATTTAATCCAGTCAAAAACAACACCCGAAAGCAGTGCGTGAACACTTGACGAAAGCTTGTTTACATAGCTCATAACAGCATTGACAATTCCTTCGTTGCGGATACCGTTCTGCCATTCAAGGTAGTCATACATATCGCCCTTGAGCAAGGGGTCACATACACCCATAATATGATTGGGAAGTCCGCAAACCGTAAGACCGATTGTGACAATGGCAAAATCCAGCCAGTAATTACCCGTAGGCTTGTAGCCTATAAAGTAAAGCACGGTATATGCAATACCGCTGAAAACACCTGCGGAAATAGCGGTTGTTCTCAAACCGAATTTGCGGATAATTGAAGGTGCAACGGGAGTAATGACATAATTAGGAATACCTGTGAAAAGGCTGCAAAGCAGACGGTTTGAAAGTCTGCCCGTACAGTTAAGCCAGAAGAAATCCTCCGATGCGCCGCCGACACCCTTTATTCCGCCGAAAAATCCCGAAACGAGAAGTGCCCACAAGGGTCGGCAGGTCAGAATTGATTTTGCAGACCTGAAAAATCCTACCTGCTTTATTTCGTCTTTTGAAGCTATGGACACACGCTCTTTCATAACAAAAAAGCCGTATACAGCCGCAGCCGCAGCCGCAATAACGAATATGATTGAAAATCCGCGGTACACATCGGGCTGAGTTATCGCATTTTTCGTAACCCCCGGCACAAAATCAACAAACACGGGCACAAGCGAAGGAATCCAGGTAAAAAGGTTAACAAATTTCTGGGTTGCAATCAGAGTGCCTCTTTCACCCGTATTTGGTGTCATATTATAGAGAAGAAGCTCCCAGCCGCTGAGATAGGAAAATCCTATACCGTAAAAAATCGTTGCTGCCAGAGCATATGCAAAAAGCTGAGTTGAATTCAGTCCGCCGGGCACTGTATAAAACAGTATTGAGGTTATTGCCCACAGCGGCATCGAAAGAATGAGAAACGGACGGAGTCTGCCCCATCTGGTTCTGAATCGGTCAATAACTATGCCCGAAATTGGATCGTCCAGCGCATCCCATATAGTGGAGATTGTACCAAGCAGACCGTATTGTTTACCTGTAAGCCCCATAAAGCTCATCATGAAATACTGTTTTGTTGAACCGATGAAGGAGGTAAGATTGTTAAGACCGTATGAAGTCAGAGCATATGCCGCAATCTCACGGGGACGCACATAACGCTTTCCCTTTTGCTCAACAGGCACTTCTCTTTCCTTTACTGCGGTGCTTTCAGCCATTGTTATCATCTCTTTTCCTCAGAATAAATAAAACACCATATTTTTATATAGAATAATGATACCATTTTATATAATTTAATGTCAATCGGCAGAAAAGCATAACCTTTAACTGAAAATATGTGCATAATGTCAAAATAAAAGCATATAATATGAATGTGTAAACCTCTGCCTGGCAAAAGCGAAAAGTTTTTATAAAACAAACAAAATTTTTTCAAAAAAGCTATTGACAAATCCGTAAAAGCGTGTATAATTAATAAGCACTTAAAAAACAGATATCGCGGAGTAGAGCAGTTGGTAGCTCGTCGGGCTCATAACCCGGAGGTCGCAGGTTCAAGTCCTGTCTCCGCAACCAACAGACCTTACAAGTTTCGGCTTGTGAGGTCTTATTTTTTATATTTTAAGAGTGAATTGGCTGTAAATCACGAGCGTATTCGCTCACAGTATCAATTTTTTGAGTTAGCTGAAAATCACTCAAAATTTCGGATTTCCCTCCGATTTCCCTCGGGTGGGTCAAAAATCGGTGTTTTAGCCGACTTTTGCACAATTTCCCAAGACGGATTCAAGATTGTTCGCAGCTTCTCTGTCTTTGGACTTCAAGGCGTGAGCATAAATGTTCAATGTTGTAGCTGTATTTGCGTGTCCGAGTCTTTTCGATACTGTGCATACATCTGTTCCCTCGGCAATCATTAGTGTTGCGTTTGTGTGTCGCAGAGAATGAAGTGTCACATAAGGCAAATCCGTTCTTCTCATAAATTTTGCAAACCAGTCTGTGACAGTATCGGGATAAATCGGAGTACCTTCCCAAGTAGTAAAAAGTCTGTCGCATTCCTGCCACCTGTCACCGATTTTCAATTTCTGCTTCATCTGCCAAGCTCTGTACTGCTTCAAAAGTATGCAGGCTGTTGTGCTTAATGTGAATCGGCGTATGCCTGATTTTGTTTTCGGCTCTTTTGTGATTATTGTCTTACCGCCTACATACTGCGAAGAACGACACACCCGCATAATCTGATTTTCAAAATCTATATCTTTCCATTCCAATCCGCACAGCTCACCTCTGCGTATTCCCGTATAGACAAGTAAAGTAATCATTGTTCGGTACTGAATCGGCTCATCTTCAAGCAATTCAATCATTTGTTTAACTTGCTCTTCGTTCAAATACGGAATTTCTCTGTAAGGAATTTTCGGCGGGTCTGCTCTTTCTGCAACATTTCTTTCAAGTAATCCCCACTTAACAGCAGTAGCAAGGATTTTTGAAATCAGTCGGTGATGGTCAACAATGGTTTTCGGAGCTAATTTGCTGTCAATCAGGTTGCCGTCCGAATCATATTTTTTCTTTTTGCTCACTCCGTCTGCTTCAAGACTTCTGTAAAAATGATTAAGGTGCATAGGTGTTATATCTCGCAATTTCAAATGTCCGATACTTTGGTTAATTCTCTTTAAGTAATCGCCGTATCTTCCGTATGTCTTTACCGCAAGATTAGCCTTACCGTATTCTTCCATCCATCTTTTCGAGAAGTCTGCAAACTTAATTCTGTCATCGGGACAAATTCCATTTCTCACTTCCTCTTCAAATAGTATTTTCTGTCTTTCGAGTTCTTTCTCGATTTGTCTGGTAGTCATTCCGCTGTCGGGAATCCAAGTTCTTGACTTATCCAACCGCTTGCCGTTAATATCAACTCCGCAGTACACACGGATTTCATATCCACGACCCTTTTTTCGGGCTGTTGCCATTACAGTCATCCTTTCGATTTGTAACTACCCCCAAACTAATTATTGCAAAACTTTTCGGAAATTGCAAAAACTTTTTTCTGAATGAGAATTTTGAGGATATGTAGATAACTTAAATTCTGTATGCTCTGGCTATGTAAAAATCATAACCAGAGCATTTTTACGCTAATTTCAATTAGCTAAATATTCCAACAGCTTTTCATAGTTGATAAGCCTTTTTCTGCCAATCTGAACAGATGGAATTGTTCCGCTTTTAACAAGACACCTTAACGCATTCATAGTCAATGCTGTATTCGGGTCTTCTTTCTTAATTTCCGCATACGCTTCTGACAGCAGACGCATTTGTAACATTCACATTATCCTTTCTTATTCATCAAAAATTTCTGATAATCTGCCAATAATACTGTTCAGCTCATTAATACAATTCTCAAAATGTTCTTCTGTACCCTTTGGCAGACGTCCCAAATCCTCTAAAAATGTTCTGATGTAGATTAGTCTGTCAATAACTTTCTGTACCTCTGTAATTGGTGTGATTTCGCAAATTGCAAGCATACTTTTTCCTCGCTTTTCTATTATTGGGGTTAACCCCGACAATTCAGGCAAACTAAATCAATTTATATAAATTCACGTCCTTACATTCAAAAATATTCTCTCTGATTATTTTTTAAGGGTGAATAGGGCGAATAATTACAATTCTTGTTTTTCTTCCAATTTCGAAATATAGAATTGTTATTTATTTGCCCTTTTTGCCCTAATCAATTACTTCTTGCTAAATCCATTAAATTCAAAATACGATTCTCCTTTTTTATATTCATTAAGAATATCAATTTTAATTTTTAATGGGTAGAAATAATGACCACTTATTTTATGAGCATCTATCAAAAAATACTCACTTAACTGTTTGCCTATATCTCTATCTCTTTCTGGCAGTATTCTGTTAGCTGAACACCACCTTTTATAGATGTCGTTAAATTCTGACCTTTTAATTTTGTCATTTACTGTATATAGTTCGCAACACTCTTTTACAAATAGTAGGAGAGAGTTGTTTTCTATCTGATAGTTTCTCTTGTTTTGAATCATTTCCTCACTTATCGAGAATTTATACCCTCTATCCACAGCTTTTCTGAATTTATCAATTGCGATACTTGCTATTGTATCCTTTTCTTTCAGCATTTTTTCTAATATTAGAGGGTCTCTTTGTGATTCAGGAACCACATTATTACACTTTAATATTACAAATCTATCATATACGTGTTGTCCTCGGTCTCCACGAAAATATGGTAATGAATTAGCATTAAACCATAAAAATCCATCGTAACAGAAATTAAATCCATCCTTTCCTTTATATTCTCCGAATAAATCATCTCCTCCTGTTAGATTTTTATCACATTTAAATCGGCTATCTCTCCAGTTGACATATCTCCACTTCCAGCCAGCCTTTTTCTATATAATTGTGCAGAACCAAACTTTTCGTTAATTCTTCGCATATCTATTGATACACAGTGTTTTCTTCCTAATAATTCCATTGTTAGTTCTCTTATCTGCGTTTTACCTGTATTGCCTTCGCCTACAAGAATCAGAAGTATTTTAAATCTGTATCCTTTTACATTAGATAGAATTCCCCCAATGTATTCAAGTAAGAAATTCATTTTTATTTCGTCATCGTTACATAGTGTTTTTAAATAACTTTGGAATACTGGCGCATCATCTAATGTTTTGTTAGATTGATAATTACAAGAGACTATTCTTGTCAACAAAACATCTTCATTATATTCTTCCATTTCTCCACTTTTCAGATTAAGTATTCCGTTATTAAATCCTACAATCTTTTCATCGGAATTAAAATCTGACTCAAAGGCATTCGGGTCATCTGTACTAAATTCTTTATAAACAGCTTCCCAATCTTTTTCAGTTCTAATCTCAATAGGAATATATGATTTTATTAATCCTTTAAATTCTCTTGGCGTTATAGGTCTATAAATAGGTTTTTCATATAAGAATAAATTGCCTTTCTCCGTAATTTTCAGATTTAAGTTCTCTTTCAAATGCATATAAAGTTTTTGAGTTGAAACTTTAAGCATTCCATTTGGAGCAACATAAATCCAATCTGCGTTTTCTTTCTGATTGTTGGAAATTAATGTATTAATATTGATAACTTTGGGATTCATTTTAGAATCCTCCTTTCTAATTTTTCCTTATCAATGTTATTAATAAGGTTATGTATAATTTGTAAATTAAGGATATTTCCTGTAAATATAAGTGGAAAATTATTCCTTACATAATCATTATGTGGTGTCAAAAATTTTATATACACATTTCTTTGAAATTTTTTGAATAATTTTATATTAATCTGCCAAAAATCTAAATTTACACTTTTTTAGATTTAACAAAAGTAAAAGCGGCACTGCGTTTTTGTCGCAATACCGCTGAATTTTTATCTATGACGCTCTATGAAGCGTTATAAGAATTTTTCCGAAGCCTTTCCCGCCGAAATGCATAACGCTCTCTGACGGCGTTAAAACAAAAATAGAGATGTCCCGATTTTCTCAAGACATCTCCTGTAATTCTATGTTTATTGATTTAATGTGTTCTCACCGTTGTCATACAGATTTTCGTTAATCTTTGCAACAGACAAATTTGAATTTATGCCGTTGATTATTATTACGTCACGCTTGTTTTTCGGATAGAGCAAAGCAAAACCGCCGATTTGGAGCAAAGATTGAGTTTCTTCAACATTAAGCTCCATTGCAGAGCATAAGCAAATCAGCGAATCTCTTGACGGGTTTCGCACTCCCGAAAAAATCTGATATCCCATAACCTCGCTCATTTCGGTTTTCTTGATTACCGCCGACTTGACTAAACCTTTCTTTTCAAGTATATTTGATAAGTAAGCAGACAGTTCTTCGCTTACCATATACTGACTGTTCTCTTTCAGATATTCGCCGATATTATTAGCTTTCATAAGCTCATCCATAAGCTCGGCTGTTGTTTTCGTTATCATATAAATACTCCTTGGAGATGATTGTTTGCAAAATGATTTCAATTCGATTATGGCAGAGCAATTTGAGTTTGTCAAGGCACTCACACAGAGCAACGGCAAATCTGCTGTTGTTCTTCGCCATAAGGCACTTGGAACACAAATTGTTAAGCTCAATTTTGAGGGTGATGCTTCAATATACAATTTATTAAAGAATATATCCCACCCGAATCTGCCGAAAATTTATAGTGTTCAGAGCAATGATAAGCTGTGTGAAGTTATTGAAGAATACATTAACGGAACAACTGTTGCCGATATTCTTATAAGCGGATTATACACAGAAGAAGGAGTTTGCACAATCATCAAAAATGTTTGCTCGGCTCTTGATACGCTCCACTCTCTGAATATAATTCACAGAGATATAAAGCCTGAAAACATAATGATTGATTCAAGCGGTAATGTTAAACTTATTGACTTTGATGCCGCAAGAATTTTCAAAACTTATCAGCCACAGGACACATCATTCATCGGCACGGCGGGATTTGCCGCACCCGAACAATACGGAATCAATCAGACGGACTGCCGTTCGGATATATTTGCTCTCGGTATTCTTATGAATGTTATGCTCACGGGTGAACATCCGTCAAAAAAGCTATATGACGGCAAGCTTGGAAAAGTCATTGAAACGTGTATTAACATTGACCCGAACAAGCGTTATTCAAATGTGCGTGAGCTTGTTTCAAAATTATAACATAGTAAATTTTAAAAGTCCTATGCAGCCTGCATAGGACAAAAAGACCGCTGACGGTGTAAAATACTGTCAACGGTCTTACTTTTTATTCAGATTTCATCAATTTTATCTGCCATTGCATTAACCATAGCAACAAATCGGCGAACTTTTTCGGGGTCTTTGTTTCTTAATGAGGCTGACAGGTGCATAAGCATATCCTCACCCTCAAAGCTGTCAAGCAAAAGGCTGTCCGTGCTAACATTCAGAGCTTTTGCAACAGCACACAGAGCGTCAATGGACGGTGTTCTCGTTCCCCTTTCGATATGACCGATATGAGCAGTTGACAAAGAACACATTTCGCCGAGTTCTTCCTGTGTTAAATGCTTTTTCTCACGGGCAGAACGAATACGCATACCCAAAGCATAATAATCAACTTCAAAGCTCATTTCAACACCGCCTAACATTTATGATATATGATTATACAATAATTTTAGTATATCCATAAATAAACTATAAGCATTAAATATTGACTATTAGAATTGTTAATGTTATAATCAATGTGCAAATTTAATTTGTATAAATAAAAAGAGAGGAAGATTTTAATGAATTGCAAAAATTGCGGCAAAGAAATTGAAATTAACACAAAATTCTGCACAGAGTGCGGATTTGAAGTTGAAGATGTTCTTAAAACGGCAGATAAAATTTCCATAAACTCATCATCTGACGAAAGTCCTATTGATTCGTTGTTGGTTGACAGATTTGTCAGGGGCAAATTGAGCATATACAAAGATAGACTTGAATTTGATTTCAATCGCAACAATACAGATATAAAAGAAATATATCACTATTTCAATATCAAAAGCATAACTGCCGACAACAGCTTTAAAACGCCTTCATTAGTTGTTGAAACAACAGATAACGAAAAAATGTTTTTCAATATCGCAGATAAAAATATCATAGATATTAATGAAAAAGTTTCGCTTATTAATCAGACAAAAGCCAACTCTCCTTCTCTTAACGAATTGGGATTAACAACAGAAGATATGGAAAAAGAACTGAAAGAAAACAAGGAAAAGAGAAAAAGCGATACAACTAAAAAAGCTTTGAACTTTTTATCTCAATACAAATCTTTCGGCAGTTTGTCCTTAAAAGATAAAATTTTGCATATTGCACTTCCGCTGGTAATTCTTATTATCTTGATTAGCATTTTTTCTTCAGGCGGTGCAAGTGATGAAGATTATATCTCCTGCGCACAAACAGTAATAAGCCAACAACTCAAATCACCTTCAACAGCATCATATTCAAATGCCAAAGTTGTCGAAAAGGATGATTATGGCAGAGTTCTTGTAACAATGTGTGTTGATGCACAAAACGCCTTCGGTGCATATATTCGTAATTATTATGCCATTGTCATAGAGAATTACGACCCTGATACGGAAAAATTCGACTATTATCCTAACAGTATTACAAGATGGACAGATGAACAGCTTGAAGATATTTATCTTGACTCCGCAAAAGTAGCCTCTCATTGGAACGAACCTTTAGAAAATGATTGAAATTTTATTTGTAAACAATTAGAATATAAATAATTAATATGATTGGAGAAAGAATATGTTCTGTAATAACTGCGGCAAAGAATTGCCGAACGAAAGCCAATTTTGTCCGTACTGTATGACAAAATTCGGCGAAGAAAAGAAAGTGGAAACAACCGGACCCATTGCTAAAAAGCCTAACAAAAAACTCCCGATTATTATAATTGCTGCCGTTTTATGCGTTGCACTTATTATTTCGGCAGTTATTGTTTTTCCTAAATTGGGCAAAGACAACACAAGTAAAGAAAGCACCTATGCTTCGGGAGAAACAGGAAACGCAGAAAATGCCTTTGCCGAAAACGAAACCTCTGCTGACAAAACCGATATTAAAACAACTCCCGAAACCGACACAGCTCTCGGTCTTATGAACGTTAAGCTTCGCAACGAAGGCGTTGAACTGGGTGACATTGAAAAACTCATTATTCAGTATTTCGACACCGACTATTTTCGAGCACCTTACAGCTCATTACAGCGTTATCCGCAGGTTTATAAAGATGCACAGATTAATTTTCTTTGTCATATAACAAAAATCATTGAGAGCAACTCCGAAGAATATACTGCTCTTGTTGAATACGAAGCATATAAAAATGCAGAAGGATTTTACTGGGAAACTGGCGATTATGCCGTTATCAAAGGCACACAGAGCGAAACAAGAATTATGGAGGGCGACACCCTTTATCTTTACGGAAAATATGTTGACGTTAACACATATACAGTTGACGGCAAAAGCTACACTGTACCCACTGTTCTCGTTAACCGCTACTCCTATTTCTCCGAATATGACAGAGTCAGACCAATGTATTCAATGGAAGAAATCCGTTCAATGGCAAGATATATTTTTGGCGATGACCTTAAACTCAGATATACAAAATACGGCGATGTATCTGGCAGTGATTACGACTATGATTTATACGAAGGCTTATATTACACTGCAGAGCTTGATAATCAGAGCAATGCCAATTTCACAAAATATCTTTTCTTCGCAGGCTATGGCGGATATATCATCGACTGCAAATCCGAATATCCTATTGAAAGAAATCTGACCTTCTCGGCAGACTTTGAACATTTTTATCTTGAAGTATTTGATAATTCCTTGAAAATTTATACCCTTGAATGCTATGACAGAGATTTGAAAAAGGTATGGAGCCGTGAGTTTGACCAAACAACAAGCTCCGTTATCGACTACACCAAAGACCATATCTATCTTGTTGCAAACGGCAGTATGTACATAATCGATGCTGAAACAGGTAAAAATGCGGTCGACCCCAAATATGTCGGTGCAAAATCCGAAATCCGAAAGCTTGAAGACGGAATCCTGCTTGTTTCTCATAAGAGTTCTGACGCAATTATGAAAACAGACCTTGTAGGCAATGTTCTCTGGACCGCTAACCTTTCCAAGGATATGCGAGAGCCAAGCACGCCCGAAGATATTCCTGTTGTTCAGCTTATCGGTGGCAACTATGTTATTCAGTATGAAGCCGTAACAAACGGATATCCCGACGGAACATACACCGCAGTTATCACGCCCGACGGAACGGTTGATTTTGAC
Organism: Acutalibacteraceae bacterium; assembly: GCA_045533455.1. Classification (GTDB taxonomy): domain Bacteria; phylum Bacillota; class Clostridia; order Oscillospirales; family Acutalibacteraceae; genus CAG-177. Next base: position 679 of record JAZSHU010000039.1, on the reverse strand, counting down.
GGCGAAGCATTTTAACGAAAAAGAGTGCAGTTTTAACGCTGCACTCTTTCTGATTTTTATGTAGTTTTTTACTCCGAAATTGTGAATTTCCCTCGACTTTCCCTCGTCCTGTATTTACGCAGATTAACGCAGATTTCAATAGACTGTTATGGGGGCTGTAACAGACTGCTCTGCATTAGCGTAAATTGACGTGGATTAACGCTGAAAATCGGGCGAGTTCCCGCTCATAACCCGGAGGTCGCAGGTTCAAGTCCTGTCTCCGCAACCAATAAAAATGCAGTCGACAACAGTCGGCTGCGTTTTTTATATCAATAACAGGGTTTGAAGGATGAGCGGCACAGAGCAACAGTCCGGTGGACTGTTGTGACCGCGAGCGACCAAGCCGCCGCAGCGGCGCGAGTCAAGTCCTGTCTCCGCAACCAATAATCACAGGTCATCATCAGATGGTCTGTGATTTTTCTTTTTTCTGTCACAGTAAATTGTTCGGAATTTCATTACTATGAGAAAAAGACCGCCCGATTAACCCGGACGGTCTTTCTGTTTGGTGCCTTCAGGTGTGGAAATAAACCCCTGGTTCTACCAGGGGTTAAAGACGGCTTCAGCAAAGCCAAAACGGGCGAGCTCAAAGCAAGCCCGAAAGGTTGAAAGAAAATCAAACCTCCAAGTATAATAGTAATGG
>JAZSHU010000079.1:0-15809 GCA_045533455.1 Acutalibacteraceae bacterium | reverse complement strand
ACTTATTCCGTAGGGAGAAAGCATTTCTTTTTCATTTTTAAGGTGAGAAAGAATTCTTTCCTGCTGTTCATCATTGCATACGCCTGCAATAATCGGGTAAATACCGTCAAGCCCCTTGTTGCAGTTTTCACCGTCTTCTGTTCTCATAATGCCTGTTGGGTTATAGTCCGTATCGTGGAGAACATAGCCGTAATAACCGCACTCGTCGTCCCATGAATATTTGTTGAGGGCATCAGTAACTCTTTTTATGTCAGCTTCATTTTTTTCAACATCTTCTGAAACTCCGATTTTTCATGCTGTCATTGAAAGAATTTTTGCCGAGCGGATAAGTTGAGAAGATGAAATAACGGGTGCTGTTGTATCACGTACATTTCTGTTCATCATTTCAACCTGAGCGGGATAATCGTCCATTCCGCTTGATGAATAGAAATAGTCATAAGTTGTTGTAAGTCCGCTTCTGAATTTTGCTGTTGTTGAGCCTTTTACCCTGCCTGCAAGGAATTCATAATAATGCTTTACTTTGGGATAAAGTGCGAGAAGTTCTGTCTTGTCATTTGCTTTTTTGAGCATTTCAAGATAAAGATACATCTGCACGGGGACAGGTGAGCCGTGATGAAGGAAAGCATAATCGGGGTTACTTTCGTCCGTAAGGTATGTTTCAAGCGTATATTTTGCAAGTTCTTCTGTGAACTCATTGAAACCGAGACCGATAAAGCCTGAGTCCCATGTGTAAAGGCAGTCCCAACGCTTACCGGGGGTGTGGTGAATGATATATTCGCCGTGCTTATATATAGGATAAACCGTGTTTATCATTGCCGTAGCCCTGAGAATTTCGTTGCTCAGCTCATAGCAGTGTCCGTCTTTGTTGAAGGATATTTCAGGTGCTTCATCCATTCTTTCCTCATATATCTTCTCGTATTCTTCGGCTGTTTTGTATTCGGTATTCCCTTTTGAAATAACCGCATATTCAATATGCTCACTGTCAGGGTCAACAAAAATAGTGTGAATTATTGAGTTGAGGAAAAATCCGTCATCACTGTGCTTGCGGCTGAATGCACCCGTGAAGCTTTCGCTGACATCGTCAAATGTGGGGTCGGAATTTGAAAGCCTTGCTGTCATACAGTCTTCAAGAGCACCTGTTTCTATTTTACGGAAACGGGTGTTATTATTGAAAGTACGCAGATAAAAAGTTCCGTCAACATCTGCATATTTGCAGGATGTGATATATCCGCCGTCTTCACATTCGATGATTTCGTATTCGGGAACGAAATCATAAGGTGTCATTTCTGCTTTGATATTGCAGAAATCATCTTTCTCGCAGATGCAGAAAAAGTCAAATTCAATTCCGCCTGTACCCAGTGCTTCAAGTGAAAGTCTGAAATCACCTTTGTTTATTTCGTCAAGCTCAAAATATTTGATTACAGGCTCATCCGCAGGCTCAAAATCAAGCTGTGATTTACCGTTCAGAAGGAATGATGCAACGGCATTTCCGGCGGTAAGATTAACACCAACCATTTGACCCTGCTCATAATAAATGCCTGATGTTCTGTAACGGACTGCAAGAACGGGGTTTGTGTATTCATTTGTGACATTGATTGTGAAAGCGGCACTGTCGCCCTTTTCGCAGCCGAAAGGAGGCAGATATCTGTGAGGCATATGCCATTTATCCGCTCTGTCACCGAGACCGAAGCCGCCCGTAAATCTGTGGTCTGCAAATTCACCTTTTTTGTAACCGTCTGCATTCTGCTCATCCCAGGGACGGGTTACGGCATACTTGTAGCTGTCATAGTCGGTGGCATTTTTGAAATCGCAGTTTACGGGGAGCGTGAGCTTGCAGTATGACGGTTTGGGATATTCGATTGATTCAAAAAAGTTTATTACGCAGTTCTGCATAATTTCCGCATTGTTTACAAGTTTTGTTCTTATCAGTGTACTCTCGTCGTCAATCCTTACATACGAAACCTCGGCATAAACCTTATCTTTCCACTCGATATCGTATCTGTAGGTGAAAACAGAATAATCACTGCTGCAACGCCAGGGATGACATCCGCAGGGCAGGGTGGTGTTGGGTACTTTGATATCGCCGCCGAATATTGCAGGTGCAACCGTAACGTCAAAGCGTACGCCTTTGGCAAAGTTGTGGTCAGCAATTCTCGAAATACCCATATATTTTTTGCCGTAGGGTCCCCATGCAGGGAAGCATTTTGAATACATCATAGAAAACATCCTTTGTTTTTATTGCTTGAATTCATTGAATACTATTTTTAGATCAGCTCCGCTGACATTGAAATCAATCCATTGACCCGTATCACCGTTTCGGGTCAGTGTGAATGTGCCTCTCTCTCCCGTGCCCGTATATGTCCATATACTGTTTTCATATGTGGTCTGAAGATTCATTCCCTGAACGGCATCGGACAGTGCTCCGGTGAGCAACGCTCCGACTTCTGTTTGGGGAAAGCGTTTTATGTCCGCTTCAAAAGTAAGCCCGTCATATGTGACCTTGCACACGCTGTTCTTGTATTCAAGAAGAAGTGGGGCAAGTGCTTCGGGGGTGAGAAATTTTATTGTGAAATCTTCGGCGGAATTCTGCGTAAGCTGTGCCGTCATTTCAGTCTTGCCGTATGTAACCGTAACAAGAGAGGTGAATTGTGTGGGTGCAGGGGGAGGGGATATATCCGTTTTGCTTTGTTTTTCACATCCTGCCGCAAGCACAAGAAAAATCACGGCAAAAACAGAAAACGCTTTTTTCAAAAAATCACCTGCTATTCAAATTTTGAAAAAAGCTCAGGCAGAAAATCAAGCACATCGCTTGGCAGCATACCGCGCATTGAAGTTCTTTCTGCAACTATATCTGCCGCCAGTCCGTGAAGGTAAACTGCTGCAACTGCCGCCTTGTGAGGCTCCATGCCCTGAGCAACAAAAGATACGGTCATGCCTGCAAGAAGGTCTCCACTGCCGCCTTTGGACAAACCTGAATTGCCTGTGGCGTTAACATAAACCGAGGTTGAATCTTTACTGCAAACAACGGTGTTTGCTGTTTTCAGCACAACGGTAACGCCGTATTTACGGGCAAAATCATTGGCTGTACCGATGGGATTCGCAATGATATCCGCCACGGTTTTTCCGCACAGACGGCTCATTTCTCCCGGATGGGGAGTGAGAATAACCGGTGCCTGAGCTTCTTTCAATATATCTATATTTGTGCTCAGTGCATTTATGCCGTCTGCGTCCAATATAATCGGTGATTTTATTTCTTTGATGAGATTATGGACAAGGGTTGTTGTGTCTTTGTTGAAGCCCAATCCGCAACCTATAAGCACCGCACTTGCTCTTTTTGATGCTTCGATAATATCAGCCATTGCCGAGTATGCAAACGTGCCTTCGAAATTTGATTCAAGGGGAAGAAGAAGGGGCTCTGTGAGCTTTGGCGCGATGCCTGCATATGCACTCTGAGGGAAAGCAGCTGTTACAAGACCCACACCCGAGCGGAGTGCGCCGCTGACCGCAAGGTAAGCCGCACCCGTCATTCTCATACTTCCGCATACACACAGTGCGTGACCGTAGGTGCCTTTGTTTGAAACAGGCTTTCTTTTTGGAAGCATATTGCGTATCTCTTTGGTGCTGAGGGTAACGCAGGTTAAACCATCAAGATTTTTATAGTCATTTTCGTTAATGCCGATATCCGCAACATATATTTTGCCGCAATATTTGTTGCAAGGCTTCATAATGTGAATGGGCTTGTACGCTGAAATTGCAATCGTTATATCTGCTTTGAAGCATACACCCGATACGGTTGCTTTATCGCAATCTGCACCCGCAGGAACATCGATTGAAATAAGTTTTCCTTTAGCGGAATTTACAGCCTGGGCAAGCACGCTTAACGAATGGTTGAGTGTGCCTGAAAAACCGGTGCCGAAAATTGCTTCAACAATAATATCCGCCTGTTCAAGTATAGGTCTGTGAAGGGTAAGGTTGTTGTCGTATCTTATAACATCAATACCTGCCGCTTCAACAAGCGAAAACATATTAACCGCATCTGCCGCCTTAGGCTCACCGCAGGCAAGCATAACCGTTACCTTACAGCCTTGTTCCCACAGTGCACGGGCAATAACAAAGCCGTCACCGCCGTTTTTGCCTTTACCGCAGATAACAAGCACATTTTTTCTGTTATCCTTGCTTATTGCAAATTTGTTTTTTATTATCTTCGCACAGGCCTGACCCGCGTTTTCCATAAGCTGAGGGAATGAAATGCCTCTTTTTACCGCACTGCATTCCGCCTGATACATCTGATTGCCCGTAACAACAAACATAGCTTTTTACCCCCACATTTTCTTGATTATATCATACCATACACGATGCTGTATGTGAAGATAAAAACCGAAATATTCTGCAATTTTTTGCGAATTCTTATTGATACCTCGAATGTATGGTGATATAATGTAATATGGATATTTGTATAAGGGGAGAACTCCTATGGAAGAATACATAAACGGGTACATACGCCCCAGACTTCAGGGAGACGGCGGCGAAATCACATTCGTTAAGCAGGAAGGCAACGAAGTAACCGTGCTTTTGCAGGGCGAGTGTTCAAAATGTCTGATACTTGACCGTTGTCTTGCATGGATTGAACAGCGTGTTGAAGCTGACCTTAAACAGACCGTCAAGGTTATCGGAATACGCAGAAAGCCCTATTTTCAGGATGTGTGAGGTGAGTTATGGCACATATCAAGGTTGTAAGAAGAAGTATGCGCCCCGAGGAATGGGTGACGCTGCGTTTCGGCTGGCTTAAACGGTATATTTACAGCGAAAAAAACGAAATAACATCATTTATGATAAGGGATGCCCGTCAGGTTTCGGAGATGAACTTTGAGTACTACGATGAAGAGTACAGACCTCTCAGAAAAGGCGATATGTACTTTACTCCCGACGGCACCGCATTCATTAAAGCGGAATATGAACTGCCAAAGCATCTCGAAGGTAAAAAATATTGTTTTTCGCTTAAAACTGCTGCTGAGATGATAGTCAAGGTCAACGGAGTTTATGTAGGGGGAATAGACCCAAACAGAGAAAGACTTGACCTTTCCGCTTATGTTGACGGCACAAAGCTCAGCTTTGAAATTATGGGCTATAACCGTTCAAAACCCGACGATGAACGAAACCCCGAAAGCCTCAGCGTAAGAGGTTGCCGTCAGATTTTTGAAGGCGGATATATTTCTGTTGTGAACGAAGCGGTGCAATCCCTTGTATATGACATTGAAATGCTGCTTGATGCGGCTCTCAGCGAAGCGTTCAACGAAGATTTTTCGGGCTTTGTTATCCGTGAGCTGGATTCGGCACTCAATCTGATTGATTTTGATGATGTCAGAGATGAGGATATCAGAGCTGCTTCGGAATATATAGACAAAAATATTTTTTCAAACAAGAGTTACAGAGGCAGCGGCAACGTTGCACTTATTGCACATTCACACCTTGACATCGCATATTATTGGCGAAGAATTCACGCAGTTCAGAAAAATCTGAGAACCGTGCTTATCCAGCTTCGCTTGATGGATAAATATCCCGATTTCAGATATGCACACACTCAGGCGTATACTTATGAAACGGTTGAAAAATATTATCCCGAAATATTCGAGGAGCTTAAACTCCGAATTGCGGAGGGCAGATTTGAGCCCGTAGGTGCAATGTATGTTGAGCCTGACTGCAATGTTCCGTCTTGCGAAAGCCTTATAAGGCAGTGCCTTTACGGGCAATGCTATTTCAGGCAGAAATTCGGCTTGACGGTCAATAACTGCTGGCTGCCCGATGTTTTCGGCAACAGCTGGATTCTTCCTCAGATTCTGAAAAAAAGCGGTGTTGATTATTTTGTTTCCAACAAAATGTCCACCTGGAATGATACGAACCGTTTCCCTCATAATAACTTCATATGGCGCGGCATTGACGGTTCTCAGGTTTATGCCTGCGTTCCTCCCACACACTTCATTTCGTGGAATATGCCGAGCCAGGTGCAGGAAAACTGGGATGCATATCAGGATAAAAACGAAAGCGGGCAAACTCTGCAAATGTTCGGCTACGGGGACGGCGGAAGCGGTGCCACCGAAGAAATGGTTGAACTAATGCACCGTTTCAGTAAGCTTTCGGTTATGCCTGAAACCGAGCATACAGGTGCAAGAGAGTTTCTGTCAAAGAATTTTGACGGCAACGATAAGCTGGCGGTCTGGGACGGTGAGCTTTATCTTGAAATGCACCGAGGCACTTTTACAACAAAATCGAAGCTTAAAGAATATAATCGCAAGCTTGAATTTATGCTTCGTGATGCGGAGCTTATCAGTGTTTTAAGAATGAAAGACGGCTGCGAGTATCCTGCTGAAAAAATAAGAGGAATTTATAAAAAGCTGATGATAAATCAGTTTCACGATATTCTTCCCGGCAGTCATATAACTCCCGTTTACCGTGATGCGATGGAGGATTATGAGCAGTGCGAAAAAGAGCTTCTTGATATTCTGGGCGACGGAAGTAAATATTTTAACACGCTGAATTTCAGACGCAAGGAATTGACATTTATTCCTGACGAAAACGGTACGGTTACGAGAAAAGGTGAAAAAGGCTTCTATGCCGTACCTGATATTGAGGCGCTTTCCTGCGGAGAAATCATATGCGAAAACGGTTCCGATGATTGGATAACGGTCAGCGGCAAAAAAGCGGAAACTCCGTTTTACCTGATTGAATTCGGTGATGACGGAAGCATTGTTTCGCTGTATGATAAAGAGTTTTGCAGGCAGTGGGCAGGCGGAGATTTCAATAAGCTTAAAATGTACCACGATACACCCGGCAATTATGATGCCTGGGATATTCTGCCCAACTACAAGGACAGACCCTGTGACCTGCCGATTCAAAAGCCGCTTGAATTTACAGGCGCAGACGGAGAATGTGCGGAATTTGATGTTGTTTTCAAAACCGAAAACAGCACCTGGCATATGATAATACGCCTTTTCCGCCGGTCGAGAGGAATTGAAATTGAAAATAATGTTGACTGGCATGAAAAGCATAAGCTTGTGAAAGCGGAATATGATTGCAATGTGCTTTCGAGAGAATTGCTTTGCGATACCTCGGCAGGTATAATACGCCGTGAAACCCACCGCAATACAAGCTGGCAGCAGGCGCGCTTTGAGGTCTGTCACCATAAATGGTGTGATATGGCGGAGCAGGGTGGCGGCGTTGCACTCATAAATCAGGGCAAATACGGCGTTTCGGCGTTGAACAATACGATGGCACTTTCACTTCTGCGTTCAACCATAAGACCCGACCCCACATCGGATATGGGCAAACACAGCTTCTGCCATATGATTTATCCTCACGGCGGCGATGCGGTTTTTGCAGAGATAAACAGAAAAGCGTTTGAATATAATATACCGCTGAGAAAAGCTGATACAGAGTCACAGCTTCCCGATTTCGGCTCCTTGTGGCTTCAGGCAGTGAAGCTTTCTGAGGACGGAAACCGAATCGTTGTCCGTCTTTGCGAACAGAACGGTGAAAGGGGAGAGATTGTGCTTCCCGAAAAAGCAGATGTTCTCAATATGATTGAGGATAAAATCGGTGAAACGGACAGAATCCAATATTCACCGTTTGAAATAATAACACTCGGATTTGACAGATAAGGAGAGATTGAAATGAACAACTATGAATATTGGCTTACCTTTGATGAGGCGACCAAAGCTGAGCTTGAAGCCATAACCGATAAGGCTGAGCTTGAAGACAGATTTTATAAAGAACTTGAATTCGGTACAGGCGGTCTGAGAGGTGTTATGGGCGCAGGCCCCAACAGAATGAACAGATACACTGTTTCGAAAGCAACCAAGGGCCTTGCGGATTATCTTAATGCAAACTATGAGGGTGAGAAATCCGTTGCGGTTGCATACGATTCCAGAAATAACTCAAAGCTTTTTGCGGAGGTTTCTGCAGGTGTGCTCTGTGAGGCAGGCATCAAGGTTTATCTTTTCGATGCTCTTATGCCCACTCCCGTTCTCTCGTTTGCGGTAAGATATCATAAGTGCACGGCAGGTATCGTTATCACTGCCAGCCATAATCCCAAGGAATACAATGGCTATAAGGTTTATGACAATGAAGGCTGTCAGCTTGTACCCGAATATGCAGACAAGGTTATTGCCTGTGTGAATGCCGTTACCGATATCAGGGATATTCCCTGTGCAGACCTTGATGTGGCTGAAAAGGACGGAAGACTCGTTTATATCGGTGAGGATACACTTGCGGCTTTTGTGTCAGAAGTCAAGACACAGAGTCTTTACAATGAACCTACGGAGCTTAAAATAGTTTATACTCCTCTCCACGGTACGGGTAATATTCCCGTACGTAAGGCACTTGAAGGCAGAAATGTTTCAATTGTTGCTTCTCAGGAGCTCCCCGACGGTAACTTCTCAACCGTACGCTCACCCAACCCCGAAGAAAAGGACGCACTTAACCTTGCCCTTGAGCAGGCAGAAAAAGAGGGCGCTGATATTGTTATCGGAACCGACCCCGACTGCGACAGAGTAGGCGTAGGCGCACTTCACAACGGCAGTTATGTCCTGCTTACAGGTAACCAGACGGGCGCACTTCTCATGGATTTCATTCTCCGATTCAAGAAGGACGAAATGCCTGCCAATGCTGCGGTTGTAAAGACTGTTGTAACAAGCGGTATCGGTGCCGCTATTGCCGAAAAGCACGGCGCAACAACCGTGCAGACTCTTACGGGCTTCAAATATATCGGTGAAAAGATCTGTCAGTGGGAAAAGAGCGGTGAATACAGCTTCCTTTTCGGTTATGAAGAAAGCTACGGATGTCTTGCAGGCACTCACGCAAGAGATAAGGATGCGGTTTCAGCTTCGATGCTTATTGCAGAAATGGCATCTTACCATAAGAATAACGGTAAAACCCTTGTAGAAGCACTCGATGAAATTTATGCCGAATACGGTTATTACTACGATTGCCTTGAAACTTTTGTGCTCAAAGGCAAAGAAGGTGCTGAAAAGATTCAGGCAGCTATGAAGGCACTCAGAGCCGACGGCGAAAATCTTTTTGACGACCTCGAAAGACTTGCAGACTATTCTCAGGGTGTTGACGGCCTTCCCAAGGAAAATATGCTTATCTTTGACTTTAAGGATGGTTCATGGGCGGCGGCAAGACCTTCGGGCACGGAACCCAAGCTGAAATTCTATTTCTCTGTTAAGGGTGAGAATAAAGAACAGGCATCTGCAAGGCAGCGTTTAATCAGAAACAAGCTCGCAGAGAAAGTTGTGGGCTGAAATAAAGTAAACTAAAATCAAGGAGGCAATAAAATGAAGAAGATTCTGGCATTTGTTCTGGCGGCAATTATGGCATTTTCGGTATTTGCAATGATGGGTTATGCGGACGGACATCCCGCTAACGCATATATTGCAAATTATGATGAAGCCAATGACGAGTACAGCAGAGTAATCGACTGGTACAAGGCGAACGACAAATATTATTTCTTTGTTCCCACATCAATCGATTTTGACACGGCAAAGTTTTATATTTCCGGTTCCTACACGGTTGATGGTGTGGAATACAGGGAAGCTGAAACACTTGCAACGGTTTTCGGTGATAAAACCGAAGTTGAAATCAATGCTGATGGTCAGACATATGATGTTGTCATCATAAAGGAATCAAAGACCGCATCAGTTTTCATTGCAACCGAATCAGGTTCTCTTGATTACATTCACGCAGTAAAGGGTAATGAAGAGGAAGGAACAATCGAAATTGTTGATGTTGACGGTGAAGTTCTTTATGACGGAGCACTTGAAATCAAGGGCAGAGGTAACTCCACATGGCAGATGGAAAAGAAGCCCTACAACATAAAGCTTGATAAGAAAACAGACCTTTTCGGTATGGGTAAAACAAAAAAGTGGAGTCTTATTGCAAATCATACTGATTTGTCACTTATCAGAAATGTTCTTGCATATGAAGCTGCCAAAGCGTCAGGCATGCCTTATTCACCTCAGTTTGAGCCTGTTGATGTTTATATCAACAACGAGTATAAGGGTGCCTACCTCCTTACCACAAGAGTTGGTGTTGACGGCACAAGCGTTGATGTTGAAGACCTTGAAGGCAACACAGAAGAAGCTAATCAGAACGACCTTGATACTTATCCCAAGGCAGGTTATTACGGCACATACGCAGGTCTTCTTGCAGGCACAAAGAAGTGGTATGATATTCCCAATGACCCCGAAGATATCACGGGCGGTTACATTATCGAAATGGAGCTTGCCAACAGATATGCAGACGAAGCAAGCGGCTTTGTTACAGATCGTGACCAGCCCTTCACAATGAAAAGCCCCGAATATGTTTCGGAAGCTCAGATAAATTATATCAGCTCACTTTACCAGAAGTTTGAAGATGCTGTTTATGCAGGTGCGGACATGACCGAAATCGGAAAATACTGCAATGTTAAGTCACTTGCACAGCTTTACCTTATCAATGAGTGGTCATCAAATATGGACGGCGGCCTTACAAGCACATATTTCTACAAGCCCGAAGGTGCAAACGAAACTCTCTATGGCGGCCCCGTATGGGACTTTGATATTGCATTCGGCAACAATGACGGAGAACGTTTCGGCAACAACTACAATGATCCCACTAAGTGGACTGTTTGCTACAACAGAATGTACAGAAACACAATTTTCGGCACATGGGATATTGATGAACAGCCCAATGTTTTCAATATTATCACAAAAAATGAAGGCTTTGTTGATGTTCTTGAAACAGAATGGAACGGCAATATGAAGGCAGAATTGGCAAAAGCTGTTGAATGGGTTGAAAATACTTATGCTCCTTCAATTGAGGGCTTGGCAGTTGCCAACGCAATCCGCTGGAATCTTTTCGGTACATATGATGTTGATGAAATCAAGAATGCTTATTCCGATGAGGTTAAAAAAGTTGTTGGTTTTGCAAAAACAAAGGCTGAAACAATTACTGCCGGTGTAGGCGAGGTGCAGAATGATGCTCCTCAGACCAACGCATTTGTGAAGTTTTTCAAAGGCTTCCTTGTAGGCATCAATGATATTTTTGAGAAGGCTATTGTTGCACTTGACCTTGTGAATAAAATCTGAGACGGATTAAATCAAAAGAGGTGCTTTTATGAAAAGGATTATTTCTGCTTTATTGGCTCTCATTATCGCTGTTTCGTTTTGCAGTTTAACAGGCTTTGCGGCAGATGAAGCTGTGACGGAATTTTCGGTAGGCATTGTTGAAGAAAAAGAGCACGGTGCTCAGCTTTCTGTTGATTGGTACAAATCAGAAAACGGAATATATATGTTTATTCCTCAGTCGGTAGACCTTGCCGAAGCTAAGGTTTATTTTACCGCAAACGGTGATGTGTATGCTGACGGTATTAAAATAGCCAACGGTTCATCCGCAGCTTTTCTTGCAGATAAATCGGAAGTTACTCTCACAAGCGGTAATGCTTCATATAAGGTGAAGATTATTGCAATATCGGATATTTCTTCCGTTTTTATCGAAACCGAAAGCGGCTCGCTTGACAGTGTTCACGCCGATAAAGAGTATAAGGAAAAAGGCGAGATAACAATTATCGGTGCGGACGGAAATGTTGAATGTGACGGTAAGCTTGACTACATTAAAGGCAGAGGCAACTCCACATGGAGCCTTGCTAAAAAGCCATATAACATCAAGCTTGAAGACAAGGCTGATCTTTTCGGTATGGGCAAAAGTAAAAAGTGGAGTCTTCTTGCAAACTATGGTGATGCTTCACTGCTCAGAAACAGTCTTGCCTTTACTGCTGCTGAAAATGCAGGTATGGCATATACTCCTGAATTTGAACCCGTTGACTTATACGTAAACGGCGAATATATGGGTGCATACCTTCTTACAACAAGAGTTGAGGTTGACAAAACAAGAGTTAACATCGATAATCTTGAAGACCTTAATGAAGAAGCAAATCCCGATGTTGATGTTGAAGCACTTCCCAGAGGAGGTGTTTACGGAAGTTATTCGGGATATCTTGAAGGCACAAGAAAATGGGTCGAAATTCCCGATAATCCGGAGGACATTACAGGCGGATACATCATCGAAATGGAACTTCCCGGCAGATATGATGATGAAGTCAGTGGTTTTGTTACCCGAAACAGCCAGGCGGTTATTCTTAAATCTCCCGAATATGCATCTGAAGATGAAGTTATTTACATTGCAAGCTATTATCAGCTTTTTGAAAATGCAGTTTTTGCAAAGCAGAGTCTTGATGACATCGGTGAACACTGCAACATAGAATCTCTTGTTGATTCTTATGTTTTCAATGAATGGGTTGCAAACCACGATGCAGGCCTTACAAGCACTTATTTTTATAAGCCTGCCGATGATACTCTTTATGCGGGCCCGGTGTGGGATTTTGACAAAGCCTTTGGCAACTGCGACGTAATCAGATTTGGGCTTGACTACAATAAGCCCGGCCAGTGGACGGTTTGCCACAGTCGCCTTCGCACCGTTACCCTTTGGGGACCGGCTGATGCGGATAAAATCCCCACGTTTTACAACCTTCTTGCAAAGAATGAGGATTTCGTGAAGCTTTGCAAAGATAAATGGAACTCAGTATTCAAGAATGCATTTGCTTCGGCAGTTGAAGAAATAACGGGTGACTATTCAGAAAAGATTGAATTATCCGTCATTGCAGATGCAATACGTTGGAACACCTTCAGAACGGATGATATAACTGCAATTAAAACTGCATATGCGGCAGAGATTAAAGAGATTGCAGATTTTGCACAGGCAAAAGCGGCATTTATAGATGCCAATATAGGCACTGTTGCCCTTCGTGAAAATGAAGAAACCACATCTTTCTGGGATAAGATAAGCATAATAGGCGGAAATCTTGTTGAGAAGCTTATTGTTCTTTTCGGTCTTGAAAATATAATCTGATTTTCAATCCCTGCGTCATTGCGGCGCAGGGATATTTTTATAAAAAGTGTTGACAAATTTGTTTTTCGGTGTTATCATTACTGACATAAAAGCTGTGACGAAGAAGGCAGAAGTGTAAAGCTTCCAGAGAGTCGGCGTTTGGTGCGAGCCGTCAGCAGAGCATTTCAAGGCTATCCCTTCCGAGCCGAAATCCCGAAAACTTTCAAGTGAGTAGACGGTTTCCGTAGATGCTGCGTTAAGGCATAGGGCTTGTTGGAGTCCGATGAGTGGCGCAAAGAGCGCAATTTGAGTGGTACCGCGGGTTAGATTTTACTCGTCTCAAAGCGAAATGAATGCTTTGGGGCGTTTTTTATTTTTCCTCAGAGCGAAAGGAGAGAAAAAGATGATAACTTTTGGTCAGGGTTCAGTCGAAAACAAAATAATGGAGGTTGCTCAGCGAATTATTGCGCTTCGTCTGGATATGGGTCTTACCCAGGGCGAAATGGCTAAAAAAATCGGTATGAGCGAAGAAGAATACTGCTACTACGAATCAGGCAGCAGAGATTTCAGTTTCACCTTCATTTATAAGCTTGCACAGGTTTGCAATGTTGAAATTACCGATATTATGGAAGGCAGCAGCCCCAGCTTGACAGAGTATACTCTCACAAGAAAAGGCGAAGGAATGCCCATTACAAGAAGAGAAGGGTTTGTTTATAACCGTCTCGCTCCTTTCTTTAAAAATAAAATTGCAGAGCCTTTCAGAGTAGTTATTCCCTATTCGGAAGAAGCTCTCAATCCTCCTTATCATTGTGTTTCACACGAAGGTCAGGAAATAAACATTGTCACCAGAGGCACTCTTAAAATGATTATCGGAGACAGAACCGAAACTCTCAACGAAGGTGACTGCATTTACTTTGATTCTTCTGTTCCCCATAATGAAATGGCTGTCGGCGGTCAGGAATGTGAATTTTACGCAATCGTTATTTCTCCCGACGGTTCTTCCGAAATGAGCGAATACATTGAGGAAATCAAAACGCCCAGCACAACTAATGTTGACCTTGCAAACCTTCAGAATCCCGTTTACGCAAAATTTATTGAAACAACTGTTGATGAAAGCGGCGTTCTTAACGGTATCACCTTCAAAAACGACGATAAATTCAACTTTGCTTTTGACGTTGTCGATGAGCTTGCAAAGAAATGTCCCGATAAAACTGCGATGCTTCACGTCGAAAATGACGGTACCGAGAGAAGATTTACATTCGGTGATATGAGCCGTCATTCTGCGATGACAGCAAATTACTTTAAGTCACTGGGCATCAAAAAGGGCGACAGAGTAATGCTTGTCCTTAAACGCCATTATCAGTTCTGGTTCTCGATTCTTGCACTTCACAAGATTGGCGCGATCGTTGTTCCTGCAACAAATCAGCTTGTTGAACACGATTTTGAATACCGCTTCAATGCAGGTCAGATAAGCGCAATCGTCTGCACTGCCGACGGCGATGTTGCCCGTCAGGTAGAGCTTGCAGCCGAAAAGGCAGAGGTCCTTAAAACGAAAATTATTGCACATGGCACCCGCGAAGGCTGGCACAGCTTTGACGAAGAATACAGTAAATTCAGTGATGTGTTTGAAAGACCTTCCGCTGAAGACGGAGCATTCGGTTATGACCCCATGCTTATGTTCTTCACAAGCGGCACAACAGGATACCCCAAAATCGCAATGCACAGCCACAGATATCCTCTCGGACATTTCATTACTGCAAAATATTGGCACAATGTTGACCCCAACGGTCTGCATTTCACAATTTCCGATACAGGATGGGGTAAGGCACTCTGGGGCAAGCTTTACGGTCAGTGGCTTTGCGAAGCGGGTATATTCACATACGACTTTGACCGTTTTGTTGCCGACGATATTCTTAAACTTATCGGCAAGCACAAAATAACAACCTTCTGCGCACCGCCCACAATGTATCGTTTCTTTATCAAAGAAGATCTTGCAAAATATGACCTTAAATCCATCAAGTATGCCACAACTGCAGGTGAAGCTCTCAACCCCGAGGTGTTCCAGCAGTTTCTTAAAGCAACGGGTATAAGACTTATGGAAGGCTTCGGTCAGACGGAAACCACACTTGCAATCGGCAACTTTGTAGGCTCGTCAATCAAGGTAGGCTCAATGGGTAAGCCCAGCCCTCTTTTTGATGTTGACCTTATTACATCTGAAGGCACAACCGCAAAGGTAGGCGAGGTCGGTGAAATCGTTGTCAGAACAGATGCAGGCTCACCCTGCGGTCTGTTTATGGAATACTACCGTGACGAGCAGAAGACCACCGAGGCATGGCACGACGATATCTATCATACAGGCGATACCGCATGGCGTGACGAAGACGGTTTCTTCTGGTATGTAGGCAGAGTTGACGACCTTATCAAGTCATCAGGCTATCGTATAGGACCCTTTGAAATTGAAAGTGTTATTATGGAGCTTCCCTATGTTCTTGAATGTGCTGTTTCAGCTGCACCCGATGAAATCAGAGGTCAGGTTGTTAAGGCAG
Source organism: Acutalibacteraceae bacterium (assembly GCA_045533455.1). Classification (GTDB taxonomy): domain Bacteria; phylum Bacillota; class Clostridia; order Oscillospirales; family Acutalibacteraceae; genus CAG-177. The sequence goes on along the minus strand of JAZSHU010000079.1, from coordinate 342 downwards.
ATATCGTTCTTACAAAGGGAACAGAAAAGACCGATGCTCTCAAAAAGGAAATCCAGAAATACGTCAAGGAGCGTACAGCACCTTACAAGTATCCCAGAATTGTTGAGTTCAGAGATGAGCTTCCCAAAACAATCAGCGGTAAGATAAGACGCGTAGACCTGCGTGCAGGTAAATAAGACAGAAAAATCCCCCGAGTTCAGACTGAACAGGTCCGTAAAAAACGGACAATGAAAAAAACACCCTCCTATGGTAGAATTAAAGAACTACCATAGGAGGAATTTTTATGCCCAGAAGTTATCGACACATAAAGGATTATGAAAAAGAAATACTTGAATTAAAAGA
>JAZSHU010000035.1:0-10799 GCA_045533455.1 Acutalibacteraceae bacterium | reverse complement strand
GCCGTAAAGGTCGGATTTCCGACCCATCGAAGCGTTTTTTTCTTCGCCATACGACAGTATGCCTTCAGAAAAGAAACACTCCGCTGAATCAAAACTGCGACCTTTTCGGTGCTTCGCAGTTTTGAAAGAGCAGATTTTTGTCACAGCAAGGCAAAAATCTGCAGGAATACGAGGTTATTTCAAAGGTTTTTAACGCAGTTGTGGCGAAAAGATGCCTTTCAAAACCGTATGAAGTTCGAATCATTTCACTCTATATTTTAATACAAAACAGAAAGTTTTACAATACCAAACATCCGCTGAAAAAAAGTAAAATTTTTCTGAAAAAAGTGTTGACATTTCCGCCAAAGCGTGTATAATATATACCCGTAGCCCACAGTTACGAGTTACATTGGGGAATAGTGTAACGGTAGCACGACAGACTCTGACTCTGTTTGTTGGGGTTCGAATCCCTATTCCCCAGCCAAAGAAATCCTGTTCTTCGGAACAGGATTTTTTCATTTATATCCGCGGGATATAAGCAAATCACATAAAACCGGGCGGAAGAGCTATTCTTCCGCTTGATTTATTTAATACGAATGATATAATTATAATGTTACTGTATATAAGCAGAGTGGCATTGTATTCTGCAAACACTTCATCAGAAATTACAGATAGGGGTAATTTTATGCATAAAACCCGTGAATGGGCAGGCAAATGGATAGGCTCGGGAATAAGCATTGAAGAAAGGCTTGCTCCCATATTCAGAAAAGATTTTGAGATAAACAAAAATATAGTCCGTGCCGAGGCATACATATGCGGTCTGGGATTTTTTGAGCTTAAAATCAACGGCACTCTGCCCGACGATACTCTGCTTAACCCTGCTCACACTCAATACAGCAAAACAGTGCTTTACCGAAGATTTGACATTACAGATTTGCTGAAATCGGGCAAAAACACCGTTACCGCCGAAACGGGCAACGGTTTTTTCAATGAAACAGTTCATATCTGGCACTGGGAAGCCGCTTCATGGAGGTCATCCCCAAAGCTTATTGCGGATATCGTTATTGAATATGACGACGGCACTGCCGAAATAATCTCAACAGACGAAAGCTGGGCTGTTACCCTTGACGGCCCCATTACCGCAAACAGCATTTACTACGGTGAAACCTACGATGCAAGGCGAAAGGATTTTAACTGGAAAAATGCAGTGGCTGCCGAAGCACCCGAGGGTACGCTGAAAGAGCAGTATATGCCGCCCATAAGAAGAATAAAAACCTTTGCACCCGAAAAAATTCAGCGTCTTTCCGACGGTGCATTTGTTATCACCGCACCCGAAATGGTGACAGGATGGGCAAAAATCAGGCTTGATGCTCCCGAGGGCAAAGAGGTTTACATCACATATAGCGAAAGGCTGACCGATGACGGGCACGTTTGCAAAATCGGCAGACACGAAGGCCGTGACGGAGATTGGTTCCCTCTGAATTATATTCAGCAAGACTGCTTTGTCAGCGGCGGCGAAGCCTTTGAATATGAACCCAAATTCAGCTACAAGGGATTCAAATACATTCAGGTTGAGGGTGTTGATTCCCTCAGCATTGATGATGTTGAAATTCACAGAATCGCCAACGATGTTGAAATAATATCCGAATTCACCTGCTCCGACAGCAGACTGAACAGACTCCATAAAATCGCAGTCAACACAATGCTCAATAACTTCCAGTTCAAGCCGACGGATACTCCCGTGTGGGAGAAAAACGGCTGGCTGGGTGACGCAAACTGTGCCCTGCATATGATGATGTTCAACTTCGATATGAGCAGCTACCTTGCATCTTTCATCGATATTATGAAGGATTGCTTTGACGAATACGGCAGCGTGCCCGTAATCGCTCCCTCCGTTAACTGGTCAATCGAAAATTCGCCCGTTTGGAACAGCATTTTTGTTTTCGGCGTGAAAGCACTTATTGACTACTGCGGTATGTACGGCTACGCCAAGGAAATCTATCCCACGCTGAAAGAATATGCCCTTTCAAACATAGCCGAAATGGAAGAAAAAGGCTGGGTGTGGGGCACAAGAGGTCTTTCGGACTGGGTTTCACCTGCAGGCGATGTCCTGCTTGATGTTATCTGCGACCCGTCGGAGGGTGCGGAAATCTGCTGCACCGCCTTTGTTGCCGAAATGCTTGATAAAATCAGAGTTCTTGCTTCGCTTTTTGAAGAATACAAGGCGGATACGGAAACATATTTGCAGGCATACGGCAGAATTATTGAGGAATTTCAGCAAAAATTCTATAAAGAAAAAGAAAACATATACGAAACATCCGTATGGAATCCCAAAGGCAAACGCACAAAATACAGGCAGACCTCAAATCTTCTGCCCCTTGCCTTCGGTTTTGCAAAGGATGAAAAAGAGGTTGCAAAGCACCTTGCGGAGGATGTTGTTTCAAAAGGATATCACCTTGACACGGGCTGCACGGGAACAAGATTCCTTCTGCCCGTGCTGTGCGATTACGGTTACACCGAGGAAGCATATGAAGTGCTCACTCAGAAAACCTACCCCGGCTGGGGGCCGTGGCTCGAAAGCGATACCGACTCCGCCTGGGAAAGCTGGGAGCCTCTCACACGCTCCCTCAACCATTATTTCCTTGCCACCTACGATGAATTTTTCTTCACCCATCTTGCAGGTGTGCGGAACATAAAAGACGGCTATAAAACCGTAACAATCAATCCCGTTCTTAACTTCGGTCTTGACTTTGTGAAGGCAAAAATAAAAACGCCCAATGGCATTCTCCGCATTGAATGGGCGAAAACCGAGGGCGGTTATGACGCTTTGATTGAAGTGCCTGAGGGTACAACGGCAGAAATCTGCCTTGGAGATAAAATAAACGAAACCCGTACGGGCGGCACATACAATTTCAAAGTATAAGATTGATGATGAGCGTTGAAATTACACCGGGTAAACCCAGAACTATGTAGGTTGCGACGGTGTACCAGTTGGTTGCAAGGGTAACTCCCGTCACAAGGCCTGTCAGGTTAACGGCAAACATTGCCGCAATGCCCTGAAGGGCAGACAGTGCAAAGCTTGTTGCTCCCTTTTCGCTTTTAACCGTCCACCACATTACACACAGGGCGGCAATAATCGCACTGCCGATAAAAAATCCGTTCAATCAGATTACCTCCCCGCTGAAAACCGAAACCCCCGAGCATTCAATCCCCTTTTCTCTGGCAAGTTTCAGAAGATAACGGTAAAGGGCTTTAAGGGATTGGATTTCATAGATTATGGAATCCAGCAAATCCTCGTTGCTTTCGTTTTCAAAGCGGCTGTATGCGCTTTCAAGACGCTGTGAGGTATCTCTGATCTGGAGCAGAATGGCATCCTGAACGGGTTTTTCGGGCTTTCTGATAAACTCATAATAAAATATTTTTGCAGAATTAAAATGTTTTTCCATAATTTCCGTCCTCCCTTAAATATTTTATAGAAATTATTGGACAAATATGATAAAATAATACAAATATCCTTGGAGGAATTAAAAATGAATTTATATCCCATTAAATTGCTTCCCTATGTATCCGAAACAATCTGGGGCGGCAGAAAGCTTATTGAAGAATACGGCGTAAAGACCGAAAAGAATAATGCGGCTGAGGGCTGGATGCTCTCTTGCCACGAGGCAGGCTCAAGCAGCGTTGCCAACGGCATTTTCGCAGGCAAATCCTTTGCCGATGTTGTTAAAGAAAATCCCGAGCTTTGCGGCACAAATGCAAAGAATTTTGAAGATTTTCCCATCCTTATAAAGTTCATCGACGCAATGGATAACCTTTCCGTGCAGGTACACCCCACAAAGGAATACTGCGAGCTTACGGGCAAGGGTCAGAGCAAAACCGAATGCTGGTATATCATCGACTGCGAAGAAGATGCAAGCCTTATTCTGGGCTTTAAGGATAAGCTTTCACCCGAAGAATTCAAAGCGGCTATCGCAAACAACACCCTGACGGATTATGTTGAAAACGTCAAGGTCAAAAAAGGCGATTTCTTCTTTATCGATTCAGGCACACTCCACGCTATCTGCAAGGGTATTCTGCTTGCAGAGGTGCAGGAAAGCTCAAACACTACCTACAGAATTTATGACTACAACCGTGTGGGTGCAGACGGCAAGCCCCGTGAGCTTCACGTTGAGGACGGTGCGGCAGTCACAAAGCTTGAAAAATATTCGCAGCCCGATTTCTCAAACCCCGCACTGGATACCGACGAGCGCAGACTTCTTGCAGACTGCCCTCTTTTCAAGGTATGGAAGCTTGAAACAAAGGGAAGCTTTTCGGGCAATGCAGACGAAAACTCATTTGTATCACTGCTGATTATGGCAGGCAGCGGTAAGCTTGAATGCCTTGGCGAAACCCTTGAGCTTACAAAGGGTGACAGCATATTTATCCCTGCAAATGCAGGCGGCTACACTCTTACGGGTGAATTTGAAATTATTGAAACGAGAATCTAAATGGCAACAGTCAGTGTTCAGAATTTAAAAGTTGATTTCGGCGGCAAGATGCTGTTTGAAAATGTTTCGTTTGACGTCAATCCCGGTGAATTCGTTGGTCTCATCGGCGCAAACGGAACGGGTAAGACTACCCTTTTCAAGGTCATTACCGGCGAAATCGAGCCTACGGAGGGCGGTGCCTTCGTTGGCAGGAATGTTAAGGTAGGTTATCTTGAACAGCATGCCTGCCACGGCTCGGTGCGTACGGTTTATGACGAGGCGCTCAGCGTATTTGAACATCTTATGCAGACGGAGCGTGAACTTGAGGATATTGCCGCCGCCATTGATGCCAACGAAGGCGGTCAGGATAAGCTTATTGAAATGCAGCAACGCCTTAACGAGCAGTTTCAGGAGCAGGACGGTCTTACCTTCAGAAGCCGTACACGCTCCGCCCTTATCGGTCTGGGATTTTCAGAAGATGATTTTTACCTTACCTGCGACAAGCTCAGCGGCGGTCAGAGGTCAAAGCTGAGTATGTGCAAGCTCCTTTTAAGCGGCTCGGATCTGCTTCTTCTTGACGAGCCCACAAACCACCTTGATATTGCAGGCACCGAATGGCTCGAAACCTACCTTTCAACCTTCAAGGGTACGATTATAGTTATTTCTCACGACAGATATTTTCTTGACAGGGTTACAAACAAAACAGTTGAAATCACCAACAAAAAAAGCTACTGCACAAAGGGCAATTACTCCGCCTACCTGAAGCTAAAAGAGGAGCGTCTTGAAAGCGAAAGGCGTCAGTATGAAAATCAGATGGCTGAAATCAAGCGGATTGAAGGCATTATTGAGCAGCAGCGTTCATTTGCGAGAGAAAGAAATTTCATCACCGCAGAGAGCAAACGCAAAATGCTTGAAAAGAAAAAGGCGGAGCTTGTTATTCCCGACCCTCCCCTTTCTTCAATGCGTATGAAATTCACTCCCGCCTGCGAAACAGGCAACGACGTGCTTAACGTCAGCTCCCTTTCAAAGGCATTCGGCTCAAAAAGGCTTTTTGCCAATGCGGATATGCAGGTTTATAAGAATGACCGTGTGTTTGTGCTTGGCACAAACGGCTGCGGCAAAACAACACTTCTCCGTATCCTGACTCGCCAACAATCAGCCGATGACGGCACCTTCAATTTTGGTGCAAACGTAAAAATCGGCTACTTTGACCAGAGCCTTGAAAGTCTTAAAGGCGGCAAAACCGTTATTGACGAAATATGGGATGAGCACCGTCTTTTCACCGAAAAAACCGTGCGCAGTTATCTTGCACTTTTCCTTTTCAGAGGGGATGACGTGTTCAAGAGTGTGGATACACTCAGCGGCGGCGAAAAGGCAAAGCTTTGCCTTTTAAAGCTTATGCTCTCGGGTGCAAACGTGCTTCTTCTTGACGAGCCTACAAACCACCTTGACATTCCGTCAAGAGAGGTGCTTGAAGCAGCACTCAGCGACTTCGACGGCACCATTATTGCCGTTTCACACGACAGATATTTCATCAACAAGCTTTCGACCAAAATTTACAGAATGACCGAAAGCGGCTTTGAAAAATTTGAAGGCGACTATGATGCCTATGCAGGCATAGCCCTTGCTCAGGCAAAAGAAAAGCCGAAGAAAGCCGAGCAGAAGGTTAATTTATATAAGCTCCGCAAAGAGCGTGACAGCGAAATCAATAAACTCAAAGGCAAAATCAAGCGTGCGGAAGAAGAAATCGACCGTCTTGACGGCGAAATTGCCGAGCTTAACGGCCTGCTTTCAGACCCCGAGGTTTCCGCCGATTACGAAAGAGTATTGAAACTTACAAATCAGCTTGAAGAGCTTACGGACACTCAGCTTACCGCTATGGATGAATGGGAGCAGATGAGCGCAAGGTTTGTAAAACTTACGGAGGCAGAAATATGACAAGTGAGCAGATTTTTAAAAACGCAAAATGGATTGAATGCACAGGCAGTGAATCCCCCGTTTTCCGCAAAAGCTTTGTTGCAAAAAAAGGCGAAAAGGCTGAAATTATAATCTGCGGTCTGGGATTTTTCAAGCTCTATATCAACGGCAGAAAGGTCAGCGACGATTTGCTGGTGCCCAACACCACCTGCTATAATGAGCGTAACCTCAGAGAGCTTACCTTCCCCCTTGACGATGAGCTTTCATACCGTACCTACTGTATGAAATACGATATATCCGATTACCTTGCAGAAGGTGATAACCGCCTTGAAGTTATTCTGGGCAACGGTTATTATAATCAGAACGTGCGTATGGCTGAGGGTAATGTTGTGTTCGGCACACCCAAGCTTTGCTACATAATCGAAAAAGCAAGCGGCAACGTTATCAGCGACGAAACAACCCTTGCACACAAGGGCTTTGTTACCTTCAACAACCTCTATTACGGCGAAAAGCACGATTACACCCTTTACCCCGTAACCGATGAAGGCTTTGCCGAAAGCACTGTTATCCCTGCACCTGAAAGCGAATATTACATTCAGTTTTCACCTGCGGATAAGGTTATAAGAACATTGAAGCCCGTTCTTATTGAGGACGAAGGCGAAACAAAGCTTTATGATATCGGCGAAAACACCGTAGGCTACGCTGTTTTCAGATGCACCGAAAAGGGCAAGAAATTCAAAGTCAGCTATGCCGAAGAAATTCACGAAAAGCGTGATTGGTTCGGAATGCAGTTCAATTTTGACAAAGACTATCAGACCGACGAGTTTGTTGCCGACGGCACAGACCGTGAATACATCCCCCATTTCACCTGGCACGGCTTCCGTTATTTCAGAGTTACGGCGGATGTTGAGCCCGTAAGGGTTGATGTTGTTCACTCTGACTGCCCCGTTACTTCTTCATTTGAATGCAACAACGAAATTCTCAACTGGCTTTACGATGCATACATAAGAACTCAGCTTGGCAATATGCACTGCGGAATTCCCTCCGACTGCCCTCACAGAGAAAGACTGGGCTACACCGGTGACGGTCAGCTTTGCGGCGAAACCGCTATGATGCTTCTTGACAGCCGTGAATTCTACCGCAAATGGCTTTATGATATTGCCGACTGTCAGTGCAAAAAGACGGGTCACATTCAGCACACCGCACCCCTTATGGGCGGCGGCGGCGGTCCCTCAGGCTGGGGCGGTGCAATAATTGAAGTGCCTTATAAATTCTACAAGATGTACGGCGATAAGGAACTGCTTAATGAATTCTTCCCCAAAATGCTCCATTTCCTTGATTACCTTGAAAGCCGAAGCGAAAACGGGCTTGTATGGCGTGAAGAAAAGGACGGATGGTGCCTTGGCGATTGGTGTACTCCCGACCCCATTGTTATCCCCGAGACTTATGTTAACACCGTTCTTTATGTAAGATTCATTCAGCAGGTTATTGAAGCGGCTCAGATTCTTGGCAGAGAGGATGAGGCTGCTCACCTCCCCGAGCGTGAAGAAAAAATCAAAAACGCCCTCAACATTGCCTATTACAGCCCCTGGAGTCACAGCTACTGCGGCGATGTTAACGGCGCATCCTGCCTTGCATTCAGAGTAGGTATGGGCAATGAGCAGGGCAAGAAAAATATGGTCCGCAAATACAGAGAGCTTGGTATGTTTGACACGGGCATTATTGCAACGGAAGCACTTATCGGCTATCTGTTTGAAATAAACGAAAATCAGCTTGCCTTTGACCTGCTTTCAAACGAAAACAAAGCATCGTTTGCGTTTATGAAAAACAGCGGCGCCACAACAATATGGGAAAACTGGTACGGCAGAGATTCACGAAACCATCCCATGTTCGGTGCGGTTACAAAATATCTGTTTATGTATCTTCTCGGTATCCGTCAGCCCGAAAACGGCGCGGCATACGAAAGCGTTATTATCAATCCCCGTTTTGTTGAAGGTCTTGACCGTGCAAAGGGTCACATCACAACAGAAAACGGCAAAATCAGCGTGGAATATGAAAAATCGGGCAGCACTGCAACCGTCAGGGTTTATGCAGACCCGAAAATCAAGGCTGTTTTTGAATACAACGGCGAAAGAATCCCCTTCAGCGGCGAAAAAATGTTTACTGTGGAGGTTTAATATGGTTACTATCAAAAGCTACGAGCCCAAATACTACAAGGATGTTCAGCAGGTATGCCTTAACACGGGGCCCGAAGATGCACTCACCAACCCCAACACCCGTGATTTTATTCTTTACACCTTCTGCAACTACTATATTGAGCAGGAACCTGAAAATGTATTTGTCCTCGTTGACGAAAACGATGTTGCTCAGGGCTATGTTTTCGGTGCAATGAACTTTTGGAAATACGTCAAAAAAATGAAGCCCTATCTGAAAAAAGTCCGTGAAACAGGCAAGGCAAACTATATGGATGCACTTGTTGAAATTGCGGCTCACGGCGTTTTCTCCCTCAAGTACCCCTCACATCTTCACATCGATATCAACGCTCCTTTCAGAGGCAACGGCAACGGCTCCAATATGATTTCAACCCTCACAAACCATATGAAGGCAAAGGGTGCAAAAAGCATTATGCTTATCGTGGGCACAAGCAACGTGAGAGGCATCAAGTTCTATAAGAAAAACGGTTTCAGAACTCTTTTGACTATGAAAAAAAGCGGCACCGTTATGGCAAAGGAGCTTTGATTTATGCGCTACGGAGTTGTAGGCACGGGCTGGATTGCAAAATCGTTTATTGACGGCGCAAGGCAGCTTTGCGGTGCAGATTTCCCTGCGGTTTATTCCAGAACCCGGGAAAGCGGCGGCAGGTTTGCCGCTGAAAACGGAATTGATAAGGTTTATACCGATTTCAATGAATTTGCAAAGGCTGATTTTGAGGCGGCTTATGTTGCAAGCCCCAACCGTCTTCACTATGAGCAGTCAAAGCTTTTGCTTGAAAACGGCAAGCACGTTATATGCGAAAAGCCCGTTACGGTTGACCCCGAAGAGCTTGAAGAATTGCAGGCTCTGGCAAAATCAAAAGGGGTTATATACGCCGAAGCCATAATGTATATGTTTAACCCTGCACGGGATTTGCTCAGGGAAGCGGTAACAAAAATCGGCAGAATCACAAGCGTTCATTTTGATTTTTCTCAGCTTTCGTCAAAGTACCCCGCATACCTTGAAGGCAAGCTTCCCAATATTTTCAACCCCGCACTTGCCACGGGCTGCCTTATGGATTTGGGCATATACTGCGTTTACCCCGCACTTGACCTTTTCGGTCTGCCCGAAAAAATAACCGCCTGCGCCCACTTTATGGAAAGCAGTGCAGACGGCAGCGGAAATGCGGCTTTGCTTTATTCCGATAAGCTTGTTAATCTTACATATTCAAAGCTTGGTCAGGACAGACTCGGCTCACAGATATTCGGTGATAAAGGAACGATTACCATTGAGTCAATCTCAAAGCTTACAAATATAAAGCTTGTTGACAGCAGCGGCAACGTTACCCAAATCATCGGCGATGTGCCCAAAGAAACGCTTATGGGCTACGAAGCAAAAGGATTTGAAGAATTTATCGCAAATCCCGAAAACCCTTATTATGCCGTAACCTCCCAGCGTGCCCTGCAGGTAAGCAAGGTAATGAAAGAAATCCGGGATATTTCGGGAATTAAATTTGATAAATAAAAAATTCACCCCGTTGCATTTTGCAATGGGGTGATAATTTTTTTAGTTTTTGAAATACTGGGGAAGGAATTCCTTATGAGCTTCTTTAAGCTCGTTGAAGCACTTGACGGTCTTTTCGTAATCACCTACGAGGGGATGAACAAGCAGACCCTTGATTGCGTAGTCGTCGTCGCCTGTGATTGCAGCCTTAACAGCATACTTTTCGTATGTCTTGACTACTCTCATAAGACCGATAACGTGGTCATTGATTTTCTCTGTTACGGGCACGGGTGTTGCACCGTCAGCACCGATAACTGCGGCAATTTCAACAATATCGTCGTCTGCCATAAAGGGAAGTGTGCCGTTATTTTTGATGTTTACAACGTGAACATCCTTCTTGTCGTTTGCGATTGAATCAATAAGCGAAACCGCTACAAGTGAATACTTGTGGCCGCCTCTCTTATCGAGAAGTGCAGGCTTTGTAACGATTTCGGTGTTCTGATACATTTCAAGAAGCTGTTCTTCAATTTCCATACAAACCTCAGCTCTTGTCTTGTCATCTTCTCTCTGATGAGCAAGCTTTGCCTCACGGCAGTAGTAATACTGAAGGTATGATGAGGGCAGACCCTGAACGGTTTTAAGGCAATCGATTGAGAAGCCGTCGTCCTTGATGTTTGCCATAACCTTGGGTGAGAAACCGCTTTCGATAAGACCGGGAAGAAGCTCCTCGCCGTTCTTCTT
>JAZSHU010000031.1:0-9570 GCA_045533455.1 Acutalibacteraceae bacterium | reverse complement strand
GCTGCCAGTGATTGTAATGCGCTGCTAAACCTTCAACGCCCCTTCCAGGGGCTAAGCCAGCATCAACCCCTTTTAGGGGTTAGTCAAACCACCGGTTCAACCGGTGGTTTGTGATTTATCCAATCCGAAGGATTGGTATGTAATCGCCGTCAGGCGTATGTAATCCATTCGCTTTGCGAATGGTATGTCGTCAAGGCGTAAGCCTTGCATTTTTCTCCATCGGATTGATTACATACCTTTCTGTGAAAGGATTACATACATCACTTCGTGATGATTGCATTCTGTCTTATGACGGATTACATACAAGGCTCCGCCTTGATTGTGACCCCCGCACCTGATTGAAATTTCAGATTATGTGTGATATAATCATCTCGACAAATAAGAATTTGACGAGGCTAAAAATAATGGTTATTGAAACAGAACGTTTGCTGTTAAGAGAAATGACGTATGATGATTTTCACGCACTTTACAAGGTGTTATCAAATTCGGACATAATGCAGCATTATCCCTATGCATTTGATGAAAATAGGGTAAGGAACTGGATTAAGCGTAATATCGAAAGATATCGGGTATTAGGTTTTGGACTGTGGGCAGTTTGCTTGAAAGAAACAGACGAAATGATAGGTGATTGTGGGTTAACAATGCAGCTTATCAATGGAGAAATAAAACCTGAAGTCGGATACCATATCAGAGCTGATAAGCAACGAAAAGGATATGCAAAAGAAGCGGCAAGTGCAGTCAGAGATTGGACTTTTAACAACACTCCTTTTAATATCGTTTATTCTTATATGAAGTATACCAATAAAGCATCAGCCAAAACTGCTATGTCATATGGTTGCAAGCAAGTAGATGAGTTTTCTGACGAGATAAATGAAATTACAAAGGTATTTGCGATTTCAAAAGATGAGTGGATTAACCGATAAATTCCAATTTGTCGATATTTTGAAGATGGTTCTAAAATGAGACGTACTCCAAAAAACCTTGTTCTTTGAACGAGGTTTTTCATTTATGTCTGCAAGACTTTAACCGAAGTTGTCTACGGCAAATGAAGTGTTCTTACGGCACAAGAAAGTTGCCTTTCAGGCAAACGGATTGACGAAAACTCGGCGATTATGTTATAATCATCCCGAAAAACTTGAATTTATATAAATGGTGATGAAATGCAGAATCTGACTTTTGAACAATTCAATAACATTGAATTTAAACTCTACGAGAATAATCCTGTATTAAAAAATCCGAGGAATAGTTTTGTTATTGCTGATCCCGGTGTATTAACACCTTCGGATTCACATGATGGAAAATGGCATTTATTCTGTCATACATTTTTTGGCGTATACCGGTATGAAAGCACCGACGGAATAAGTTTTGAAAACAAGGGCAGAATTGTCAATCGTGCTATGCGTCCGAACATCAACTATATTGACGGAAAATATTATCTTTTTTATGAGAGAACAAGACCGGTTATCTTTAATCTTTTCAGTCTTATCGGAGCTGAATGGAAATCGGGAATTTACTGTACAGAGTCCAAGAATCTTGTTGACTGGAGCGAACCCTATCTTGTAATCGGTAAAACGCGCTGTTTTGAAGAAGATGAGAGGGGAATTGCTATTTCCAATCCGTTTCTGATGAAAACTGAAAACGGCTATCGCCTGTATTATTCCTGCGGACAGACTTTTATCAAAGATTGCGGATTCTGTGAGCCGACACATATCAGTTTTGCAGAAAGCAAGAGCATTGCAAGCGGTTATATTTCAAGGGAAACACCCATTATCAGTCCCGACAAAGATAAACAATATCTTAATCTTTGCTCGGGTTGCTTAAAGGTGTATAAATTGGCTGACTGTTACATCGGATTGCAAAACGGAATTTATGAAGAAGACGGTAAAAGTTATTCTGCCATTATGCTTCTGAAGTCTGATGACGGCATCAGCTTTGAGTTTGTAAAGCCATTTTTAACACCTCAGAAGTGTGGTGAAAATCATTGGATGGCACAGTATGTTTATGCTTGTTGTCTTACATATCACGATAACAAATTAAGGTTGTATTTTAATGCCCGGAATGTGTCAGATAACATCAGGGGCAGAGAGAGCATTGGCATTTACGAGGCAGAAATAAAATAATGAATTAAATCTTTTCGACAAATTCCAATTTATTGAACTGTTATATTCTGCGAATCAATCAGTTCGCTTAATTTAAGAAAAAATAAAGCGAGGAAATTGAAATGAAGATGATATTTTTTCGGTTAACACTTATAATGCTGACTTTTATTAGAGTTATTTTCCCTTTTTGCGATAATATGAATATAAATTATGATAATTTACCGATTGCTTTTGAGCCTGAAAGTGTGAGCGATATATACGTTCCCTCTGACAACAGTTCAAATGTAAGCGAATATCCTACAATAATAAAACTATGTCATCAAAAAAACAATGAAGATAACGGCAAGCTTCTTGCAACATTTGAAAAATGGGGAAGCACATATCCTGTTTATGAAAGCGTCGACGATGCCGAAACTTGGCAATATGTAAGCACCGTAAAAGACAATCTTAACGAAGGCTTCCGGAACGAATGGATGCCTTTTTTATACGAACTTCCGACGGATATAGGTGATTTTGAAAAAGGTACCGTAATTCTTGCTGCAACATCCGTATATGGAGAAGGGGTTACTGACAGCACAATAACTCTGTATTCAAGCACGGATCTCGGAAGAACTTTCAATGCCTTCTGCAATGTTGACAAGGCGGGCGGAACAGATTGGGGGGTATGGGAGCCTTACCTTATTTATGAGGAAGAAACCGGCAGACTTTTCTGCTTCTATTCCGACGACTCAGACCCCGAGCATTCACAAAAACTGGTTTTCAAATACTCAACCGACCTCGTGAACTGGAGCGAAAAATTTGAATGCGTTGCCTGTGAAGATTCTTCCCTGAGACCGGGAATGGCATCCGTTGTTAAAATGGGCAACGGTGAATACTTCATGATATTTGAAATGGTGGGTATTAACGGTAATCCGATTTACTGCAAAAAATCCTCATCGCTTGACGATTGGGGAGATGTGTCGGACTACGGAAAAATCGTATCTGCCGCCGGAAAAACTTTTGGTTCTTCTCCTTATGCTGCGTGGACACCCGTCGGCGGAGAATGCGGAACTCTTATTGTGGTTGGAAAACATCCTGTTAATGGCGGAAGCGATACGGGAACCGATATGTTTATAAGCTTTGACTACGGAAAAACATTTGCTCCGATTGATAATCCGATACCGTACTCATTAGATCCTTATGAAAGGTGTGCCTACAGCCCTTCGCTCTTCTTCTCCCTTGACGGCACAACACTTTACTATGTAAACAATCCTCCGTGTTTTGAATCAACTTACAAGATAACGGTTGCAAAAATCAAAATTTCCGAGTAAACCTTGGAGATAAATCAAACATTACGGAAAGCAAAAGGTGAAAACATGGAAAAACTTGATTCGTTGCAAATCATTTTTATCAGACATGCAGAAACAAATTATGGTGATATCGGAGACCGTGATCCGAGCGATGGCGAGCTTACTGCAAAAGGTGAACAACAGTGCATCGAGTTAGGCGAAAAGCTTAAAGATTTGCCGATAGATGCATATATTACGAGTTCTCTGTTGCGCAGTTTTAAAACCGCTGTCGGCATTTGCAATGCAAAGCCTGACAAACCTTTGCTTGAAATCTGTCCGGAGCTCGTGGAATGCGGCTGCACCCCCGGTTATTACGGCTGCAGCGAAGAATATCTCCGACGATATTACATAAACACAAAAATGAGCAAAAAGCTCTATGACACCGAAAATTATGAATTTGGCTGTGAAGCTTTTGAAGATAATATCATCCGTGCCCAAAAAGTGATTTCTTACATCAAAAACAGATTTTCTTTCGGTGAACGTGTTGCGGTTTTCAGCCACCATGGATTTCTTGAATATCTTATTCCCACAGCCTTAGGGGTTAAACCGCATGTCTTCAGATTTTCTCTTGAAAACATTTCAATCACCGTTGTTGATTTTTGCCGTGACGGCAATGCAGTGCTTCGCTGTGTTAACAAATAAAATAACCTGTTTAATGCAAATCAACAAATTCGAATTTGTTTGATAGATTATGAGGACTTCTTATGAGAAAAGTTTTGAATCCGCGCTTAATGCTGATTGCGTCTATGACGATATTTGGTACCTTAGGTCTCTTTGTACGAAACATTTCGGTTTCTTCAGGTGAGTTGGCGTTGTACCGTGCTGTTTTGGCAGCTTTTTTGATAGCAGTATTTTTATTAGTCACCAAACAGAAAATACCCTTTGCAAACATCAGGAAAGAAGTTCCCCTGCTTCTTGCTTCGGGTGTTGCAATGGGAATCAACTGGATTTTATTGTTTGAAGCATATAAGTACACAACAGTATCCGTTGCCACATTGAGTTATTATTTTGCACCCGTCATTGTCACAATCATATGTCCGATTTTATTTAAGGAAAAACTGACGGGTAAGCAAATCGTATGCTTTATAATGTCTACTTCAGGTCTTGTTTTGATTACCGGTATTGGTGATGCAGGCGGCAGTAATGATTTTATAGGAATACTGTTCGGATTGGGTGCTGCGGTATTCTACGCAACGGTTATTCTTCTGAATAAATTCATTAAAAATGTTGAAGGTGTCCACAGAACTTTCTTGCAGTTCATTTCAGCTGTTGTTATTTTAATTCCGTATGTCCTGATGACAAGCGGAGTGACATTGGGAAATCTTAACAGCATCGGTTGGGTGAATTTGCTTATTGTCGGTCTCATTCACACCGGCATAACATACTGTATGTATTTTTCTTCTCTGAAAGAATTGCCGGGACAAAAAGCGGCTATACTCAGCTATATCGACCCGTTAGTCGCAGTGGTAATTTCTGTTACTGTCTTAGGAGAGACCATGACCTTACGGCAAGTGATAGGCGGCGTTTTAATTTTAGGATTTACGCTCTGGAATGAAATTTCACCGAAAGTCAAAAATCAGTGAGATAAACTATACTAAAATACAAAGATAAATTCCGTTTTTTGGGGCATAAGCGCTGTGATGATTTAATATAACAGGAGTGGTTTTATGAAATACAATCTTATTGTTGCAGGTCGTTGTCTCTCCGCTACTCACGAGGCTCAGGCATCTGTAAGAATAATGCCGATTTGTTGTTGCCTGGGCGAAGCCGCCGGCACTGCGGTTGCAACAGCATATAAAACAAACAAAAACGCCCATACGATTGATATAAAAGTATTGCAGCAAAAGCTCATAAAAAACGGGGCTGTGCTGTAGGGCAACAAATTCCGATTTATCTTTTTGTATATATTGAAATTTTTGTTGAAATATGCCGTGATTAATTGTAAAATATCATCATAAGTATTACTCTTTTATCAGGAGGAGGAAGATAAAATGAGCACAGAACTTAAAAGAACCTATGTGCCATTCAAGGATTGGGCTGAAAAATCAAAGCAGACAGAATATACCGAAAGCACCCCGCTCCTTAACCCTGACGGCACTCTGAACGCTAAGGGATGGGCAAGACGCAATGTTTTTGAATATGACCGTAATCTTGTCAAAACAGGCATTATGAGCCGCAAGGAATGGGATTTCTATAATATCTACGACGGTGAAATGCAGATTCTTGTCAGCTTTGCCAATATCAATCTGGGCGGTTATGTAGGTGCAAAGCTTACCAACATCAGAACGGGTGAAATCATCTGCGATTCAATGCAGTATTTCCTGGGTGCCAATAAGCACGTTCCTCCCGCAAAGGGCGATGTGCCCAACAGATACAAGGATAAAATCGGCAAAACAGAGTTTGATTTCGATACAAAAGAAACAGAGAGAACCCTTTGGTATAAGGGCAAATACAAGGGCAAGCGCGTTGAGGTCAGCGTTTCAATGGATATTATGCCCGACCTTGAAAATATAACCACAGTCTTTCCTTTTGACGGCGACGACACCAAGTATTTTATGACAACAAAGCAGATGTGTATGCCCTGTGAAGGTAAGTTTGTCTGCGGTGATTATGTGTATGAGTTTTCAAAGGACACTGCTTTCTGTACCCTCGATTGGGGCAGAGTGAATACCGTTCATAAAATGGTGTGGTATTGGGGCAGCGGCAATCAGTACATAACCGATGAAAAGGGCGAAAAGCATCTTTTCGGCTTTGAAATTACCTGGGCAATCGGCAATGAAAGCAACGCTACGGAAACCTGCATCTTTTATGACGGTAAGGTTCATAAATTCGGTGCTGTTGACGTTGAAAAATTCCCCAAGGGCAGATTCCTCGAACCCTGGAAATTTGTTTCGGAGGACGGCAGATTCAATATGACAATGATGCCGACCTTTGATAACCACACGGATGTTGACTTCAAAATCGGCAGAATGAATTGTCACCAGATTTTCGGAATATGGAACGGTGATGTTACCCTTGATGACGGTACGAAAATTGAAATAAAAGACCTTAACACCTTCTGTGAATATGTGGAAAACAGATGGTAAATATAAAAACACCCCGTACGGCTCTGTACGGGGCGATTTTTTATTCTGTTACTTCGCGTCTTACTCTCAGTTCCTTATACATAACATCCAGCTTTGATTTGTTGAGAGGATAGCCGAATTTGAAAAGGATGAATACAAGAGTATATACAACTGCAGGAATGATTGTGCAGACAAAAAGGATTCCTTCGCCAACGCCTTCAACATAGCCTGCTGAGCCGTGGATTGCACCGTTATAGCCTGCAACCGCACCGAGAAGCTTCATGCCGCCAACATCGGCAATGGTCTGACCAAGGTTGCGGCAGAAGGTGTAAACCGCATAAACCGCACTTTCGCTGCGTATGCCGGTTTTGTATTCCTGATAATCGATAACGTCTGTGATGATTGCCCAGTTTGTGATACTTACAAATGAGTAGCCGAAGCCTACGATGAATGTGAATATCATAAACACAACGGGTGCACTGCCCAGTCTGTCGCAATGGGGAACAACAAAGAACATAAGCACAGCCGCAACTGCCGAGAAGAAGGTACCCACACTGCAAAGCTCCTGCTTGCCGAATTTCTTTACAAGCTTGGGCATAAAGAAAATCATAACCGCCATAGGCAGGTAGTTTGCTATTGTGCCGATGATTGAAAGGTCTGTGTTTTCAAAATAGTTTTTGTAGAGATACTGGTTGAGAGATGCGAACTGAAGCTGACCGCTGATGAGGATACCCGAAATTGCGGCAACAACGAAGGGTCTGCTTTTAAGCATACCGATATAGGTCTTTTTGATATCAACCTGAGGTTCTTCTTCGGATGCAACTCTTTCTTTTGTGTTTGCAAAGCAAAGGAAGAAGAAGATTATTGAAAGAACACCCATTATTACGCCGAATTTAAGCATACCGCCTGCATCGGCAGCCTTAACGGCAACGCCCTGACTGTTTGTGCCCGTTACGGTGTAGATAATCATGGGACCGATAAGCAGGGGAACCGCACCGCCCAGACCTGCACCGATTGAACGGAAGGTTGAAAGAAGGGTTCTGCCGTCGGGGTCGTCGGTAATAACGGAAGCAAGTGAACCGTAGGGAATGTTGATTGTTGTATACATCATACCGTAGCCGATATAGGTGATATACATAAGGGCGATAACAAGGGTTTCGCTTGCAGTGAAATCTCTGAAATTAACGAAGCAAAGCATTGCCATAATTCCCAAGGGGATTGAAAACCACTTTATGTAGGGTCTGAATTTGCCGTCTTTGTTGGGTCTTTTCTTTGCAACGATATTGCCCCAGAGAGGGTCGTTGATTGCGTCCCAGAGTCTGGCAATAAGAAGCAGGGTTGTGATTTTGTTTTCCGCTACTTTAAGAATGTCCGTGTAAAAAACTTTAAGGTATGATGACACATATGTAAGAACAAAAAGGTTAGCCGCATCGCCGAATGCATAGCCCAGACCGTCACGGAATCCGATTTTGTTGGGATGCTTCGATTCGGCGGCTTCAAGTGAACGCTGTTTTTCCAAAATTTAAACCTCCTCAGAATGCGAAATATTTTTCGCGCTGTTTTTTGATTCTGCCGCTGATGAATTCAAGTGTTTCTTTTGCACCTTCAATGCCGCAGGCGTAATCCTTCATTGCTCTGCCTTCTTCATAGCAAAGGTCATCGTGCAGTGGGAAATATTCTTTGAGCAGGAAGTTTGCATATTTTGCAAGTCTGAAATCGCCTACAAGTCTGTATTCCTTGCTTATGCCGTCAATGGCAATTGAATAGTATTTTTTGATTGAATCGATAATCGCCTCGCACTCGTTGGCAGGCGAGAATACCATTGTTGATGCAACATAGGCATTTTCGTTGTTGACTGAGCTGTGACTGTCTGTGCTGCCAACAATGGGAAAATCATAGCCCTGAGCTTTGATTTCGTAATACTTATGGGTCTGCAAGCCGTTCTGCTCATAGTAATTTTCGCCGCCGAGAACTTCAAATGCATCAAACGGACGGGTTTTGAGCATATAATCTGTCAGGCTTTCGGGCACCTGATAAACATTTGAAATCCAATAGGGATGGCAGAATATACCCAGACCTTCAGCCTTCTTGATGTGGTTGAATACCCATACGCAGCTTGCGTAAGTGAAAGGCTCAATGCCTTCGGGAATGTCGAGGGTTGCGGCAAGTGCGTCAACCTCTGCTCTGTATTCATCTTCGGTAAGCTGGTCGGGGCAGGGGAAGCCTTCAAAACGGCGCTTGTCAATATCGTTGCCGAATTCTTCGGTATGCTCGTCAAGAAGAATGGCATTAACCGAATATTTACCGCCGAAGTTAACGATGTGAACATCGTTTATGTGGTCGGGTGCAAGGTCGGGAAGGTGAACCTCTTCTCCTGTGCAGATATTGAATTCAATGGGAACATCCTTGAATGTTTCGATAGCTTCAAGGGAAGGGTAATATCTGTTGTGGTCTGTGATTGCAAAGAAATCGTAGCCGTGCTTTCTGTAATTGGCACAAACCACAGCGGGGCACTGTCTGCCGTCTGAACGGCAGGTATGCATATGAAGGTCACCGCGCAGGGGGATTCTGTCCGCCATATCCTCTGCCAGCGCATACAGATTGAGCTGTACCACGCGGCGGTCACTGTCTTTTTTGTAAATACGGACAACAAGCTCGCCTTCCTTGTCAGCGGTGTAGGCAAAACGCAGACAGCCGTCCTCGCACGGTGACACAAAATAGTCGGTGTGGTTCCACGCGGAAAACGCGTGTCCGATGTGACCGCCATCCAGCCGCTGTACCATGATCTTGTATTCACCGGAGAATTTCGAGTGAACACCAAGCGGTCTTACCGTGATCTGGGCAGATACACCAACGGGAAATACTTTTGGGAAAATGTCATAATCGTGAAGTTCCATTTTCATTGTGGGAACACCTCATTTCATCAAAATTTTATCGATATCATTGTAACAGATTCGGGATGGATTGTCAATACACTTTATCAAAAGATCATATATCTCCCAAGATAAGAAAAGACCGCACCAAGCGCAAGTCCGCGCCGATGCGATCTGTATCCGTCCTATTGGTTTTGTTTATCCT
>JAZSHU010000044.1:0-48932 GCA_045533455.1 Acutalibacteraceae bacterium | reverse complement strand
GTCGTTAACCATTGTAAGGTAGTATGAACCCAGAATCATATCCTGTGTGGGAACCGCAACGGGACGTCCGTCTGAGGGTTTGAGAAGGTTGTTGGCGGCAAGCATAAGGAATCTTGCTTCTGCCTGTGCCTCTGCTGAAAGAGGAACGTGAACAGCCATCTGGTCACCGTCGAAGTCGGCGTTGAAGGCAGTACATACAAGGGGATGAAGTCTGTTTGCTCTGCCTTCAACAAGAACGGGTTCGAATGCCTGAATACCCAGTCTGTGAAGTGTGGGAGCACGGTTAAGCATAACGGGATGGTCCTTGATAACAACTTCAAGTGCGTCCCAAACCTGAGGATTGGAGCGTTCAACCATCTTACGGGCTGACTTGACGTTGCCTGCAACCTCTGTTTCAACAAGGCGCTTCATAACGAAGGGCTTGAACAGCTCAAGTGCCATTTCCTTGGGAAGACCGCACTGATAAAGCTTGAGTTCGGGACCGACAACGATAACCGAACGGCCTGAGTAGTCAACACGCTTGCCGAGAAGGTTCTGTCTGAAACGACCCTGCTTACCTTTAAGCATATCGGAAAGTGACTTGAGAGCTCTGTTGTTGGGACCTGTTACGGGTCTGCCGCGTCTGCCGTTATCGATAAGTGCGTCAACAGCTTCCTGAAGCATTCTCTTTTCGTTTCTGATAATGATATCGGGTGAGCCGAGCTCCATGAGCTTTTTAAGACGGTTGTTTCTGTTGATAACTCGTCTGTAAAGGTCGTTAAGGTCTGATGTTGCGAATCTGCCGCCTTCAAGCTGAACCATAGGTCTGATTTCGGGAGGAAGAACGGGAACAACATCAAGAATCATCCATTCGGGTCTGTTGCCCGACTGTCTGAATGCTTCAACAACTTCAAGACGCTTGAGAGCCTTTGCCTTCTTCTGACCTGAAGCGGTTTCCATTTCTGCTTTCAGTTCTTCGGAGAGCTTATCAAGGTCGATTTCAGCAAGCAGTTCCTTGATTGCTTCTGCACCCATACCTGCTCTGAAATCATCCTCATAGCGAAGTCTGTACTCTTCGTAATCCTTCTCGTCGAGAGTCTGATATTTTTCAAGGCTTGTACCCTCACCGGGATCAATAACGATGTGCTTTGCAAAATAGAGAACCTTTTCAAGATCTCTGGGTGATATATCAAGGATGAGACCCATTCTTGAGGGAACACCCTTGAAATACCAGATGTGAGAAACAGGAGTTGCAAGTTCGATATGACCCATTCTCTCACGGCGAACCTTTGCACGTGTGATTTCAACACCGCAGCGTTCGCAAACCTTGCCCTTATAACGGATTCTCTTATACTTTCCGCAATGACATTCCCAGTCCTTCTGAGGTCCGAAAATCTTTTCGCAGAAAAGGCCTTCCTTTTCGGGCTTAAGTGTACGATAGTTTATGGTTTCGGGCTTCTTGACCTCACCGTATGACCATTCTCTTACCTGATCAGGTGAAGCAAGGCCGATTTTTATGGATTCAAATGTAAGATTGCCGTTTGCTTCAATATTTTCCATTAAACGATGCCCCTTCCGTAAGTTACTTTTGGAAAATGGCGATTATTCATAATCGTCCTCCGAAGATTCAAAGTCATCAAAGCCGAAGTCTTCGACGCTCATATCATCGCTGAAATCGTCGTCGCCGTCGTCTGTGTCTCTGTAGAAAATGTCGTTTTCTTCGCTGTCCTCATCAACAATGTATGAGTCGCTCTGTTCTGCGTCATTGACGTTTCTGAATGCCTTGTCGTCTGAAACAAAGCCCACATCATCGCCGTCAAATGTCTGGCGAAGGTCAATTTCTTCGTCATTTTCGTCGAGAACCTTGATGTCAAGTGCAAGAGCCTGAAGCTCTTTAACAAGAACCTTGAAGGATTCGGGAACGCCGGGAGTGGGAACATTCTTACCCTTGACGATTGCTTCATAGGTCTTTACACGGCCTACAACGTCGTCAGACTTAACGGTAAGGATTTCCTGAAGTGTATATGCTGCACCGTAAGCTTCAAGTGCCCAAACTTCCATTTCACCGAAACGCTGACCGCCGAACTGAGCTTTACCGCCCAGAGGCTGCTGAGTAACAAGTGAGTAGGGACCTGTTGAACGGGCGTGAATCTTATCGTCAACAAGATGATGGAGTTTGAGGTAATACATAACACCGACTGTTACGGGGTTATCAAACACACGGCCTGTTCTGCCGTCTGTAAGAATTGACTTACAGTCAAGGCGGAGCTGAGGAACGGTTGAGGGATCAAACTCAATACCCTTTTCGGCAGCTTCTTTTTCAGCCTTTTCCATTGCAACACGGTTGGCTTCCTTGAATGCTTCTGTAATATCTTCTTCATGTGCGCCGTCGAAAACGGGAGTCATAACATTGATGCCCAGATTTCTTGCGGCAAAGCCCAGATGAACTTCAAGTACCTGACCGATGTTCATACGTGAGGGAACGCCCAGGGGATTAAGAACGATATCGAGAGGTGTGCCGTCGGGAAGGAAGGGCATATCCTCCTGAGGAAGAATTCTTGAAACAACACCCTTGTTACCGTGGCGGCCCGCCATCTTATCGCCGACTGAAAGCTTACGCTTCTGAGCAATGTAGCAACGGACAACCTTGTTTACGCCGGGTGACAGCTCGTCGCTGTTTTCTCTGGTGAACACTTCAACATTAACAACGATGCCGTATTCACCATGGGGAACCTTGAGTGAGGTATCGCGGACTTCCTTAGCCTTTTCGCCGAAGATAGCTCTGAGGAGTCTTTCTTCTGCGGTAAGCTCGGTTTCGCCCTTGGGAGTAACCTTACCTACAAGGATATCACCGGACTGAACCTCTGCACCGATTCTGATAATTCCGCGCTCGTCAAGATTGCCGAGAGCATCCTCACCAACGTTGGGAATATCTCTGGTGATTTCTTCAGGTCCGAGTTTGGTTTCTCTTGCCTCTGTTTCGTATTCTTCGATGTGAACTGATGTATATACATCATCACGAACAAGTTTTTCGTTGATAAGAACGGCGTCTTCGTAGTTGTAACCTTCCCAGGTCATGAAGCCTACGAGAGCATTCTTGCCAAGGCTGATTTCGCCGTGGTCTGTTGCAGGACCGTCAGCAATAACCTCGCCCTTTTCAACTCTCTGACCGAGAGCAACGATGGGACGCTGGTTGATGCAGGTGCCCTGGTTTGAACGCATGAACTTAATAAGCTCATAATGGTCTGTTGAACCGTCATCGTTCTTCATATCGATGCTGTCTGCGCTGACCTTTGTAATAACACCTGCCTGCTTTGCAAGAACGGTTACGCCTGAGTCAACGGCAGCCTTGTATTCCATACCTGTACCGACGATAGGTGCGCAGGTCTTGAGAAGGGGAACTGCCTGACGCTGCATGTTTGAACCCATCAGCGCACGGTTGGCGTCGTCGTTCTCAAGGAAAGGAATCATTGCGGTAGCAACTGATACAACCATCTTGGGTGAGATATCCATATAGTCAACCTTTGAACGGTCGATTTCAATGAATTCGTCTCTGTGTCTGGCTGTAATCTTTTCTCTGACAAAGAAATTGTTTTCATCAAGGGCTTCGTTAGCCTGTGCAACGATGAAATCGTCTTCTGTGTCAGCAGTCATATATTCAACTTCGTCAAGAACACGGCCTGTTTCCTTGTCAATCTTTCTGTAAGGAGTTTCGATGAAGCCGTATTCGTTGATTTTTGCAAATGTTGCAAGATATGAGATAAGGCCGATGTTGGGACCTTCGGGAGTCTCGATGGGACACATTCTGCCGTAGTGTGAGTAGTGAACGTCACGAACCTCGAAACCTGCTCTGTCTCGTGAAAGACCGCCGGGACCGAGAGCTGAAAGACGACGCTTGTGTGTAAGCTCTGCAAGGGGGTTGGTCTGGTCCATAAACTGTGAAAGGGGTGATGAACCGAAGAACTCCTTGATTGCCACCATTACGGGACGGATGTTGATGAGAGTCTGAGGAGTAATCTTTTCGTCCTCCTCCTGAGCCTGGATAGCCATTCTCTCACGAACAACTCTTTCCATTCTTGCAAGACCGATTCTGAACTGATTCTGAAGAAGTTCGCCGACGGAGCGGATTCTTCTGTTACCCAGATGGTCGATATCGTCAACATTACCTACACGCTTGGTAAGGCAGTTGACATAGTTAACAGATGCGAAGATATCGTCAACAATGATGTGCTTGGGAATAAGGTCATCGCAACGCTCTGCCATTTCGGCAAGGAGTGCAGCCTTATCGTCACCGCACTTCTCGATAACTTCGTGAAGCACGGAATAACGGACCTTTTCGTTGATACCGATTGCTTCAAGCTCTTCCTTTGAAATCTCAACGGGAAGAATTGCATCGGCGTAAACCATGCCGTTTGAAATAACGAACAGCTCATTGCCGTCCTCGCAGGCAACAACAACCTTCATTACGCCTGCATTTTCTATTTCGAGTGCCTTCTGCTTTGTAAGCACTTCGCCGGGCTCTGCAAGAAGCTCGCCTGTGTATTCGGAGATAACGGGCTGAGCAACTGTGCAACCGGGAAGACGGTTAACCATTGAAAGCTTCTTGTTGTACTTGTAGCGGCCTACACGTGAAATATCGTATCTGTGGGGGTCGAAGAAAAGATTGTCGATATGCTGCTGAGCTGATTCAAGAGTTACGGGCTCGCCGGGACGGAGCTTTTTGAAAACTTCCATCAGGGCTTCTTCCGTATTTCTGGTTTCATCCTTCTCCATTGTTGCTTCAAGCTTCTCATCGTAGCCGAAGAAACGGCGGATATCGTCGTTTGAACTCAGGCCCAGTGCACGGATAAACGCAGTGATATAGATTTTTCTGTTCTTGTCGATGCGGACATAGAAAATGTGGTTGGCATCGGTTTCGTATTCGAGCCATGCACCTCTGTTGGGGTTGATGGTGCTGGTGTAAAGCTCAATACCGGTTTTATCGTGAGTCATTCCGTAATAAACACCGGGTGAACGAACGAGCTGAGAAACAATAACTCTCTCTGCGCCGTTGATAACAAAGGTGCCGCTTTCGGTCATAATGGGGAAATCGCCCATATAAACCTCTGACTCTTTGATAACGCCTGTTTCTTTGTTCTGCAAACGGACGGTCACTCTCATGGGTGCTGCATAGGTAGCGTCACGCTCCTTGCACTCACGCACGGTGTACTTGGGCTTGTCGTCCATTCTGTAGTCTACAAAGCTGAGCACCCAGTTGCCCGTGTAATCCGTAATGTCCGCCGTATCACGGAATACTTCTTTGAGACCGGTTTCGATGAACCATTTGTAGGAAGCCTTCTGGATTTCAATCAAATTAGGCATATCCATGACTTCTTTGATTTTTCCAAAGCTCATTCTTGTGCAGCTTCCACGCTTAACGGGATTCATTTTCAGCATTAGGCTAAATCACTCCGTTTCTTTGATCTTCCGAATTTTATTGCCGGAATTTTCTCCTATAAATATAAAAATATGCGCAATATTCTTTAAATTATAGGGTAATAAATTCCATTATAATGACAGGATAGCATTTTATTACAATCAACTCAATCTGTCAACCCTTATTTTATATCTTTGTATATTCGCACAAATCCAAAAGCTTTTCGAAGATTGCATTTGTATAATATTTTTCCGTTTTTGTTAAAAGTGACAATATTTTTCGTCAACTGCTCCGTGTGTATCGGAATGTAGTGTAAAAAAGCGGTGATTTTGCTTCATCACCGCTTAAATTTTCACACTATGACGGGGCGTTGGCTCTTTTCTTCTCCGCAAAGTCGTACATTTTCACTGCAAAGTGCATATACATCCCCTGCCCTGCACTCGGCGGCAAAAATCCTTCGGGCATCCTCTACCAAGCCGGAAATATCCGCCGCTTTTGTAATTATCGGCAGTCTGCACACCCTGTTTCTGATAAGGTCGGCACCCTTGCTGTTGAAGCCCGTAACTCTGATATACGGCACAGGCGTACCCGTTTCTTTTGCGGTAATCCCAAGAAAATAATTGATTATAATTCTTCTTATGCGTGCGTGCGGATATCTTTTTGTTTTGGCAAGTGCATAAAGCTCTTCAAGGGATTTTGCCTGCGTTGCCGCCGAAAGAATTCTGTTTTCAATACCCTCACTGACATCGGGTGTACAGGCAAGCTCTTCACTGCTTGCGGTGCGCAACTTATAAAGTATTGCTCTTTCAGCAAAGGCAACACTCCTTTTTTCGCAGCCGTCATACACCGACGAATCGGGCACATATTTGTTCCATTCTTCACCGCCGAGAATCCTGCTTCTTATGAGCGATGCAGAGGCTATGTCCGATTCCGCATTCACCGAATCGTGTGCCGCACCCTGACGCGCAAAGGTAACGGGCTTCATTGAGCTGTTTATACGGCTGATTGCCGCCGCATATTCAACACCCAGAATATTGTTGGGACTTTTGATTATATCCGCATACAAAGGATTTATTTCACGCAATGCATTCTCTCTTGCAGATGCAAATGATATGCCTTTTTTCAATTCTTCCGCAATGAGGAGCTTTATTTCATCGGAATAAACCGCATCTGCAGTTTTGCATATGATATCCGCATCTCCGCATTCACTGCCGAAAACCAGCCAATCACAGCCGAATGCATCAAGAATCTCAACCCCTGCACGGGCAAAGCTCTGCGCACCCGACACCGCATAAGGTACGGGCAACTGCAAAACCAAGTCAACCCCTGCGTTCAGTGCCGCCTTTGCTCTTTCGGAATAATGAAAAACCGACGGCTCGCCTCTCTGGACAAAATTTCCGCTCATAACGGCAACGATATGGGTTGCTCCCGCCTGCCTTGCCTTTTCGATAAGCAAAGCGTGACCGTTATGGAAAGGATTATATTCTGCTATTATTCCTGCGGTAAGCATAATTCTGCCTTTCTTGAATAAAATACTTGCAAAATTTACTTGCAGGATATATAATATAACAGTTATTTAAACAAATCAAGCAAATATTCACATTTAGGAGTGTTAAAATTGAAAATTCTCGTAATCAACTGCGGCAGTTCATCACTTAAATATCAGCTTTTCGATATGGAAAACGAAGCTGTTCTCGCAAAGGGTAACTGCGAAAAAATCGGTAATGAAACAAGTTTTATCGGCGGTTCGGCAAACGGTGAGAAGTTTGAAACTCCCGTATTTATGGCAAACCACACAGAAGCTTTCCAGCAGGTTAAGAAGGCTCTTACCGAAGGCGCATCAAAGGTTATTGACGACCTGAGTGAAATTTCGGCTGTAGGCCACAGAGTTGTTCAGGGCGGTGCTCTCTTCAAGGAAAGCACACTTGTAACAGACGAAGTTATCAAGGGCATTGAAAGCCTTTGCGACCTTGCTCCTCTTCACAACCCCGCTCACATTCAGGGTATCAGAGCCTGCGTTGACGTTTTCGGTGAAAATGTTCCTCAGGTTGTTGTTTTCGACAACGCATTCCACTCAACAATGCCTGCCGAAGCATATATGTTCCCCATTCCCTACGAATACTATGAGAAGTATGCTATCCGCCGTTACGGTTTCCACGGCACATCTCACCGCTTCGTAAGTGCACGCTGTGCAGAGGTTATGGGCAAAAACATTGAAGACCTTAAAATCGTTACCTGCCACCTTGGCAACGGTTCATCAATCACAGCGGTAAAGGGCGGCAAGTGCATCGACACAAGCATGGGTCTTACTCCCCTTGACGGATTTATCATGGGTACACGCTGCGGTGCGGTTGACCCCTCGGTTATCACCTACCTTCAGCAGAAGGAAGGCTGGACAGCCGCTGAAACAGACACCATCCTCAACAAGAAGTCAGGCGTTCTCGGTGTTTCGGGCGTAGGCAGTGACGACAGAGACGTTTCAGCTGCAGAAGCTGACGGCAACGAAAGAGCACACCTTGCAAGAAGCATTCAGAAATATCAGGTACGCAAGCTTATCGGCAGCTACGTTGCAGCTATGGACGGCGTTGACGCAATCGTATTCACCGGCGGTATCGGTGAAAACACATTTGACCTTCGTGCAGATGTTTGTAACAACCTTAGCTACCTCGGCATCAAGCTTGACGAAGAAGCAAACAACATCATGCGCAGAGGCAAGGAAGGCGAAATTTCAACCGCAGATTCAAAGGTTAAGGTTTTTGTTCTTCCCACAAACGAGGAACTTGTTATCGCAAGAGATACAAAGGCTATCGTTGAAGCTATGTAATCACACAACGGGTACGGTTTTTGCCGTACCCGTTTTTTGTTTGTTGACTATTCCGATCCGATATAGTATAATGTTTTAATAATTATAATATCTATTGGAGAGATTATTTTGGAATATATTGCTCCGATTTTTGATTCCGCAAAAGAAGCGAAAAATTTCCCCGTAGTGAAAATCAATTCATTCCACTGGGAAAAAGACGGTTATTCCCGACCCGAAAGCTATGCCGCACTGTTTGCAGTTGCAGGCGAAGGCATTCATGCACTGCTGTGGTCATATGAAAAAAACATTCGCTGCGAATGTACCGAAAACTATCAGCCCGTTTATACCGACAGTTGCCTTGAATTTTTCGTGATGCCCGTTGATGACGACAAAAGATACCTGAATATCGAGGTAAACAAAAACGGTATTTACCTTGCACAGCTTGGCGAAACCCGCGAAAACAGAGTGTTTGTAAAAGACATAACAGACTTTGAACCCATTATCATACCAATGGAAACCGAGGATGAAAAGGGCAAAGCCTGGGGCTGCGAAATAATTCTGACAGAGGAATTTATATCCGCACTTTACGGCACGGATTACACCGTAAAACCCTGCAAAATCAAGGGCAACTTCTACAAGTGTGCAGATGATTCGGTTACACCTCATTACGGAGCATATTTCCCCGTCACAACCGCCGCATTGGGCTTTCATAACCCCGACTGCTTCGGCACAATTATCATCGGAAAGGTATGATTTGAAATGGAAAACAAAATCAATGTTGAAGAGCTTCTCAAAGCTTTTATATTTGAAGGCAAGCTTGAAAATGTTATACAGCTTCACGACGGTCATATAAATAACACATACAGATTTGACTTCCGCACTGAAAGCGGCGAGCTTAACAGATACCTTGTGCAGGAGCTCAACACCTATGTCTTCAAAGACCACGAGGGTCTTATGAATAACGTTCTCGGTGTTACCGCACATATGCAGAAAAAGGTTGCGGAATACGGCGGCGACACAAAAAGAGAGTGCCTGTGCGTTTACCCTGCAACAGACGGCAAGCCCTTCTATATTGACGGTGAAGGCCGCTGCTGGAGATGTTATAACTTTATTTATGATACCCATTCCTGTCAGTGCGTTGACAGTGCAGAAACATTTTATAACGCAGCAAAGGCTTTCGGTAAATTCCAGCAGATGCTTGCGGATTACCCCATTGACGGTCTTGCCGAAACAATCCCCAACTTCCATAACACGGTTTCTCGCTTTGCAGATTTCAAAAAGGCTGTTGCAGATAACCTTTCAGGCAGAGCAGCTACCGCAAAGGAAGAAATTGAGTTTGTGCTTGCCCGTGAAAAGGATTGCTCCGTGCTTCTTGACCTGCTTGATGCAGGCAAGCTGCCTCTGAGAGTTACTCATAACGACACAAAGCTCAACAATGTAATGTTTGACAATACAACAAACGAAGGAATCTGCGTTGTTGACCTTGATACGGTTATGCCCGGACTTTCGCTTTATGATTTCGGCGACAGCATCCGTTTCGGTGCAAACACGGCCGCTGAGGACGAAAAGGATATTTCAAAGGTTTCACTGAGCCTTGAATTCTTCAAAGCATACACCGAAGGTTACCTTGCCGCCGCAGGCAAGAGCCTTGAAAAAGAAGAAATCAATCAGCTTGCATTCTCCTCAAAGCTTATGACACTTGAATGCGGTATGCGTTTCCTGGGCGATTACATCAACGGTGATACCTACTTCAAAACCGCTTATCCCGAGCACAATCTTGTAAGATGCCGCACACAGTTTGCCCTTGTTGCGGATATGGAAAAGAAAATGGCGGATATGGAAAAAATCGTTGCCGATTGCTGCAAGGAGCTGGGAATATAACAATGATTTCTCCCATACTCAGTGAGGAAGAATTCAAAAAGCGGCTTGCTTTCTGGACTCTTGACAACGACATCGGAGCAACTTTGCCCGAGGGTTACAGCCGCGAAGATTATGCGGAAACATTCCGTCTGCCCGATTTTGACTATGTGCACACCCAGTCAATGGCTGATGAAGACGGCGATTTGCTGACCCTTCTCAAAAGCAGAGTGCATCTGAGTGATTGGCAGACACGCAACCACCGTGAAGAACGGAATTTTGAGTTTTATCTTGTACTCAAAACTCTGACGGATTGCCCTGAAGTTGAACCGTTCCCTGTGGGATATATAATAGTTGATTAAAAATAAACCCGTGCAAGCCCGAAAGCCTGCACGGGTTTTATTTTGAATATCAGTCAATAAAATCTCTCAGTTTCTTGCTTCTGCTGGGATGACGGAGCTTACGCAGAGCCTTCGCCTCAATCTGGCGGATACGCTCACGGGTAACACCGAATTCACTGCCTACCTCTTCAAGGGTGTGGGGATGTCCGTCCTCAAGACCGAAGCGGAGTGCAAGCACCTTCGCCTCTCTGGGGGTAAGTGTTTTAAGAACATCGTTAAGCTGTTCTTTGAGAAGGAGCATTGATGCGGCATCTGCCGGTGCGGGAGCATCGTCATCGGGAATAAAGTCGCCAAGATGGCTGTCCTCTTCTTCACCGATGGGTGTTTCAAGTGAAACAGGCTCCTGTGCCACTCTGAGAATTTCTCTCACCTTATCAACGGGCATACCGAGCTCAGCGGCAATTTCTTCCGCAGAGGGGTCTCTGCCGTTCTTGTGAAGAAGCTGACTGTTTGTCTTTTTAACCTTATTGATGGTTTCAACCATATGAACGGGAATACGGATAGTTCTTGCCTGGTCGGCAATGGCTCTTGTAATAGCCTGTCTTATCCACCAGGTTGCATAGGTTGAGAACTTGAAGCCCTTTGTGTAATCAAACTTATCAACCGCTTTGATAAGACCGAGATTGCCTTCCTGAATAAGATCAAGGAACTGCATACCTCTGCCCACATATCTTTTTGCAATACTTACAACAAGACGGAGGTTTGCTTCCGCAAGACGCTTCTTTGCCTTCTGGTCATCATCAGCAATGCGGATTGCAAGCTCAATTTCCTCTTCGGGAGTAAGCAGAGGAACTCTGCCGATTTCTTTGAGGTAAACCTTAACGGGGTCATCAACCGCTATAGCCTTATCGTCTCCGCCGCCGATATCGAGTGCCTTGGGGATATCAACGTCAAAGTTTTCAAGCGCTGCGCTTGAAAGGTCGTCAACAACCTCAATGTTGTTCGCCTCAAGTGTTTCGTAAAGCTTGTCAAGATCCTCGATATCAAGGTCCATTTCAACAATGGCCGAATCAATTTCCTGAGTTGTAAGCTTACCTGCCACTTTCCCCTTTTCAACCAATGATTTGAAAGGGGTCTTCTTTTCTGTTCCTTCCATAAATCTCACATCCTAAAATATATTTTTATTTTTTCTTGAACAATTTGAGAAATTCTTCATCGCTCATGGAAGATGTATCCTTCACGGGCGGTGCCGAATTATCTTTGAGAACTTTTATACAGTCCTCACATTCCCTGAGCGTATTGCTCAGATTTGAAGATAAGTGGAATATCCTTGTCACCGAATCCATTTCTTCGGGAGTGAAATCCGATGAAAAAATGCTGAGGTTTGGTTCAATTCCGTTTTCAAGCGCCTTTGAAAGACATTCAAAAATTCTTCGATTAAATGCGGTTACATAATCCGATCCGCTTATCTGTGTTTTCAATTTATTATAAAAATCGGGATTACGCATAAAGGAAGCTATCAGAGTTTCCTCCGCCTTTGCTGCCCTCAGATTCGATGCTCTTTCGGGATTGTTTTTATCCTCAAAGCTTTTGGCAAGCATAGCCTCGGTTTCCTGCCGTTTTTTGGATTCCGCAATGCGTTTCAGCTTGCCCTCAGCCAGCTTTATCTGTGCTTTAATGCTTTCCGCACTGACTCCCAGCTCATTTGAAAGACGTGTGGAATAAATGTCACGCTCAACAATGCTGCAAGCTGCAAGAATCTCTGCCGCCGCCATAAGGAATTCCACCTTCCCATCATCTGTGGAAAGGTCGGTTTTTGCACGGACTTCAAGGAGCTTGTATTCTGTTGTGCTTGCTGCGGACTTAAGCAAATCCGCAAATCTTTCTCTGCCGTGGGTACGGATGATTTCGTCTGCATCCTTGCCCCCAGACATCTGCACAACTCTGAGTTTAAGCCCTGTTTTATTGAGCACTCCCAGTGCCCTTGCGGTTGCCGTCCTGCCTGCGCCGTCGTTATCGTAGCATATAATGACTTCATCCGCATAGCGTGAAAGCAGGTTTGCCTGCTCATTTGTGAATGCAGTGCCCAAACAGGCGATTGCATTCGTGAATCCCGCCTGATGAAGGGCAATTACATCCATATAGCCCTCAACAAGAATCAACTTGTTATCGTTGGCATTCTTTGCAAGATTAAGACCGAAAACACCGTTGCTTTTTTTATACACAAGTGTATCCGATGTGTTTATGTATTTGGGCTTTGAATCATCCATAACTCTGCCGCCAAAGGCAATAACGTTGCCGCGAAGGTCGATTATGGGAAACATAACCCTGTTTCTGAAATTATCGTAATAATTGGCTCTGCCGTTTTTATCGGAACGTCTTGCAAGGTTTGCGTAGACAAGCTCCTGCTCGGTAAAGCCCTTGGCTTTAAGATGATTTATAAGCTCACGCCAGTCATCGGGGGCATAACCCAGACCGAAACGGCGGATTGTATTTATATCAAGACCTCTTTTAAGGAAATAATCAAGTGCCTTGCGGTTCTGAGGCTTCATCAGACATTCGTGATAAAACCTCGCCGCTTCTCTGTTTGCGTTAAGCAAACGGAGCCTTTGCTTTGACAGGGTATCATCGTAACCGTCCTCGGGCATTGAAACACCTGCCATCTGTGCCACAGCCTTGACAGCTTCAATGTAGTCAAGGTTTTCCATGCGGCGCACGAAAGAAATTACATCTCCTCCCGCACCGCAGCCGAAACAGTAAAAGGAGTTGCTTTCGGGATAAACGGTAAATGAGGGAGTTTTTTCGTTGTGAAACGGGCAGAGACCCACAAGGTTTTTTCCTCTGCGTTTAAGACTTATGCTTGACGAAATTACGGATTCGATATCAACCTTATCCTGCAATTCCTGAATAAATCTTTCGTTTATCCTCATCTGCAACCTCCTTTCTGCAATTTTATCAAATGTTAAAACCAATCGTCGGTTTTGCTCCAGGCCTGAGGAATATAAAGCCCTTCAAAAACTCTGACGGCGTATCTGTCTGTCATTCCCGCAATAAAATCGCAGGCGGCAGTGCCTATGCCGTCTCTTTCTGCAATTCCTCTGAATTGAGGAGGAAGATTTTCAAGCTTTTTTGCAAAATGATAATAAAGCTGCTGAATCATATTCACAGCCTTTTTTTCTTCGCTTTTGCAGGCAGGGTTTGTATAAACCTTGGCAAACATAAAGGTATGAAGCTCATCAAAGGCCTCCTGAATACCCTTTTCAAGAAGAATATCTTCTTCACTGTTTTCAATACAGCTGAGCACAAGAGTATTTATTCTTGAACTTTTTGTACTTCCGAGTTCGTGTCGGATGGCAAGCGGAATATCCCCTTCGCCCATGATTCCTGCAACAATAGCATCATCAATATCGTGATTGATATAAGCGATTCTGTCTGCAAGGCGGACTATTCTGCCTTCAAGCGTTACCGCCTGTTCACCGTTGGTATGACGTTCAATTCCGTTGCGCACCTCATAGGTCAGATTAAGACCCTTGCCGTCTTTTTCGAGCACATCAACAACGCGCATACTCTGTGAATAATGCTTGAAACCACTGGGGCAGACATCGTTGAGTGCCCTTTCACCTGCGTGACCGAAGGGAGTGTGACCCAAATCGTGCCCCAGTGCAATAGCTTCGGTAAGGTCGCAGTTAAGCATAAGTGCGGATGAAATAGTTCTCGCAATCTGCGATACTTCAAGGGTATGGGTAAGGCGGGTGCGGTAATGGTCACCCTCGGGAGATAAGAAAACCTGGGTTTTATGCTTGAGCCTTCGGAATGCGCTGCAGTGAATTATTCTGTCTCTGTCCCTCTGGTAAACCGTTCTTATGGGACATTCTTCTTCGGCACGCAGTCTGCCTTTACTGCTGTCTGCAAACGCAGCACGGTCAGATAAAACCTTGCGTTCATTTTCGCAGGCTTTTTCTCTGATAGTATTCATCCTTATCACCCCTTCATTAACTCAATACGCTGTTTTTTGCGTTTTTTCCTTTGTTGGATTTATGAACAAACTGTTAACTTTTTCTTTTAAGCAGCCCGGTGAAGAAATGCACGGTTTTTGTAACTCTGTCAAAAACAGAGGGATTCCATTCTTCTTCGGGTGCGGCGGTTATGCCGATTTCATCAAGAATCTTTTTGTAGCTGCCCAATCTGCGCTGAAAATCCGCTGCGTCCTTGTTTTCTCTGTTTGTCCAGCCGGTTTCCGCAACCGCGGTAACTCTGGGAAAAAACATATGGCAGAGGTAATCAAAATTGTTTATATATTCTGTCCAGATGGGTGCTTCGACACCTGCAACGGTGCTTTTATCTTTGATTTTTCTGTCAACGGGGTTGTAATTGTATGTTTTTATAAGCGGTGTCATGGAGTAAGGATAGTCGCAGTAATAGTGGAAGAAATCTGAGTTAATCATAACTCCGCCTTCGTTGGCAAACTTCACGGAATGCTTTTTCTTATCCATCCACATCTGTGCAATCACGCTTCGGTCAACGACTCCGCTGCGGAGGCTTTCATTCCAGACAATCGCCTTCCTGCCTTTTGATTTAAGGAATTCAACAATCTGATTTGTAAACCAGCCCTGGAGGGTTTCTTCATCTTTGAGACCCTCTTTTCTCATACGCTGCTGACAGTGGGGGCACTCCTTCCAACGGGTTTTGGGTGCTTCATCACCGCCGATATGGATGTATTCCGACGGAAAGATTTCGAGAATATCCGAAAGAATATCAAAAATGACCTCAAAGGTTTCATCCTTGCCTGCACAAAGAATATCCTCATAAATACCCTGAGAGGTTTTGACCTCTACCGCCTCACCCCTACAGGAAAGCTGAGGATATGCATGAAGAAGTGCGGATGTATGGCCCGGCATATCCATTTCGGGGATAACGGTGATATATCTTTCCGTGCAGTAATCAACAACCTCTCTCATTTCCTCGGGAGTGAAGTATCCGCCGTATTCGCCTGACTCTTCAAGTCTGCCGAAATCGGAGCTTTTTCTCACAGACCCCTTGATGGTAGCCTCGGGTCTGCGCTTTGAATATATACGGAAGCCCTGGTCATCGGTAAGATGCCAATGCATAACATTCATTTTAACGCTTGCAGCCGCATCAACAAGTTTTTTGATATCATCAACGGTGAAAATATGGCGCACCGTATCAAGCATAAACCCTCTGTAAGGGAATGCAGGCTTATCTTCAATTCTGATGCAAGGGCAGTGTGTACCCAGCTGACGGAGAGTCTGTTTGCCGTAGAAAACAGCCTTTTCGGAGCCGCCCGTAAGCCTTACACCCTCTGCATTGACCGTAAGAATATACTCTTCTTCACCCAACGAACCGTCAACGGATACAGTAAGCAGTTCAGCGTTTACATCTGTTTCGCCTCCAAGGAATTCAACCCTGTTGGGCATTGGAATTACGTTAATTCTTTTCATTCTTATCCCTCATCAAATAACGGGTTACAGATGCTCTGTAACCCGTTGAATATTAATCTTCATCCTCGTCTTCCAATTTTTCGGGTTCAGGGAGAATTTCAACCTTTATTTCATCTATGCGGCGTTCATCGATTGAAAGCACAGTGAATCTGAGATTCTCATATTCCGCAACAATAGGCTCCTCGCCTACCTCTGACGGAAGATAGCCCAGCAGACTGATAACAAAACCGCCTATGGTGTCGTAATCGCCTTCGGGCAGGTCTGTACCTACAAGCTCATCAATTTCATCAATATCCGTTGTACCGTCCACTGTGAAGGTTGTTTCGTTGATTTTCTTGATTTCCTCTTCTTCGTCGTCGTATTCATCCTGAATATTACCTACGATTGATTCAAGAACATGCTCAAGGGTAACGATACCCGCAGTGCCGCCGTATTCGTCAACAACAATTGCAAACTGAGTTCTGCTTTCGTTCATTGCCTTGAAAAGGTCTCCGCAGCTCTGGGTTTCGGGCACATAGAGAGTTTTTCTCATAACCTTATCTATGGTAAGGTCAGCAGGAATTGAATGGCCTACATATTTGAGAAGATCTTTTGCATAGAGAACGCCTACGATGCTGTCGGGGTCATCCTCATAAACGGGAATTCTCGAATAGCCGTTTTCGATTGCAAGCTCTGCAACCTCTTCAAGTGAACGGGTCACTTCGATTGCTGTCATTTCCGTTCTGTGAGTCATGATATCGCCTGCATCAAGGTCATCAAACTCAAATATATTGTCAATCATTTCCTTCTGTGCATCTTCAATAACGCCTTTTTCGCCGCCCACATCAACCATAAGGCGGATTTCTTCTTCCGTAACTTCTTCTTCGTCGGCATTGGGGTCAAAGCCGAAAAGGCGGACGATTGCGTTTGTTGAAAGTGCAAGCACCTTCACAAAAGGCTTTGTTGCCGCCGCAACAAAAGAAAGAATCCCTGCGACTTTAAAGGCTACTTTTTCGGGAATCTGCATACCGATTCTTTTGGGTGCAAGTTCACCGAGAACAAGTGAAAAATAAGATGTGATAATTGTAATAAGTACAACCGACACACCGTTGATAACACTGTAACCAATTTGTGAAACGGGAGTTTTCATCAGTGCATCCGTCAGCATTTCGGCAAAGTTCTGAGACGCCGAAGCTGAAGTCAGGAAGCCTGCAAGAGTAACTCCGATCTGGATTGTTGAAAGAAATCTGCTTGAATTTTCGGTAAGCTTTACAATTTGCTTTGCCTTCTTGTTGCCTTCTTCTGCAAGACGGTGCATTTTTGTATCGTTAAGCGAAATAATCGCAATTTCACTCATTGCAAAAAATGCATTGACAATGATAAGCACAAACAAAAGCAGAACTTTCCATACGATAGAAAGAGGGTCTGCTGATACATCAGCCGCTGCTGCAAGCTGAATCACAGGTCCGGGGTCATCCATTCAGGATTAGCTCCTTTCAAAATAAAAAATATCATTCTAATAATAGCACACTAATATTTTAATGTCAACATTCCAAAGCCCGTGCTATATCTTCTGCCGCAAACTGTGCAGAAAATAAAGCCTTCAAAACCGCCGAAAACAGGTCTTTTCGGACTGAAATTGAATGAAATCGGCAAAAATCGGCAAAGTGTCCGTTTTTCGGTACAGCATATGTGATAATATTATGCTGACAAATCGGTTTATCTGTGTTATAATGGTAAACAGAATTTTTTCGGGAGATGTTGCAGATGTTATATCTGATTCTTGCAACCGCAGGCGGCGGCAAAACAACTCATATAATGAACCTTATCGGGCAGTTTTCGTCAGGCGGTCACAAAAAACTGAGCCTTATTGTGCCCGAGCAGTTTTCTTTCACAAGCGAAAAGATGATGCTTGGCAGAGTGGGCGCAAAAGCAATGGCGGATATTGATGTGCTCAGTTTCACAAGTCTTGGTGAAAAGCTTGTGGGCAGACCCGCACTTCACGAGAGAAGAAGACTCAGTGACAGTGCAAAAGCCGTGCTTATGAAAAACGCACTTGAAAGTGTGAAAGACAAACTGACCCTCTACGGTAAGCACACAAACCGCAGGTCGGTTATATCGGAATTCACCATGCTTTCATCGGAATTCAAGCAGAATTCACTGTCTACCGATTCGGTGCGTCTTGCACTTGCCCAAACAGAAAACAGTCTTCTTAAAATGAAGCTTTCCGATATAATTACCGTGCTTGATGCCTACGATGCGGCAGTTGAAGGCAGTTATTTCAACCCCGACGATTTGCTGACAGAGCTTTGCGGAATTTTGCCCGATACAGATTATTTTGACGGCAGAATTGTTTTCATCGACGGTTTCAGAGGCTTCACCGCTCAGGAATATAAAGTACTTTCACATATGATGAGAAAAGCAACGGCGGTTTACATCACTCTCTGCACCGATAATCTTGAAAACAGCGACGATGAAACAGACCTTTTTGCTCACACAAAACGCACGGCAAAAAAGCTTATAGAAACTGCAAAGAAAATTTCTGTACCCGTCGCAAAACCTCAGTATCTCTCAATGAGAAGCAAATTCAACAATTTTCCGCCGCAGATTACCCGATTTAATTCTCCCGAGCTTGCGGCACTTGAAAAAGAACTGTTCTCTCCAACACCAAACATTTACGAAGAAGAATGCCGCAATATAACTCTCTGTAAAGCACCGGATATCTATGCTGAATGCGAATTCATTGCCTGCACCGCCAAAAAGCTTATCCGCGAAAGAGGCTACCGCTGCAGGGATATTGCGGTTATTGCCCGTGACAGTTCAGGCTATGAAGCACCGTTGAGGGGTGCGCTGAAAAAATGCGGCATTTCCGTTTTCGAGGACAGCAGGCAGCCCGTTGATGTATCACCCGTTGTTGCCCTGCTGAGCAGTGCAGTGGATATTGCGGCTTCGGGCTTCGGCACCGAAACACTTATGAGATATCTGAAAACGGGGCTTGCAGGCTTTGAAACGGAAGAAATATCCGATGTTGAAAACTACGCTTATCTCTGGAATCTGAACGGAGGTGCGTGGCTTAACGAATGGACACAGAATCCCCGCGGCTTCGGCGAAGAAATCACCGTTGAAGATAAAGCGGAGCTTGAACGCCTTAACGAAATAAGAAAAAGTATTATAAATCCCCTTTATACCTTGCGCGAAAACCTGAAAAATACAACAGGCAGTAATGCCGCAGAAGCAATATATTCATTCCTTGAAAAAATCAACGCTTCCGAAAACATACGCAAACTTGCTTCGTCGCTTGAAAGCCAGGGCGAAACAGGGCTTGCACTTGAGCTTGACCGTATGTGGGAGGTTGTGATTGACCTTCTTGACAGCCTTGAAACTCTTTCTGCAGATAAACACACAGATGCAAAAGAAATTGCAGATACCCTTGAGCTTATGCTCAGCGTTCAGACCGTCGGCAGTCTGCCTCAGGGTCTTGATGAAATCACTATCGGCTCTGCAGACAGAATACGCACTGCAATGCCGAAAATTGTTTTTATTGCAGGTGCCAACAACGGTGTTTTCCCTGCACTTCCCTTCACAGGCTCCGCTCTTACGGATAAAGACCGCCGCAAAATGAGCGAAATGGGCATTGAGCTTTCCGATTTCGGCGAATACAAGCTTGCGGAAGAAAAGCTGATTGCATATAATGCCTTCTGCTGTGCCTCGGATATGCTTTTTGTATGCTGCCCCGAAAAGAATTCAAAGGGCGAACAGCTTTCACCTTCTGAGCTTTACACAAAACTCAAATCTCTGTTCCCGTCCTGCGAAGAAATTTTCACTCAGGAACTTGACGGACTTTATTTTGTTGAAGGCAGTGAGCTTGCATTTGAGCAGCTTGCCGCAAACAAGCTTTCAGCCAATTCGCTTTATGCATCTCTGAACGCATATTTTTCGGACAGTAACGAATACACAGGCAGACTTGCGGCACTTGAACGTGCTTCGGGAAGCAGAGATTTCAGAATAGAAAACACCTCCGTTGCGCAGAAGCTTTTCGGCAAAGAAATGTTTATGTCCGCTTCAAGAGTTGAAAGCTTCCATAAGTGTCCTTTTGCATATTTCTGCCGTTACGGGATAAAGGCAATGCCCCGTAAAATCGCAGAGCTTGACCCTATGCAGAGAGGCACGGTTATACATTATGCCCTTGAAATGCTGCTTAAGTCCTGCAATCGCACCGAACTTGAAAATATGGGCAGAGCGGAATTATATGAATATTTTGATAAGCTTCTCACCGAATATATGAATTCATACCTTGACGGTGCAAACCGAAGCGAAAGATTCATTTATCTTTTCAAAAAGCTTATAAGCTCCGTATGCGATGTTGCTCAAAGGCTTATAAAAGAGCTTTCTCAGAGCAAATTCACTCCCGTTGAATTTGAACTTAAAATCGGTAACGACGGTGAAATTCCCGCTTACGAAGTGCCCTGCAAAAACGGAAAGGTTGTTATTTCCGGATCAATCGACAGAGTTGACGAAGCCGTTATCAACGGCAAAAAGTATGTCCGTGTTGTCGACTACAAGTCATCGGGCAAGGATTTTGAACTCAGCGATGTTGTTCAGGGTCTTAATATGCAGATGCTTATTTATCTTTTTGCACTCTGGAATAACGGCGGCAAAAAATTCGGCGAATTCATGCCTGCCGGTGTACTTTACTGCTCAGCAAAATCCCCCGTGGTTTCAGTTGACAGAGATGCGGATGATACCGTAATCGAAAAAGAAATTCAGAAAAGGTGCGGTATGACAGGCATTATTCTCAATGATATTGATGTTGTTATTGCGATGGATGAGAATTTAAGCGGACTTTATGCTCCCGCAAAAATTTCAAAGGGTGCTCTCAGCGGTTCTCTCATTGGTCTGAAACAGCTTGAAAAGCTTAAAGAAAAGGCAGATAAAATTCTTGCCGAAATGGCGGATTCGCTTCATTCGGGAATAATTTCCGCCTGTCCCACCTACGGCAAAAATTATAAAAACGTATGTGAATACTGCGAATATAAAGCCGTCTGCTCCTATGAAGAAACCATTCCCGTAAGGGAGCTTGCAGACGATAAATTACCGAATGTGCTTGAAAATCTGGAGAAGGGAGATGATGAGAATGGCAGTGAAATGGACTGATGACCAGAAAAAAGCCATTGATGCACGCAAAGGTACACTGCTTGTCAGTGCAGCGGCAGGCTCGGGCAAAACCGCAGTGCTTGTTGAAAGAGTTATCCGCAGAATCTGCGACAGTGAAAATCCCTGCGACGTTGAAAACCTGCTCATCGTTACCTTCACCAATGCTGCAGCGGCACAGATGAAAGAAAAAATCCATGCCGCAATCGGCAAAAAGATTGCAGAAAATCCAAACGACAAGCGTCTGCGCCGTCAGCAGCTTATGCTCCCATGTGCAAACATCTGCACCATAGACTCATTCTGTATCGGTCTTGTCCGTGAAAATTTTCATACTCTGGGTATATCCCCCGATTTTGCACTGCTTGACGAAAGCAAGCTTACCGTGCTCCGCTCTCAGGCAGTAAATACGGTTGTTGATAATATGCACAAGGAACATTCGGAAAGCTTTATCACTCTTTCCGAGCTTATCAGTGACAAGCGTGACGACAGTAAGCTTATTGATGCAATTCTTAAGCTCTATAACCTTTCAATGGCATATCCCTTCCCCGAAAAATGGCTTGATTCCCTTGCAGCAGCATTTGAAAATCCTGTTGCGGCGGAAGAAAGTGTATGGGGAAAATTTATAATAACTTATGCGAACCAGCTTCTTGAAACCTGCATTGCAGACACAGAACACTGCATTACTCTGCTTGCGGAAGAACCTGAGCTTGAAGCAAAATACAGACCCACATTTGAGGCGGACAAACAGCTTTTTGAACAGCTTCTTGATGAGCTTCATACCTACACCTGGGATGAAAAAACCGAAAAATACCGTGAAATCAGTCTGGTAAAAATGGGCAGCGCACCTAGGGGCTATGAAAGCTCCTGCAAGGAAATCTGTCAGAGCACAAGAAAGGCATATAAAGCCCGTGCAAGTGAACTCTCAAAGCTTTTCTGCATAACCGAAAAAGAGCACGAAGCCGATTCGGAGCTGCTTTCACCGGTTATTGCGGAGCTTGTAGGTGCTGTCAAAAAATTCTCCGAAGAATTTTCACGACTCAAAGAGCAGGAAAACGGTGCGGATTTCAGCGACACTCTCCACCTTGCGCTGAAGCTTCTTGTTGAGCCTGCAGAAAACGGCTATGTAAAAACTCCCCTTGCACTGGGTCTTTCCGAAAACTATTCGGAAATTCTTGTTGACGAATATCAGGATGTCAACAAGGCTCAGGATATGATATTCAGTGCACTTTCACGCAGTGAAAACAATCTGTTTATGGTTGGTGACGTAAAGCAGAGTATTTACCGTTTCAGACAGGCGATGCCCGAAATTTTTCTTGCACGCCGTGACGGTATGGACGAATACGAAACCGAAAAAGAAAACTACCCCGCAAAAGTAACTCTGGGCAAAAATTTCAGAAGCCGCAAAGGTGTTACGGAAATCGTAAACTTCATTTTCAGCTCACTTATGAGCCGTGACGCAGGCGGTCTTGATTACGACAAAAACGAATTTCTTGAAGCCGCCGCAACCTATCCCGACAGCAACGGTGCGGATACTGAAATTTGTCTTATTGAAGCTGAGAAGGACGATTTTCTTGCCTCTCAGGCAAAGTATGTTGCGGATTATATTGAAAAAGCCGTTGCGGAGGGCATGACCTTTACCGACGGTAATTCTCAGCGTACCGCCTGCTACGGTGATTTCTGTATTCTTCTCAGAAGCGTAAAGAAAAGCTCCCGTGAATTTGTTGATGAGTTTACCAGAAGAGGTATTCCTTTCAGTTGTGAAACAGGTGACGGTTTCCTTGAAGCACCCGAAATAATGTTTATGATTTCACTGCTGAAAATCATAGACAATCCTGTTGACGATATCCCCCTTACAGCGGTTATGCTTTCTCCCGTTTTCGGATTCACACCCGATGATCTTGCGGTTATGAGATCTTCAAACCGTAAAGGCTCATTCTACCAATGCCTTGTAAAAGCAGTTGAAAGCGGTGATGAAAAAGCTGCGGATTTCATAAACAGAATCAAGAATATGAGAAGGATTGCTTCAACCGTTTCTGCAGGCGACCTTGTGCGCCGTCTGATTGAAGAAACGGGCTACGGTGCAATTGTGGGCGCAATGAAGGACAGCGCAAAGCGGAAGGCGAACCTGAACTGTCTTATCGACCTTGCCAACAAATATGAAAGCACGGGCAAGAAGGGTGTTTCGGGATTCATCCGT
The DNA here is from genome assembly GCA_045533455.1 of Acutalibacteraceae bacterium. GTDB lineage: Bacteria > Bacillota > Clostridia > Oscillospirales > Acutalibacteraceae > CAG-177. Next base: position 25,750 of record JAZSHU010000044.1, on the reverse strand, counting down.
TTTATTGACAGCATTGTCAGAAGCGGCGGCGATATATCCGCAAATACCAACGCCGATGAAGGGAATTCGGTAAAAATAATGACCATTCACAAAAGCAAGGGTCTTGAATTTCCCGTTTGCTTTATCGGTGCCTGCGAAAAGAAATACAGCGACCTTTCGCTGAAGGAAGACCTGATGATTGCAAATGAAAGCGGCATCGGAATAAAAACCGTTTGCGGCTCTGCAAAATACGATACACTTGCAAGAATTGCAGCAAAGCTTGAAATAAAGAAGGCAGAACATTCGGAAGAACTTCGCGTGCTTTATGTTGCACTTACAAGACCCAAAGAAAAGCTTATAATTCTTTCGTCTGCGCCCGATTGGAGCAAGGAGCTTTCAAAAATTGCGGCAAACATCCGCAAGGATAAGCTCATCGACCCATATACGGTTATCAGCTTTTCAAGCTATTCGGATTGCATACTTTCTTCACTTATAAGGCATCCCGATGCCCATGCTCTGAGAAATGCGGCAGGCATTTCCGCAGGTGTTGCACTTCCCTGCGCAACTCCCCTGAAAACAAAAATTATCAAAACAGGCAGTGAAGAAGATCCTGTGATTACGGAAGCATCAATTCCCGAAACCGACGAAGAAACGGTAAACGAAATCGCTAAAAGACTCAGCTATGCTTATCCCTATGCTCATCTTGACGGTATTGTTGCAAAGAGAATCGCCTCAAAGCTTAACAGCAATGAAATCGGCGGCGAATATTTTGCTTCACGCAAGCCTGCATTCACAAGCAAAAACAAGCTTACTCCTGCCCAGCGAGGCACTGCAACCCACCGCTTTATGCAGTATGCGGATTACACAAAGGCAGGTGTCGATGTTACCGCAGAGCTTCAGAGGCTTGTTGACGGCGGCATGCTTACAGCTGCCGAGGCTGATGTCGTGGATAAGAAAGCAGTATCGCAATTCTTCTGCAGTGACCTTGCAAAACGTATGCTTTCTGCAGAAAAGGTTTATAAGGAATATGCCTTTACCGTTTCAATCCCCCTTGAAGAAATGGAGCCGGGAATTAAATCTGATGGTGAAGTTATAATAATTGAGGGTGTTGCAGACTGTGCATTCGTTGAAAATGACGAGCTTGTTATCATAGATTTCAAGACGGATAAGGTCAGCAACGGTGCGGAGCTTGCCGAAAAATACAGAGAACAGCTTGCTGTTTACCGTCGTTGTCTGGGTGAAGTTATCGGTCTGCCCGTCAAACAGACCCTTATTTACTCATTTAAGCTGGGTGAAACTGTTGAAATTCAATAAAAACAAGCCCCGTCCAAAATTTTTTTAAAAAACCCTTGCAATTTTACGCTTTATGTGATAAAATCCATTCGTTATGTTATGTATAAAACCGAAAGAGGTGACAATAATGAAGGAAGGAATCCATCCTAAGTACGAACAGACCGAAATCCGTTGTGCATGCGGTGAGGTTATCAAGACCGGTTCAACAAAGGAAAATCTTCGTGTTGATATCTGCTCAAAGTGCCATCCGTTCTTCACAGGTAAGCAGAAGCTCGTTGATACCGGCGGACGTGTTGATCGTTTCAACAAGCGTTTCAATCTCAACAAATAATTGTAGCAAATTTAGCGGTGCATTTTGCGCCGCTTTTGCTTTTTGAAGCAAAAAACCTTATGAATAAGAGGTGACACCGTGGCAAAAAACAGCTATAAAACCATACGTGCTCAGGCTCAGGATGAATATATTGTGAAAAAATCTCGCTTTATCGGTCATATAAAACCTGTCACAACCGCCGAAGAAGCTTTGGAATTCATTGCTCAGGTCAGCAAAAAGCATTGGGATGCTACCCACAATGTTTATGCTTACATTATCAGAGAAGGCGGAATCAAGCGTTATTCCGATGACGGTGAGCCTCAGGGCACCGCAGGTATTCCTGTTCTCGATGTGCTTGAAAAAACGGGTGTCACAGACTGCGCCGTAGTTGTAACCCGATATTTCGGCGGAATAATGCTGGGTGCAGGCGGTTTGGTGAGAGCATATTCCCACTCAGCCTCCATCGCCGTTGCCGCAGGAGGAATAGTTACACGAGCCATGTGTGCAAGGCTTAAAGTCACCTGCGATTATTATTTTTACGGCAAGCTTTCGTCACTTGTACCCGAAAGCGGCGGTATAATCGAAGATACGATTTTTGAAGATAACGTTACACTTGTTTTCAGAATGCCCCTTGAAATCATTGACGGTTTCAACGCAAAGCTTATTGATATAAGCAACGGCAGATACAGCGTTACCAAAACCGAAGAATTCTTTGCCGATATAGATTAAACAAAAAACCGACTGTGCAACTGCACAGTCGGAATTTTTATTTCTTATTGATTTTGAAAACGTAATTAAATGCTTCAAGCACTGCGATCACGGAAATAAATCCGCAGGCAAGAATCAGTGACCACTGAAGGTCGATAGTACCTCTCCTGAAGTTATCCCAGGCAACCTCCCAGCAAACAAGGAAGGCTGCACTTTGGAGCGACAGCAGGGAGAAAATGTGAAGTCCTTTGACTTTTCTTCCGCCGATAAGGGATATATCCATTGCAACAAAAGCTGCGGCAAGAATAAACAGAGGCAGAACAAATTCGGGAAGCCAGTCAAACATATCGGTTTTGCTCATTATGTAATAGGTATAACCTACTATGGAACCAAAACAGATAAGTGCCGTTACGGCAGGAGGTGTCACTTTAAGAACGGGCAACACCGTCACAACCCACGAAACAATAAGTGCACCCAGAACATAACCGAACCAGTAATCGTAACGGTCAAAGGCTACATCGATTGCAACGCATATACTTGCAGGGAATACCATAAGTGCGGTAACTATTGCCGCATAGCTCTTGGAGCCTTTTCCGGGCATTCTGAACATTGATTTCTTTTCTTCTTTCTGAGGCTGAACCTCAGGAACCTTTTCAGGTCCGCAATCAGGGCAATACGCCGCACCGTCGGGGATGGGCTTGCCGCATTTGGAACAATACATAATTTTTCCTCCTGATATAATATGGTATCATTATACATTTTCCGAATTTAAAAATCAATACCAAAAGAAAATTTGACAAACAATTCACATTGTTGTAATATATAATGTATTTTAAAATTTAAGAAGATTCGAGGCGTTGAATATATGGCAATTTTCAGACCCTTCAAGGCGATAAGACCACTTCCCGAATTTGCTTCAAAAGTAGCTGCACTTCCCTATGATGTTATGAACAGCAAGGAAGCGGCAAAGATGGTTGAGGGAAATCCTTATTCTTTCCTTCATGTAGACAAAGCAGAAATTGACCTGCCCGAAGGCACCGACCTTTATTCGGAACAGGTTTATCTTAAAGCAAAAGAAAATCTTGATAAGCTTGTCAGCGAAAACATCTGCGCTCAGGACGGTGAGGCAAGATTCTATATCTACCGTCAGATAATGAACGGCAGAAGCCAGACAGGTCTTGCTGGCTGCGTTTCCATTGACGACTATATAAACAACATTATCAAAAAGCACGAACTCACAAGAGCCGACAAGGAAGCTGACAGAATCAATCACGTTGATTACTGCGATGCCAACACGGGCCCCATTTTTCTGACCTATCGTCCTCAGAGTGAAGTTGCGGCAATACTTGCAGACTGGTGTGCTTCCCACAGCCCTGAATACGATTTTGTTACCGATGACGGTATTGCAAACACCGTATGGGTTATTGATTCGGATGAAGTTAACGCAAAAATCTCAGAGCTTTTTGCAAAGGTTGATTATCTTTACATTGCCGACGGTCATCACAGAGCCGCTTCCGCTGTAAAGGTAGGTCTTAAACGCAGAGAGCAGTTTCCCGATTATGACGGCAGTGAGGAATTCAACTATTTTCTCGCCGTGCTTTTCGACTGCAACGAGCTTGAAATAATGGATTATAACCGTGTAATCAAAGACCTGAACGGTAACACAGAAGATGAATTCATTGCAAAAATCAGTGAGAAGTTCACGGTTGAGGCTGTAGGTACAGATGCATACAGACCTGAAAGCGCACACACCTTCGGTATGCTTCTCGGCGGTAATTGGTATAAACTGACTGCAAAGGACGGCACATTCAACAGTGCAGACCCCGTTGAAGCACTTGATGTTTCCATTCTTCAGAATAATCTTATCTCCCCCATTCTGGGCATTGACGATCCCAGAACAGATAAAAGAATTGATTTCGTCGGAGGCATCAGAGGTCTCGGCGAGCTTGAACGCCGTGTAAATGATGATATGCGCCTTGCATTTTCAATGTACCCCACAACACTTAAGGAACTTATGGATATTGCGGATGCAGGTCAGATTATGCCTCCCAAATCCACCTGGTTTGAGCCAAAACTCCTCAGCGGACTTTTTATTCACAAGCTTAAATAAAAAATGCATACACTTTGCACAAAACACCGTCAAGCGAAACAGATTATTGCATAATATTCACAAATTAACCTGATTTATGCATTTATTCCTTGACTTTATGCAATTTTATTTGTATAATTATTCGTAACTTATAACCCGAGGTATAACCATGAACAAAACCAGAATTTTTATAGACGGCAAGGAAGGCACAACAGGATTGAGAATTTTCGAACGCCTTTCAAGCCGTGACGATATTGAAATAATAACTCTCAGCGAGGAGCTTCGTAAGGATACCGAAGCAAGAAAACAGGCGCTTAATTCCTGCGACATCGCATTCCTCTGCCTGCCTGATGCTGCATCAATCGAAGCGGTATCTCTTATTGATAACCCCGATGTCAAGGTGATTGACGCTTCAACCGCACACCGTACTCTCCCCGATTGGGCATACGGTTTTCCCGAGCTTTCAGATGCTCACCTCGAAAAAATCAAGGCTTCAAAGCGTGTTGCGGTACCGGGCTGTCATGCAAGCGGCTTCATTGCCCTTGTTTATCCCCTTGTTGAGGCAGGAATTCTTCCTGCGGATGCACTGCTTACCTGCCATTCAATAACAGGTTACAGCGGCGGCGGAAAAAAGATGATAGGTCAGTACGAAAATGTTTCAAGAGAAGCTTTTCTGGGTTCACCCCGTCAGTACGGACTTACTCAGGAGCATAAGCACCTGAAAGAAATGAAGGCAATCACAGGTATTGAAAACGCTCCCGTATTCTGCCCCATCGTTTCCGATTATTACAGCGGAATGGCTGTTACCGTACCCATTTTCAGACAGAATCTTTGCAACGGCAAAGGAATTGACGATATTATTGAGGTTTATAAAAATACATACAATTCCGATTTTGTGAAATTCACGGAAGACACAGGTGCAGACGCAATGCTGTGTGCCGAAAAGATGTCAGGCAATGACGGAATGGAGATTTTCGTAAAGGGTAACGAAGACAGAATTCTTCTTATCGCACGCTACGATAACCTTGGCAAAGGAGCTTCGGGTGCAGCGGTTGAATGTATGAATATTCTTATGGGAATCGACCCCAAAACGGGACTTTCCCTTTGATTTTGAAAGGATAATAAAGATGAAACAGATTTCAGGCGGCATCTGTGCCGCAAAAGGCTTTACCGCAAGCGGAATCCACTGCGGTATAAGAAAAAACAAAACGAAGAAAGACCTTGCACTTATTTTCAGCGAAAAGAAAGCAACTGCTGCTTGTGTTTACACAACAAACCTTGTCAAGGGTGCTCCCATAACGGTTACAAAAAACAACGTTGCCGACGGCTATGCTCAGGCAGTTATCTGCAACAGCGGAAACGCCAACACCTGCAACGCAAACGGCATTGAAATCGCCGTGAAAATGTGCGCCCTCATCTCAAAAAAGCTGGACATAAGCGCAAGTGATATTATCGTTGCATCAACGGGCGTTATCGGTCAGACCCTTGATATCACACCCATTGCCGAAGGTATCCCCTCACTCGTAAAAGAACTCAAAGCTAACAGTGACGATGCTGCGGCAGCAATTATGACAACCGATACCGTTGAAAAATGCGTTTCGTACTCATTTGAAATCGGCGGTAAGGAATGCAAAATCGGCGGTATTGCAAAGGGTTCGGGTATGATTCATCCCAATATGGCAACAATGCTTGTCTTTGTTACCACCGACTGTGCAATCAGCCGTGATATGCTTCAGAAGGCACTCAGCAAGGATGTTAAGTCCTCATTCAATATGGTCAGCGTTGACGGCGACACATCAACAAACGATATGGTTTCCGTTATGGCGAACGGTCTTGCAGGTAACGACGAAATCACAGCGGAGGGCGAAGATTTTGATGCCTTCTGCAAGGCTCTCAATGCGGTTACAACTCATCTTTGCCGTATGATTGCAGGCGACGGCGAAGGCGCAACAAAGCTTCTTGAATGCATTGTTGACGGCGCCGCAACCAAAGAAACCGCAGTTACCGTTTCAAAATCGGTTATCTGTTCATCACTTTTCAAGGCAGCAATGTTCGGCGCAGACGCCAACTGGGGCAGAGTTCTCTGTGCTATCGGTTACAGCGGTGCGGATGTTGATGTCAACAAAATTGATGTTTCGTTCAAATCGGCGGCAGGTAAAATTGACGTTTGCAAAAACGGCGCAGGCATCGATTTCTCAGAAGAAATCGCAAAGGAAGTTCTTTCAGAAAAAGAAATTCAGGTGCTTATCAGCCTTAACAGCGGCGATTTCGGTGCAACTGCATGGGGCTGCGACCTGACTTATGATTACGTTAAAATCAACGGTGATTACAGAACATAAAGGTGACTAAAATGGAAATTTCAAATCTTCTCAGAGGTCAGGTGCTTGTTGAAGCCCTGCCCTACATTCAGAAATATTCAAACAAAATTGTTGTTATCAAGTACGGCGGCAACGCTATGCTTAATGAAGAACTTAAAAATGCGGTTATGGGCGATGTTGCTCTGCTTTCGCTTATCGGTGTCAAGGTTGTGCTTGTTCACGGCGGCGGACCCGAAATCAACGAAATGCTTGGCAAAATCGGCAAAAAGAGCGAATGGGTTGACGGTCTCCGTGTAACGGACAAGGAAACTGTTGATGTTGTTCAGATGGTGCTTGCAGGCAAGGTCAACAAAAGCCTCGTTGCACTTCTGGGCAGACTTGGCTGTAACGCCATCGGTCTTTGCGGTGCCGACGGTCATCTTATTTCCGCAAAGGTCAAGGATGAACGTCTTGGCTTTGTTGGCGAAATTACAGATGTTAATCCTGCACCTATCCTCGACTTGCTTGAAAAGGGCTATGTTCCCGTTATTTCCACAACCGCTTGCGACAGCGACGGAAATATTTACAACATCAATGCCGATACTGCCGCGGCTAAAATTGCCGCCGCACTCAAAGCGGAAAGCTTTATTTCAATGACTGATATTGCAGGCATTCTCCGTGATAAGGATGACCCCTCAACCCTTATCCCCAAAATTTACGTCAGCGATATTCCTCAGCTTGTCAATGAGGGCATTATTTCAGGCGGTATGATTCCCAAAATCGACTGCTGCGGCGAGGCAATCCGCAGAGGTGTCAAGAAAGTATTCATTCTTGACGGCACCGTACCCCATTCTCTGCTGATTGAAACACTTACCGATGAAGGTCTGGGCACAATGTTTGTTCAGGGCTAAGGAGATTACTATGAGCATTTTTGAAACAGATAAAAAATACGTTGCAGGCACTTATGCCCGTTTCCCCGTTGAACTCTCAGAAGGCAACGGTGCACTGCTTTACGGCGAAGACGATAAAGAATACATCGACCTCGGCAGCGGTATTGCGGTCAACACCTTCGGTGCCGCAGACGCGGAATGGGTTGAGGCTGTTACCGTACAGGCTTCCCTTCTCGGTCACACCTCAAACCTTTATTACACTAAGCCTTGTGCCGAATTGGCACAGATGCTCTGCGAAAGAACGGGTATGAAGAAGGTTTTCTTCTCAAACTCAGGTGCAGAGGCAAATGAATGTGCAATCAAGGCGGCAAGACTCTGGGCTTTGAAGAATAAAGGTGAGGGTAACTCAACCATAATCACTCTCAAAAACAGCTTTCACGGCAGAACAATAACAACACTCGCCGCAACAGGTCAGGATAATTTCCACACCGATTTCGGACCTTTCACGGAAGGCTTTGTTTATGCGGAAGCAAACAACCTTGATTCCGTCAAGGAGCTTGCAGAAGCAAACGGATGCGCCGCAATTATGATGGAAACAATTCAGGGCGAAGGCGGCGTGCTGCCCCTGACCGATGAATTCGTAAAAGGCGTATTTGACCTTGCAAAAGAAAAGAATATGCTTGTTATCATCGACGAAGTTCAGACCGGTAACGGCAGAACAGGCAAGCTTTACAGCTATATGCATTACGGCGTAATGCCTGATATCGTTTCAACCGCAAAGGGTCTTGCAGGCGGTCTGCCTCTGGGCTGCACAATGCTTGGCGAAAAGGTTCAGGATATCCTTACCCCCGGCAGTCACGGTTCAACCTTCGGCGGAAACCCCATCTGCTGTGCAGGTGCAATCAGCGTTCTTTCAAGACTTGATGACAACCTGATGACCGATGTTACAAAGAAGAGCGAATACATCATTTCAAGGCTTTCATCCTGCGATAAGGTAAAAAGCATTTCGGGTAAAGGCTTTATGCTGGGTATCGAATGCGAAAAGCCCGCAAAGGAAATCATTGCATCCGCTATGGAAAAGGGTGTTCTTGTTCTCAGCGCAAAAACAAAGGTACGCCTTCTTCCCCCTCTCAACATTCAGTTTGAACTGCTTGAAGATGCAATGGATAAGCTGATTGAAGCTATTGAAGAATAATAAAACGGGTCGGTAATCCGACCCGTTATTTTTTTATACTTCTTCTTTTTTAAATCGCTTATCAAAATAGCCCATAAGCCATACTGCGGCAATAACGTCAACTGCAATTTCAAACAGTGCAAGAAAAACTGCAAGCACGGTCTGGGCGGTTTCGCCTGTAAACACAGGAAAAATCTCTGCGAGAATCCCTGCAAAGTAGTGGACAATGCTTGCCGCCTTTGAGGCAACATAAACCACGCCTAAAAACATAAGTCTGTCCCTGCGGTTATGGTATGCGGCATGGGCAAAGCTGTCATAAATAACAAACGAAATCACAACCGCAGCAATCGATACCACGTCGCCCCATAATGTAAGATGGGCATAGTCCGAATAGAAAAACTTCAGAAACTCGTGAAACAAGAAAGAAAAAAGAAGACTTACGGATGTTTCAAGAAAAACGGCAGCGGCAATATAGTACCTGACGGAACGCAGTTTTGCTGCTTTTCTGTTCATATCCGTCATTTCGCCCTCTCCCTTCTTTGTTCTTATTTCTGTGATGCTTCAAGTGCCTGCTTCACGTCGGCAATAATATCGTCAACGTGCTCGATACCTACGGAAAGACGGATAAGGTCATCGGAAATACCGCAGTCAATAAGCTCCTGAGCGGTAAGCTGACGGTGAGTTGTGCTTGCAGGATGCAGGCAGCAAGTGCGTGCGTCGGCAACATGAGTTGCGATTTCTGCAATCTGAAGGCTGTCCATAAACTTGGTTGCGGCATCTCTGCCGCCTTTGATTCTGAATGAAATTACGCCGCTTGTACCATTGGGCATATATTTCTTTGCAAGCTCATAGCCTTTACTGCCTTCCATACCGGGGTATGTAACCTCAATAGCACATCCGCTGTCACGGATAAATTCCGCAACCTTAAGTGCGTTTGAGCAATGTCTTTCAACTCTGAGGGGAAGGGTTTCAAGACCAAGATTGAGAAGAAATGCGTTGAATGGTGAAGGAATTGAGCCCAGGTCACGCATAAGCTGTGCCATACATTTGGTGATGTATGCCGCATTGCCGAAACGCTCTGTGTATGTAATGCCGTGATATGAATCGTCGGGAGTGGTCAGACCGGGGAATTTATCATTCTGAGCCCAGTCAAACTTACCGCCGTCAATAACAACACCGCCAACGCTTGTTGCGTGGCCGTCCATATACTTTGTGGTTGAGTGGATAACGATATCCGCACCAAGCTCAAAGGGACGGCAGTTAACGGGTGTGGGGAAGGTGTTGTCGATAATAAGGGGCACACCGTGTGAATGTGCAGCATTGACAAACTTATCAAAATCAAGCACTTCAAGTGCAGGATTTGAAAGTGACTCTGCAAAAACAGCCTTTGTGTTGGGTCTGAAAGCAGCATTAAGCTCCTCTTCCGTTGCCTGAGGGCTTACGAAAGTGAAGTCGATGCCAAGCTTTCTCATTGTAACATTGAAAAGATTGAAGGTACCGCCGTAAATTGTGGAAGCACTGATAACGTGGTCACCTGCACCTGCAATGTTAAAGATTGAATAGAATGAAGCCGCCTGACCCGATGAGGTAAGCATTGCGCCTACGCCGCCTTCAAGGTCGGCAATCTTTGCGGCAACAGCGTCGTTGGTGGGGTTTGCAAGACGGGTATAGAAATAGCCCGAAGCTTCAAGGTCAAAAAGCTTGCCCATTTCAACGCTTGAATCATATTTGAAGGTCGTGCTCTGTGAAATAGGCACCTGTCTGGACTCGCCGTTTTTGGGTGAATATCCGCTTAAAATACATTTGGTATTGATTTTGTAGCTCATTTTTATGCCTCCAGAAATTCTTTCATAAGTCCGCAGCCAACCTCAACAAAGTCGCCGGTTGCCTTTGCGGTAATTTCATTTATTGTTTCAACGCCCTCAACCTCGCCGTTTTTATGATAAATCATAAAGGGTACGGGGTCGCTTGCGTGGGTTTTCGTAACAATGGGTGTGGGATGGTCGGGAAGAATCATAATTTTATAATCCTCACCGCAACCGTTGAGATAATCGAGAATAATGGGCAATACACGCTCATCAATAAGCTCGATTGCTCTTATCTTGTTTTCGGGCTCGTTTCTGTGTCCGCATTCATCGGGAGCTTCGATGTGGATGTAAACAAGGTCCTTGCCGTTTTTCCATTCATCCACAGCCGCCTGAGCCTTGCCTTCGAAATTGGTATCTATGTAGCCCGTTGCACCCTCAACCTCGGGCACGCCCATACCTGCACAGATTGCAATACCTTTAAGCAGGTCAACTGCCGATACGATACTGCCTTTTACACCGTAGGTTTCTTCAAAATCGCTGAGTGCAGGCTTACTGCCTTCGCCCCACAGCCAGATTGAATTGGCAGGTGCTTTACCCTCTGCAATTCTTCTTTTGTTAACGGGATGGTCTTTGAGAAGCTCATAGCTCTCTTTCATCATTGCGATAAGCTTTTCTGCATTGGGTGCGGTTGAAAGGTATTCGCCAACCACTCTGCCAGAAATATCGTGGGGAGGAGTCATTTTGCCAAGGTCAACGGTGCCGTTATTCCAGATAAGGCAGTGACGGTAGCTGACGCCGTTATAATATCTGAATTCATCGTTACCGAAATGCTCCTGAACGGTTTTGATTATTTCCGCCGCATCCTCGCTGGAAATATCACCTGCGGAATAATCAATCATTGTTTTATCTTCATAATTTTCTTCGTCGCTGAGTGTTACAACATTGCAACGAAGAGCAACATCCGTATCCTTCATCTTAACGCCGATGCTGACCGCTTCAAGTGGTGAACGGCCCGTATAACAAACCTTGGGGTCATAGCCCAGAACACTGAGGTTTGCAACATCACTGCCGGGTTTAAGACCGTCAGCAACGGTTTTGACAAGACCTACCCTGCCTTTTTGTGCAAGTGCATCAAAGTTGGGCTTTTGGGCAAGCTCCATAGGGGTTTTGCCGTCAAGTGCAGGTACGGGATAATCCGCCATGCCGTCATAAAGCACTACTGCATATTTCATATATATCATCCTTCCGTGAAAGATTTATTTCTTAAACATTAAAACTCTTGTTTTTTCCGAATTAAAATCATCGGGATCATAATAAACAGGCTCATTTCCCCAAACCTGATGAAATCTTCTTATCATTGATTCACCAATGTCAACCGTAACAAACACACAGAATTCTTTATCGGGGTATTTCGATTTGAGCGCACTCAACTGTGTTTCACCCAATATTTTGCCGATTTTTATCAGTTCATCAAAATCGGATTTTTTCACATTATCAATCAAATGAATATGATTTTCAACTGCTTCAAACCGGGTTTTATCTTCAGGTTCAGAACCGATTTCGTCCAAAACCGAATTGGCATAAATCACATATTCATTTCCGTTTTCATCCGTTACGGTTTTAAAGTCAAACATTTCGGAGAAATCTTTCAGTAACTCAATTTTTTTCATTTTATCTCCTTATCCTGAAAAACTCTTGAACCCGTTGCGCCGCGCTGGCCCTGATATTTGCCGTTATAGGGGTTGAGTGCTTTTTCATCCATCTTTGCAAACACAAGCTGACCCACTCTGCGACCTGCTTTAAGCTGAATTGCACAGCGGTTTGCATTGAATAATTCAAGAGTAATTTCGCCCTTGAAACCGGGGTCAACCCAACCTGCATTCTGAATAAAAAGACCCATTCTGCCCAGAGAGCTTCTGCCTTCAACAAACGCCGTCAGGTCATCGGGAAGTTCAAAGTATTCCATAGTTGTTGCAAGCACAAACTGACCGGGAAGCAAAACATATGTATCCGTTTCAATGGTTTCATATTCGATTTTATCTTCAAGATTTATAATTCCAGTTGAGGAATCCCTTACAATGCTGAAAGTGTTGCCCAGTCTTATATCAATGCTTGCAGGCTGAATCTGTGCAGGCTCAATGGGCTCCGCAACCAGAGTTCCCTCATCAAGCATTTTCATTAATGTTTTGTCGGAAAGTATCATTTTATCTTCTCCTTTTTCTTTGTAGGGGTCGGCGACCCGACGACCCGGGTGCGGTGAAGCCGCACAATCAGTCGCAATAAAAACAATCCTTTTTCCACCTTGCAGGATTATTGTCTACATACTCCCATATCGTATTAAAACCTTTTTCATTTCTGATAATATGGTCGTGGTATGAACGTTGCCAAATATTACAACCGATATCTTTGCTAACCAACTTTTTGAATGCGGCAATCATAGTAGGAATAATATCATTAACCGATGTTTTTATTTCTTCTTTACGATATATATTATCGTCAGAATAAAGCATAACAATCAAGTGAACATGATTCGGCATAACGACATAGTTCATTATTTCAATATAAGGATACACACTTTCTATTGATTCAATATACTTTTTTGCAATCTTTCCGTAATCAGATAAAACCATCTGCGGGGCGTCGGGGTCGCCGCCCCCTACAACGCTACCTAATATACATTCCTTTTTCCTGGTACAAATAGTCAAAAAATATATTCCGTTTTGAGAATAGCTGTATCCCTTTAATCTGTTTGCTTTTCTTTTCGGCAAGTCCACACTAATCACATCCGAACAGACTGATAATGTATTATACCACGCAACAAACATAAAATCTATATGTTTTACAAAAAAATACAGGCACATACGCAATGTATGTGCCCGATAAAATTACCAGATCTTCTTTGATGCGATGTCTGTCAATGCGGATGCGATGAATTCGTCAACGCTCTTTGCACCGATATCGCCTTCGCCTCTCTTACGGACCGAAACAGCACCGTCTTCGATTTCCTTATCGCCCACAAGAAGCATATAGGGAAGCTTTTCAAGCTGAGCCTCACGGATTTTATAGCCGATTTTCTCGCTTCTGTCGTCAACGGTAACTCTGATGCCCATTTCTTCAAGCTTTGCAGCAACTTCCTTTGCATAAGCGTGATGACGGTCTGCAATGGGAAGAAGTCTTACCTGCTCGGGTGAAAGCCAGAGAGGAAGTGCACCTGCGAAGGTTTCAAGAATATATGCAAGTGTTCTTTCGTAGCAGCCGAGGCTTGTTCTGTGAATGATGTAGGGAAGCTTCTTCTGTCCGTCTGTATCAACATAATACATGCCGAATTTTTCTGCAAGAAGCATATCAATCTGAATTGTAACGATTGTGTCTTCCTTGCCGAAAACATTCTTGAACTGGATGTCAAGCTTGGGTCCGTAGAATGCAGCTTCATCGATACCGATTTCGTAATCAACGCCAAGGTTGTCAAGGATTTTACCCATTGCCTCCTGAGCAGCATTCCACTGTTCGGGAGTACCCTCATACTTTGCGGTATTTGCGGGATCCCACTGTGAGAAACGGAAGGTGCACTTGTCAAGCATACCAACTGTTTCAAGGAAATATTTGCAAAGGCTCAGACAGCCCTTGAACTCTTCTTCGAGCTGGTCAGGTCTGATAACAAGGTGTCCTTCTGAAATTGTGAACTGACGGACACGGATAAGACCGTGCATTTCGCCTGAATCCTCGTTACGGAAAAGTGTTGAGGTTTCGCCCAGACGCATGGGAAGATCACGGTAGCTTCTTGCGCTGTTGAGATAAACCTGATACTGGAAGGGGCAGGTCATGGGACGGAGTGCAAGGCATTCCTTTTCTTCATCGTCGGGGTCGCCGAGAATGAACATACCGTCACGGTAATGATCCCAGTGACCTGAAATTCTGTAAAGGTCTCTCTTTGCCATAAGGGGAGTTTTGGTAAGAAGGTATCCGTTCTTCTGCTCAACATCTTCAACCCAGCGCTGAAGAAGCTGAACAACTCTTGCGCCCTTGGGCATAAGAATGGGAAGACCCTGACCGATTGATTCAACGGTTGTGAAATAGCCAAGCTCTCTGCCGATTTTATTGTGGTCACGCTTTTTTGCTTCTTCGATTGCTTCAAGATGAGCTTCAAGGTCCTCTTTCTTTGTGAAAGCAGTGCCGTAAACTCTCTGAAGCATCTTGTTGTTTGAGTCACCTCTCCAATATGCACCCGTGCAGGAGGTCAGCTTGAATGCCTTTACTCTGCTTGTGTCGGGGATGTGAGGGCCTGCGCAAAGCTCGTCAAATTCGCCCTGCTTATAGAACGAAATCTTTTCTCCCTTATCGGAATGTTCTTTGATAAGCTCAACCTTGAAGGTTTCGCCTCTCTCTTCCATCATCTTTATTGCATCTTCGGGGTCAAGCTCATATTTTTCAAGCGGAAGACCTTCCTTGACGATTTTCTTCATCTCTGCTTCAATCTTTTCAAGCACTTCGGGAGTGAAGGGTACGTCAACATCAAAATCGTAGTAAAAGCCGTTGTCGATAGCGGGACCGATTGCAAGCTTTGCGTTGGGGTAAAGTCTTTTAACAGCCTGAGCAAGAATGTGTGATGCGGTGTGGCGGAGTGCCCACTTGCCGTCTGCATCGTCAAATGTAAGAATTTCAAGGGCGCAGTCCTTGTCGAGAGCTGTTCTCAGGTCGCATACAACGCCGTCAATTTTACATGCACAGGCGGCTTTGTAAAGCCCCATACCGAGGCTCTTGCATACATCCATAGCAGTTGTGCCGTTTTCAAATTCCTTTACGACACTGCCTTTAAGCGTAACATTAATCATATTTATCATATCCTTTCAGTGATTTACAAATAAAAAAGCTCCACCCTGCAAAAACAGGATGAAGCATAATATACTCCACGGTTCCACCCGTAATTCCGATTAAAAATCGGCTCTCGACAGCTTTAACGCAGCTCATACGGCGCACCTTGAATACGGCGGCTCTCGGCAGGCGGTAGCGGCTTGCGGCATTTTGCCGCCCTTTCAGCCCGTGAGGCGGCTCTCTGAAAAATGCTGTTGCAAACAGCCTTCTGCTTCAACGATTTTGATATTGTCTTAATATTATCACTCCGGAACATCAAAGTCAATATATTTTTTAATGAAATATAAATAAAAAACTTGACATTATCCTTTTAAAAGTATACTATTAATACAATGGTGTTATATTGTGCCAAGATGAGCGTTTTTACGTTCCGAAACACCATTGGTTGATTTTCATTAATCTTTTTCTATATGACTTTCTTAGGGAAGTCGAAAAATTCATTTACAAAGGAGGAAAACGCAGACTTGAAAATCTGGATTGCAATTCTTATTGCCGTTGCAGCACTTATAATCGGGCTTGTTCTCGGTTTTGTTCTGGGCGGTTTACATAGGAAGAAGGTTGCAGAAGCTGCAATCGGTTCCGCTGAGCAGGAAGCAAACAAAATTATCAGCGACGCCATTTCAACAGCCGAAGCAAAGAAAAAAGAAGCCATCCTTGAAGCAAAGGATGAAATTCACAAGCAGAGAACAGAGACAGAAAAAGAACTCCGTGAAAGGCGCAACGAAGTTCAGAGACTTGAACGCAGAATCACTCAGAAGGAAGAAACCCTTGATAAAAAGAGTGAAAACCTTGAAAAGAAAAATGAAGTGCTTGACGAAAAAATCAAGGCAGCAGACGAACGTCTTGAAGAAATCGAAAGCATTAAAAAGAGCCAGTTTGAAATGCTGGAAAGAATTTCAGGGTTCACAAAAGAGCAGGCTAAGGAATATATCCTCAGCGTTCTTGACGAAGACCTTAACCACGAAAAAGCCGTTAAGATTCAGGAATTTGAACAGAAAACAAAGGATGAATCAGACACCCTCGCAAGAGAAATCATTACAACTGCCATTCAGCGCTGTGCCGCTGACCACGTTGCGGAGGCAACCGTTTCCGTTGTTGCTCTGCCCAACGATGAAATGAAGGGCAGAATCATCGGCCGTGAAGGCAGAAATGTAAGAACTCTCGAAATGATAACAGGTGTTGACCTTATCATTGACGATACACCCGAAGCTATTACAGTTTCAAGCTTTGACCCCGTACGCAGAGAAATCGCAAGACTTACTCTCGAAAAGCTTATTGCCGACGGCAGAATACATCCCTCAAGAATTGAAGAGATGTACGAAAAAGCAAAACGTGAGGTTGAAGCAACAATCAAGCAGACAGGTGAACACGCACTTATTGACGCAGGTGTCAATAATGTTCACCCCGAAATCGTCAAGCTTATCGGTAAGCTCAGATACCGCACAAGCTACGGTCAGAATGTGCTTAAGCATTCACTTGAAGTTTCTTATATTGCAGGTCTTATGGCTTCGGAACTTGGCACCGACGTCAAGACAGCAAAAAGAGCAGGTCTTCTCCACGATATCGGTAAGGCACTCGACCACGAAATGGAAGGTTCGCACGTTGACCTGGGCGTTGAATTTGCTAAGAAATTCAAGGAAAATGATAATATTCTTCACGCAATCAAGGCTCACCACGGTGAGGTTGAGGCTAAGACAATCACCGCAGTTCTCGTTCAGGCTGCCGACGCTATCTCAGCTGCAAGACCCGGTGCAAGACGTGAAGATGTTCAGAACTACATCAAGCGCCTGCAGAAGCTTGAAGAAATTGCAACTTCATTTGACGGTGTTGACCGTTCATTCGCCATTCAGGCAGGCCGCGAGGTCAGAATTATGGTTAAGCCCGAAGTTGTCAACGACGATAAGATGGTTCTTCTTGCAAGGGATATCGCCAAGAAGATTGAAGAAAGCATGGAATATCCCGGTCAGATTAAGGTTAACCTTATCAGAGAAAGCAGAACTATCGACTACGCAAAGTAATTTATTTTTGGGGCTGCCTTGTGCAGCCCTTATTTGTTAGGATGATTTAACAATGAATATTCTTGTTATCGGCGATGTGGTTTCGTCAAAAGGCTGTGAGTTTCTCCGCAGCGTTCTGCCTGCATACAAAAGGCTGAAAAAAATTGACCTTTGCATTGCAAACGGTGAAAATTCAGCCGTAGGCAACGGTATAACTCCCTTTTCCGCACAGTATCTTTTTGACAGCGGCATTGATTTCATCACAACGGGCAATCACGTTTACCGCCGCCGTGAATTCTACGAAATGCTGGATGAAAGAGATGATATAATCCGACCTGCAAATTTCTGCGAGAGTAATCCGGGCAAGGGTTATTCTGTTGTGGATATGGGCAGTGTGAAGGTCGGAATAATCAATCTTTCGGGTATGGTTTATATGGACAGATGCGGCAACCCATTTGCCGCCGTTGACGAAATTCTGCCCGAGCTTTCGGATTGCAGGATTAAGCTTGTTGATTTTCACGCAGAGGCAACCGCAGAAAAGAAGGCAATGGGATTTTATCTTGACGGCAAAGTATCTGCCGTTTTCGGCACACATACCCACGTTATGACCGCCGATGCATCCGTACTCCCCAACGGCACCGCATACATTACCGACATCGGTATGACGGGACCTAAGTATTCCGTTCTCGGTGTAAAGCCCGAAATATCAATAGAGTGGCTTAAAACCGGTATGCCTGCTCGCTTTGACACAGCCGAGGGCGAATGCATGATGAACGGCTGTATTTTTGAAATTGACAATAAAACGGGCAAAGCAATAAGCATTGAACCCGTAACAATAGAATAGGACAGATAATTATGCAGAAGCTTCTCAGCCATATGCGTGCCGCCTGCCAGCAATACGAAATGATAAAGGAAGGCGACAGAATCGCAATCGGCGTATCAGGCGGAAAGGATTCCGTGGCACTGCTTGCAGGCATGGCAAATCTCCGCAGATTTTACCCCCAAAAATTTGATATCGTTGCAATCACTCTCGATCCCCGCTTCGGAGGTGTCGACGGTGATTTTTCGGAAATCGAAGCCCTTTGCAAAAAGCTTGATGTTGAGTATGTTATCAAACGCACTCAGCTTGCAGAGGTTATTTTTGATATAAGAAAAGAAAGCAACCCGTGCAGTCTGTGTGCAAGAATGCGTCGGGGTGCACTTCACGACGCCGCAAAAGAAAACGGATGCAACAAAATCGCATTGGGTCACCATCTTGACGACGTTGCCGAAACCTTTATTATGAATCTTTTTAACGGTGGTACACTTGATTGTTTTATGCCCGTCACCTATCTTTCACGAAAAGATATTTATATGATAAGACCTATGATTTTCGCAAGAGAAAGCGACTGTGCAAGAGTTGTGAGAAGGGAAGAACTGCCCACCGTTAAAAGCAAATGTCCTGCTGACGGCACAACCGAAAGGCAGGAAGTCAAGGAAATGCTCAGCACCCTTGAAAAGAAATACGGCGATGTTCGCAGTAAAATTCTGGGTGCAATGCAGAGGAAAGAAATAAACGGATATTGAGGTAAATAAAAATGAGAAAAACAACAAACATCAATCAGGGCTGGAGCTTCACAAAGGACGGCGTTACCGAATCAATCAACCTGCCCCATACCTGGAACGCTGTTGACGGTCAGGGCGGTGCCGAAACCTATGACAGATGCAGATGCGTTTACGAAAAGACAATCCCCTTCTTTGAGGGCAGAGTATACCTTGAAATCAACGGTGCAAATACCGTTGCCGAGGTTTTTATCAACGGAATTTACATCGGCAGCCACGAAAACGGCTATGCAATGTTCCGCTTTGAAATCACCGACTTTATAAAAGAAGGCAACAACGAAATCAGGATTATTGTTGACAACAGCCCCAATGAATTTCTTTACCCCGAAATGGCGGATTTCACATTCTACGGAGGTCTTTACCGTGATGTAAATATCATCAGCGAGGTTGCAAAATCCCATTTTGCACTGCTTGACATGAGCCTTTGCGGTATGTATATCACACCCAAGGCAGACGGCAGAATTTTCGTTAAGTCACTTGTTGAAGGCAGCTGCAAGGGCCTTACAAAGGAATTTATTATCACCGATGCCGAGGGCAATGATGTTGCAAAAAGAGAGGTTGCGGCAGATATTGATGCCGTTAAACTTTTCATCGATGAACCTGTTCTCTGGAACGGAACAAAAAATCCTTATCTTTACACAATGACCGCAAGACTTAAAGACGGCGACGAAATCATTGACGAAGTAAGCGACCGATTCGGTGTCCGTGAATTTCATTTTGACAGTGAAAAAGGCTTTTTCCTCAACGGCGAAAGCGTTAAGATGAAGGGCGTTTCAAGGCATCAGGATTGGGAAGGTATCGGCAATGCGCTGACGCTTGACGAACATAAAAAAGATATTGAACTCATAAAAGAAATCGGTGCAAATTCAATACGTCTTGCCCACTATCAGCACGATGAAAAGTTCTATGACCTTTGCGATGAGGCAGGCTTCCTTGTATGGGCTGAAATCCCCGTTATTTCCAGATTCAGCAAGAAGAAGCAGGACCAGGCAAAATTTATGCTTGAAGAACTTATAAAGCAGAATTTCAACCATCCTTCAATCTTCTGCTGGAGCGTTGCCAACGAAATCTCAATCGGCGGTGCAGGTTCAAGCGTTTATGACGGCATAAAAGAGCTTAACGATATCGCTCACGCCCTTGACTCCACAAGACCCACCGCAACGGCTCAGGTTTCATTCAGCTCTGTCAATTCAAAACTTAACGGAATCCCCGATATTCTGGGCTATAATCATTATTTCGGCTGGTATGTACAGACCGTTGAGCAGATTGACAAGTGGCTTGACGATTTCCACGAAAAGAAACCGGATATAAAGCTTTGCATTTCTGAATACGGTGCAGAGGCAAATATTGCACTTCATTCCTTAGCTCCCATGCAGGGTGACTATACCGAAGAATATCAGGCATACTACCACGAGCACTATTTGAAAGCCATTAACGAAAGGGATTGGCTCTGGGGCTCATATGTATGGAATATGTTTGATTTCGGATCTGCAGTGCGTAACGAAGGCGGCACAAAAGGCCGCAACAACAAAGGTCTTGTTACCTTTGACAGAAAGATTAAAAAGGATTCATTCTATGTCTATAAAGCACACTGGTCAGACGAAAAATTTGTTCGCATTGCAGGTGAAAGATTTGTTGACAGACCCACAGGCGAGCAAAAAATCAAGGTTTATTCAAACTGTGATAAAGTAAAGCTTACCGTAAACGGTGAAACAACAGAGCTTGAAGGCGATAAAATATTTGTTTTCGATGCCGTTATCAAAGAAGGCGAAAATGTTTTGACTGCAAAATCGGGCAAGCTGACCCATAAAATCACCGTTAACGGCACAGATATCCCCAATCCCGATTATGTTCTTCCCGAAGGTGCAGAGTCGTTTGTACGCAACTGGTTTGACTCAAACGATTCCATTGACCCCGACAGACTTTCGCTCAATGACACCGTAGGAGATATACTGTTCAATTCCGAAGTGCAGAAGCTTATCAAAAATCATACAGGCAAGGAAATCGATCATCCTGCCCTCAGATATGTAGGTAAAATCCCTCTGAAACCCGTCAGCACCGTTGCTTCAAAGCTTGGTGCAGGCGATGTAATCGGCCTTGCAAACCAGTTCTTACAGACAATCAAAAAGGATAAGTGATAATGCAGAAATCCCCCCGCTTCGCTATGAAGCAGGGGGATTTTTTTAAGTTATTTAAAATACGTCGTCAACAATTACACTTTTAAGAAGTGCGGGAACCATAATAAGGAACTTGGGAAGCCACTCCATAAATGCATATGCTGCAAGACCTAAGAAGCTGGGAACAACATACAAATTATATTCAGTCTCGCTTGTAGTGTTGTCACCGGTAAATGTAATTTTGTTTTCGCCTGTTTTCTTTTCAAGGGTAAAGGTGTCGTGACGTGTGATAATCTGCTCTGCGCCTTCGATTTCCACACCGTTTTCATCGGTGGGCATATCTGAAAGAACATATGAATTGAAGGTCAGAGTACCGCCGTCAACTGAAATTGTATTGAAGATACCGCCGATATAAGCCTGATTGACCTGATCCCAATCCTGACCGTCCCAGTAGTTGCCGTAGCCGCCTTTCTGGATGGTAAGTGCGTTAATCCATTCGGTCTTCATAAAGTTATTTGCAAGGAATTCACGGACTTCATATCTCTTTGTACCTGCTGTACCCGAAAGAACATAAACAGTGCCGTCTTCATTCACCTTGTTGTTTTTGAGTGCCTTTGTTCTGAGATACTGATGGTCATGACCACTCATTACAAGGTCAACATTGCACTTGTCAAGAACTTTTGTAAGGGACTTCTGCAAATAGAGAGCATCAGGCCACTTTGCATCCTTGCCCAGTGAGTAGGGTGACTTATGAAGGAATACGATTTTCCAATCCTTATCTGTGCTGTTAAGGTCATTTTCAAGCCAATTGAGCTGAGGAATTGAGATTGAGAGAATGTCATTGGTGTTAAGCACTGCGAAATGAGCGTTGCCGTAGTCGAATGAATAGTTTACGCCGTCCTTGACCTGAACGCTTTCGCTTGTGTCAAGGTTGAACATATTATTGAACCAGTGCTCAACGCCGAGACCGTCATGGTTACCTGCTATGGGTACGATTGTTGTGCTGAGGTTGATATCCTTCATGGCTGTATCGTAGTAATCCCATTCTTCGTTGGTGCTGTCGTCTGTAAAGTCACCAAGGTTTACCATAAATTCTGCTGTGGGAGCTGTTTCAAAAGCTGCCTTTGCAACCTTTGCACCCTTCATAAAGTTTTCCTGGTTGCTTGCCTGAATATCAGCAATGGCAACGAAGCTGAACTTGTCGTCATCGTTGTCTGTTGTGAAAGTGCCCGCAGCACTGCGAACAGTCTCATCGCCTACATCATAATAGTAAGTTTTGCCCGCCTCAAGACCCGAAACAAGGGCCTTGTGAACGAACTTGCCTTCCCACTCGAAAACATCTTCATATGTAATCTGAGCATTAACGGGTGCACCCAGTTCGTCAACGATTTCAACTACGCTTGTTGTGTTTTCATTGGTATACCATGTGATACCCTTCTGAGTTGAGGGGTCACCGTTAACTGCAACGGAAATACGGGTAGGTGTTGTGCCTGAAGCTGTTGCTTCCTCCGCAGATGCAGGGAAAACGAGGCAGGTTGCAAGCATCGCAAAACAAAGCACAATGCTGAGAACCCTTAAAAAATTCTTTTTCATATGTTTTTTCCTTTCAAAATGACTTTATGGTAACGGTTTCATACCGTCAGCGCTTTATTTAACGGGAACGCTTACATCCCACTTGGGAAGCCATTCTCCTGTCTTGCAGTTTCTTGCTCTGAACAGAACCTTGCTGTTATATACCTCAACAATGTATGTAAGACCTGCACCGTTTCCGCCTTCTTCACCGTCCTTATTCTCAATGGAAAGTGAGGGAACATTGAACGAATGGAAGCCTTCGATCTGCTCATAGCTGTACTGACTGAAGCCTGCATGAAGGTGACCTGTAATAAGTATAACTGTGCTGTCATCTGCGTGCTTTGCAAGAATAGTCTTGATTTCGTCGTTCTGGTCGCCTACCGAGCCTGCTTCCTTATTGGTGCCGCTGCCCCATGTTGTGGGCAGGTTATGAGTAAGCTTCAAAGGCTGATGAAGAATAACAAATACAGGCTTGCCCTTTTCTGTTGCAAGCTCACTGTCAAGCCATTCAAGCTGTTCGGGGCTGATATAAGCCTCTTCAAATTCGGTTTTATCGGAACCCATAACGATGAATTTATAACCGTTGACAACCTCTGAATATGCAAACTTGCCCTCTGCATATGCATTTTCCGTCATACTCTCATCTCTGTTGAGTGAGTTTGTGAAATTTGTAAAACGGCCATAGCTCTGGCTGTAAGCACGGAGTCTGATGTCGTGGTTACCCGTTGCCATAATGAAACGGTCGCTCAGGTCATAAAGCTCGTTGTAAGCAAGCTGATATTCTTCAAGAAGTCCGTTTTCGGCAATATCGCCGATGCCTACAACTGCATCAAATTCGCACTCTGCATTTTCAAGGTCCATACAAGCTTCCTGGAAGGACTGATATCTGCCGAACATATAGTTTGAAACCTGAGGGTCTGCAATTGTTGCAAATACCATTTTGACATTTGCAGGGTCTTTCGCCTTAATGGGGTCTGCCGTTGAAGGTGCAACAAGACCACCGTTGAACGAATACATGATTGTGATAATGAGCGTAAAAATTTTGAACGAAATCTGCTGAATCAATGTCATACTTAATACTCCTCCTGACACAAATATACTCTATTAGATTACCACTAAAAAGACGAATTGTCAACAAATCGGAGCCCCAAACTCATATTTTTACATATTGCTGAAAATTTATACAAATATTTTGTGAAAAACACACACTTTTTGGAATAATTAAAGTATTTACAAACCGCAAAAAAAGTGCTAGTATTATCAGTGGTGTATTATTATTTCACTTATAATAATTATTTTCAGGAGGAAAAGACTATGGCTAGAAAAATGAAGACCATGGACGGTAACAACGCCGCTGCATGGGTGTCATATGCCTTCACAGAAGTTGCAGGTATTTACCCCATCACTCCGTCAAGCCCCATGGCAGACTATGTTGACCAGTGGTCAGCTCAGGGTATGAAGAACATCTTCGGTACAACCGTAAGAGTTGCCGAAATGCAGTCAGAAGCAGGTGCAGCAGGTACCGTTCACGGTTCACTTGCAGCAGGTGCTCTCACCACAACCTACACTGCATCACAGGGTCTTCTTCTTATGATCCCCAATATGTATAAAATCGCAGGTGAGCTTCTTCCCAGCGTTTTCCACGTTTCAGCACGCTGCGTAGCTTCACACGCTCTTAACATCTTCGGCGACCATTCAGACGTTTACGCTTGCCGTCAGACAGGTTTCGCAATGCTCGCTGAAACAAATACTCAGGAAGTTATGGACCTCGGTGCCGTTGCACACCTTGCTTCAATCAAGGGCAGAGTTCCCTTCATCAACTTCTTTGACGGTTTCCGTACATCACACGAACTTCAGAAGATTGAAATCTGGGATTTTGAAGACCTTAAAGAAATGTGCGATATGGACGCTGTTGAAGCTTTCAGAAAGAGAGCTCTCAACCCCGAAAGACCCGTTATGCGTGGTTCACACGAAAACGGCGACATCTTCTTCCAGCACAGAGAAGCATGTAACTCATACTACGATGCACTTCCTGCTATCGTTGAGGAGTACATGGACAAAGTTAACGCAAAGCTCGGCACAAACTACAAGCTCTTCAACTACTACGGTGCACCCGATGCAGAGAAGGTTATCATTGCAATGGGTTCAATCTGTGACGTAGCAGAAGAAGTTATCGATTATCTTACCGCTAAGGGTGAGAAAGTTGGTCTTGTTAAGGTTCGTCTTTACAGACCCTTCTCAGCAGAAAAGCTCATCGAAGCTATCCCCGCAACAGCAAAGAAGATTGCTGTTCTTGACAGAACAAAGGAACCCGGCTCACTCGGCGAGCCCCTCTTCCTTGACGTTGTTGCAGCTCTTGCAGCTAACGGTAAGACAGGCATCCAGGTTATCGGCGGCCGTTACGGTCTCGGTTCAAAGGATACACCTCCTTCAAGCATCTTCGCTATCTACGACGAGCTTGCTAAGGATGCTCCCAAGACTCAGTTCACTCTCGGTATCACCGACGACGTTACAAACCTTTCACTTGAAGAGAAAGAAGCTCCCAACACCGCAGCAGAAGGCACAATCGAGTGCAAATTCTGGGGTCTCGGCGGCGACGGCACCGTTGGCGCAAACAAAGACTCAATCAAGATCATCGGCGACCATACCGACAAGTATGTTCAGGCTTACTTCCAGTATGACTCAAAGAAGACCGGCGGTATCACAATTTCTCACCTTCGTTTCGGCGACAGCCCCATCAAGTCCCCCTACTACATCAACAAGGCTGACTTCGTAGCTTGCCACAACCCCTCATACGTTGAAAAAGGCTACAAGATGGTTAACGATGTTAAGCCCGGCGGTGTTTACCTCATCAACTGCCAGTGGGACGAAGCAGAGCTTGCTGAAAAGCTTCCCGCAGAAGCAAAGAGATATATCGCAAAGAACAATGTTCAGCTTTACACTGTTAACGCTATTGACCTTGCTGCTCAGATCGGTCTCGGCAAGAGAACAAACACCGTTCTTCAGTCTGCATTCTTCTCACTTTCAAAGGTTCTTCCCGCT
>JAZSHU010000043.1:0-2645 GCA_045533455.1 Acutalibacteraceae bacterium | reverse complement strand
CAAGGCAGTCGGGGATCAGACCAAGCTCGTCTGCCCTCGCAAGTTCTTCCTGCGCCCATTCGGATGCTTCAAAGTCAATCTTTTCATTCAGCGTCAAAACATTGGAATATTCTCCAGTCCAGTCACCAACATCCGGATAATGAGCAAAGAAGTTCACACGATACTTGATAGACTTCTCTGCGGAAATATAAGGACTGGTAAGGGATCTTACTCTCTGACCGTCTTTTTCCAAATACTCATCTGGATAATACATTTCAGCTGCTTCAACGCTTAAACTCTGCCACTCACCGCCATCAATAGAAATTTCTCCTTCAAGGGTGAGACCATACCCGATTTCTTCATACTGCGCCAAAAGTGCCTTGTTCTCATCGGTGAGCGTCATAGTAAATTCTACGCCAGCCTCACTATTTTCATCCGAATAGTACACCGTTAAGTCGGAAATGACAGGCGCAGCTTTGTTCACTGCCCCCGCCGCAAATGCCGTCATCGGCAGGATTGACAAACACATCACCACTGCCAATAAACAGGATAATAATGTCTTCATATTCAAAAACCTCCTTACTTTTTAAGGTTTTCAACCATTCTCACTGCAATAATGAGTGCCTGTTCTCTTGTTGCATTTGCGTAGCCTGTTGCTTCTTCTTCAGATGTAATATTTTTAGGTGCGAACTTGTTGTCACCAATGCCGTTTATGATGTTGTTCGCCGCCATAAAGTACACGCTGTCTTTTGCCCAATCGGATATATCTTTATCATCGGCAAAAGCTGAAGGCTTATCGTATGTCAATGCAAACTGTGCATCATTCTGAATTGTCCAGCCGTTCATTGTTGCTCTCTTGAATGTTCTGGTAAGCATTGTTGCAGCTTGTTCACGATTTAAGAGAGTGTTCGGTTCAAAGGTAGTAGCCGAAACACCTGATGTAATTCCAAGATTGTATGCTTTTAACACTTCAATATCGGATGTGTCGGTAAACGGATTAACGGTATTCGGAAGTGCTACTGTTCCCGAAAGTGCTTCATAAGCCTTTACGGAGATAGCTGCAAACTCTGCTCTTGTGATTGACTGTGTAAGGTCTGCATCTACTAAGCTTTCAGGAATAAGACCAAGTGCATCAGCCTTTGCAAGTTCAGCACTTGCCCAAGCACTTCCGCTTGCAGGCTTTAAGTTTTCGTTTTCAGAGTTTATCCAATAAACACCTACAACGCCTGTTTTCTTATCCTTTGCATAAATCGCAAAACCATCGCTGCCGTCCGTAATCATTGTCACGATACCATTAGCATCAACGGTTGCCGCCTCATTATATGAACTTGACCATTCATAATCGAGAGGATTCTGACTTACACCGTTATCAGCTGTAAGAGTGAGAATATCACCTGCTTTTGCATCTTCTTTACCGTCTTTTTCGGTAATGTAAACCATGTTATATTTTTCGGTTGTTGCCACAACAGATGCCATATCGTAATAAGCATCTACGTCACCGCCGACATACCATATAGCCCACAAAACAACTCTTGCAGTAACCGCACCGGCAGGAATGGTGGCTATGATAACCTGATTATGCCAGTCGGGGTTACGCTGTTCCTGTGAATAGGTCTTAATCTGATTTCCACTTGCATCTAAAAACTGCAATTCAACCTTTCCCATATCGTGCGGAGATTGATCGTAGTTACAAACCATTAAAGAAAATATAATACTTTCGCCTGCGTTTCTGCCGTTAAGAGAAACATCCTGATAAATGTATGTATTTTCCTGATATGCCTCGGAAGGCCATGCAAAATAGCTTCCGTCACGAGGTTCATATCCGCTTTCGCTTTCAACAGTACTCCATTTTCCGTCAGGAGCTATCCAGCCATTCATCCCATCTTCAAAGCTTGGATTGACAAGCAGGTTATCGCTTGTTTCTGCCGATGCAGTAAAGGCGAACATCGACAGGCACATCGTAAGTGCCAATATAACTGATAATAATTTCTTCATATCTCAAAACCTCCTTTAATATGATATCATCTGATAATCCTCGGGGATTTCAAAGAGCTTTGCGTCTGCACCTTTTTCAAGGGAGAGGATTTCAACGATACTCTCTGTTTCCATTACATTTGCTTTCATGATTTTTAGGTCATTGCCGTCAAAGGGATACTGAACTGTTTCGCCCACTACGGTAAATTCCTCGTAATCGTAAGTTTTTCCGTTATATTCCGTTTCACCCGATGCAACCGCCGTTTCTTAATTTTCGGCTTCGTCTGCGAACATATCCATTACGGCACTGTTATCAACAACCTGCATTTTCATCACTGTTTTTGAACTGTGGTCGATGATGTACTGATAGCCGTCTTTCATTACCATAATGCTTCTTTGTCCGGCATATTCACTTTCGGAATAAATCATATCGCCCTTATATGCACTTTTCATTGTCATTTCCATACCCTCGGCGGTGGTTTTCATTTCCATTGTGTATTCGCCGCCGGAGAGGAATTTTTGAAAGTGTGCAAGGGTTTTGGTGCTTGCCGCAGGTATTTCTTCCTGCTGCTGTTCCTCTTGGTTTTCAACCTGATTGTTCACTTCCTCGCCGCCTGTCGTATTTTCCGTATTTCCGCCACAGGCAGCAAGTGAGAAAACCATTATAACACCAAGCAGGATTGCAATTAGTT
>JAZSHU010000011.1:0-36863 GCA_045533455.1 Acutalibacteraceae bacterium | reverse complement strand
GACGGCGCAAATTCCATTGTAAGGCGCACGTTTTTCCCTAAACTTAAAACCCGTCAGTATGTAGCGATTCAGCAATGGTTCAACATTGACGAAAACACTCCCGACCCGTTTTATTCCTGCATATTTGACCCCGAAACAAGCGAGTGCTGTTCCTGGTCAATCTACAAGGATAACTATGTGATTTTCGGCGGTGCATATGAGCCTGAGCATTGCCGTGAGCGTTTTGAAAAACAAAAAGAAAAAATGAAAAACTTCGGTCTCGAACTGAAAAACCCCGTAAAAACCGAAGGCTGCCTTGTGCTGAGACCGTCATCCCCCGCAAGCTTCTGCACGGGCAGTGACGGAGTTTTTCTCATCGGCGAAGCTGCGGGATTTATCAGTCCCAGTTCACTCGAAGGCATAAGCAGTGCCATAAACAGTGCGGTTGCACTCAGCGATTCATTGAAGGAAGGCGGAAATATTCACGGCAGATATTCGAGAAAAGTCGCAAGTCTCAGAATAAAGCTTCTTGCAAAAAATCTTAAATGTCCGTTCATGTATAACCCTGCACTCAGAAAGCTTGTTATGAAATCGGGAATTACGGCACTTAAATTGAAATAAATCCGTTGACACAGGAGTAAAACAGTAGTATTATTTAGTATGTATGGATTAATATACAGGAGGTTACTATGACCAGATACGAAAGTGCAAAAGAGCTTTACGGGAAGTTTGGTATCGATACCGATGAAGCACTGAAAAAGCTTGGTGACACCACAATCTCTATTCACTGCTGGCAGGGTGACGACGTTGGCGGCTTTGACGGCGACGACGCTCTTTCCGGCGGTATTCAGACTACGGGCAATTACCCCGGCAAGGCAAGAACCCCCGACGAGCTTATGGCGGATATAGACAAAGCATTCAGCCTTATCCCAGGCAAGAAAAAGCTTAATCTTCACGCCTGCTATGCAATTTTTGAAGGCAACAGAGCAGACAGAGATGCTCTCAAACCCGAACATTTTGCAAAATGGGTTGAATTTGCAAAAGCAAGAAATATCGGCATTGACTTTAACCCCACATTCTTCTCACACCCCATGGTCAAAGACGGTCTTACACTTTCTTCACCCGACGAGAATGTGCGTAAATTCTGGGTTGAGCACGGCAAACGCTGTGTTGAGCTTTCCGATTATTTCGCAAAAGAAACGGGTTATCCCTGCGTTATGAATATATGGATTCCCGACGGATACAAGGATATTCCCGCTGACAGGGTCTCAGCCCGTCTCCGTTTCAAGAAATCACTTGATGAAATTCTTGAAACTCCTTACGACAAGAACAATGTTTACATAACTCTCGAATCAAAGGTTTTCGGCATCGGTCTTGAAAGCTATACCGTGGGCTCTGCGGAATTCTGCCTGAGCTATTCAATCAGCAAGGGCATTACTCCCCTTATGGACAACGGTCACTACCACCCCACCGAGCTTGTTTCGGATAAAATTCCTTCAATGCTTGCATTCAGCGACAAAATCGCCCTGCACATCACAAGAGGTGTGCGTTGGGACAGCGACCACGTTGTTATTCTCGATGATGAAACCAAAGAAATCGCAAAAGAAATTGTCAGAAACGATGCTCTCAACAGAGTATTCATTGCAACGGACTATTTTGATGCTTCAATCAACCGCATCAGTGCTTGGGTAACGGGCGTCAGAAATGTTCAGAAAGCGCTTCTTTTTGCACTTCTTCAACCATCACAGAAGATGAAGGAATTGCAGGATAAAGCCGAATTCACCGAGCTTATGGTGCTCAGCGAAGAAATGAAAACCATGCCCCTTGGCGATATATGGGCAGAGTTTCTTGAAAGACAAGGTACGGAAAGCTGCTACATCGGCAGCATAAAAGAATATGAAGAAAAGGTATTGGTGAACAGAAAATGAAAAACATCAAAGAAGCACCCTTTGTAGTGGGTATGTGTAAAGCAACAGCAAATATGTATCGTATGGGCTGGGACGAAAGAAACGGCGGCAACATCAGCGTTATGCTTGAGAATGACGAAGTTGCCGAATATCTTGATATCGACTCCCCCATCAGAAGCTTTGATATGGGATTTGATGCAAGCGTTCTTGCAGGCAAAATCTTTATTGTTACAGGCACAGGCAAATATTTCAAGAATGTTGAAGATGATCCCGAAAACAACCTTGGCATCATCAGAATCGCAGAAGACGGCACAACCGCACAGGTACTCTGGGGCTACAGCGACGGCGGCAGACCTACATCAGAGCTTCCCGCTCACCTTATGAGCCACATTTCAAGACTCTCAAAGAACCCCGAAAACAGAGTTATCATGCACAGCCATCCCACAAACACACTGGCTATGACATATGTTCACGAGCTCAGCGAAAAGAAATTCACACATTCACTCTGGGAAATGTGCACCGAGTGTATGGTTGTTTTCCCCGACGGTATCGGTGTTCTTCCCTGGATGGTTTGCGGCACTAACGAAATCGGTATTGCAACAGCTGAAAAGATGAAGGAGTTCCGCCTTGTTATCTGGGGTCAGCACGGCATTTACGGCTGCGGTAAAGACCTTGACGAAGCATTCGGACTTATCGAAACAGTTGAAAAGGCAGCTCAGCTTTATATGATGACTGCTCACCTGCCCAGAGTAAACACAATCACAGACCCCGACCTTGTTGAAATCGTTAAAGCTTTCAAGCTTGAAGATGTATACAGACGCGATTTTCTTAATCTTTAATACGGAGGTAAACAATAATGGCAAACAGATTCGTACTTAACGAAACATCATACCACGGCAAAGGCGCAATCGCTGCTATTGCCGATGAATTCAAGGCAAGAAACTTCACAAAGGCTCTTGTATGCTGCGACCCCGACCTTATCAAATTCGGCGTTGCAGACAAGGTTTTCAATGTGCTTAAAGGTGCAGACATCGCTTATGATGTATTCAGCACAATTCAGGCTAACCCCACAATCGAAAATGTTCAGGCAGGCGTTGAAGCATTCAAGGCAAGCGGTGCAGACTGCATTATCGCAGTTGGCGGCGGTTCGTCAATGGATACTGCAAAGGCAGTAGGTATCATTATTGCAAACCCCGAATTTGCAGATGTACGCTCACTTGAAGGCGTTGCTCCCACAAAGAACAAGTGCGTGCCCATCATCGCCGTTCCCACAACAGCAGGCACAGCAGCTGAGGTTACAATCAACTACGTTATCACCGACGCACAGAACAACAGAAAGATGGTTTGTGTTGACGTTCACGACATCCCCGTTGTTGCAGTTGTTGACCCTGACATGATGTCAACAATGCCCGCAGGTCTTACCGCCGCAACAGGTATGGATGCTCTTACTCACGCTATTGAGGGCTACATCACCAAGGGTGCAGGGGAGCTCAGCGATATGTTCCATATCAAGGCTATCGAAATCATCGCAAAGAGCCTCAGAGGCGCAGTTGCAAACACTGACGAAGGCAGAGAAGGAATGGCTCTGGGTCAGTATGTTGCAGGTATGGGCTTCTCAAATGTAGGTCTCGGCATTGTTCACTCAATGGCTCATCCCCTCGGCGCTCTTTATGACACACCTCACGGCGTTGCAAATGCAATCATCCTTCCCACAGTTATGGAATACAACGCACCTGCAACAGGTGAAAAATACAGAGATATCGCAAAAGCAATGGGCGTTGACGGCGTTGACGCAATGAGCCTTGAAGATGCAAGAAAGGCAGCTATTAAAGCAGTCAAGCAGCTTTCAATCGATGTAGGCATTCCCGCCGACCTTAAAGAAATCGTTAAGGCTGAGGATATCCCCTTCCTTGCACAGTCTGCATTTGACGATGCCTGCCGTCCCGGCAACCCCAGAGATACCAGCGTTGAAGAAATCACCGCACTTTACAATTCACTTATCTGAAAGCAATAAAAAAAGAGGGCTGTTCCGATTCGGAGCAGCCCTTGTTTATTGTTTACTTATTCACTTACATATTCTTTGTTCATCTGTGCCTTTGCAATCTTGGCTACTTCATCCGCATCCTTTGCCTGCTCGATTGCATTACGCATTGCCTCACGCCTTGCAAAAAGCTCGCGGTACATTCTGTCACGGGTTTCACCGTTAAGGTCATGGAAGAATTTAGGTATGATACCAAGCGCACCTGTGATAACGGGAATACCCGTACCCATTGCGAAAATCCACCATTTTGTAGTATCAGCCTGAGTTCCGATTTCAAGTCCCTGAATATAGCCGATACGCTTCATAATAAAGTTCTGAATCGAACCCATCACAATACTTTGAAGTTTCTTTACAAGGTCTCTTGCAACGCCTGTCATAGCCTCTGCTCTGTAACCGTTTTTCCATTCGCAGTAGTCCATGGCTTCGTTGAGAATTTCATCGGGAATAACATTACGCAGACCGTAAACGCACATTTCAAGCACTTCTTCTATCGCCATAAGTGGAAGCATTACCCACTTATTTTTATAAAGACCTTTTTCGGCACCGCCGAGAGAACCTATTCCGAATACCATAAGCCAGCAGGCATCGGTCCACACATCTTCAAGAATCCATATGGTCTTTGTTGAAAACTTCTTGCGTAAAGGAGCAATGAAGGCATAGCTGATTGTTGAAACGGGAGATGCGGGAATACCTACGAGGGTCTGATATGTAGCCGAACCGAGAACGTCGATGTAATAATTTATTCTGCTCTTGCTTACGGCAAAGCCCTGAAGGAATTCCGACAATGTATAAAGCATAATGGGTCTGTTGTTGAGAATTGCTTTAAGACCCTGAACAATGCTGGGTTTTTCAATAGACTGGGTAACTCTTTCTTTTGTTACGCAAATGAAATAGAAAGACATAAGACATCCGGCAACAGCGGTAAAGATACCGAAACCAAGGAAAAGGTTTGTTCTGTCCCACTGAACTACCTGATTATTAACAAGGTCAAGAAGAAGACCGAATGCAAGTTCAGGTAATTTTTCACCCACAAAGCCTGAGAAAAGCTTTGCCATTGTGATAAGACCCGTTCTCTCTATGGGGTCGGGAGTTATGGTTGACATAAAGCCCGTGCCTGCAATGGCGGTGAATGTGCCTGCGGTTTCGCAGATAATGGAAAACACTGCATAGAACATCAGCTTCGGTGCAAAATCGGCAGATGTGTTCGCAAACACAACAGGCATAAACCAATACCACAAACCGAGAAGGGTAAGAGGAATTTTACCCAAAAGAATATAGGGCTTGAACTTGCCCCAGCGGGTACGGGTACGGTCAACCAGAACACCGATAAAAGTATCGTTGAGTACATCCCAAAGACCCGAAAAAAGACCGAAAATCGCAAGGAAATCGAAATCAAGCTTAACAATATCATAGATGAATCTGTCTTTATACTTGTCGATATTGAAGCTGGCGGAAACATCGTTAAGCAGATATCCTATTCGTTCCTTGTTGCCTACATAGCGTCTGTTTCTCAGAAGCGGATTCTTGACGCCTTTTTCATAGTCAATAACTATACCGCCGTTCTGTTCTTCATAAGCCAGATTTGTATTTTCGCTCAACAGACCGCCTCCATTCTTGTGTGTTTGTTAAATGATAACATATTTTTTCGCACAATTCAATAACTTTTATGTAATTTGTATGCATATATCATAAATAATTATGCATTGACAGTATTATTCAAATATGCTTTAATTAACACGAAAGAAGGATGACTATGGTTATTTCAAAAATTTTCTGTAATTGCGAGCAAATTAAATTCAGAATAACAAACGGCAAAACAATACGCAAAGCCTCAGACCTTCCCCGTAATTTTACGATAACATACCACGCAGGCGCAATGCATACAAAGCCCAACACACTGCAATCAATAAAGCACGCCCTTGACCAAGGTGCCGAAACCGTTGAATTTGACGTAAGCTTCAGACCGGACGGCACACCGGTTATCATTCACAATTCTTCTCCCAAATCAAATGAAGGGGTATTGCTTTCGGATGCTCTTGACATTGTTGCCGCAAGTGAAAACTGTAAGATAAACCTTGACCTGAAATCAACGGCAAATCTCGGCGAGGTTGACAGGCTTGTAAAAGAAAAAGGGCTTTTTGAGCGTGTTTTCTATACGGGAGTTTTTGAAGATTGGGTTGAAAGGGTAAAAAAAGAATCTGCCATTCCCTATTACCTTAACCATAATATCAGCAAAGAAGAAGCCGCTTCGGCTGAAAAAATTCAGGCTGTTGCCGATAAAACGAAAGCGCTTGGCGCTATTGGAATAAACTCAAATTTCAGTAACGCAAACCAAATGCTTGTTGATATAACCCGAAAAAACGGACTGCTCATTTCACTGTGGACCGTTAATAAAACTCACGATATGCTCAGTACACTTGAACTTAAGCCCGATAACATCACAACCAAAAAGCCTCACATAATCGAATTACTTATTAATTAAAGAACGACCTGTCCCGCCAAACTGTGGGACAGGTCGTTCTCAACACTGTAAAAAGCGGAAATAATCGCTGCGGATATCCCGTATATCGTCAATGGGAACAGCAGTGCCGTCGGTGAAATAAACCGTTCCGCTTGCACAATCGATTTTTTCAATTCCACCCTCTGCGGTAAGGTAAGCACCGCCCTCTTTTCTGCAATCGGGCTTAAAATAGAGAATTGATGCATACGGATGAAGTTCCTGAATGTTGAGAAGAATATTCAGCTTTTCATTGATAAGGCTTTTTTCGCATTCGTCAAGCTCCGCTTTCTCGCTTGTCAGACGTGCGGTTTCATTGATTGCCGCACCGTGACCCGTCAGTGCCGCAAATGAACCGAACTGCGCCGCACGGTCTGATGCCGACATCCTTTTGCGTTTTGTTGAAACATAATGGGGAAGGTCGATTATATCGTCATATCTGCCGCTGTTCATTATGCTTTGTGTCCTCCAATCTGACGGTTACGTTCCTTTGCGGTTGCACCTTCTTTGAAATTCATACCTTTCAGCACCGCGTTTTTTCCGTATTTATGCTTTATTGTCACAAGCGCTTCCTGCATACGCCGTTCCTTTTCAAGTGCTTTTTCTTCGGCGGCACGCTTTCGCTGTTTTTCTTCGTAATCTTCAAAAAGACTTAACTGCTCGGGCTGCGGGGTATCATCGACCTCATTTTCGGGAACAACTCCGCAGGCTGTCAGATTTATTCTGCGTACAAGCAGAGTTCTGTCTGCAATACGTTCAAAAAGTTCAGTTACCGCATTTACAATAAGCCGTGTTGAGGAAGTCTGTCTGCCGATATCGGCAGTGCCTCTTGCGTGTTTCGGCACCTGTCTGCCGTAAAAATCCGTTTTGATTTCGCCTTTGTATGCACTGCGTCTGTAAGGGTCTGTAAGATTTTCAATATCGTAGCCGATAATCAGCACAAGCTGACCCGTAACCAGTTTTTTCTCAACAAGATCAAGGGCAAGGTTATCCGCCATTTCACGGACAACAATACGTGTCTTTTCAAAATCGTAGGGATTCTGCAAAACCTGACCCGTGCTTATGCTGTTTGACTGTGGCTTATATGCCTTGATATCCGCTATTGTGCAGGGCTCCCAACCCCAGGCGTGGTCAATCAGAAGCTCCGCATTGACACCGAAAAGACGGTATAAAAAATCCTCGTCAACTATTGAACGGCGTGCAATATCACCCATTGTGTAAATGCCGTATTTTTCAAGCTTTTCGGATATACCCTTACCCACACGCCAGAAATCCCTGAGAGGTCTGTGGTCCCAGAGCGTGCGGCGGTATGACATTTCGTCAAGCTCCGCAATGCGCACACCATCCTTATCGGCAGGCATATGCTTTGCGGTTATATCCATTGCGACCTTGCAGAGATAAAGATTTGTGCCTATGCCTGCGGTGGCGGTGACTCCCGTTTCCGCAAGCACTTCCTTTATGAGCATACGGGTAAAATCATGAGCATTCATTCCGCTTGTTTTAAGATAAGCCGTGGCATCGATAAAAACCTCGTCAATACTGTAAACATGGATATCTTCGGGTGCGATATGGCGGAGATAAACCTGATAAATCCGCGTGCTGTATTCGATATAAAGCGCCATTCGGGGCGGTGCAACAATATAATCAACAGCAAGTGACGGATTTGATTTAAGTTCATTATAATCATATGACTTACCTTCAAGTCGTCTGTAAGGAGCTTTTTCACGCCTTTGTGCATTGGCAAGCCTGACCTGCTGAATCAGCTCAAACATTCTTGCCCTGCCCGATATTCCGTAGCTTTTAAGGCTCGGAGAAACCGCAAGGCAGATTGTTTTTTCCGTCCTTGAAGGGTCGGCAACAACTATGTTCGTTGTCATAGGGTCAAGACCTCTTTCCATAGCCTCAACGCTGGCATAGAAGGATTTAAGGTCGATTGCAATATATGTTCTGTTCACGGTTTCACCTCCTGTCCGCCTGCATATTATACCACATGAAAACGATAATTTCAACAGAAATTCGAACATTTGTGCGATTGGGTATTAAAAAATATTACCTGCAACCGAAATTGCAGGTAATTTTCTTTATTACAGCTTATCCTTATATTGATAGCATTTTACATAGTCAACCTTGAATTCGGCAGGCCAGTTTTCTTCGGGGGTTTTTGAGATTTCGCCCGTGCCGTGTCTGTCGGAAAACTGAACGCCGTTTTCGCCTGCAAACTCACAGGAAAGAAGTATGTATTCGGGATTCTTCGACACGCCGCCGGTTGAGGTTCTTGCAGTTTCAACGCCGTTGATGTAGAAAATATATTCATTCTCATTCCACTCAACACCGTAGGTATTGTATTCCTTATAAGGATTGTTTTCAATGAAGAATTTACCCACAGCTTCGCCGTGGTGGGTCTTCTCGTCGTAGCCGTCGTAGTGAATACCTGTTGAAATGGCATCGTTGCCCCACCAATTGTCTTTGTAGTAGAAGGATTCGAAAACATCGATTTCCGTGCCGTCTTCGCCCGAATTATTCACATTGTAAACGCCTTCGTTCATAAACCAGAAAGCACTCCACATACCCGTTGCGGCAGGAAGAATACAGCGAACTTCAAAATAGCCGTAAAGCCACTCGTGGAGACCTCTTGTGGTAACCTTACCCGTATACCAGCCCGGCTTGTATTCAGGCATATCAACACCCGAATCAAGGTAATAATTCTCCAAAGGTTCGTCAAGATATTCGGCTCTGATAACAAGATTGCCGTCCTTTACGCTGACCATATCCTCATGCCAGTAACCGCCTTTACGCTCGGTTATCCACCAGGAAAAGCCCCACTTGCTTCGGTCAAGCTCGGTGCCTTCAAATTCATCCTCCCACACAAGCTCAAACTTGCTCATATCAACGGTCTGACCCTGAGCAGGCTTACCAAGGTCAAACAATTCGCAAAGCTGAGGATTGATTGCCATAAGAATTGCGATAATGATTTTAAGAATCGATTTAATCATAAATTAAGCCCCTATTCTTATCGTTTTGATTTCCCAGGGTCGGAAGCTGAGTTTGCCGCCGTTTATTGCCTCAAGCTCATTGCCGAGCAAATCGACCTCTGCATCTGCTTTACCGAAAGCGCCGCTGAATTCGGCAGTTGCAGGTTCATCGGAATAATTGCAGAATCGTGCGAAAAGCACACCGTTTTCATTATAGATAGTTGTAAGTATAACCTCACCGCCGTCGGCTTTCATCGTTGCAGCTTCAAGGCTGTTCAGATCACCGTCACCGTTTTCGCAGGCAATAATCTGAGGCTGATATGAATAAGAAACAGCATTGCGGTGGATATCTGCACATGATACGGATGAATCATAGGACATAAGTGCAAATTCATCCTCGTACACACCGTCAAGCATTTTTGTTCCGCAAAGATAAAGGTCTGCGTAAAGAAGAGGTACTGACAGACAGTTACCCTTGACCATACCGCCCATACATCCTCTGTTGAACACGGCAACACCGCCGTTTTCATCACGAAGCCCTATCCAATATATACCTTCAATGTTGGTTGTGGATGCAAATGATTCCTCAGGTGTCACCTTTTGGTCAATAAGAATACGGTCCTCAACATACCAGTAATCCTCGGTCACTCTCACCTGACCGTCCCATTCGGAAATTGAATAAGGCAGATCACGGAACATTTTTCTGTTCTTTTCAAGGCAAAGGTTCATATTGAAATTCAGCTTGCCGTCGTGACGGTGACCGTCAACGGTAATTGATTTTTCAAGCCCTGCCTTTTCACCGGTTATACCCACGTGTTCACCGTGAAGCTCAAAACGGGTTTTGCAGTCAATACGCGGTGACTCACCGTTAAATGCCATTTCAAGTCTGAAAGGAATGCTGCCGATATTGCCTTCAAACACGGCAACCGCAGATGTATCTTTTATCTTAACATTCCATTTGCCCTTTGAAATACAATCGGCATTTTCAATATGTGCGGTAAAAATGCTTTCACTGCCGTTATCAAAAATACGGCGACCCGTACGCTTATCTTCAAGGTAAGCAATGCCGCAATCGGTTAATTTTGCAATGTAGACGGGAGTTTCAAGCACACCGTTTTTCCATTCAAACTGATATTTTTCTGATGAACCGCAAACGGCTTTTGCAGTGAACGCAGGCAGGGTTATATGATACTTTCTGCCGTTAAAATCAACCCATTCGTCAACCGCAAACGAATGCATATTCACCGCAACGGGCTTGCCGTCTTTATTGGCAAAGCGTGATGCAAATGTTTTGGCGGATTCGTTTTTTACATAATCCGAAGCACTGAGAGATGCGGGAATAAAGCGGCGTGAAAGGTCAAGCAGACCGCAGATTGTTACATCGTGATGCTGCGACGCAAGTGCATATTTCCAGGCTTCGTCCATTTTATCCTGATAAGTTTTACCGCCCAGCATAACCGAAAATGCATTGAGTTTTTCTGCCTGAACGGCATTTACTTCGCTTTGACGCACACCGTTGAAAATTTCATTGCCGCAGTAACCCCAAGGCATCTGCACGTGGAAATCGTTATCGTCGGTGATGAGTTCATCAACAGCCTCACCGTAAAGTTCGAGAATATCTTCAAGAAGAACGTATTCGTAGTTATCCTTTGTTTCAACATATTCGGTCAAAGGCTCAATTTCCTGAGTAAGGTCATCATAGCGTGATGCAAGCAGGGGCTCGTATTTTGAAAACATATCTTCAAAATCTTCAAGAGAATATCTGAGGTGTCTGGGCCAGCGTGACAGAATCCAGTTATCAACGGTTGTGCAGTTGAATCCTCTGCCCTGACCGTCATAAATAGGCACGGCAGGCATTTCGGTTTTGTCTTTGCCTATCCATCTGCCCCAAGCAGAATCAAAGGTTTTTGTGTAACCGTAGCCCATAACATGAGAACGGAGAATAGCCGCCTTATAGCCGCAAAGCTTCGCAAGCTGAGGAGTCTGATTATTCAATGCAAACTCCGAAATGGCATAGACAGGAGGTGTTACTCCGAAATATTCCATATTGGTTTTAACGGCATAACTGAGCTGACGGGCATTGGATTCTTCTGATATGGTCAGAGAAAGTGGCTGTCCGTAGGTTGTTGCACCAAGACCGATTCTGTCGGGATATTTCTTTAAAAGCTCCCCTATCATTTCAACAATTTCAGGGTCACAACGTGAAAATTCATCAAATGTAAATGACTCATAATCAAGACCTATTCTGAGCTTCGGATATTTTTCCATCCATTTAAAAATATCTTTGAGTCTGGGCTTGACTTCATCCTTCCAGAGAACATATCCGCCGTGATCATAGGTCAGAATATACAGTTTTTTCTTATCCATAGTTATCGCCGCCTTCGTAATTTATATATCAATTATAACTGCAAAGAACAGTAAACACAACAAAAAAAGCAAAAAAAATGAACAATGAATAATTTAGAAGCTCTTTTGTATACCTGCATAATCACAATTGTCGATCTCTTGCTGAGAAAATCATGCAGAAACGGGAGAGCCCCGAATTATTCATCATTCATTAATTAATGCCCCCGAATGCGCAAGCGGAAGGCATTCTGGTGCCGGTGACCGGACTTGAACCGGTACGGTGTTGCCACCGAGGGATTTTAAGTCCCTTGCGTCTGCCGATTTCGCCACACCGGCAATTTCGCTGACGGTCAGAACCGTAAAAAGCCCCTTTTCACCAATTCAGCGTTACCATTATAGTGCATTTTCATTGATTTGTCAACATTAAATCATTTATTTATCCCACTTGCTTTTTATTATTTCTTTTTGTATAATTGAAGCAATATTGTTTTGTCAGGAGAAAACCAATGAATTTATTTTATTTAAACACAAGTGAAAGCACCATTCTTGAACTTATCAAAAGCAGAGATTTTGACGGCATAATTAACCGCATTATTGCAAAAATGCCCCAGTTTATTGCGGCGGTAGTGATTATCATTGCAGGCATAATTATCTCAAAGCTTATAGGTAAGCTTGTTGTCAAAGCAATGAGCGCAAAGGGTGTTGACCCCTCGGTACACTCATTCATAAAAACGATTATAATGTTTGTGGTAAGCCTTATTTTTGTTCTGTCCGCACTTTCAACCCTCAACATTGACGTGAATTCTTTTGTTACCGCACTGGGTGCGGCAGGTGTTACGGCAGGTATCGGTTTGCAGGCAAGCATAAGCCAGTTTGCCAGCGGTATCCAGATACTTTTCAACCATCCTTTCAAAAGCGGAGATTTTGTTGATGTCGGCTCCGTAAGCGGCAAGGTTCAGGAAATCAAAATGATGTATACCGTACTCATAACCCCCGATAACAAGCGTGTTATCATCCCCAATTCAACCATAACTGCAAGTAACATTATCAACTACAATGCCGAAAACAAAAGACGTATTGACCTTGTTTATTCCATCTCGTATGATGCTGATATCATAAAAGCAAAAGAAGTCATTCTTGACGTTGTAAAGAAAAACGAGCTTATCCTCCCCGACCCTCAGCCCGTTATTGCGGTAAAGGAACATTCCGCAAGCTCGGTTAACCTTGCCTGCCTTGTCTGGTGTTCGGGCGACAACTATTGGGATGCATTCTATTCAATGCAGGAAAAGGTAAAGCTTGCTTTCGACGAAAACGGAATATCAATCCCCTACGGTCAGCTTGATATTCACGTGATTAAGGAGTGATATTTTTGACGGAATTGCTTTTAAGGCTTTTCATAAAAGATTACAAAGAAGCGAAAAAGAATAAAAAAGAAGCCGTCGCATTCATACCCGGTGAAAAAGACAGACTCCGTCTCGGCGTGCTCAGCGGTGTTGTCGGTATTGTACTGAATGTAATTCTCTCTGTTTTCAAAATGATTTTCGGCGCAATAACAAAAAGTGTTTCAATTATGGCTGACGGGGTCAATAATATTTTCGATGCCGCTTCTTCCGTTATAAATCTTGTAGGTTTCAGAATTTCAGGCAAACCTGCCGATGACGAGCATCCTTTCGGTCACGGCAGAGTTGAATACATATCCGCACTGACGCTGGCTTTCTTTATCCTTATAATGGGTGTTGAGCTTATAAAAACATCCGTTGACAAATTCTCAAATCCCGAAACGGTAATTTTCAGCATACCTGCGGTTGTTGTTCTTATTTTCTCAATTCTGGGCAAAATATGGCTGGCCGCATTCAATGCAAGAATAGGCAAGCTTGTGAATTCCGTTGCGGTAAAGGCTGTTGTTACCGACAGCATAGGCGATATCGCCGCCACAACCTGTTCACTGATTGCACTCGTTGCATCAAAATATACCGACCTTCCTCTTGATGCGGTTATGGGCATAATAGTTGCCCTTGTAATCATCTATGCGGGTATCGACATAATCAGAGGCACTATGGGACCCCTTCTCGGCGAACCCCCCGAAAAGGAGATTGTTGATAAGCTTGAAGAACTTGTTATGTCATACGACGGTGTTGTGGGTATTCACGACCTTGTGCTTCACAGCTACGGCCATTCAAAAATAATAGGCTCCCTTCACGCCGAAGTGCCTGCGGATGTTGATATAATGCACAGCCACGATACCGTTGACCTTATTGAAAGACAGGTCAAAGAACTGCTCGGCATTGAAATATCAATCCATATGGACCCCATAATCAACGATGAACGCACTCACGGACTTAAAGAAATGACTGCAAACGCAGTTAAAGGAATATGCGGCGATGCTTCAATTCACGATTTCCGAATCGTTGACGGACCTTCCCACACAAACCTTATTTTCGACGTTCTTCTGCCGAGAAAATGTGAATACAGCGAAGCGGAATTCAAAGAACTGCTCGAAATGAGAATAAAAGCGGAAGACAAGAGATATTTCACCGTTGTTACCATTGACAGAAATTACACCCTGTAAAACAAGCAAGAATTTACAAAATGTTGTGGCTTTTGGCATAATGAACAAAAGAAGCACAAAATATTGTATATTTTTTTCTTGTTTATTTTCCGATATGGGCTTTAATATTTTGTCGGAATATAGTAGAATATAAACATAAAATACAAGCGGAGGGATTTAGGTTATGCCTGATTACGAAGATTTCAAAACAATACCCGTAGGTCAGCTGGGAATTATCGCTTTGCCCGGCTGCGAAAAAATTGCTCAGAAGATTGACAATTACCTTGTTAACTGGCGTAAAGAAAGAGACAGCGAACACAAGTTCACGCTTCCTTTTGCAGGTTATGAAAGAGAAACATACCTTATCAAGGCTGCTTTCCCCAGATTCGGTACAGGCGAAGGCAAGTGCGTTATCAACGAAACTGTCAGAGGTTTTGATATTTTCATCCTCTGTGACCCCTTCAATTACAGCGTTGAATACAAAATGTACGGCCGCTATGTTCCCATGAGTCCCGACGACCACTATTCAAACCTCAAAAGAGCTATCAGTGCCATCGCAGGTAAGGCAAGAAGAATCAACGTTATTATGCCTATGCTTTACGAAGGCAGACAGCACAGACGTTCAAGCAGAGAATCACTTGACTGTGCAGATATGCTCCGTGAACTTTGCATCAATTACGGCGTTGAGAACGTTATTACATTTGACGCTCACGACCCCAGAGTTCACAATGCAATTCCTCAGAACGGATTTGAAAATGTTCAGCCCGTTTATCAGATGATAAAGGCAATGTGCAAAAATGTACCCGACCTTAACATCGACAAAAACCATATGATGGTTATTTCACCCGACGAAGGCGGTATGGGCAGATGCATCTACTTTGCAAATGTTCTCGGTCTTGACCTCGGTATGTTCTACAAACGCCGTGACTACTCCGTTATCATTGACGGCAGAAACCCCATCGTTGCACACGAATTCCTCGGCACAAATGTTGAGGGTAAGGATGTTATTATTATCGACGATATGATTTCATCGGGCGAT
Organism: Acutalibacteraceae bacterium; assembly: GCA_045533455.1. GTDB lineage: Bacteria > Bacillota > Clostridia > Oscillospirales > Acutalibacteraceae > CAG-177. The sequence goes on along the minus strand of JAZSHU010000011.1, from coordinate 21,534 downwards.
TCGATGATTGAAGTTGCCACAAAGCTTAAAGAGCTTAAAGCAAACAGAATCTTTATCTGCTCATCCTTCGGTCTTTTCTGCAACGGTCTTGACACCTTCGACAAGGCATACGAAGACGGTCTTATCAGCAAGGTGTTCACAACCAACCTTATTTACTCAACTCCCGAGCTTCTTTCAAGAGATTGGTATGTAAGCGTTGACGTTTCAAAATACTGCTCATACATCATTGACACTCTCAACCACGATGAATCCATCAGCGGTCTGCTTGACCCCAAAGACAGAATTCACAATCTTCTCACAAAATACGGTTTTGAGAGCCACATTGAAAATAAATAATAAATAAACAAAACCGTCGGAGCCCTGAACTTCGGCGGTTTTTCAACAGGTGATATTTATGCAGAACACTCCGCTCAATTTTAAAAACGGAAAATTCAGAATTATGCAGATTGCCGATACCCAGGAAATCCCCTCTGTTTCTCCCGACACAATAAAGCTTATCTGCGCCGCACTTGATTCGCAGAAGCCCGACCTTGTTGTATTCACAGGCGACCAGATAAAAGGTTATTCCACATTTTTCGCAGGGAAAAAAGGCAAAGAAAATGTTATATCAACACTGAAAGCACTCATAAAGCCTCTTGAAGACAGAAATATACCTTTCACAATGACCTTCGGAAATCACGACGGTGAAGCAGCTCTGAATAACAATGAGCAGTTTGAAATTTACAAGCAGTCACCGATGTTTGTTTATTCCGATGCCGCAAGCGAAAACGACAAAGGTACATTCTGCCTGAGTATAGACGGTAAATTCCTTATTTATATGTTTGATACCCATTCAAGAGCGGAAGACGGCGGATACAGCGGACTCAACGCAGAACAGATTGATTGGTACCGCACCGTCAGAGATTCTTATGAAGCTCCCCTGCCCTCACTGGCATTTCAGCATATTCCCACACCTGAATTTTTTGAGGTTATCAAACCCGTAAAGCGTTTCACAAAGGGTGCCGTAAGAGCATACGGCGACCACAAAAACGAATTCTACACCCTTGACCCTCACAACAGCGGTCTTGCAGATTTTATGGGCGAATCACCTGCAACACCCTATACAAACAGCGGAGAAATCGATGCATTCCTTGAAAAGGGAGAAATGCTGGGTGTTTATGTGGGACACGACCACAACAACAGCTTTGTTGCAAATTACAAAGGCATCGACCTTGGTTACAGTCAGGGTGCAGGCTTCAATGTATACGGTCCCGGTCTTAAAAGAGGCGTAAGAATTTTTGACATTGAAGAAAACGGCACATACGAAACAAAAACCATTACCTTCGGTGAGCTTTGCGGCAATGAAGTAAAGAACAAGCCCAAATTTGTTGTTTATTCATATGTACCTACCAGTGTATCGCAGGTTGTAACCGCAGTTAAAGAAATTGCAATAGTTGCAGGTGCGGTTACAAGCGTTGCGGCAATAATAAAGAATGTAAGAAAAAAGAAGAAAAAGTGATTTTAAGATAAAAATAACCGACCTCGCTGTGAGGTCGGTTATTAATTTTATTTAAGGAAGTTGAGATTTTTTATAATTGCAGGTTCTTTTGCTTTGCCGTTACAGATATCAACAAAGCATATAATCTTCACAACAAGAAGAACTATGAATGCAATTCCGCAGGCAACGGGTACAATTACCGTCCAGCTCAGCACTGCCGCCGCAAGGGTCAGAAGTGCATTGCACACCATAAATTTCAGTGCCTGTCTGAGGTGGAAAGCGACATAAGCGGAATGGCTCTGTGAAAGCAGTGCAATAAGCACGCCTGCTATGCCCATAAGATAAATCAGCATTGCTATCACCTTGTTTTCCGAAATATCTCTGGGGTCAAATTCATTCGTATGGTCAAAGGGGTCTTTTTCAACGGGCGGTGCATATGTCTGCTGACCGAAGAAGGGCTGACCGTACTGCGTGTTTCTCTGACGCTCGTGAGTTTCTTCGGCAGGCTGAGGCTCCGCCTCACCCTGTTCAAATGAAAAGCCGCAGGTTGTGCAGAATTTCATATTGTCTTCAAGAGGTGTACTGCATTTGGGACAGATTTTCATAAATATTTCCTCCTTTTAAATTATTCGACTGCCTTGAAATACTTGACAAAGCTGTCGCCGTCGTTGTTTCTGAGAGTTGTAAAGGCAAGACCTGCATTCATAAGGAGTGCACCCGAATAAACTTCATCGGTATCCTCGTCAACATAATACTTATCGGGGTCAAGACCTTTGAGCTTAATATAAAATGCTCTGTCGGCAGGCTCACGCATAATAACGCTTGTGAGAAGTGCCTCCTTCTTATCCTCCGATACAAACTGCCACGCAACTCTGTAGGGATTTTCAAAGGGAGTCACAAGTCTGTAAAGGTCACCGAAATGAATTACATCATAATACTTGTGATATTCCTTTACCTGACGCTTTACGATGCGTTTTTCTTCATCGGTAAATTTATTGGGGTCAAGCTCATAGCCGAATGAACCCCAGAGAGCAACATTGCCCTTTGTATCGTAGCCCGTACGCCTTGAAGCGGAAACGTGAGCACCCATAGTTGATGCAGGATAGCACATTGAAGTACCGAACTGAATTGTAAGACGCTCAATGGGGTCTGTGTTATCACTGGTCCAGATCTGGGGTGAGAAATAAAGTGTACCGGGGTCAAAGCGTCCGCCGCCGCCCGAGCAGTTTTCAATAAGCATCTCGGGGAATTCTTTGGTAAGTCTGTCCATAACATCATATGTACCCAGAACAAAACGGTGGAACACTTCCTTCTGCTGTTCGGGAGGAAGAATTGCAGAGCCTACCTCTGAAAGGTTGCGGTTGAAATCCCATTTGAGGTAATCTATTTTGCAGGTTGAAAGAACCTTTTTCATTTCACCGAAAATATAGTCACGGACATCCTGCCTTGAATAGTCAAGTACATACTGGTGGCGTGCAATGGATTTTTCACGGTTCGGCACATGAAGACACCACTCGGGATGTGCACGGTAAAGATTACTGTCGCGGGAAATCATTTCAGGCTCATACCATATACCGAATTTAATACCGAGAGCATTGATTTTATTTACGAATTCGGCAAGTGTGCCGCCAAGCTTTTCTTCATTTACCTGCCAATCGCCAAGACCGCTTCGGTCTGAATTTCTGTCACCGAACCAGCCGTCATCCATAACAAGCATTTCAATGCCAAGCTCTTTTGCTCTTTCGGCAAAGGTAACAAGCTGTTCGCCCGTGAACTCCATACCGGTTGCTTCCCAGTTGTTGATAAGCAAGGGGCGTTTGATATCTTTCCATTTTCCTCTTATGAGATGCTTTCTGTAAAGTCTGTGGAAAATACGGCTCATTTCGCCGATACCGTCAGGAGTGTAAACCATAACAACCTCGGGAGAGCAGAAATACTCGCCTGCTTTAAGCTGCCAGCCGAAGTTTTCGGGATTGATGCCCATTATAACTCTTGTGCCCGAATTCTGATTGACCTCAGCCTCAAACACAAAATTACCGCTGTAAACAAAGTTAAAGCCGTATGCATTGCCGTAATCCTCGGTTGCACCCTTGTCAACAATTGCGGCAAAGGGATTGTGATGATGGCTTGATGAACCTCTTTTGCTTGAAACAAGCTGTCTGCCGTGAGCAAGGGCGCGTCTTTCAAGCGCTCTTTCCTTGCCCCATCTGCCGTAGAGAGAAAGCATTTCAAAATCGCTTGTGTGGAAGTCAACGCAGGTGCTCATTACCTTTTCGATTTCAACGGTCTTGTCTGAATTATTGATAACCTTTACACTTCTTGTCATTGCACCGAGTTTTTCAAAAACGGTGTAATAAAGCACCGTCTGAACACCTGTAACGGAATCCTCTGTAAGAAGTTCAAGTGTGGTTGCATCGCCGTCATCCTCAACATAAAGAGCAGGCAGACCCTCAATGGCAGGCTTGCCGGGATAAATTTTATGTGAAACATAACGCATATCCGTAGTGTTGTTGCCGTCTGCATTCTTTATTGCGATTGCGGATGTTCTGAAATCGCCTGCACCGTTGCCGGGATACTCAAACGGATTGATATCAGGTGAAAAACGCCAGTCGGCAACATTTATGTTGTTGGGGCTGAAGGACGCAAATCCGCCTGTATAACGGAATTCCGAAAGGTTATAATCGGGAATTTTTGCACCGTAATAGAGATGAACAATGTAATTTTGCTCGTAAATTTCAAACACATAGCTTGATGTTGCGGTGTCAAGCTTAAAAATTTTCTTTTCACTGTCAAAAATAATAGGCATTTCAATTCTCCTTAATCAGCTGATTTACCTTTTCTCTCAGTTCATAAAGCCACTCTGCTTCGTGGGGATATTCCATAAATGTGAGAGGTTTGAAAAGGTCTTTATCAATAAGTTCAAGTACCTTATCCCTGCCGATTTTGCTTTCAAGCAGCCTGAGTGCCTTCAAATCCTGAAAACCGTCGTAAAAAACCTTGAGTCTGAGTGATTCGTATGTTTCGCCGTTTTCGGCAGGATAAACCACAAACGAATCACCTGACGGAAATCCGCCGCCTGCATCGGTAACTTTATAAGGGTCAATTGCTTTTATGGAATACTGACTGTTGTAGAAGTTGTAACCCCACTGCAAAAAGCCTTTGATATCGTATTTATAAAGCAGTACGCCAAGCACTCTGTTACGAAGAGAAGGCATTGACATAAAACGGTTGGGAACATATGAATGACCCTGACCGCAGCAGTAGTAAGTCCACAATTCGGGTACCTTACCCATAAAATCATTTATATGGTCTTCCGCCGGAATGGGATTTTTAACAGCACCTTTCTCATAAAATTCAAAATCCGAAAGTGCATCAATCACTTTGAATCCGGGGAATATTTCAGCAATGAACGCCGCACGTCTTGAATAAACCTTCAACTGCTTATCATTAGGTTCATCGGAAACGTGGAGAAGGCATTTATCCTTTATACCTTCCCTTTCGACAAATGAAATGAACGCCGCCGCAAACTGACGGAGAAAATCGTCATAAGCCTTACTTGATGTGCGTGTGAACCAGCCGAAAATCTTTTTCTCTCTGCCTTTGCGGTCAAGGGCAACAATTTTAGGTGCGTGCTTTGCGCCCCACTGGGTATAGAAATGGCTGATTTCAAAATATTCAATACCGCACTCACGGCACATATCTATCCACTTTTTCAGGTTTTTGAAATCAAAATAATATTTTCCGCCGTGATGACGGATTTTCACAAGCTGAACGGTGCGTCTTTCGCCGCCTACTCTTGTATCGAGAGGCGGAGTGAAAACGGGAGTCAGAATGCAATTCATACCGTGCTCAGCCGCAGTTCTGATGAAGTTGCGGTTAATACGCCAGAATTCGTCGCTGAAAGCTTCAATCCCGTAATAATTACATATACAGTCGGAATGATACCAGTTTGTGTAGATAAGCTCCTGACGGGGAAGCTCTGCATCAATAACCTCAATCTCAAGCTCGCCGCAAACGGTTCCCTCCGCACTGTGAGAAACATTTACCGTCAGCTTATCCTTACCCGTAAAGCTGCCCACAGGTGCAACTTCAACCCATACACTGTACCATTTGCCTGCTTCAACGGCAGTTTCACCATCTGCGGGCACAAGATAGTCGGGGTACATTCCCGAGGTTTTTCGGAGATAAAGGTCATCTGCATCCTCAAAACAAGCATTTCCCACGGGCACATCCTTGACTATGTATGCCTTTGAATACTTCGCAAGCTCTCCGCAAAGTTCAACGGTCACAGAGCCGTCACTTTCGGGGCAGAATGCCGCCTGAAATGACGATTTTTCGTTTTTAAGCATTGAGAATCCGCCGAAAGCTTCTGCCGAAGGCTTTTCATCGGAAAACACTTTTTCAAGTGAACTGAGAATAATAAGTTCCATAAAATCACTCCTTATTTACCGCTCATCTTTCTGTCTTTTTCAACTGTTTTATCAACTGCTCTGATAACAGAATTTTCAAATCCCGTTTCTTTAAGACTGCACACACCTTCAATGGTTGTACCCCCGGGTGAGCAGACATTTCTTACAAGCTGACTTACGGAAAGAGGGCTTTCAAGCATAAGCTTTGCCGAACCGAAAAGCATCTGCGCCGCAATATCCTGAGCTGTCTGGGCAGGCAGACCGTATTTTACACCTGCGTTTGCAAGTGAATCTGCAAACATAAACGCAAAAGCCGGTGCGGAACCTGCTATTGCCGTAAATGCAGAAAAATATTTTTCGTCAAGCTCAACACATTTGCCGAAATATGAGCACAGCTCAACGGCAAAATCTTTTTCATCATCTGTTACGCTGCCCGAAAAACATACGGCGGTCATTGATTCACCTACGGCAGCATTGATGTTAGGCATAATTCTTGCCACTTTCACATCAAAGCCGAAGCATCCTTCTATTTTTTGAATTTCCGTGCCTGCGGCTGTTGATATAATGAGGGATTTTTTCTTTTCAACATCACTGCTTATCGAGCCTGCAAGAAACGCAAAATCCTTGGGCTTAACAGCAATAACCGTATTGTCGCATTCTGCGGCAACCTGATTTGCACTGTCCGCAACATTGACTGAAAGTTCCTCTTTAAGCTGTGAAAGCTTTTCGGCATTTATATCGTAAATCATTATTTCTTCGGGTTTGATCTTGCCTGCGGCAACAACTCCTCTGAGGATTGCGCTCGCAAGATTACCCGTTCCTATAAATCCTAATTTCATATTCTTTGCTCCTTGTTATGGATGAAAAAGAGCGCAAAGCAACCTTATGTGCTTTGCGCCCGATTTCAGTTTAAAGTTCAGATGTGCAGTTGGGGCATTTTGTTGCGCCGATTGCAATTTCGCTCTTACAGTAGGGGCATTCCTTGGTTGTGGGCTCAGCGGGAGCTGCCTCTTCCTTCTTCTGAGTCTTTTCGTTAATCTTGTTGATTGTCTTGACAAGACAGAAGATTACGAAAGCCATAATAAGGAAGTTGATAACCGCATTGATGAAATTACCGTAAGCAAGCGCCGCTACGCCTGCTTCCTGAGCTTCGGCAAGCGTTGCAAACTCGCCTTCACCGAAAACGATGAATTTGTTGGTAAAATCAATACCCTTTGTTGCAAGGCTGATGACAGGCATAACGATATCGTCAACAAGTGATTTTACAATCGCCTGGAATGCGCCGCCGATGATAACACCGACTGCAAGGTCGATAACATTGCCTCTCATAATGAACTTCTTGAATTCTGCTGCAAAGCCTTTCATAACAATATTAACCTCCGTTAATTAAATTACTATTACAATTTACCAAATTTTTTATTAAAGGTCAACACCTTCGAGATTAAAATTTGGAATAAAACTTTCTTTTGCCGATTCGGAACTCTGAAAATAGCAGTTTTCAAAACCCATTGCAAGAATTTTTTGTTTCACAAGGGCATATTCGCGGGAAGAAAGTCTGCGGTTTACCGGCGGGATTTCCTTTGCCTTACCGAAAGGCGTATACTGACGCATTACGCTTACATATGTATCTTCGGGTAAATTATCCCTGACCCATTCAAAAACCTTGACCGCCTGAGATATATTGCCCGGTAACACAAGATGACGGATAATAAGCCCTTTTTTTGCAATTCCGTTTCCGTCAAGAACAACACTTCCTGCCTGACGGTGCATTTCAAGCACTGCCGACGAAGCATATTCAAAATAATCCGCCGCACCCGAATATTTCAGTGCAGGAGCGGAATCAAAATATTTGATATCCGGAAGGTATATATCAACAAGGCCTTCAAGCATTTTCAGAGTTTCCGCTTTTTCATAACCCGATGAATTATATACGATTGGCACGGGTGATTTGTATTCGCGAAGAACCTTTGCAAGCTGAGGCACATAATGAGAAGGAGTGACAAGATTAAGGTTATGCACGCCCTTCTCTATGAGTTTGTCAAAGGTGCGCATAAGCTGTATATCGCTGACTTCGGCACCGTAGGCACGGTGGCTTACATCGTAATTCTGACAAAAAACACAGCCAAGATTACAGCCCGAAAAAAACACTGTGCCCGACCCGTTTTCACCGCTGAGGCAGGGTTCTTCCCAATAATGAGGTGCGGCTCTTGCAATTCTGATTTTATCACCTGCTCCGCAGATACCTGTATTCACGCCTCTGTCTGCGCCGCAATTTCTCGGACATATACTGCATTTCATTCTGTTCACCTCGCTGTGCTACATTATAACTCCTTATAAAATAAATATAAAGTATTGTATTATTTGAAATAATAGTGTATAATGAAACAGAATATGTTGAAGGAGTGATGTTATGCTTCTTGTAATCGACATCGGCAACACCAACATAACCTTGGGTGTTTACAATAACGATGAGCTTGTTTTTGTTTCACGGCTTGCCACAGACAGGTCAAAAATGCCTGACCAATACGCCGTTGATTTCAAGCAGATTTTTGCTTTATACGATACGCCTCTGAGCAGTTTTTCCGGTGCGGCAATAAGCAGTGTTGTACCTGAGCTTACCTCAACAATGGGCGAAGCAATCGAAAAAATAACCGGACGTAAACCTATGGTGCTGGGTCCCGGAATCAAAACGGGTATGAACATACTCATTGATAACCCTGCTCAGCTCGGTGCAGATTTGCTTGCGGGCTGTGTGGGTGCGGCAGCACTTTACCCCCTGCCCTGTCTGGTTATTGACCTTGGCACAGCAAGCAAAATCAGTGTCATTGACAGAAACGGTGCATTCTGCGGCTGTACCATTTCTCCCGGTATAGGCATTTCACTTGATGCTCTTTCGGCAAAAACCTCTCAGCTTCCCAGCATAAGCCTCAAAACCCCTGCAAGAGCAATCGGCAAAAACACAATCGATTCTATGCAGTCGGGTACGGTTTTCGGCTATGCGGCAATGCTTGACGGTCTTTGCGAAAAGCTTGAGGATGAGCTTGGCGACAAGGTTATGTCAACGGTCGCAACAGGCGGTCTTGCAAAGGACCTTGTAAAAAGCTGTAAGCGTGATATCACCTATAACGGTGAACTTATTCTTTACGGACTCAAAGTCCTTTATGAAAAAAACAGAAAATAAAACAGACAAACAGTAATATCAATTCGTCAAATTTTGCGTTGCATCCTGACGGAGCAGCAGCAAGGAGGAATATATTATGTCAAACGCAAAGAACAAAAAAGGGCGTATTCTTCGCCTGACCCAGCTTTCGGTGCTTGTTGCACTTCTGTTGATCTTCGGATTTACAAATCTGGGTTACATCAAAATCGGCGTTATCGAAATTACGCTGAACATTATTCCCGTTGCCGTGGGCGCAATTGTACTCGGACCTTCTGCCGGAGCAATATGCGGCCTTGTATTCGGTCTTACAAGCCTTTGGCAGGCTTTTTCGGGAATGAGTGCTTTCGGTGCAATGCTGGTTAACGTAAGCCCCGTACTTACAGCAATACTTTGCCTTGTACCCAGAATACTCGAAGGCTGGCTTACGGGTCTTATTTTTAAAGGACTCTCAAAAGTATGCAAAAGCGACTCCGTTCCCTGTGCGGTTTCAGGCCTTTGCTGTCCTGTGCTGAACACACTTATGTTTGTAGGTCTGTTCATTCTTCTTTTCGGACAGACGGATGTATTTGCATCGCTTTACGGACAATCTGCCGCAACAAACATAGTTGCATTCTTTGCCTGGTTCGTAGGGCTTAACGGTGCGGTTGAAGCCGTAGCCGGCTTTGTGATTGCCTCGGCGGTTTCAAAAGCACTGCTCACTGCCAACAAAAGGCTGAAAATATAAACAAAAAGCAAGTAAGGTGATTCCATGCCAATCAAGATAGCCAATGAACTGCCTGCACACAAGGCACTGGAAAGTGAAAATGTATTTGTCATGACGGAGGACCGTGCAATGTCACAGGATATCCGTCCTCTTAACATACTTATCCTCAACTTAATGCCTACCAAAATCGAAACGGAAACTCAGCTTCTCAGACTGCTCAGTAACTCTCCCCTGCAGGTTGAGGTTGAGCTGTTGCAGGTTAAGTCACACAAATCCAAAAACACTTCTCAGGAGCATATGCTGAAATTCTACAAAACCTTCGATGAAATCCGTGACAAAAAATATGACGGATTTATCGTTACGGGTGCTCCTGTTGAAAACCTTGAATTTGAGGAGGTTGACTACTGGGACGAGCTTTGCGAGATTCTGGAATGGAGCAAAAAGAATGTATATTCAACCTTCCACATCTGCTGGGGTGCTCAGGCTGCACTTTATTACCATTACGGTGTACCCAAATATCCCCTTGAAGAAAAGCTTTTCGGCATATTCCCCCACAAGTGTCTTGACCCTTTCCATCCTTTGATGCGCGGTCTTGACGAAAAATTCTTTGTACCCCATTCAAGGCACACGGAAAACAGGCGCAGCGACATTGCTCTTGTCAAGGATTTGCAGATAATTTCATATTCCGAGCAAGCAGGCGTTCACCTTATTTCGGATATGGATTGCCGTAACTTCTTTGCAACGGGTCACTCCGAATACGACAGAGAAACACTTGCAAAAGAGTATTTCAGGGATGTAAACAAAGGGCTTGATATCAAAGTGCCCTATAACTATTTTCCTGACGATGACCCCAATATGATTCCGCCCGTAACCTGGAGAGGCACGGCAAACCTGCTTTTCACAAACTGGCTGAATTATTTTGTTTATCAGCGTACGCCCTACGATTTGAGCACACTGTAAAAAGAAAGGGCTGCTCCTGACCGAGCAGCCCGATTTTCAGTTGAATTTAAGATAAAGAATTGCACATATTATTGCGGCGTGAAGTGCAATTTCAAGAGGAAGTCCGATCATAAACTTCATATGTTTTGTTTTATGACGGATTGTTTTCATAGTCACAAACATGGGAAGTGCTCCTCCGAAAAGACCTATCATCATAAGAGTCGCCTCGGGCACTCTCCATTTCCCTTTTTTTGCGGCGGCTTTATCGCCCACGGTTATTGCAACGGCAACAATCCCTATGAGGACAAAATAAATCAGTGCTAAACCCAACTCAAACGGCATTTTAATCATTCCTTTACATATATTTATGCTATGAAGAAAATTATTTTATCTGCCGTAATTATATGCCTTTTGCTCACCTCGTGTCAACACACAAAAAAGGATTTGTCCGCAGACACTGCTGAAATGCGGGGTATATGGATTTCCTGCTACGACCATATAAGTGCACAGGGTAAAACCGAAAGCGAATACAAAGCCGAAACCGATAAAATGTTTGAGCTGATAAAAAGCTTCGGTTTCAACACCGCATTTGTTCATTTGCGTGCATTTTCCGATGCGTTTTACGAATCGGAGATTTATCCCTATTCCGCATATATCGCAGGCACACAGGGTGCTCAATTGAGCTTTGACCCCTTTGCAGTTATGCTTGAAAGTGCAAAGGCAAACGAAATTTCCGTACACGGCTGGATTAACCCGTTCAGAATTTCATCGGATAAACACACCGATAAAATCAGCGAAAAAAATCCTGCAAAAAAGCTCATTGAATCAGGCAGCGATGAGGTGTGTATTCTCGAAAACGGTATTTACTATAATCCCTCCTGCACGGAAAATCACGGCAGGATAACAGATGGCATCCGCGAAATCATAAGGAAATACGATATTGACGGCATACACATCGACGATTATTTTTACCCTTCCGTCAGTGCTCAGGTTGACTCTGTTCAGTATTCGCAATATACCGCACAGGGCGGAAAGCTGAGCCTTGAAGAATGGCGCAGAGAAAATATAAATGCCTTTGTAAGTGCACTTTACAAGGCGGTAAAAGCAGAAAATTCCCGCCTGATTTTCAGCATAAGCCCAAGCGGAAGGCTTGAAGAAAACAAAGAAAAACATTTTGCAGACTGCGAAATGTGGCTTTCGGAAGAAGGCTATGCGGATTTAATTATTCCGCAGATTTATTTCGGATTTGAACACGAAACTGCGGATTTTACATCCCTTCTTGTTCAATGGGGAACTTTAAGGAGAAATAAAAATATTGACCTTGCCTGCGGAATAGGTGCATATAAATGCGGCACATATGATGAATATGCACTCTCAGGCAGTAAGGAATGGCAGGAGCACACGGATATACTTGCCCGTCAGCTTGCCTGCATAAGAGCAAATACGGAGTACAGCGGCTTTGTTATGTTTTCATACAGTGACCTTACACGAGCCGACTGCACCGAAGAAATGCAAAACTTAAAAGTATCAATACGGGGAACAGACAATGAAAAAGACTAAAATTCTCACAGCAGTCACAATAGGTATTGCCGTTATAATAATCGGCATTATCGTTGCAATGTTCGTAACAGGTAAATTCGATTCACTCAAAAAGAATTTCACCGATGAACCTACAACTGCAACTCAGACAGAAACCGCAACACAGCCGATAATTGATTCGGGCAGACCCAAAACCGCCGTACCCGAATCCGCAGTTGCGGCAGTGTATTCGGAATATTCGGAAAAAAGCGGCTCAGAGCTTGCCGATTTTGAAAAAGCAGGCTTCAACACGGTTATTTTTGAGCTTACCGAAGACAACTCACAGGATGTTGCACCCCTTCTTGAAAGTGCAAAAGCAAGCGCGCTTTATTACGGCGTGTATGCGGATGTATCGCAGAGCAGTGAATTTCTGACCGCTTTTTCAAAACAGTACAACACGGATTTCATCATCATCGGCGGATATGACGAAACTCTCTCGGATTTTGAGCAGAAGGCAGGTGCTCTGTGCGATGAAATCAAAGCCTTCGACTCCGCTATGGTTATAGGCATTGAGCCCACTTTCACATCAAAAGCATCCCCTGCACTCACTTCGCTTATTGACGGCAAAAAAGCCGATTTTGTTTTCCTTCGTCACGAAAGCGGCAAGGACTCTGTTTTTGAAACGGCACGCACCGTATGGAACGAAAAAACAAGTCCCCTCTGGCTGTGCCACGATTTAAGCGGTCTTTCATCCTATTCAGCAGATAAGGCCGCCGATACCGTTGAGTTTATCAAAACTTCAGCGGATATGTCGCTGTGTAAAGGTCTTGCATTCACACCCTACGGAGAAATTTCGAAAGCAAGCGGCACTGCGGCGGATATTGTTATGAATTACATAAAAGAGCGTGACACATATCTGCTTGACAAAGAATTTACCCTTACAAGCCACAAGAAAACAAATATTACCACAGAGCAGTCAACCATCACTTTCAGAGGCACAAGCAGCCCTGCCCACGAGCTGAAATGCAACGGTCAGGTGCTTAAAGTTTCAAAAAACGGCGATTTTGCCATTGATATATCACTGAAAGCAGGCAGTAACACAATCAAGTTTGAACACAAAGGCAAAACCTACACATATACCGTAACCTACAAAATAAAGCTTCTCAAATCAGTTTCACCTGCCGACAGCATTACCGTACCCGGTGAAATGCAGGTTGAGGTTTTTGCAGTTGCTCATAAAAACGCAACCGTATCAGTTGAATTCAACGGAAAAACCTATAAAATGACGGCTACGGGCGAAACCAATGATTCTGAAGATGACACCATTGATGAGGCATCGGACTTCACAACATTCAGTGCAACGCTGAATACACCCGCAAGCACAAACTCCGTACAGAATCTGGGCAAATACAAGGTAACGGCAAAATACAGCTCACTTACGGAATCACTCAGCGGTGCATCAATCAATGTTTCCGCAAAAGTTGTTGCGGCTCCTCCTCCCGTCACTCAGCCCGTTACCACTACCACCACAACAGAAACACAGACCGTTACAGGCACAGATGTATCATCCGGTGAAACCTCTGACAATCAGGGACAGGACTCCACGGAAACACAGACAGATAACTCCTCAACCGACGGTTCTTCATTTCAGGGCACACTTCAGAAATACAGCTACACAGAAAACTACGGTCTGGGTGCGGCAAAGATATGCGAAATAACAGACGATTATGTGGAAACCTATCCCGGCAACAACACAAAAACCTTCTCCGTGCCCGATTGCTCTCCCCTTCTCAAAGGCACTGTTGATTATGTAACTGCCGAAATAATCTGTGACGACGAGACATACTATGTTCTTTCGTCGGGCGTTAAAGTGCCCAAGCTCCGTGAAGAAAGGCTTGCAAGCGGCAGTGACGGCAAAGTTACTCATGTCAGCATAAAAGACGGCTATGTTATGCCTAAAAACACCATAAATGTTATTTCGTGCAGTGCATCAGGCGGCGATACCGTAATTGTACTCGAAATGAACAGAAATGTTGCTTTCAACGCAAAGCTTACAGGTCAGACCTATTCCCTTTATAACGGCAACGCAGGCAGACCCGTTGTTGTTTCATCGCTTAACTGCACAGGTCTTGAATTCACATTCAGCGATACAGTTGAGGCTCACGGTGATTTATCGCTTAACAACTCCGTATGCAAAGCGGGTAATTGGTCCTCTGACAGTGCAAAATCAACCGTTACCCTTTCCTTTACTCTTGCGGAAAGAGGAAAATTCTACGGTTTCCATTATGAGTACAACAAAGACGGTAATCTTGTTATTACAATAAACCATAAGCCTTCCTCATTGAGCGGATATACAATTATGCTTGACCCCGGTCACGGCGGTATTGACCCCGGTGCGGCCTGTGCCTCAACAGCCACAGGTCTTGATGCTGAAAAGCACATCAACCTTTCAATTGCAACCAAGGTCAAGGAACTGCTTGAAGCAGAAGGTGCAAATGTTATCATGACCCGTTCAACGGATAAATGGGTATGCTATACCGACAGAAACAATGCAGTGCGTGACAGAAATCCCGATATGTTTATTTCAATCCATTGTGATTCAAGCACATCCGCATCCGCAATGGGCACATCGGCTTATTATTACAGAGCCTATTCACAGCCCCTTGCAAAAGCGGTACATAACAGTATTGTTGAAGCGTATAAAACAAAAATCTATGCAGACAAGCCCGAAATACAAAGCAAAGTCAGCAGAGGCTCAAACTTCTATGCATTTAGGGTTGCAAGGGTTGAGGAATGCCCTGCAATACTCATTGAATACGGCTTTGTATCAAATCAGGATGAATGCGCCGTGTTGCAGACTGCGGCAAACAGAGATATTCTTGCCGAGGCAACCGTGCAGGGCATCAGGAATTACGTTGCCGCAAGCTGAATCGGCTCTCAATAAATGAGCACAGAGCAAAGGCAGGAATACTCAGGAAATACCACACAAGGGTAAACTGAGGGCAAATCTGACCCCATATATTCAGCGGTTTATCTGAATAATCCCATACATTCCAGCCCAGGGCAACATTAGCAATCATTCCCACACAGAATTCAAGGCTTGTTATGACTACTGCACCCAGCAGGCATTTTATGAGTATATGAAGCTCCCTGGTCTGATTTATAAGATTGAGAAGCACCATAACCGTACCGCCTGTCAGTGCCATAGTCCAATGGGTATAACCCCTTGTCACAACCTCAATAAGCCCGTATAAAACGGCTCCTACGCCGAAGCACATAAAATAATATCCTTTGAATTTCACACAATCACCCGATATATAATTTGCAAAAGAGGTGTTTTTATGCGGCAGATGACCGCTTTGATAAAACCGGCATCCTCTGCCTGCAACCTTAAATGCAGCTACTGCTTTTACTGTGACGAGGCAAAGGTCAGGGAATCAACCCACGGCTCTGTGATGAGACCGGAAACTGCAGAAAATCTTATTAAGAAAACTTTTGATTTCTGCGGCGATAATTCAACCGTCACCTTTATGTTTCAGGGCGGTGAGCCTTTGCTTGCAGGATGTGATTTTTTTGAAAATTTCATCCGCATTGCAGAAAAGCATAAGACCGAAGGCAGTAACATTTATTATTCTTTGCAGACAAACGGAACATTTATCGATGAGAATTTCTGTAAAATCTTCAAGGAAAACAACTTTTTAATCGGCGTATCCCTTGACGGTTTCAAAGAAAAGCATAATAAAAACCGCTGCAGTTCATTCGATGATGCAATGCAGGGCATAAATCTGCTGAAAAAGCACGGCATAGCTTTCAATATTCTTTCCGTAATAACGGCACAAACCGATGCCGCAGAGCTTTTTAATTTCTATTCTGAAAACGGATTCCGTGATGTTCAGCCCATTTATTGCCTTGACCCTCTGGACGGAAGCAAATCGGAATACAGCCTTAACGCAAAACAGCTTGCAAGATTTCAGAAAAGGTTTTTCAATATATGGTTTTCAGAGGTTTCAAAGGGCAAGCATTTTTATGTTCGTGATTTCGACAACCTGCTTTCCCTTATGACGAAAGGCGTTGCGGAGCAGTGCGGCGCAAGCGGAAGATGCAATGCCCAGCTTGTTGTTGAAGCCGACGGCACCTGCTACCCCTGCGATTTCTACTGCCTTGACGAATTCAGATGCCTTAACATAAACGATGCGGATATAAATGATATTCTGAACTGCGACGGACTCAAAAGATTTTTTGAGCACGATGAGCCGAAAAACAAGCTTTGCGAAAATTGTAAGGTGAAAACTCTTTGCGGTTCAGGATGCAAGCGTTACAGAAGCCTTTATAATCAGCTTGACGGCTACTGCCCCAGAATGGATTTCATTATGCACGTTGTTGAAAAAATGAGGAGTGTAAGATAAAAATGAACAAACCCAACATTATCTTTTATTTTTCCGACCAGCAGAGAGCAGACTCCGCAGGTTGTTACGGTCAGAAGCTGCCCGTAACTCCCAATCTTGATAAAATTGCAGAGGAAGGTACTCTGTTTGAAAATGCGTTTACCTGCCAGCCCGTTTGCGGTCCTATGAGAGCCTGTCTGCAAAGCGGCGTTTACGCATCGCAGAACGGCTGTTACAGAAACGATATTGCCCTGCCCACGGATACAAAAGGAATTGCCCATTATCTGACGGAAGCAGGCTATGACACCGCATATATCGGCAAATGGCACCTTGCTTCTGACAGTAAACACAGACTTGCCACAAAGCCCACACCCAAAGAGCGCAGAGGCGGATACGACTATTGGAGAGCGGCGGATATTCTTGAATTCACTTCTCACGGCTACAACGGTTATGTATTTGACGAAAACAATCAAAGACTCGATTTCAAGGGTTACAGAGCGGATAAAATCAATGATTTTGCCATTGAATATCTTAAAAAGCCTCACGAAAAACCCTTCTTTATGTTTGTATCCCAGCTTGAGCCCCATCATCAGAATGACAGACTCCGTTTTGAATCACCCAAGGGGCTGAAAAACAAATTTAAAAATTATGAGGTGCCCGGCGATCTTAAAGGCACATTGGGCGATTGGCGTGTTCAGATGCCATCCTACCTCGCCTGCTGCAACAGTGTTGACACAAACTTCGGCAGACTTATTCAGACGCTTAAAGACGAAGGTCTTTACGATAATACGGTTATCATTTACACCTCAGACCACGGCTGTCATTTCAGAACACGCAATATGGAATACAAGCGTTCCTGCCACGAAAACAGCATAAAAGTGCCGCTCGTTATCACAGGCGGTGCCTTTACCGGCGGCGGCAGAATAAACGATCTCGTTTCGCTTATTGACCTGCCTGCAACAGTGCTTGACATAGCAGGCGCGGAAATCCCCGAGCATTTTATGGGCAAGAGCCTGACAGACAAAAAAGGTCACGAAAGCGTATTTATTCAGATTTCGGAAAGTCAGATAGGAAGAGCCGTACGCACAGACAGATGGAAATACAGCGTTTCCGCAAAGAATGCGGACAAGGCATTTGCCGATGAATATAAAGACGATTTTCTTTATGACCTTGAGAATGACCCCTACGAAAAAAATAATCTCATTCACAGCCCCGAACACAGCGAAATCAGGCTTGAAATGAGAAAGCTTTTGCTTGAATATATGAAAAAAGCAGGCGAACCTGTTTTGAAAATAACAGATTGACGCAAGGAGAAAAAATGAACCATAAGCTTGAAAAATCGCAAAGATTGCTTGACCTGGAAGGTAAGATTGTTGAAGCAGGCTGGGCAAACAAGCTCATTGCCGAATACAGTCCCTTTGATGTCAAGGCAAGCAAAATAAGAATAAAAGAATGGGATTATTACATTATTGTTGACGACAGAGGCTTCGCCTTTTCAACGGTTATTTCGGATAACCGTTATCTCGGTCTTGCCAACGCCACCCTTTTTGATTTGAACGAAGGTAAAAAATACGATTATGTTGTCCCCATCATAATGCCCAACGGCAGACTTCATATGCCTACCGACAGCTCAAAAGGTGATATCTTTTACAGGAACTCCGCCGCAAGCCTTGCCTATTATCACGAAGACGGTTTCAGAAGGCTGACAGGGCACTATAAATCCACCAAAACAAGACCGACTCTTGATTTTGACATAAAGCTCCGCAAGTTTGAAAACGACGATACTATGGTTATTGCAACTCCCTGGGAAACCGATAAAAAGGCATTTTACTACAATCAGAAAATCAACTGCATGCCTGCAGAAGGCTATATAAAATTCGGTGACATAACTATTGAGCTTACACCTGAAAGAAATTTTGCAACCCTCGATTGGGGCAGAGGTGTATGGACATATGAAAACACCTGGTACTGGAGCTCGGGCAACGGCTATGTAAACGGCAAACGCTTCGGTTTCAATCTTGGCTACGGTTTCGGCGACACAACCGCCGCCAGCGAAAATATGTTTTTCTATGACGGCAAATGCCACAAGCTTGACCGTATCCGTTTCGATATTCCAGACGATATTATGCAGCCCTGGAAAATCATCAGCTCTGACGGCCGCTTTGATATGGATTTCAGGCCTGTTTATGATAATTCTTCAAACCTGAACGCATTTATCATCAAGCGTAACGCCCATCAGGTATTCGGCAGAATAAGCGGAAAAGCAATCCTTGACGACGGCACTGTGCTTGAAATCAAAGACCTGCTTATGTTCGCTGAAAGAGTAATAAACAAAAACTAAAAGGAGAATGAAAATGAAGAAGTTAACAGCAATCATCCTCGCACTGGCATTCATCCTCACCTTGCCCGTTGGGGCATTCGCACTTTCAAAAGAAGGCGGAATCGAGCCCCTCAAAGCACAGTTTGTTCAGAACGAAGGCCCCGAAACCAACGGATACACCGTTGATTACAGCTACTATTCCCCCGTTAAAGAAAATGATACAACAAAGTATCCCCTGGTTGTGTGGCTTCACGGTATGGGCGACGGCAAAGAGCCCGGCAGCCCCGTTAAAAAGAGCAACATCGCTTACTGGACAAGCGACGAATTTCAGGCACGCTTTAAGCCTGCAGGCGGTGCGTTCATCCTTGCCGCACGTTCAAGGGAAGAAAACAATATTTTCTGGAGCAACCAAATGATTGAGCCTCTCAGAGCCGCAATCGACGATTTCATTGCAGATAACAAGGAAAATATTGACCTTACAAGAATTTATGTTGGCGGTTACTCAATGGGCGGTAAAATGACATTAAAAATGGCAGTTGCCTACCCCGAAATGTTTGCTGCAGCCTTCCCCATCTGCCCTGCCTGGGCACCTTCTGATGAGCTTTGCGAAATGCTCTCTGACACTCCCGTATGGATTACTTCGAGCACCCGTGATCCCCTTGTAAACTACTATATGGCGGTTTCACCTACCTTTGAAAGAATTACCTCAGTTTCAAATGTTGCGGCAGATTGCAGGCTTTCAACTCTCACAAAGGTATGCTACGAAGACGGTACAAAAACAAGCAGCAGCCATCACGCCTGGTTTGCAGTCAATCACGATATGTTTACGGATATGAACGGTGATTATCACAATATGTCAACCGTAAACGGTCTGGGCGAAGAAGTAAAGCTTTCCTACCCTGACGGAATGATAAGCTGGCTCACCTCACATACATCCGATTATGACGGTACACCCATTGCAGGCACAGGCAACATCACACCCGAACACTCAACAGACAACATCATTTACTGCGACGGTGTTCTCGGTTTCTTTGAGCTCCTCTTCAATGCCATAAAAATGATAATCGGAATAAAGTAAAAAAAACGGCTTACAAGTTTTGCTTGTAAGCCGTTTTCTTTATCAGAACAGTTCTTCTTCAATTTTTTCAATAATCTTTGCCGTACTGCAAGCTGTATCTCTGAGAGCATTTTCACCGAAGGGTGATTTAAGACCTGTGCCCTCTATCAATTCGCCGAGGGATATGCCGCCTGTCTTTTTAAGAAAATCGATATATTTTTTAAGTGCACCGTCAAAATCTTCCCTTGAAAGACCAAGAAAACCAAGTGCAACACACTGGGCGATACAGTAGTCGATATAATAAAAAGGACTCTCGTAAATATGCATCTGATACTGCCATCGTGTACCCAGTTCAAGATAAGGAATACCCTCAAAAGAAAGGTAGGGTCTGTATTTCTTTTCAAGCTTCAGATATTCGTTCTTTCTCTCCTCAGGCGTCAGGTCGGGATTTTCATAAACAATGTGCTGGAATTCATCAACGATCGTGCCGTAAGGAATGAACGAAAGCGCATCAACAATGTGCTTATAGCGGTATTTATCAGAGCTTGCGCCAAAGAAATCATCCATATACTTATGGCAGAGAAATTCCATACTCATACTGTGGCACTCGTGAGTTTCCATGCCCGTGGGATAGTCGGGCTCGGCGAATTTGAACATATAATCCGCCGCCAGAGCGTGACCGAATTCGTGGGTGATAACATCAATATCACCGCTTGTTCCGTTGAAGTTTGCAAGAATAAACGGCTGCTTGTACTTTGCGAATGTGGTGCAATATCCGCCGCCGAATTTGCCGTCACGGGCTTCAACATCAAAAGCTTCGGCATCAAGCATTCTCTGCATAAAGTCACCGATTTCGGGCTTCATATCGTGATACATTGCAAGTGCATTTTTGAAGATTTCTTCCATGCCGATAACAGGTCTGGGCATTTCTCCCGTAACACTTATCGCATCGTCATAGTACATTATCTTATCGAGATTTAATCTGTTGCGAATTCTCTCTTTTAATTCTGCAACAGCAGGAACAATATCCGTTTCAACACTCTTGCGAAATGCGGCGACCATTTTTTCATCGTAGTCTACCCTGCCCATTCTGTAATAGCCGAGTTCTACGAAATTTTTGTAGCCGAGTTTTCTTGCAATTTGTGTACGGATTTTTACAAGACCGTCAAAGATTTCGTCGAATGTATCGGCATTGGCTTCCATCGTTTTGCCGATTGCCTCTGCGGCTTTCTTTCGTACTTCACGGCTGTCATCTTCGAGTTTACCCCTCAATACGGAGAGGGGCATTTTTTCGCCCTCAAACTCAAATGCAAGCTCACCCATAAATTTTGAGTAGCGGGTTACAAGTGCATTTTCCTGCTGCAAATCCTCAATAACTTCGGGTGAGAATGTTTTGAGTGACATCTCAAAGCCCTTGAAAACTCTGGGGTTTATAAGTTTTTTGGCATCTGCTCTGTAGGGTGAGTCGAGCATCGCTTTCTTGTATTCATTCTCAATTTCGGAGAAAAGCGGCATAGCGTTATCGTAATAATCCATCTCCGCATTGTAGAATTCATCCCTTGTGTT
>JAZSHU010000007.1:0-52969 GCA_045533455.1 Acutalibacteraceae bacterium | reverse complement strand
CATACACTTTTACAACAACGAAAGAATCCAACTAAAAACAAAACTGACTCCGCTTGAAAAACGAAGTCAGTATGTCGCTTAATTAAATATTTCCGCCATAGGGGCCTTTTTGTGCTGTCCGCACAATTTGGGGCAGTTCATTTTCCGTAGGCAATTTTTTATTTATTAAGTTCTGCTTCAAGCATTTCTCTGATAACATCGGGTGAACCGTTGCCTCTGAGTTCTTTCATTACACAGCCGAAAAGTGACTGCATAGCCTTTACCTTGCCGTTTTTGTAATCTTCAACGGCCTTGCCGTTTTCTGCGATTACCTTGCATACTGTTTCAAGAATGAAGCTGTTGTCAATCTTTGCGTTAAGTGAATTTTTCTCGCAGTATGCATCAACATCAACGTCATTTTCAAACACTGCCGAAAGAACCTTTTTACCTGCTGCACGGGTGATTTCTCCGCTTTCAACAAGCTCGATAATTCTTGCCAGCTTTGCAGGCTCAATATCAAGACTTGTAAGTTCAAGACGCTTCATCTGACCCATACATTCGGTGAGAATCCAGCTTGCTGCTGTTTTGGCGTTGCAACCCATAGCAACAACTTTATCAAAGGTGTCGCTGAGCTTTCTGTCCGAAGCGAGAACACCTGCTTCCTTAGCGGCAATTCCCATTTCTTCGTAGTGACCTGCTTTTTCTTCTGCGGTTGCAGGCATACTTGCTCTGATTTCTTCAAGCCATTCGTCATCAATTACGATGGGCATAAGGTTGGGGTCGGGGAAGTAACGGTAATCCGCAGCGGTTTCTTTGTTACGCATGGGGAAGGTACGTCTTTTAACATCATCCCAGCGGCGTGTTTCCTGAACAAGAACCTCTGTGTGACGCTCAATGGCATCGACGTGGCGGACCTTTTCGAACTCAATTGCATCCTTGATTTCGGAAAGTGAGCTCATATTTTTGATTTCGGAGCGTACACCAAGCTCATCTGAGCCTTCGGGACGTACGGAAATGTTAACGTCGCATCTCATTGCGCCTTCTTCACATTCTGAGATACCTGCAAACTGAAGGCTTGATTTAAGCTTTTTAAGGTAGGTGATAACCTCATCTGCACTGCGGAAGTCGGGACGGCTTACGATTTCGATAAGAGGCACGCTGGTACGGTTGAAGTCAACAAAAGAAGTGTTGGTTGCTTCATCGTGAACAAGTTTGCCTGCATCTTCCTCAACATGAATCTGCTTGATACCGATTTTTCTTTCACCGAGGTCTACACAGCCGTCTACGCAGATGGGGTTGAACCACTGTGTAATCTGATATGCACAGGGAAGATCAGGGTAATAGTAGCTCTTTTTATCGAATGTTGTGTACTGGTTGATTTTGCAGTTAAGCATAAATCCTGCTTTTACCGCAAGCTCAATAGCGTGCTTGTTTGTAACGGGCAGCATACCGGGCATACCGCTGCAGGCAGGGCATACGCAATCGTTGGGCTCCTTGGGGCTTGAATGACCGCCGCAGGAGCAGAAAAGCTTTGAGTCTGTTGAAAGCTCAACGTGAGTTTCAAGACCGATAACAAGTTCGTATTTCATAATTATGCCTCCGTCCTTTCAACGCCGTGAGCAATGCTCAGAAGAACGCTTTCCTTAAATGAATCTGCAATAAGCTGAACACCCTTTGCAGAAAGTGCGGGCATACCGGTGATTGAGGGGATAGCGGTAAATACGCTTTCCTCATAAACCTTTTCGAATGCACCGAGTGCATCGTAGGGTTTGTATTCGGTTTTGCCGCATACGGGAGTAAGAATTGCATCATATGATGCAAGGATTGCTTTTACTTTATCGCATATTACTCTGCGGATTCTGAGAGCTTTGTCATAGCAGTTTTCATATCTGCCCTTTGAAAGCACATCCGAGCCGTAGATAACGGTTGACTTTGTAAGGAAACCGAAAGCTTCGGTTCTGCTTTTTACATAAAGCTCGTCAATGTTTTTGTATTCGGGGGTACGGTAGCCGTACTTGACGCCGTCAAATCTTGAAACATTGTTGCAGGTTTCTGCCGCCATAAGAATCTGCCAAGCGGTCTGTGCCTGCTCAACGCAGTCAAGTGAAACAGATTCAACCGTTGCGCCAAGTGATTTTATTTTTTCGGCGTATGCATCGATTTTTGCTTTGATATCGCTGTCAGCCTTTTCGTAAAGCTCAGTAATAATGCAGATTTTCATTGATGAAACGTCTTCATCAAGAGAGTATTCATACTTTTCCTGAGGAAGGCTTGTGCCGTCCTTGCTGTCGTGACCTGCTATAACACTGAGGATATCCTTGATGTCAGCGGCATTTGATGCGTATACACCAACCTGCTCGCCTGAAGCGGCGCAGGAGATAATTCCGTATCGTGAAACCGTACCGTAGGTAGGCTTGATAAAATCAACACCTGAAAGAGCAGCTGCGCGTCTGGGTGCACCGTTAAGGTCAACACCGATCGCGACCTTGATTTCACCTTTTGCAATGAGCTCAGCCGCCGCACCTTTGATACTGCCGTTTTCGGTTACGGGCTCAAAATATGATGTTTCGCCTGCAAGGTCAAGACCGAATTCTCCTACATTGGTTTTGCCTGCAATTTCATAGCCTGCTTTTTCAAGTCTTTCAACAGCTTCGGCGCTGAAAAGGGGCTTGAAATTTTCGAGCATACGGGAGCCTGCGGTTGCGGGTACATCCTTCACAAGAATTGTATCGTCAACGGCAACCGTGCCTGATTTATTGATTGTATTAATAAAATATCCCACTTTTAACACCTCACTTTACAAGTCTGGGAACCTGCCAGCTGTCCTCTGTACTCTGAGGAGCGCCGTCAAGGAGTGCCTTGCGCTCAAAGGGCTGTTCACGCTTGTCACTGCGGAGAATGTTGGTCATAGGCATAACGTATACCATAGGCTCAACATCTGCAGTGTCAATCTTTCCGAGAGCAGCTTCTTCTTTGAGCATATTTTCAAATATTTTTGTCATCGTTTTCTTTTCGTCGGCAGTGAAACTCAGCTCGTTTACCTGTTCAAGGCTTTCAAGTCTGTCTTTCTTGCTGACGATTGCTTTTGCACCGCTTACCGCAGATGCGAATGAACCGTTATCACCGCTGTCTGAACCGAGGGTTTCAACGCTTCCCTTGCCTCTGATGCTGACATTTGCTTCGAAAAGCTGAAGCTCCGTAACTTCGCCGGGTGCACCCAGCATCTGGTCCTGAGCAGTACCGTCAAGGGGGAATGCTATAACGTCACGGATTGTTTCGGTGTCTGCAAGAAGCATAACGATTCTGTCAACACCGGGTGCCATACCTGCGTGGGGAGGTGCACCGAACTGGAATGCGTTGTAAAGTGCGCTGAATCTTCTTTCAACCTCATCCTCGCTGTATCCCGCAATTTCAAAAGCTTTTCTCATAATTTCGGGGCTGTGGTTACGCACCGCACCCGAAGCAAGCTCTATGCCGTTACATACAAGGTCATACTGGTATGCAAGAATTTCGGTAGGATCCATTGTTTCAAGAGCGTTGAGACCGCCCTGAGGCATTGAGAAGGGGTTGTGTGTGAAGATGATTTTATCTGTTGTTTCGTCGTGCTCATACATGGGGAAGTCAACAACGAAACAGAATTCAAACGAATCGTTCTTTATAAGTTCAAGCTCATTACCCAGCCATGTGCGGATTACGCCTGCGTTCTTGCTTGCAACCTCTGCGTTTGTATCGCAGATGAAGAAGATTGTTTCGCCTTCCTTAACGCCTGTAAGCTCAACGATTTCTTTCATTTCGTCGGGAGTCATAACCTTGCTGATGGGGTCATCTTTGAATCCGTAGTTTGCGGCATCAAGAAGTGTGATATGTGCAAGGCCTGCCATCTTTGCCTGCTTTGTTGCAAATGCAAGTGACTTATCGAAGAACCATCTTTCGTTCTTGCAGGGTGCAACAATGGCTCTTACATATTTGTTCATAAAGGGCTTGAACTTAACTCTCTTGAACAAATCAGTTACATCGCAGATAACAAGGGGATTGCGAAGATCGGGTTTATCCGAGCCGTATTTTGCCATTGATTCCGCATAAGGAATTCTTCTGAAAGGAGAAGCGGTGACTTTTTTATCCGAAAATGTTTTGAAAATATCGCTTACAACATCTTCGCAAACCTGAAGAACTTCTTCCTGAGTTGAAAAAGCCATTTCAAAGTCAAGCTGATAGAATTCACCCGGTGAACGGTCAGCTCTTGCATCCTCATCTCTGAAGCAGGGAGCAATCTGATAGTATTTATCAAAACCCGATACCATAAGAAGCTGTTTGAACTGCTGAGGAGCCTGGGGCAGGGCATAGAATTTGCCGGGATGCTTACGGCTGGGAACAAGGAAGTCTCTTGCGCCTTCGGGTGAGGAAGCCGTCAGAATGGGAGTCTGAATATCGAGGAAGCCTCTTTCTTCCATAAGTCTTCTCATATGACCGATAACCTTTGAACGGAGGAGAATATTATTATGGAGTGCAGGGTTTCTCAGGTCAAGAAATCTGTGCTTGAGACGGATATTCTCATTTGTATCGGTTGAGCCGATTTCAAAGGGAAGGTCGCGGCTGCATACACCGAGAACTTCAAGCTTATCAACAACAAGCTCAACAAGACCTGTTTCAATTTTGGGGTTAACCGTGTTTTCGTCACGCTTTGTGACAATACCTTCAACAGAAAGAACGGTTTCCTTGCTGACGCCTTTAAGCAGGTTTTCGTTGTGAACAACAACCTGTGTAACGCCTGTTTCATCACGCAAGTCAACAAAAAGAACGCCGCCGTGGTCACGGATAACGTCTACCCAGCCTGCCAGCATTACGGTCTGACCGATATGCTGTTCTCTTATTTCATTGCAACGGTGAGTTCTGTACATTTTATCATACCTCCGTCAGGACACTGCCGTAACACAGTGTCGATTACTGATAAATTAAAAATAAAAAGCCCCGAGAATTTCTTTTGAAAATTCTCGGGACGAGTCATTAATACCCGCGGTGCCACCCGTGTTGATACATTTAAGTATCCTCTCTTTTTTATTCAGTTGGGGACGCCGTTGAAGTGTTGCTGTTCTTACTACTCGTCTGAGTGCGCTTTCAGCCCATGACGCACAATCTCTGACAGACTTTCCACAAAAGACAGGTCTTCGGTAAAACATTATACCAAAATATGTTTTCATTGTCAACAGTAATTTATGCACTAAAATCGGCATTTATGCTTAATAATTTCCTGTATTTCTGTGGATTTTTTTCATGCCGTGTGATATATTTATATTGTAAACAGCAAAACGAAAGGCGGTCCGGTATGAGAAAGTTTATTATAGATACGGATGTGGGCGGCGATGATGCCGCTGCTCTTGTGATGGCTTTGCGTGAGACCGATATTGAAATTCTGGGAATAACAACGTTGGGCGGTAATGTTCCCATCAAAAATACAACCCTCAACGCCTTGCAGGTTGTTGAGGAATGCGGCAGAGAAGTACCCGTATATATGGGCTGCGATAAACCGCTTATGCGTGACCTTGTGACGGCTGATAATGTTCACGGTAAAGACGGAATGGGGGATTGCGGCCTTATTCATCCCACACGCAAGCCTGAAAAATTGCACGCCGTTGAGTTTATTCTTGAAACCGTTGCCGCTTATCCCGATGAGGTTGAAATTATAGCTCTCGGACCTGCAACAAATATTGCTCTTGCCATAATGAAAGACAGAGATACAATGAAAAAAGTAAAGCATATATGGTCTATGGCAACAAGCGGTTTCGGTGCGGGGAACATTACACCTGTTGCGGAATTCAATGTGTTTGTTGATGCGGAAAGCTATGCGGTAATGCTTAACAGCGGAATACCCATGACCGTTGCAGGCTTTGACCTTTGTCTGGGCGAGGCGGCACTGACTCCCGATGAGCTTGACGGACTTTTGCACACTTCTTTAGGCAGATTTATTGCCGAAGGTAACAGAGTGAAGCTTGCGTTCAACGAAAAACTTACGGGTACACCCTTTGCTGATTTGCCTGATGCGGTTGCAATGGCAGCAGTGCTTCATTCCGATGTTGTTACGGAATCTGTAACTGCCCACTGCTATTGCTGCACAAAAGAAGCTCCGACTTACGGTCAGGTTATCATATACGATATCAATAAACCGTTTTCGGTTAAGTATGATATCCCCGAAACCTTCACTACCGTAATCAAATCAATCAGCCCCGATTTATTCAAAAAATATCTGTATGCCGCACTTGAAGACTGATTGTGGATATAACAAAACGCTCCCGATAACCGTAATGTTATCGGGAGCTGCTTTTATTTTTTGTGCTTTTTTTGAGCGCTTTTTGATGATTCTGTTTCGATTTCTTCTTTCTTTTTCAGCCTTACTTTGACAAGGTAAGCGGTAAGGTTATAAACAACCGAACAGAGAGGAACACTGAGAAGTATTCCGATAATACCGAATGCCGTGCCGCCGATTGATACTGCTACAAGCACCCATATACCGGGCAGACCTACGGATTTACCCACGACCTTGGGATAAATCAGATTGCCTTCAAGCTGCTGCAGAACAACAATGAACACAACAAACCACAGCGCTTTCATGGGATTATCAAAGAGAATAAGCAATGCACCCACGGCGGTGCCTATAAACGCACCGAAAACGGGGATGAGTGCCGTAAAGCCCACAAGCACCGAAATTACTGCGGCATAGGGCATCTTGAATATCAGCATACCTATGAAGCAAAGAACGCCGATAATAACCGCTTCCGTAAGCTGACCGGTGATGAAACTGGTGAATGTTCTGTCTGCAATTTCAACAAGATTCGAAAGACGGTCAACATCATTCTTTCTGGGCAGAAATGCCTGCAGAAATTTTTTGACCTGAGCCGAAAGCTTTTCTTTCTGCGCAAGCAGATAAAGAGAAAATGCCGTTGAAATAATAAGGTTTACAGCACCAGATACTATTGAGCCGGTGAAATCTATGGTTTTGCCAACTATTCCGCTGCTGTTGATAAACCCTTTGAGAGTACTGAGAATTTTTCCTGAATCAAAGCTCAGCTCGGGTAACGATACACCGTGGCTTTCGGCAAAATCCATAAGCTTCTGTGCCCATATTTCAACCTGAGCAACATACTGAGGAACGGATTTGATAAGAGTCTGAAGTGCATTGATAAATTCGGGGATAATCATAAATGTCAGTGCAAAAAGCAGACCGATGATTATAACCGTGCTGAGAACAAGACAGACGGGACGTCTTATTTTTGTTCTTTTTTTCTCGTCGCATTTTCTGAAAATCTTATCAAATATCTTTTCGGTTGGTCTGAGAAGCACATTGACAATGAATGCAAAACAGAATCCCGTCACAAAAGGTGAAATAACTGAAAAAAATGATCCGAGTATGCCTGAAACTTTATCTGTATTGTTTACACCCCAGGCAAAAAGAATTACAAATGCAGCAAGTCCTGCGATGTACTTAAACGTGTTTTTATTGAATTCAAAAACCAGTTTTCCGTTGCTGCCTTTATTCTTTTTTTCGGTAATGTCAACTCCGCCGTCTTCGGGAATTACGCTTGCAATAAGCTCCTTTGAGGTAGGCTCGGCGGGTTGAATATTGTTGTTGTTTTCCATTTTATGCTTTTACCTTTGAACCGATGTCCTTTTTCTTCATGAAGATAACGCCGATAACCATAATTACTGCGAAAATGATAAGGTAGCCGGGGATTTCGCCTGCGTGTGCCTTGATTGATGCAATAACCATAAAGATACTGCCTGCGATTGCCAGCACGGGAGCAACGAAACGCTTGAATCCCTTGAATTCTTTGTTGGTCATCATCTTGATGAAAATGGGAATGTAGAAGGGATAGATTGTAACGATGGGAAGCTCTGTGGGGTCAAATGCGAACATACCGAGCTTGTCGCTGAATGAGCTGAATGATGCACAGTAGAAATAGAAGAGCCATGCAGCACAGAGAAGAAGTCCGAATACAGCTGAGTTTGCAGGCATATTTGTGTTCTTATCAACATCTGCAAAAACCTTGGGAGCAGGACCTCTGCCTCTGGTTGAAAGTGAGTAAAGACCTCTTGTGCAGCCCAGCATAAGACCGTTGAGTGTGCCGAGGCAGGAGATAATAACGAAAACGAAAATGCCTGTACCCATAATGTTGCCGAATACGTTTGCAAATGCAAGCTTGGCACCTGTCATACCGTTAACAAGCATTGTTTCATTGTCAACCGCACCTGCAAGACCTACATAGTAAAAAACATAGATTGCTACGATGATGATTGAACCGATAACAAGTGCTCTGGGAAGATTCTTCTTTGCGTCCTTGATTTCAGCGTTTATTGATGTTGCAATAATCCAGCCCTCATATGCGAAAACCGTTGCACATACGGCGCTGAAAATTGCATCAAAGCTTGATGCGGGTGGAGTAAGATTGTTTTCGGTGAAAACAGAAGGATCAACAAGCTCTGTGAAGTTCTTTACAAGGGTGCCGTTTGAAAGACCGTAGATTGAGCCTACAACAGCCATAAGAAGCAGGGGGACAAGCTTTATAAAGGTTGTTGAAACCTGGAATTTACCTGCGATAATGGGTGAAAGAGCGTTCATAGCATAGCTGCCTACAAGGTAGAAACAGGCAAGAGCGAAGCACAGACCGCTTGTTTCGGGATTTTCCTGATTAAAAACAATAAGTGTAAATCTTGCTGAAAGCCATGCAAGAGCCATTGTAAGAGTGGGGTAGTAAATTGTTGAAAGGAACCAGCCTGCAAGATAAGCGTATTTTTCGCTGACCGCAGCTTCCGCATAGTCAACAACACCGTTAACTTTTTCATATTTTGTTGCCATAATGGAGAAGGTATATGCGCAAATAATCATAATGATACCGCCGATAACCCATGCAAGGATACCGAGTTTCAGATTACCGCCAGTAACCTGAAGAATTTTTTCCGCCTTGAAGAAAACGCCGCTGCCTACTACGATACCTACAACCATACAGATTGCGGTAAGCAGACCGTATTTCTTTTTGAGTTCTGTTGCCATTGAATAACCTCCTGATCATATAGATTAATTAAAATTTTACAATTTAATTGAAAGAATGTCAACATTTTTATTTAATATAGTGCATAAATATTCGCAGAAAATACGATGCTTGCTTAAGTTTGACAAATGTGATAGAATGTAAGCAGAATTATATTCGGAGGATACTTATGCTGAAAAAAATCATTTCCTTTTTATGTGTTACGGCTGTTGTTTTAAGCTTTACCGCCTGTAAAAAAATTGACGGCGGCAATAACGGCTTTACCGAGTCGGCAACAGTTTCACAAAAAACAACAAGAATATACAATAATTTTGCCGATGTTCTGCCTTCTTTCAAATTTGACAGTGAAATAACGGAAAACTACAAAGAAGGAATAAGCTATTCCTTCGGTGCAAAATGTTCGGACGGCAAATTCAGAAAGTATATTGACAAGGTGAAAAAAGCAGGATTTGATCAAAAAGCTTCGGAAGGTAAGGGTTATTATGCCGCTTACAGCGAAGACGGATATTACACCGAAATAACACTTATCAACGGAAACATAACGGTATTCATCAAGCGTAAATAAAAAAAGCTGTCTCGGTTTTACTGAGACAGCTCATTTTTTTGTTACAGAATTATGCAGATAAGTCCGCTGCATCCTTCATTTATGACTCTTTCGAGAGTTTCGCGCAGCTTGAGTCTTGCGTCTGAAGGCATACGGTAAAGTTTGTTGTGAAGACCTTCGTTTACGAGTCTGTGCAAAGATGTACCGAAAATGTTTGACTGCCATATCATCGAGGGGTTTTCTTCAAATTCTTTAAGCAGATACTTTATCAGTTCTTCAGATTGACTTTCAGAGCCTACAATGGGTGCAACCTCTGTCTGTATATCCGCTCTCATAATGTGGAGTGAGGGTGCGCTTGCCTTGAGCCTTACCCCGTATCTTCCGCCCTGTTTCATTATTTCGGGTTCTTCCAAAGTGAGGTCGTCAACATCGGGAAGCACAATTCCGTAGCCTGTAGCTTCAACCTCATCAAGAGCATCCTGAATTCGCTTGTAGCCGCTTTGTGCCGCGGAAAATTCCTTCATTTTCTTCATAAGCTGTTGCTCATTTTCAACTGAAACACCGGTTTCTTCTTCGAGAATTTTAAAGAAAAGGGAAGGGTTAAGTGCGACTGTTATTCCTGCACCGCCTTCGGAAAGATTAATGTTATCTACTGTTGATTTTTCAACATATTCACTGTCGGAAATCTTGTTTGTAAAAGTTTTTACATCGCTTACTTTTTTCAGATTTCCTGCAAGGGAGCTTATTTTGCCGAATATATCAGAGCGAAGCCAATGCTCTCTGTCGAGGGATGTAATCCAGGCGGGAAGGTTGATTTTTACTTCTTTGATGGGGAATTCAAACAGAATTTCCGACAGAATACCGCTGATTTCTTCTCCCGTAAGTTCAAGGCAGTTGACGGGCACTACAGGCACTCCGTAGCTTTCCGACATTTCGCAGGCAAGCGAAACGGCGGCAGGGGATGATGGCGATTTGCAGTTGAGAAGCACAACAAAGGGTTTTTCAAGTGCTTTAAGTTCGCTGATAACACGCTTTTCCGCCTCTGCATACTCCTGACGGGGGATTTCGCTTATGGAGCCGTCTGTGGTAACCACAAGACCTATTGTTGAATGTTCGGTAATAACCTTCTGTGTGCCGATTTCTGCCGCCATGTTGAAAGGAATTTCATCTTCATACCACGGCGTCTTTACCATTCTCGGTGCTTCGCCCTCTATGTATCCCAATGCTGAGGGAACGATATATCCCACACAATCAATCATTCTTACCTTCATTTTGGAGTTTGAAGGCAGATTGATTTCAACCGCATCTTCGGGAATGAATTTGGGTTCTGTTGTCATAATCGTGCGTCCTGCCGAGGATTGGGGCAGCTCGTCTGTTGCTCTTTCCCGACGGGATTCATCGTCAATGTGAGGCAAGACCATAGATTCCATGAATTTCTTGATGAAGGTGGATTTTCCGGTTCTTACAGGTCCCACAACGCCGATGTAAATATCGCCTCCGGTACGGGCGGCAATATCCTGATAAATATTACTGTTTGCCATTTCAAGTCCTCCGAGTTCACATTTTTATTGCTTTTCCGTAAAACATATGCAAAATCGGGACAATGTATGACAAGAAAAGCAAGTGCCTTACCGAAAGGTTGTCCTTCGGTAGGGCACTTGTTGTTGTTAAAACGATTCTTTTATCAGACTTATGATTGAGGCAAATATTACGGTCTCATCGCTTCGTGTTTCCACAGGCAAATCGCTGCTTGCGGGTTTGAGTTCATCGCTGCCCGTAAGCATCATAAACTGGGGATAAAATTTGTTTGAACGCACCGTGGGCTGATCTTTACAGTTGAGTGCCCAGTTAATGAATTCAAGGTATTCATCGCCGAAATCCGCATGACCGCTGTCTCTAATAAACCAGGTATATTCGGGGAATGCGCAGGTTGAAGCATCAATTATTCCGTCGGGTGAAAGGTGATTGTGACCGCACTTTCTGTTTGACTGTTTGTAGTTTTCGCCCAGTGTACCGTTTATGGGTGCACAGGTTGCACCGAGGGTAGTATATTTTGTGTCGATAAGGAAGTCGGATTGACCTGCAGGCTCAACAGTAACGGGAATTGATGAAATATTGTAGCCTGCACTGATGATGATTTTTGCGCCGTCAGCTTTAGCCTGCGTAAGAATTTTTTCAACCTTTGTCTGCACGTTGTTGTGATAGTAGTCTGTCTTCTTGACAAGACCGTCATATTTTTTATCGCCTTTGAGCATTGTTTCTTTTGCTTCGTTATAATACTCGTCTGGTACGAATGACCACAGACCGGGCATCGTTCCGAAAATATCGATCAGGCATTCATCGAAAATCTTGTCAAGCTGAGCATCAAGCATTTTCTGAACATAGTTCAGTGCAAAATCCACAAGACCGTAATCGTTGATAAGTGAAACAACGGCACCGATAAGCTGACTTTTTGCATCTTCATAGCCCATAATGCCTTTAAGGTATGTTTCAAGTTCATCTCCTTTGCCCGAAACGGAAATTTCTTCCGTAAAGAGTGCGCCTACAAGGGAAAGACCTTTGTAAGCAGGGGAAAGGCATACGATTTTGTCAATATTTTTTCCGCCGTAGAGTGCAAGGTATGACATAAGCACTGTGTTGCCCTGGCTGTGGCAGGCAAAGGAAATCGTTTTGTGACCCGTTGTTGCCTTCACTTCATTCACAAAATCCTTGAGAAGCTTTGCGTTATCAACGGGTGAAAGACGCCAATCATAAAGGAATGTGAAATATTTATCGTCGATATCCTCATCGGTAAGAGTATGAGCGATTTTATGTAAATCTTCTTCTACTCCGTCAAAATCAACACCTGAATTTTCGATTGCCGTGCCGTCGGGAGTACAGGCTGCCGCACCAAGCATTTTTTCAGCACCCTTTATTGCGTATTTACCGAAAATTCTGTCATTACCCGTGAACAGACCGCCAATAACAGCCATAAGCAGGTCGGGTACCGATTTCGCTATTGCATCGCCTGAGGGAGGAAAGACAGAAATGGGTTCCTCGCTGTCGAGTTCGTTGTAGATAGGTTCACCGAAACCGGGAATATAAACAACGGGTGTGTGTCCGCAGTCACAGTTTTTTGCTGCAAAAGCAGGTGTGCAAAGGCTGAGCATAAGCACAGTTGCAAGAATGATGCTGATAGTTTTTTTCATTTTTTCATCCCCTTATAAGCTGAATTCGGCTGCACGGGCTGTTGCCAGCTTGTCACAGCGTTCGTTTTCGGGGTGACCCGCATGACCCTTGACCCACACGATTTTGTATTCATGTTTACGGATTTCAGTTAAGAGTTCCTGCCACAGCTCCGGATTGAGCACGGGCTTTTTATCCGCTTTTTTCCAACCGTTTTTCATCCAGTTCCATATCCAGCCCTGCAAAAAAGCATCGGCAACGTACTTTGAATCGGTGTAAATTGTAATGTCACATTTCTGATTAAGTTTTTTCAAAGCTTCAATAACAGCTGTCAGTTCCATACGGTTGTTGGTGGTGGGATTTTCGCCGCCGCTGAGTTCCATTTCGTGACCGCCGTAACGAAGAACGGCACCCCATCCTCCCGGTCCGGGGTTGCCTGAACAGGCACCGTCTGTAAATATATCAACCTTTTTAAGTTCTGCCATAAAAATCTCCGAAATAAATTTATGATTGTTAATTATATCACTGTTTTTTTTGTTAGACAATAGCAAAACGGGTTATTTCCGAAAAAATTGCCAATAATACTTTCTGCGAAAGGACGGATGTTATGAAAGCAGTTATTATGGCAGGCGGTGAAGGCAGAAGACTCAGACCGCTGACCTGCACGTTGCCCAAGCCTATGGCAAAAATTCTCGGCAAACCCATCATCGAGTATATTTTTGATTTGCTGTGTGCAGGGGGAGTGAAGCACGCTGCAGTTACTCTGGGTTATCTGCCTCATATGATTGAAGAGTCATATGAATACGGCTACAAAGGTCTTGAACTTGATTTTATCAGGGAAGATGAACCTCTGGGCACGGCAGGAAGTGTCAGAAATGCGGCAAATGATTTCAAAGAGCCGTTTTTTGTTATCAGCGGAGATGCACTGTGCAACTTTGATTTAGGCAAGATTATGGCATATCACAAAGCCAGTGGTGCGGCGGTAACCGTTGTTGCGGTTGAGGCATCCGACCCCAGGGAATACGGTGTTGTCAGGGTTGATAAAGAAAACCGTGTGACGGGATTCATTGAAAAACCGTCGTGGAGTCAGGCTGTAAGCAACCTTGCAAATACGGGAGTTTATGTTATAAGTCCGAAATGTCTTGAGCTTATTCCAAAGGGCAAGCCTTATGATTTTGCAGCGGATTTGTTTCCGCTTATGCTTGAAAGAGAAATGCCGATTTACTGTTATCATACATCGGATTATTGGTGCGACGTGGGTAATATTGAAGCGTATCTGAAATGTCAGAGAGACGCTTTTGACGGCAGAATAAAGCCTTTGCAGGGCGAAACGGCAAAAGGTATTTACACTGAAAAACGCCTGCCTTTGGGGGATTACAGCATCATTCCGCCTGTATATATCGGAACTGACACCGAAATTTCCGACGGTGCTGTTATAGGTCCCTATGCGGTAATAGGTGACGGATGCAGTATAGGACGCAACTCAAAGGTAAGATATTCCGTTGTTTCGGACAACTGCTGTTTTGCCTCCGATACATCCGTAACAGGCGCACTTATATGTTCGGGTGCGGCGATGAGAAGCAGAAGCTCAATATATGAAAACAGTGTTGCGGGCTCGGGGTGTGTCATAGGTGAGGATGTATGCGTAAAGCCGGGTGTAAGTGTATGGCCCGGTAAGGTGGTTGGCAAAGGTGCCACCGTAAACTCGAATGTAAAGTACGGTAATGTAAAGGCAGAATATTTCAGCGGCGGCAGGGTTAGTGAAGGCTGTGGTATAAGGCTGAATTCGGAAAACTGTGTGCGTCTTGGTGCTTCGCTCGGAAGTGTGATGAAAAGCCGTAAAATTGCGTTGGGCTGTGACGGTACACCTTATTCACGAATAATGTGCCGTGCCTTGGCAGCGGGTATTGGCGAAACGGGTACTGCGGTATGGGATTTCGGCGAGTGTTTTGAGTCGCAATTCAAGTATCTTGTCAATATCTGCGGACTTGAATCCGGTGCATTTGCCTGTGGAGATAACGAAAGATATATCCGGCTTTGTTCATACGGTGGTCTGAGTTTGCCGTGCAGACTTGAAAGACAGCTTGAAGCGGCAATGTCAAAATGCGAATTCAGAGAAGCTTCCGATGCAGAGCTTGAAGAGCCTGCGGATATGTCCGGAATGAAGCAATTATACACACAAGGTCTTATGATGCAGGCACCTGACGGGCTGAAAGGAACGGCGGCAATTTTTGAGTGTGAAAATTCGGCTGTAAAGAATCTTATTTCTTCCTGTGCTTCAAAGCTCGGTGCCGAAGAAAACGGTAATACGGTATTTGAAATAAATTCCGATGGTACAAGGCTGTCTGCGATTTCGGACGGGAAGAGGTATGATTATGAAAATTTGCTTGCCGTCGCCTGCTTTGATGAAATGAGAAAGGGCAAGGATATTGCGGTGCCTTATGATTCACCTGAGTTTCTGGAATTGCTTGCCGTGAAACAAGGCAGAAGAATTTACAGATATCTGACAACTCCTGCTGACAATACAGATGCCAAAGCGAGGCATCTTGCGGCAAAACAGCCTTTTGTCAGGGACGGGCTTTTTCTTGCAGTGAAACTGCTTTCAGTTATGAAAGCGAGAAACTGCGGACTTAAAAAACTGATTTCCGAGCTGCCCGAAAGGCATATAGTAAAGAAAACCGTAAAAATCAATTTTTCACCTTCGTATCTTTTTGACCTTGCACACGGAATGGCAGGAGAAACAGGAAACGACCGTGAAGGTATAAAAATTATACGCAATGACGGAAGATTGCTGGTTATCCCCGAAAGGGGAGGCGGAAGCGTGCGTATGCTTGCGGAAGCAGATACCGCTGAAACCGCAGAGGAAATATGTGCAGGTTTTGAAGAGATTATCAATGCCGCTAATGATAAAGTTCAGTATATATAATAAATATGTCTTGACTTTATAGTTATAAAAAGATAAAATATACCGTGGGGCAGGAGCACTGCCCCGCAATCGGAACATAATTTGAGATTTATATACACGAATTTTCAGGTAAAGGAGAATATATGCAGAAAAAAACAAACAAAAATAACCAGCCAAAAGAAAACACCGCAAAAAAAGATGCTGCAAAGAATCAGCAGAAAAATAAAAAGAATCAGGATTTCGGGAAGAAGACTTACAGAAAGAATTTTTCAAAAAACAGAAACGGCTCCGCAAAGAAATACAGAAAATCGGCGATGGTTAATGAAACACCCGTAAGAATTGCATTTCTCGGCGGTCTTAACGAGGTCGGCAAGAATATGACTCTTTACGAATACAAGGATGATATGTTCCTTGTCGATTGCGGACTTGCTTTCCCCGACCCTGAAATGCTTGGCGTTGACTTGGTAATCCCCGATTTCTCTTATGTTGAGAAGAACGCAGATAAATTAAGGGGTATTGTTATCACCCACGGTCACGAAGACCATATAGGCGGTCTTGCTTATCTGCTTAAAACCGTCAATATTCCTGTCTACGGCACAAAGCTGACCATCGGTCTTATTCAGGGTAAGCTTAAGGAACACGGACTTCTCAGCAGCGCAAAGCTTAATGAAATTGCCCCCGGCGATGTTGTGAAGCTGGGC
This sequence comes from Acutalibacteraceae bacterium, assembly GCA_045533455.1. Lineage (GTDB taxonomy): Bacteria > Bacillota > Clostridia > Oscillospirales > Acutalibacteraceae > CAG-177. Next base: position 36,634 of record JAZSHU010000007.1, on the reverse strand, counting down.
GGTTTTGACGTTGAAGCAATTCATGTCAACCACTCAATTCCCGATGCAATTGCCCTTGCAATCAAGTGTGAATGCGGAACGGTTATCCAGACAGGAGACTTCAAGGTTGACAGCACACCTATTGATGGCGGAATGATTGACCTTTCACGTTTTGCACAGCTTGGTGACGAAGGCGTGCTTTGCCTTCTTTCCGACTCTACCAACGCAGAAAGAGCAGGCTATACAGAAAGCGAGCGTAAGGTTGGTGAGTCGTTTGATGTGCTTTTCCGTAAGGCGGGTAAAAACAGAATCATAGTTGCAACCTTTGCTTCAAATATTCACAGAGTTCAGCAGATTATAAATGTTGCCCATTCTCTGGGCAGAAAGGTTGCCATAATCGGCAGAAGTCTTGAAAACGTAGTTAACATCAGTGCACAGCTCGGCTATCTCAACATTCCCGATAATGTTATGATTAACGCCGATTTAATCAACAAATATCCGGCTGAGGATATTGTTGTTATCACAACGGGCAGTCAGGGTGAGCCTATGTCGGCACTTTCGAGAATGGCTTTTTCAGACCATAAGAAAGTGGAAATCAGACCCAACGACTATGTTATTATTTCTGCAACCCCGATTCCCGGTAATGAAAAAACCGTAGGTAAGGTTGTTAATGAGCTTCTCAAACTGGGTGCTCAGGTTATTTACGAAAAAATGTATGATGTTCACGTTTCGGGTCACGCCTGTCAGGAAGAACTGAAACTTATAATGGGTCTTGTGAAGCCTAAGTATTTTATTCCCGTTCACGGTGAGCAGAAGCATCTTCGCAAGCACGCAATGCTTGCCGAGGGTATGGGTATCGGCACCGAGAACATCTTTATTGCAGATAACGGCTATGTTGCCGAGATCACAAATCAGTCAATCAAGAGTGCAGCTCCCGTGCCTGCGGGCAAGGTTTTTGTTGACGGCTACGGCGTGGGCGATGTAGGCAGTGTTGTGCTCAGAGACAGAAAGCATCTCGGTCAGGACGGTATTATCGTTGTTACAGCGTCGGTTGATTACGAAACCGGTCAGCTTATTGCAGGACCCGAGGTTATTTCAAGAGGCTTTGTTTATGTCAAGGAGAATGAGGAGCTAATTGCTCAGGCACGCAAGGTTGCCGAAAAGGCACTTGAAAGCTGTTATTACAGTAACATCAGCGATATAAATGCAATCAAGGGTAAGCTCAGAGATGCGGTTTCTCATTTTGTATATGAGCAGACAAAGAGAAGCCCTATGATTCTTCCCATCATTATGGAGGTTTAAATGAAATTCAAAGGTTTTTGGTATGACAGCCTGCTTATATTGGTGACTGCCGGTATTTCAGCGGTCTTTATAGCTATGACCTTTTTCGTTGAAAAGCGTCTTGCGGCTGCGGAATGCCTTGCCTTTGCTCTTGTAATAGTTATTGCGCTCTACAGAGCGTTTTCGGCTAAAAACAGATACAAGAAGTTTCTTATAAAAACTGCAAAAAAACTTGATTACACCGACCAGAAAGTTCTTTCGAATGCACCGTTTCCCGTTGCTGTGTGCGACGAAACGGGCACCATAACCTGGTGCAGCGAGAAGTTTCTGAATGAAATTTCAAAGGGCGAAATTACTTCGGCAGAGAATATAGAAGCTTTCACCAACGGCGTGACTGTCGATTCAATCGTCAACCGTGAAAATGTGTGCGTGCTTGTTGACGGCAGATATTATACCGTCTACACAATTCCTTACAGGTCGTCAGGAAAAAGTTACACGGCACTTTATTATCTCGATAACACCAATCTCAAAAAGATTGAGCTTGCTTACTTTAATTCAAGACCTTATGCTGTTCTTATCGAAATGGATAATCTTGACGGTTCCAGAAGTGATTTCAGAGAGAGTGAGCTTGCAGAAATAAGAAGCCGTATTGAAGGTACGCTCGATGATTGGGCGGAGCTTCACGGCAGCGTTCTGAAAAAGGTGAGTGAGGACAGATACCTTATCATAACCGAGCAGCAGAATTTCAGCCGTATGACTGAAGAAAGATTTACCATTCTCGAAACGGTCAGAAATTACGAATACAAAGAAACAAAGGTTGGGGCAACCCTTTCAATCGGTGTTTCCGGCGGCGAAAGCATCAGAGCTTGCGAAAAAGGTGCAAGAAAAGCCCTTGAAATGGCTTTGGGCAGAGGCGGCGATCAGGTTGCTATAAAGAATAAAGACGGCTATGATTATATAGGCGGCGTATCAAAGAGTGCAGAAAAACGCAACAAGGTCAAAAGCCGTGTGGTAGGCTCGGCGCTTGCGGAGCTTATAAAATCGAGCAGTAATGTGATTGTTATGGGCCATGCCTATACAGACCTTGATGCAATCGGCTCTGCGGTAGGTATAGCCTGTGCCTGTGAAAGTCTGGGTATACCCGCTTACATAGCAACAGACAGAAAAAAAACGCTTGCATCAACGCTCATAGACAGACTTGATGACGCAAACAAGGGCAGTATTATCATCGGTCAGGAAAAGGCACTTGACCTTATGGACAGGAAAAGTCTGCTGATTGTTACCGATACTCATATTTCAACCTTTGTGGAATTTCCGAAAATTCTTGAGAAGGCTGAAACAAAGGTTGTTATCGACCATCACAGACGTTCAAAATCCGAAATTGAAAATGCGGTTATTTTCTATCATGACCCCAATGCTTCCTCAGCCTGCGAAATGGTGACGGAGCTTCTGCAGTATATTAACCCTGATATGAAGATAGAAAAGGGTGTTGCAGAGGCACTGCTTTCGGGTATAATGCTTGATACCAAGGATTTTGTTATGGGTACGGGTGTGCGCACTTTCGAAGCTGCGGCATACCTCAAAGACAAAAAGGCTGATATGATAAGCGTCAAAAAGCTTTTTGCAAATTCACTTGAAGTCAACAAACTGAAAACAAAGGTTATTTTATCTGCAGAAAACTACAGAAGCTGTGCTGTGTCGACGGTTGATTTTGAATCGCCTGATGTAAGGGTTATTGCGGCTCAGGCGGCGGATGAACTTCTGAAGGTCAGCGGAATAAAGGCTTCGTTTGTAATATTCAAAAACGGAGAATGCGTAAATATATCTGCGCGCAGTCTCGGTGAAATAAATGTTCAGGTTATTATGGAATCGCTGGGCGGCGGCGGTCATCAGACCATGGCGGCATGCCAGCTCAGAGATACTTCGGAAGAAGCGGCAAAGGATGCACTTCAAAAAGCCATAGACAAATTTTTTGATAATAATTAAGGAGATATAAATTATGAAAGTTGTACTTACTCAGGACGTTAAGGGTCTTGGAAAAAAAGGCGAGCTTGTCAACACATCAGACGGCTACGCAAGAAATTTCCTTTTCCCCAGAAAGCTTGCAATGGAAGCAAACGCTCAGGCAATGAACGAGCTTAAAAACAGAGAAGCTGCGGAAAAGCACCGCATTGACACCGAAATTGCCGCTGCAAAGGCAAATGCTGCAAAGCTTGAAGGCAAAACCGTCAAGCTTACCGCAAAGGGTGGCGCAGGCGGAAAGCTTTTCGGTTCGGTAACATCAAAGGATGTTGCAGGTCTTATTTCCAAGGAATACGGCATTGTTCTCGACAAGCGAAAGGTTGTTGTTGAAGATATAAAGGCATTCGGCACCTACCCCGTAGAGGTCAAGCTCTATAACGGCATTTCAGCTTCAATGTACGTCAGCGTACAGGAGTAAAATTTTAATCCGAACGGAGAATAACAATGGCAGATAACGGAATGTTTTCCCTTGATAATATTCAGATGCCGTTCAGTGCCGAGGCAGAGCAGGCTGTGTTGGGCAGTATTCTTGTTGACCCTTCGTGCCTTTCTCAGGCGGCGGTTTACATAAACCCCGATTCCTTCTATCTTCCTCAGCATTCGGCAATCTTTTCTGCAATGATAACCCTTGACAGCACGGGCAGAACCATCGACCCTCTTGTTGTGCTTGACCTTCTTGTTCAGCAGGGCGTCTATGACAACGGTTCAGGCAGAAATTATCTTTTTGAACTTGCCCAGATGGTGCCCTCAACAGCGAATGTTGAGATGTATGCCAAAATCGTGCGTGAAAAATTCTATATGCGTACGCTTATCGGCATTTCATCCGAAACAATCGAAAGTGCGGTTTCTCAGGAAGAAACTGCCGATGCGCTGCTTGATAATGCGGAGCAGAAGATTTATAACATCCGTCAGGGCAAAACCTCAAACGCACCTTCGAAGCTTAAGGATATCATTGTAAATAATGTTTACGATACTCTCAAAAAAATAACGGGTGAAGATAAGGACCTCTATAAAGGCTACACAACGGGATTCAGCGACCTTGATAAAATTCTCACAGGTCTCAACAAATCCGACCTTGTGCTTATCGGTGCCCGTCCCGCAATGGGTAAAACCAGCTTTGCACTGAACCTTGCACGCAATGTTGCGGCAATCGGTAAGCGTAAAGTTCTGTTTTTCTCTCTTGAAATGACAAAGGAACAGCTTGCAATGCGTGTTCTGGGCACGGAAGCAAGGGTTTCAAGCCATAAGATGAGAAACGGCAATATTTCTCAGGATGAATGGGTAAGGCTTGGTATGGCAACAAGCGCACTTAACGACTGTGAGCTCTATTTTGACGATACTTCAACCATTACCGTTCCCGAAATGAAGGCAAAAACAAGGCGTCTCGGCGGTGTTGAATGTGTTATCATTGACTATCTCGGTCTTATCAAAGGCAGCACACGAACCGAAAACCGTGTGCAGGAAGTCAGTGAAATCACAAGAAACCTTAAGATGATGGCGAAAGACCTTAATATCCCCATCGTTTGCTGTGCACAGCTTTCCAGAGGTACAGAGGGCAGAGGTAAGTCACACAGGCCTCAGCTTTCCGACCTTCGTGAATCAGGCTCAATTGAGCAGGATGCGGATATCGTTATGATGCTTTACAGACCCGATTATTACAGCGGTGAAAAAGATGATAATGATGAGCCCGAAGCACCTCGTCAGGATGTGAACATAGCAGAGGTTATTGTTGCCAAAAACCGTCACGGTGAAACGGGTACCGTTGAATTTGCCTGGGACGGCGAACACACCCTCTTCCTTCAGTTGGAGAAGAATCTGGATGATTGATAAAGTTAAAGCAAGAATCAAAGATATGATTCCCGAGGGTGCAACGGTTGTTGCTGCGGTTTCAGGCGGAAGCGACTCAATGGCTATGCTCAGCATACTCAACGAAATCAGGGATGAGATGGGATTCAGCCTTTGTGCGGCTCATATCAATCATTGCCTTCGCGGTGAAGCGGCAGACGGTGACGAAAAGTTTGTCCGTGACAAGTGCGCCGAAATGGGTATAGAGCTTTATGTGAAGCGTGCAGATGTGGCAAAGCTTGCCTCGGAGCAGGGGATTGGTCTTGAAGAATGCGGCAGAAATGTGCGCTATGAATTCTTTAATTCGTTGGGTGACGATATCATTATTGCAACGGCACATAACCTGAGCGACAGAGTTGAAACCTTCTTTTTCAATTTTGCAAGAGGCAGTGCTTTGCGTGGACTATGCTCCATCCCTGCATCAAGGGATAATATTATCAGACCCGTTATCGATTGCACCAAGGATGAAATTCTTGAATATTGCGCAAAGAACGGTATTGAATATGTTACGGATGCTACAAATGACGATGTTGCATATACACGCAACAGAATAAGACACAATATTGTGAAAGAATTCAGGCTTATCAATCCGTCTTTTGAAGCAAGTGCAGGAAGATGCATTTCAGCCGTTAATGAGGATGAAGAATTTCTTTCATCTCTTGCGTATGATGCGGTTGAAAAGGCAAAGTGTGAAGGCGGTTTTTCGGCTCAGATGCTTGATTCATCGGCGATGCCCGTAAAAAAAAGAGCGTTGATAAATATAATTGAAAGTTGCAAAGGTATTACACCCGAGTATAAATTTATTGATAAAATCTGCACATTGCTGAAAAACGGTGGTTCAATGCAGATTAACGGCGGTGTTATCGTAAGAGTACGAAGGGGAGTTCTTGATTTTCCTTCTGTTTCCTGCGGAATTCCCGAAACGGAGCTTCGCAAAAAAATTGATCTCGGTTTTGCGGTGATTACCGCAGAATTTATTAATAGAGAAGAAATAAATAATTTACAAAACATTTCAAATTCGGTATTGGAATATTATCTTGATTGTGATAAAATACACGGCAGGGCAGTAGTGAGAAGCCGTTCTGAAGGTGATTCGATTACCCTGGCATCAAGAAAATGCACAAAAACACTCAAAAAACTTTTCAATGAGCTTGCAATTCCTCCCGAAAAAAGGGACGGTATTGCTGTTTTTGCAGATGATGAAGGCGTTTTTCTTGTTGAAGGTGCAGGAATATCCCGGGGTGTAGCCGTTGATAAAAACACAAAAAAGGTTATGATAATACGGATTGAAAGACGGGATGTGTGAAAGTGCTTAACGATATTGAAAAGGTATATTACAGTGAAGAAACGCTCAAAAATATTGTTGACCGTCTCGGTAAACAGATAAGCGAAGATTATAAAGACAAAAATTTGCTTCTTGTCAGTGTGCTCAAAGGTTCTGTTGTGTTTATGGCAGACCTTATGAGGGCAATTACCGTGCCCTGTGCCATAGATTTTATGTGCGTTTCAAGCTATGCAAATAAAACCGAATCATCAGGTGTTGTAAAGATTGTAAAAGACCTTGATATCAACCTTGAGGGTTGGGATGTTCTCATTGTTGAGGATATTCTGGATTCGGGCAAGACTCTCAGCTACATCAAGAAGATTCTGCTCAGCAGAAATCCCCAAAGCATTAAGATATGCACATTGCTGGATAAACCCGAGCGCAGGGTCGTTGATGATATTTATGCGGATTATTCAGGTGCCGAGGTTCCCGATGAATTTGTTGTGGGCTACGGTCTCGATTACGACGAAAAATACAGAAATCTGCCTTATATAGGTGTTCTTAAAAGAAGCGTATATGAAAAATAATTCTTAACCCGTGGGGAAAGATAGATTAAGGAGTGATTGTTCAAATTGAACCCGAAAAAGACTAATCCGGGCACACAGAAAAGGCGTGTTTCGTCAATTCTGGCATATGTGCTTATACCGCTTATGCTAATCAGCGGTATCGCTTATTTTATGACTGCTCAGAAACAGGAAAAAACCGAATACTACCAGATTGTTGCTCTTTTTGATGAAGGTAAAGTAACCGAATATTCACTTAACCTGAGCAGCGGTGCTCTTACCTATAAGCTTGAAGGCGAAACTGCAGAAAAAAGTTTTTCAGTACCCAGCGTGAATCTTTTCATAGAAGATATTCACAGCGGTGTTATTGAGCATAACAGGCAAAATCCCGATAATCCCGTAAAAGCAAAGTATATTGCAGGCTCAACGGGACAGTGGCTCTATAATATTGTTCCCACATTGCTTCTTCTTGCGGTTATGGGTATTCTTACCTTTGTTATGTTCAAGCGTATGAATCAGACAATGAGCAACGAGAATAACCGAACTCTCAGCTTCGGCAAGGCAAGAATCAAGCAGGCAAAGGATGAAAAGCGAAAAACCACTTTTGCGGATGTTGCAGGTGCAGATGAAGAGAAAGAGGAGCTTGAAGAAATTGTTCAGTTCCTTAAAAATCCTTCAAAGTTTGATTCTCTCGGTGCAAGAATTCCCAAGGGCGTTCTTCTTGTAGGCCCTCCGGGTACGGGTAAAACTCTCCTTGCCAGAGCAGTTGCAGGTGAGGCTGACGCACCCTTCTTCTCAATTTCAGGTTCCGATTTTGTAGAGATGTATGTAGGTGTGGGTGCATCCAGAGTCCGTGACCTTTTTGACCAGGCAAAGAAAAGCTCTCCTTCGATTATCTTCATTGACGAAATTGATGCCGTAGGCCGTCACAGAGGTGCGGGTATGGGCGGCGGACACGACGAAAGAGAGCAGACCCTTAACCAGCTTCTTGTTGAAATGGACGGTTTCGGTGCAAATGAAGGCGTTATTGTAATCGCCGCCACAAACCGACCCGATATTCTTGACCCCGCACTTCTCAGACCCGGCAGATTTGACCGTCAGGTAACGGTTAATTATCCCGATACCAAGGGAAGAACGGAAATCCTTAAGGTTCACGCCAAGAAAAAGCCTCTTGCTCCCGATGTTGACCTTAACAGTATTGCCCACGCAACCGTAGGCTTTACAGGTGCAGACCTTGAAAATCTTCTTAATGAAGCCGCACTTCTTGCCGCAAGACGCGATAAGAAGGCAATCACAATGGAAGAAATTGATGAGGCAGCCCTCAAAGTCCAGGTAGGCTCTGAAAAGAAATCACACAGAATAAATGAGAAAGACAAGAAGATTACAGCATATCACGAAGCAGGTCACGCTGTTGTCAGCTTCTATCTTGAACACGAAGATCCCGTTCATCAGATTTCGGTTATTCCAAGAGGTATGGCAGGCGGCTTTACGCTCCACAGACCTATTGAGGATAAGGCCCATATGACAAAGAATGCAATGCTTGACAGGGTTGTAACGCTTCTCGGCGGACGTGTTGCCGAAGCACTTGTGCTTGGTGATATCTCAACCGGTGCTTCAAATGATATTGAGCGTGCATCCGAAATAGCAAGAAGCATGGTTACAAAATACGGTATGAGCGAAAAGCTCGGTCCTATCGCTTTCGGCAGTGATAACAACGAAGTTTTTCTGGGAAAGAACTACGGTCAGGTTCGCAACTATTCCGAGAGTGTAGCATCTGAAATCGATTCCGAAATCGAAAGCATAGTAAGAAATGCCTATAACAGAACAGAAAAGCTTCTCACAGAGCATATGGATAAGCTTCATTTTATTGCACAATATCTTTTCGAAAACGAGAAGATGAGCGGCGAAGAGTTTGCAAAGGCTATGGAAGAAAAGCCCGAAGCTCCCGCCGAAGAAACAGAAGAATAAATTTTAAACCGCCTCGGATTTATCTCGATTAAAGAGAAATCCGAGGCGGTATTTTTGTGCCCTTTTACCAGTTGTATGTGACCGTTTCACCGTCAATTTCCCATTGTGACGGTGTTCTGTTTTCAAATATGTCAACAGGTCTGATTGCGTGTTTGTTCTGAAATGTTTTATAAGCCTGCGAAAGGTCTTTTTTCTGTTCGTCGGTTAAGTTGTCGGTGCAGGAAACGAAAAGGGGTGTGTTACTGTATGAGAGAAGGTGAAGCCACTGCTTGTTCTTTTCCCAGGGAATATAATCCTCAAGAATTCCCACACAGTCTGCATCACACATATAGAATGCCTCGTTTTGTGCAAGACGGAAAGCAAGGGTGTTTACGCCGTTTTTCTTTGTGCTTTCCCATTCTCTTCCGCTTGTGTCGTTGCCCGTTCTGTTAAGCTGAACAAGACCTGCACACAGATGTGAAACCGTGTTGCATCCGATTATCAGCATATCCCCTGCGGCATCCTTGATAAGTCTGTAAAGGTCAAGCACGATTTCCGCATTGGTTCTTGTTTTGTCATAAAAGCTCCAGCTGTCGGCTTTTGTAATGGTTGAATCAAGCTCGTTGCCCCAGCTTCCGAATAAATCCACTGTTGTGAAATCGTGTTTAAGAAGCTCGTATCCCCAATTTTTTATTCTTTCAACATCAGCTTTTATGTATGCTTTTGAATCGGGATGAGTTGGGTCAAGATATTTTCTTTTGTCGTTTCGGAGTATTCTCATATCATCCGTTATTGCGGTGTCTCTGTTATGCAGAGGTCTTATCCAGATACCGGGTCTTGCACCTATTTCCTTAATTTCATCGGCAAGCTTTTTCATATCTCCGAATTTTTCGTTGGGTATCCACGGACCTTCGCAGGAGTTAATCTGCCAGCAGTCATCAATTACCTGAAAAGGCTTGTTGTCTATACCTTGTGCAAGCTCTGCCTGAATCTTTGTATCGGTAATGATTTCATCATAACTGCTTTTGCCGTAAGCATAATACCAGTTGTTGCCGCCGTAAATTCTTTCTTCGGGAAGCAGGGGATTATCGCAAAGGGATTTGCAGTAATCGCAAAGACAGCTGTATACATCGCCTGATTCATAGCTTTTGAAAATAAATGTTGCCAGATGAACGGTTCTTCCGCCAAGCTCAACGCCGCAGCCCCCATTCCTGCAATCAACAAGAGCTTTTATGCCGTTGGCCGAGCACTTGAAGCTTATAAAAGCATTGGGCTGTGTTTTTACACCGAAGCAGAAACACTTTGTTTTATCCGTGGCAATAAAATACCAGGGGAAATATCTTCGGTTATCTGAAAGCTTTGTGAATTCAAGCTCGCCGTAACTGCGTTCCCACGCATCACCGAGAACATATACATCGTCAGCGGCTTCAAAATTCCAATCAAGCTCAATGAATTTGATTTTATCCTTTTCTGCGGTCAAATATAAATCCAGTGTGTTGCCGTTTACGGCACAATTTAAAACAGCATCGGAATGTCCGTTTTCGCTTATTATTTTCTCGGTAAAATTACTTATGTTGAAGTTCATTACATCACCTTTTATGACCTTTTTGCAATTTTGCCTGCTGTAAAGCAGAGAATGAATGCCGCAATATCTGCCGCAACAATGGTGGAGCCTACGGGTGTGCCGTAAAGAATGGCAATGAGTATGCCTGTTGCTGCACAGGTAACGGAGATAATTGCAGAGCTGATTATAACGGAACGGAAGCTTTTGAAAAGTCTCATTGCCGAAAGGGCAGGGAAGATAATGAGCGCCGATATAAGCAGTGCGCCCACAAGATTCATTGCAAGCACAATAACAACTGCCGTCACAACTGCGATAAGTATATTGTATGCCTTGGTGTTTGTGCCTGTTGCAGAGGCAAAGCCTTCGTCAAAGGTAACTGCGAAAATTCTGTTATAAAACAAAACAAAAACAAGAATTACAACCGCGGTAAGTGCAAGACAAAGAATAACATCAGCTTTTGAAAGTGTAAGGATTGAAGTTGAACCGAAAAGAGTTGTGCACACATCTCCGCTGACATTTGATGAGGCGGAAAATACGTTAAGCAGAAGATAACCCAGAGCAAGAGTGCCTACGGATATCATTGCAATTGCGGCATCGCCTTTTATCTTTGTGCTTGAATTAAGCCCGAGAAGAAGTATCGCCGCTGCAATGGTAACGGGTAACGCAACCGTCATAGGTGCAGCACCGCATACGGCGGCAACTGCTATTGCACCGAAGGCAACGTGTGAAAGTCCGTCACCTATCATTGAGTACCTTTTAAGTACAAGGCTTACACCGAGAAGTGCGGCGCAAAGTGCGATAAGCACACCTGCAATAATGGCATATCTGACAAAGGTGTAGCTGAAATATGATGATAATGATTCAATTATATTCATTCGTCACAACCTCCGTCGCAGATAAAGCAGTGACAACCGTCGCTGTTTTTGTAATCTTCTTTTGTGCCGAAGAACAGAGGCTTGTTGTCGATGTGAAGAATATGTGATGCAAATTCAATGGCGGCGTGAATATCGTGAGATACCATTATTACAGTTATACCTTCTTTGTTTATTTCGGTGATTAAATGATAAAGGTTTTTGGTTACTACCGGGTCAAGACCTGCCACAGGCTCGTCAAGAATAAGAAGCTTCTTCGTGGCACAGAGTGCTCGTGCAAGAAGCACACGCTGCTGCTGACCACCTGAAAGTTCACGGTAGCATCTGCCCGAAAGCTCCGAAATGCCGAGCCTTTCCATAATGTCTGCCGCCTGCTTTTTCTGAGCCTTTGAATAAAAAGGTTTTAATCCGCAGCCGTTAAGACAACCTGAAAGAACTATTTCCTTTACAGATGCGGGAAAATCTTTCTGTACCTCCGTTTGCTGAGGCAAATATCCGATTTCATTTTGTTTGAGTCCGTCACCGTATTCGATTTTGCCTGCAATAACAGATTTTTGACCGAGCAGAGTTTTCATCAGCGTGCTTTTGCCTGAACCGTTTTCGCCTACGATACAAAGGTAATCGCCTTTGCCCACGCTGAAATCAAGATCTGTTACAATGGCTTTTCCCTCATATCCCAGAGAAACGCCGCTTACATTTATAAGAGCCATCAGTTGAGAGCCTCCCGTAAAACTTCAAGATTGTTTTTCATTATGCTGAGGTATGTTATGCCGTCTGAGATATCGGCAAGCGAAACCGATTGACAGGAATCAAGCTCAGCAGTTTTTGCACCGCTTGATTCACATACGGTTTTGGCTATTGAACCGTCGGAACCGTCGATTGTAAGCACAACGGGCAAATCAAGTTCTTTTGTCTTGTCGATAAGAAATGCCATCGTCTGAAAGCTTGCTTCGCTTTCTGATGAACAGCCTGCAAATGCGGCATAATATTCGAGAGAATAATCTTCAATAAGATAGCGGAAGGGGAATCGGTCGGCAAAAAGCAGAGTGTTGCGTTTTGCAGTGCTGACCGTGTTCTGATATTCCGAATCAAGCCTGTCCAATTCATCGATATAAGTCTTGGCATTTGTGTTGTATTTATCGGAATTTTCACTGTCAGCTTCACGGATGATTTCGCAAAGCTGAGCGGTTATTGATGCGGCATTTTTAAGCGACAGCCATATATGCTCATCCGTATTGCGGTGATTTTCACCGTCGTGATTATGCTCATGTTCCATACCTGCAACATATTCTTCCTCGTAGGTTTCAACAAGCTCCATAAGTGCAACCGATTTGAGATCTTTGTTGTTTGCGGATGCAAGTACGCCTTCAACCCATATGTCACTGATTCCGCCGACATAAACAAAAATATCCGCAGCTGCGATTTTAATTATATCCTGAGCGGTGGGTTCATAGCTGTGAAGGTCACCGCCGTCATCGAGAAGCAGAGTAAGTCCTTCTTCGGTGCCCAGAATATTCCTTATAAAATCATATTGGGGAAAGGCGGTACAGACTATGCTTAATCCATCCGGCTTTTTTTCTTCTGCCTTACCGCAGGCGCAAAGCCCAAGCAGAAATGCGGCAACAATTATTATTGAAACAATTTTTTTCATTTTATTCTCCCTTATTTACACGTTCCGCATTTTCCCATAAGCAGGGTATGGTTATCAATCTCAAAGCTTGTGCTGTTGAGAATATTGTTTTGTATCTGTGCCGTTACATTACTGTCAAGGTGATAAACCTTGCCGCAATCGGTGCATTTCATGTGCAGATGACCTTCACATTTCTTATCGCTTATATACTGATATATGAAGCTTCTGCTGTTGCCCTTGACCGTGCGGTGAACAAGACCGTCATCAACAAGCTTTGTCATAAGACGGTATGCGGTGCTCTGGCTTATCTCGCCGCCGATACCGTTTATTATTTCTTCTATTGTAAATGCTTTTTCACTGTTGCTTTGCAGAAAGTCAATAAGACTTTTACGCTGATGAGTATTGTATGTTTTCATTTTCAGTTTGCCTCCGAATTTGAGAATAACTCCTAAATTATTATACATAAATAAGAAGTAAAGTCAATATTATTTTTTCTGTTCGGTTGACTTTATGTATAAATTGATATAGAATGTATATGCAAAAAATTAATAGGAGGCACAGAATATGAAACGTATTCTCTCACTTGCACTTGTGCTCGTAATGGTTTTCAGTGCATTTGCCGTTAATGCATCTGCATCAGGCGAAACCGTACTTAAATTTGACGAAAACGGCGAGTTCAACATTATGCACATCTGCGACTGTCAGGATGATTATCCTGCAAATCCGGAAATGATTATATTCCTTGATGCGGTTATTAAGGAGTATCAGCCCGACCTTGTTGTTCTCGGCGGTGACAACACCGTTGCAGACAATAATATGGAAAACGGAATCAAGGAACTTGTTGAAATTTTTGTGAAAAACGAAACATACTTTACTCTTGTTTTCGGTAATCACGACCATCAGCAGGATTTAACCGATGACGAACAGCTTGCGGTGTATCAAAAGTATGGCGGCGAATACTGCCTTGCATATGATGAGAACCCCGACCTTACAGGTACGGCAACTCACGCTCTTCCTGTTATGGGCTCAAAGAGCGATAAGGCAGAGCTTATGCTTTATATGTTCGACTCAAACGAGTATGTTTCCGTAAATGACACCAATGATGAGTATGACTGCGTAAACCCTGACCAGATCGAATGGTATGTTGAAAAGAGTAAGGCAGCCGAAGCTGAAAACGGCAAGGTTGTTCCCGCACTTGCTTTCCAGCACATCATTGTAGGCGAAGTTTACGACGCACTTTTCCACGAATCACCCTTTGATATGGGCGAGCTTTCAAGATCGTTCAACGGCAAGATTTATTCATTCCTTCCCAGAACGGAAAACATTGAATCAGGCTTCCTCTTTGAGTTCCCTTGTCCCGGCTACTATAACCACGGTCAGTTTGATGCAATGGTTGACAGAGGCGATGTAATGGGCATCTTCTCGGGTCACGATCATACAAACGATTTTGTTACCGAACTTGACGGAATCAAGATTATCAACACTCCCGGTGCTACACATGGTTCATACAGCACAGATTTCAACAGAGGCGTAAGAATGATTACCGTTAATGAGAGTAACCCCGGCACATTTGAAACAGAGGTTGTAACAACCCGTCAGTTTGCACTTGATAACAGCGATTATGCCGAAGAAGTAGGTATAAGCAAGTTCGGCGCAATGATTGTTATTGCATTCGGCGAATTCCTTATGGCAATGGGTAAATTCACAGGTATCTTTTCAAGACTTTTTTAATTGAATTTTAACAATGAAATACCCCCGGAAAGTTAACCTTTCCGGGGGTTCACTGTTTATTATTTCTTAGCTGTACATCTGTGAGTAAGCAAGGTTCTTTCTGATGGTGTCGCAATACTGCTTTGCAACACGGTCGGTCCACATTGTCTTTTCGTCAACAACATTCTTGCCGTCTTCCTTGAAGAGTTCCTCCTGGAATGCGGTGAGATCTTCGTTTGTCATTTCGTCTTTGATAGCGGCTTTCCAGTCAACATCGTCTGTGTTGTCGCTTACAAAATACATAATATGATAGCCGTATTCTGTTTCAACGATGCCTGTGTCGCCTGCTTTTCTTGCAGGATCAAAGCTCCATTTTTCAAAGTTTTCAACATAGCTGTCGCTGATTCTGATGTTTTCGTAAAGACCGCCGGTCTCTGCTGATGCTGTGTCAGCGGTGTTTTCTTTAACCATCTTTGAGAATGCGTCTTCTGTTACCTTGTCACCGAGACCTGCAAGAAGATCGTTTGCAATCTTATTTGCTGCCTGCTTCTCTGCATCTGTAACATTGTTTTCGTCCTTAGCGTCAAACTCAACAAGGCAGTGACGGACGGATACACTGTTTGATGTGTATGCAGGTTTAATTACGAATACGATATTGGCTGATTTTTCACCTGCAAAGGTGTTAACTTCGCCTGCCTTACGGCCTGCTGCAAATGCCCAATCTGCACCGTCAGCGCCAACAGCGGAAGAAAGTGATGCATATGAAGTTGCAGTCAGTTTCTTTGTTGTGTCTTCTTTGCTGTCATTGTAAGCCTTTACAGCTTCAATAAGTGCATTTTCGTCGGTTGCCTTTGCAGCGATATCTTTAGCGGCAGCAACAAGCTTGTCGTTTTCTGCCTTCTGTCTTGCTTTGAGAGCATCATCTGTTTCGCCCTCGTTCTTTGTGAGAGTCTTGAAAGCAATTGAATAATAACGTACATCAGCGTAGTCATATTCCTTCTGATTTGCCTTGTATTCAGCAGCAACGGTTTCATCTGTGATTGCGTCGCTTACTTCCTTCTGCTTTGCATCTGTGAAGTTCTGAGCAAGAAGTTCCATTTCAAGCTGCTTTACAAATGCCTTTTCATTAAAGCCTGCACCGAAGTATGTCTTAAGGAAAGCATTGAGTGAATAGTTGCTTTCGGCAGCCTGCTTTCTGTAAGTTTCAACGGTTTCGTCAATTTCAGCTTTCTGGTCCTCAGTGAGTTCTGTACCTGCGGCAACAGCCTCGTTGTAGTAACCGATTGTCTGCTGTGCGATTAAAACTGCTCTGTCTTTGAGAACTACATCCCAGGTAAGAACGTTACCGTCTTCATCCTTCTGAGTTGATTCCTGCTCATCGGGGGGAAGTGAAGAATCAAATCCGAGAGGATTGTAGCCGTAAGCCTGTTCGTACTGATATGCCTGATTTGCCATTTCGTTGAATGCCATTGAGTAGTAGTAGTTGAATTCTGCTGCCGAAATCTTGGTGTCACCGACTTTGAGTGCTGTTGCAGCTCTGTTGATAACGCCTGTTGAATCGAGAATTTTAAATCCTGCAAAACCTACTATTGCAACAACAAGCACGATTGCAACAACCTTTTTGATAATGCCTGCGGCAGTTGTTCTTTTCTCAATGCTTTTTGCGTTTTTCTTTGCAGCTTTGGCTATTCTTGCTTTACGCTCCTCACGGTAAAGTTCAGCCTTGCTTTTTGAGCTTTCGTTTTTTGCCATTACTGTTCATCCTTTTCTTTCTATGTTTTGATAACCGCCGTGCGACGGTTAAGTGCCAGACCGAACAAAATCGGCACAATGACATTATATTATACTATTTTTAAAGAATTTGCAAGCGTTTGTAATAAATTTATATCTTATTAACAAATAGGAAGGTGATTATTTGGTAAGAGTGCCGTCAATAAACTCCCGTTTGAACCATACATCGGGCACTTCAAAGCTTTTTTCGTTAAGATATTCAAGGCAGCCTGCTTCGGTTGAAAATGTGAATTTAAGCCTGTATGAATAAAGGAACTGCTTTTTATAACCCAATGTCTTGTTGAGTGCGTTGGTGCCGTATTTACCGTCGCCCAGCAGGGGATGACCTATGCTTGCAAAATGTGCCCTTATCTGATGGGTTCTTCCCGTGAGAAGCTCAACCTCAACAAGGCTTAATCCGTCTTTTTCGGAAATTACCGAGTATTTGGTGCGTATTTCTTTTGAACCTTTTCTTTCGGATGTGAAAACCTCAACTTTATTCTTCTTTTCATCCTTGATAAGCCAACCGGTCAGCAGACCGCTTTTCTTTTTAAGGGTGCCGTGAATAACACAAAGGTAATATTTTTCCATTTCACGGTCTTTGAGTTTCTGGTTGAGAATACGCAGACTCTCTGCGTTTTTTGCCGCAATAACGATTCCGCCGGTGTTGCGGTCAATTCTGTTTACCAGTGCGGGTGCAAATGAATTTTCATCCTTGGGATTATATTCGCCTTTTTCGTAAAGATAACGCTTTACTCTCGTAATCAGCGTATCGTTGTATTCGGTTTCGTCCGGATGTGACAGTATGCCCACTTTTTTATCAAGAAGTATAATGTTTTCATCTTCATAAACGACATCCAGTTTTTTTGATGCGGAAAGAAAGTCGTAATGCTCATCTGCAGGCGCAAAAAACTCATCGTTGATATACATATCAACAATATCGCCTTCGCAGAGCTTGAGAGCAATATCTCCCTTTTTGGAATTTACTTTTATCCTTTTTGTTCTTATGTACTTATACATAAGCGACTTGGGCAGGGCAGGGACGGCTTTTGAAATGAATTTATCAAGTCTTTGTCCCGAGTCGTTTTTTGAAATTGTGAATGTTTTCAATATAATCGCTCCGAAAATTTATTTACAAAAATTGAAAATCGTTGTATAATATAACAAGCATTTGTTTTTCAAGAGGTATCGCCATGGAAAATAAACAGAAAAATCCCCATGAAAACCACAGAGCAAGGCTCAGAGAAACCTTCAGGCAGGCGGGGATTGACGGAATGCCTGACCACAATCTGCTGGAATTTCTTTTGTTTTATTCAATTCCGAGAAAAGATACAAATGAACTTGCCCACAGGCTTATTTCTTCCTTCGGCTCATTAAACAAAGTGTTTGACGCAACCTACGAAGAGCTGCTTAAAATCGACGGAATGGGAGAAAACTCCGCAATGCTTATTTCTTCAATTCCTGCACTGTGCAGAAGGTATGAAGAAGGTATCGGTAAAGGAAAAATCAACCTTTCCGAGCCTGAGAAAGCCGCCGAATATGTGATAAAGAAATTTTACGGCAGTAAGGTTGAAGAATTTTATATGCTTTGTCTTGACGGTGCGGGAAATCTTTCAAACTGCTGTAAAATCGGCAGCGGTTCTGTAAGTTGCGTTAATGTTGATAAACGCGGTGTTCTTGAAACCGCATTCAGAAACAATGCCGACGGTGTGATTTTTGCTCACAATCATCCCGGCGGAGTTGTTGCTCCTTCAAGAGAAGACATCCTCCTTACAAGTGAACTGTGTTCGCTTCTTAAAAATGTCGGGATAAGATTACTCGACCACATTATTGTATCGGGTGTAGATTATCTTTCGCTTGCGTCGGTTGAAAAATTCAGAAATTTATTTGTCGGATAACAAGGCTGTATCACAGGATGATACAGCCTTGTTTTTTGTTTAAAATTCAACTCTGACGGTATGAATACCCGTGCCTGTGCTGACTTTGAGCATAGCGGCTCCGCTTTCGCCCATAGGCTCAAGGGTGTATTCGCCGTCGCAGGCAATGTTCTTTGCGGCTTTGGGAAGATAAATTTCGGTAGGTGCGTTATATTCCTTATCCTGTTCATATGTAAGGGTAAAGATGTTGTTTTCTCTGTCTGTGACGTACTCCTTGATATTGCCGCATACCGCAACAGGGCAGGCTCTTACAAGGCAGGTCATTATGGGGTCGTTGAGAAGTCCGTCATAGTATGCCCAGTATGTGTTACCCCAATGATAGCCGTCAAACTTATCAAGAAGATAATTGATGTGGAAAAGCCAGTCCGTACCTTCGGATGCACCGCCCCATTCACCTACAATCAGAGGAACATCCAATCTCTGCTGTGAGCGTCTGTGCTCATCAAATATTGAACCTACACGGCTGTTGCTTGCGTATTTGTAAGCAGGTGTATCAACCATAAGGTCATATGCGTGAGGTGCAAAGCAAAGCTTTTCTTCACGCTTGCCGTCATAGTTTACGGCGGGTGTGGAGTAGGGTATGCCAAGATTTGAATAATAGCTGTTTTCCATCATAATGATGCCGTTATCGGTAACTTCACGGACAGCTTTTGCGGTTCTGTTTATAAATTCCGAATAATAACCTGTATCAAACTTCTTGATAAGAGCGTCGGCACCGCTTGTTGCTTTGCGGAAAAGTGTCGGGTCATTGAAGGGTTCAAGGCATTTTATTATATTGCCTGTAAATACCTGTTTGAGCATCCACAGCTTTTTGCATCTTTTGTCGGTAAGAACGGTTTTGGCAACACCGCCGATAAGCTTTCTGAATACCTTGCCGCCAACACTTCCGGGGAAGGGTTCATTAAGAAGGTCAAAGCCGAAAAGCGCAGGATGATCTTTAAAACGATCTGCCACGTGTTTCCACATATCGCAGAAATATGTCTGCAAGGGAATACCGTTATATTCTTTGTTCGCCCAGAAGTTGTCGAAGCAATTGTGCACCGCCTTACCCCAGAAGTAGCCTTCTGCCCAGACAAGCTTTGTCGGTTTGAATTTTGCGCCTTCTGCAAGGCAGGCCCAGTAGGGAGCACCGTCACCGGCAGTGTTATAAAAGCCTGCATAGAGGTCCTGATGCATATCGAGGTAGAAATAAATGCCGTATTTTGCACATAAATCAGCAACCTTCTCTACCTTGTCCAGATATTCTTCGTTGTATTGACAGGGTTCAGGCTCAACGGCATCCCAGGTAAGACCCAGTCTGACAATGTTGAAGCCCAGCTCGCTTAAGCGTGAAATAAGTTTTTCATCGAAATCAAGAACATAGGTTCTTCGCTCGTTTTCGGATTTGTTATAGCCCTTGTCGCAAAGGTTCATACCGCTGAATATTCTTTGTCTGCCTTCGGAGTCAATGAATTTTTGACCAACCGTAGTGATTTTAAGCATATTATTAAGCTCCTTTCCTTCTTTTCTGCGTATACATATTTATTATAACATCAGATGAAGTTAATTGCAACTGTTTTATAGTGTTACAAAAAATGAACTGTTATTCGGCTTTGACTATTGCACAGAGGGTAAATATATGGTAAAATTATAAAAAATATATTAATGATTGGAGTAATCAGATTGGCAGCTTCAACACTTTTCAAAATGTATTGCAGAACCTATCAGGGAATTTTCAGAGTTGCGGTTAACTTCCTTAACTGGAAGGAGCCTGAACTTGTCAAAGGTGCAGGCAGCGTAAAGAAGCTTCCCGAGGTTGTTAAGGGCAACGGTCACGGCAGCGTTCTTGTTGTAACCGACAAGGGTCTTATGGGTCTTCATCTTCTTGACGGTCTTTTTGAGGGCCTTGATAAAGCAGGTGTAAAGTATGCTGTTTATGACGGCACACAGCCCAACCCCACAATCAACAATATCGAAGAAGCAAGGCAGCTTTATGTTGATAATAACTGCTCAGCCGTTATCGCATTCGGCGGCGGTTCGCCTATGGATTGTGCAAAGGTTGCGGCAGCAAGAATTGCCAGACCCAAAACAAGTGTGCAGAAAATGAGAGGTACTCTCAAAATCCTCAAAAAGCTTCCCACAATCTATGCAGTGCCCACAACCGCAGGCACAGGCTCCGAAACAACAATCGCAGCTGTTGTTTCAGATCCCACCACACACGAAAAATATGCTTTGCAGGATCCCGTGCTCCGTCCCAAGTACGCAGTGCTTGACCCCGAGCTTACGGTAGGACTGCCTCCTCATATCACATCAACAACGGGTATGGATGCACTTACCCACGCAGTTGAGGCCTATATCGGTCACAGCAACACCAAGGGTACTGCCGCTGCAGCCGAAAAGGCAACAAAGATGATATTTGAAAATATACTCAAGGTTTACGAAAACGGCAAAGACCTTGAAGCGAGAGAGAATATGCTTGAAGCTTCATATCTTGCAGGTATTGCATTCACAAGAGCATATGTAGGATATGTTCATGCAATCGCCCATAATTTCGGCGGAATGTACGGCACACCTCACGGCCTTGCAAATGCGGTTATTCTTCCCTATGTGCTTGATGCATTCGGCGAAACCGCACACAAGCCTCTCGCAAAGCTTGCGGATATTGCAGGTCTTGAAACATCGGGTATGACAGATGCACAGAAAGCTGAGCTTTTCATTGCAAAAATCAGAGAGTTCAATAAGCTTCTCAATATTCCCGAGCATCTTGAAGTTCAGGAGAAGGATATTGAAACAATAGCAAAGCGTGCAAACAGAGAGGGCAATCCTCTTTATCCCGTTCCCAGGATTATGGATGTTGAAGACCTTAAAGGGATTATCCGCAAGGTCGGTAATCTGGATTAATTCAGTCAATATCAAAACATTGCCGTATTTCTATTCACACCGTTCAGTGATATAATAATTATATCGTACCGAAAGGAGTGTAACAAATGAAAGTTCGCAGAATTATAAGCTTTATGCTTGCGTCGGTTATGATTTTCGCTGTTTGTACGGGTATATCTTTTGCCACCGATAACAACAAGTGGGAGCCCAAAAACGCCGAGCCTTTTGTGTTTGTTCACGGTCTTAACGGCTGGGGCGGTGCAGAGGATATCAACGGAATTGTGCCATATTGGGGTGCAACCACCGGTGACCTTATGGCTTATCTTCAGGGTGAGGGTTATGAGTGTTATTCCGCTTCCGTAGGCCCCCTCAGCAGTGCCTGGGACAGAGCCTGCGAGCTTTACGCTCAGCTTATGGGAACAACTGTTGATTACGGCGAAGCTCATTCAAAGGAGCATAATCACGACCGTTTCGGCAGAACATACTATACATCGCTTATTCCCGATTGGGGTCAGCTTGACGAAAACGGCAGATTGCAGAAAATTCATCTTATCGGTCACAGTTTCGGCGGTACTACGGTGCGTATGCTTATTCAGCTTCTTACCGAAGGTTCTGAGGAAGAGCTTGCGGTAACACCTGCCGATGAAATATCCGGTCTTTTCACAGGCGGTAAGGGTGATTGGGTAAAGAGTGCAACCGCAATCTGCACTCCCCACAACAGTTCATCTGTTTATTACCCCCTTGTTGCGCTGGGGCTTGATGTTGTTGTTCAGACCTTCAGCTACATTTACGCAGGGATAATGGGCAGATCTTTCCTTAACGGCGGCATGGTGGATTTTCACCTTGAACAGTTCGGTCTTACGGATGTACCCGGCGGAGAAAAGGCGGATAATTTCTTTGTTGCATTGGGCAGAGTTCTTGCAAACAAGGAAGATTCCTGTCAGTATGATTTAACTCCCGAAGGCAGTGCCGAGATGAACGACAGGCTTGATATCAACAGTGATATATACTATTTTTCATATCCGTTTTCAACAACGAAGCGTTTGCCCGGAACGGAAATTGAAATTCCTTCAATCAGAACCAATCCGGTTATTTTCCTGACAGCGGCGGTTATGGGCGTTATGCAGTTTACAGACCCTGTCACAGGTACCGTCTATGACGAGAAATGGCTTGCAAACGATGCGCTTGTCAATACCGAAAGTGCAAAATATCCCTTTGATGAGCCTTATAAAGATTTCGACGGCACATACGAAAAAGGAATATGGAATGTTATGCCCGTTCAGGAAGGCGACCACGGTGCGGCAATCGGGCTTTTTGCAGATAAGGATAAAACTCAGAGTTTTTATCTTGAACTTTGCGAAATGCTTAATGCACTTTCCGAATAAAATAAACAAAGGAGCTGTCAAAAAACAGCTCCTTTAAAATTAAGGAGAAAAATATGGCAAAGAAAATAATTGCATTCATACTTGCGGCATCTTTCCTTTTCAGCGGATTCTCGCTGACGGGTGAGGTGAGTGATGTCAGAAGAAACATAGAGGGCTATATCGAAACTGTTGTAAGAGCCGTGAGAGGTATTTTTGATATCAGGAGTTATTCGGATTACACTGAGCTTTGTGAAATTCCCGAAGTTGAAAACGGCTATGTGCCTCAGGGCTACTGTTTCAGCGAAGATTATAACCTCCACTTTATTTCCTATTATCACGACGATGCGGCAACGGTAATATCCGTTGTTGACGGCGCAAGCGGAGAAAAAATAAAAACGCTTCCTCTGAGAAAAACAAACGGCAAGGACTTTACGGGTCACGCAGGCGGTATTGCCGAGGACGGACAGTATCTTTACATAGTTGACGGCAAAAAAATTTATCGGATTGCTCTGGCATTGATATTTATGACACCCGACGGCGGACCGCTTTTCCTTCTTGATAAAATAAATGCGGATGTTAAGTGTTCATATCTTAACTGCGACGGAACATATCTTTACGCAGGTGAATTTTATACCTTTACAGCCGACGGCAGCTACGATACGGATAAATCTCACCATATGGCAATTTCACTTTTTGAAACAACCTATGCACGCTGCAATGCCTATAAATTATCCGAACTGAATTTTTCATCGGATAATGATGAAATTACGGCTCCTTCAATAGTTTTTACAACTCCCAACTGTGTTCAGGGCTTTGTAAGGCTGCCTGACGGTACTTTTGCACTCAGCATTTCCTACGGCAGAAACAATAATTCAACTCTCGCTTACTATAAGGATGTAACATCGGGTGAATGTGATTTCACCGTTGATTACAGCGGCGTTTCCGTGCCTGCTTATCATTTGAGAAACAGTACAAAAACAAAGTCGCTGCGTCAGCCGCCTTTGCTTGAAGGTATAGATGATATAAACGGCAAGGTTTCGGGAATATTTGAATCATGTGCAGGAAAATACAGCGATGCGGCTTTTATTGTAGATAAAATTTGTGTTTTTGATTAAAAAAGTTCAACAAACTTTTTTCTGTTATAAATGTGATAAACGACAGGGTTTGTCTGTTTTAAACAAATTACGCGCAGAGCAGTTGTGCAAAACATACAAAATATATTTCATCGCTTTCTTTATTATGTTAAGGCTAAATAATTTGAAAAACCCATTTCTTTGTTAAAGTTGTACAAATATATATGTTCAAATTTGTGCAAAATCACTTGACTTTTTCGGAGAATAGTGTATAATTAAGCCACAACGAAAAGAAAGGATGAATGTAAATGAATTTCGAAAAAGTAACATTTGAAGCAGAAAAAAGACTCCTTGATGAAATCAGCAGTGAGAAGAAGTTTCTTACATTCAAGAAGCTTTGCAAAATCTTTGAGTTGAATGCTCTTCTCAGCGGCCGCAACTAATCGGCAGCAAAGGGCTGATTCTCATCACCCCGCTAAAACATCACCCTTGCGGTGATTTCATATAATCTGAGGAGGCTTGCCTGCTCAGAGCAACAGAAAAATTACAGACCGAAAGGCTACGGCTTTTCGGTCTTTTTTTATCTCGGTTAAAATATGCTTTTTAAAAAGGAGATGTTTGTATGAATTGTTGTATTACGGAATTACGGTGCAAAGAGGTTATCAATAAGTCCGACGGTTGCCGTCTGGGACTTGTGAGTGATGTTGAAGTTGATACCTGTTGCGGCAGGGTAGTGGCACTTGTTAT
The DNA here is from genome assembly GCA_045533455.1 of Acutalibacteraceae bacterium. Taxonomy (GTDB): domain Bacteria; phylum Bacillota; class Clostridia; order Oscillospirales; family Acutalibacteraceae; genus CAG-177. The sequence goes on along the minus strand of JAZSHU010000007.1, from coordinate 12,207 downwards.
TTACGGCAGACCCAAGTATTGGGGTATCTGCGGTAAAAGGGAAAGAATAAGAGTATGCTGGGAAGATATTGAGGTTATCGGTGCGGATACAATCCTTGTCTGTAAATGTAATAATGATGATTCAAGACGACGCCGATAAAAAGAAAACCGACACCGATTATCACGGTGTCGGTAATTTTTATCAAAGTGTTGAACCGAAATCGGTAACAATAGCCTGTCCTGTTATTGCACGTGATTCATCGGATGCGAAGAACAGAAGCATATTTGCAACATCTTCGGGCATACAGGGCTGAACTTTAAGATCATTGTGCTTCATCATCTGACCGAAAATATTCATATCCATATTTGCGGGATTCATACCTGCAACCATAGGTGTGACGATTGTGCCGGGGCAGATTGCGTTACAGCGTACGTTTGTGCCTGCAAAACGGAGTGCGGTGTGACGGGTGAGTCCGATAACAGCTGCCTTTGAAGCAACGAACGCTACTCCGCCGCAGCCCATAACACCTGCAACTGATGCAACATTAACGATTGAGCCGTAACCTGTTTTAGCCATTTCGCCGCTGACTGCGCGCATCATGCACATTGTACCCTTTGTGTTGATGTCAATAACTTTGTTCATGTCTTCGTCTGTAAAGCTGTCGATAGCTTTAAGTCCGTTGTCAAGAACACCTGCATTGTTGATGAGAATATCAATCTTACCGAAAGCACCGAGTGTTTCCGCAACGATTCTTTTTGCATCCTCATCCTTTGAAATATCACTTACTACGGGCAGAACTTCTCCGCCTGCTTCACGGATTTTATCTGCAACTTCAAGAAGAGGTTCTTCACGGCGTGCAGTGATAACAACCTTTGCGCCTTCTTCGGCAAACTTTAAAGCTGTTGCAGCACCAACGCCTGAATTACCGCCTGTGATAATTGCGACCTTTCCTTCCAAACGACCCATAATTTAACCTCCATATTTCAGACTTTATCCAACCGATGGATAGTCCGTTTTGTCATATATTACTATAAAAGAAGCAGGAGTGTCAAGTGAATAAGCAAAACCGGATTAACTGGAATATTTCATTTAAGCACATAAGAGGCAATATACTCGACATCGGAGTTCGTTACAAGCTCCGGATTTTTTTGTGCAAATTCTAAGCTTAAATCATTTTCCTTTGCGGCAAGAGCAAAATGACAGAGTGCTATGCCAAGGTCAACCTTCTGCATATCCGGTTTTTCTTCGTGTGAGCTGCCCAAACTTCGTTTGAGATAAAAGTGAGCGGAATTATCTGCTATAACAACACGCCACGGCTGCTTGTTTACGGCAGATGGAGCAAGACGAACCATTTCCAAAGGCTCGGAAAATTTGCCGGCTTTTTCTTTTGTCAAAGGAGTGTCAAATGAACCGTCGAAAAACAAATCCTCAAAGGGCAGGCGTTCATCGGCTTTAATTGCCTTTCTCATCATGATTTCACGCAAAGACATCTTTTTTGCGGTGTAGCCAACGGGAGTGGCACAAGGCATCATTTCCTTCTCTTCAAGCTCCATTGCCTGTTCATAGGCGGGGCGGTTCATTGTGCCGCCAAGCCAGACCGTACCGATTCCGAGCGACTGTGCATACAGCACCAGCATTTCAAAGGAATATCCAAAGGCAACATTGGCATTTGGAAGACATTTGATTTTTCCGCCCAAATATAAATCTGTACCGCTTACAACGGGGCAGTTGAGACCGTGCTCCTTTGCCTCCATCAATTTGAATTCTACCGGGATATCAAAGGGATTTTCGATATTCTCCGCGAATTTTAAAAGGTTTTCTTTTGTGCTTTCATCAAGCGCTCTGCCGTCAAAGGTGCGGACGCTTCTTCTCTGACGGATGTGTTCTGCAATATTTTTCATAATACACCATCCATATTCTGTATTTTTTTATTGTAAAGATTTTTCTGAATATTGTCAAGATACGGTTTCAAAGCAGGTTTGATTCTTGACACGGAACAGGACAAGCAGTATAATTGTTGCATTAACAACTGTTGCGTATGCAACAATTACGGAGGTTTTTATGCGCGGAATAATGAAAAGTTTAAACATTATAAGCCGATGTCAGGCTACATACAGAAGCGAGAAGCTGAAAGCAGACGGAATATGTGCATGTCATCATGCTTTTATACTGAATATTTCAAAAACCCCGGGTCGCTCGCAGGAAGAGCTGACTCGCGAAATATGCCTTAATAAAAGCACTGTTGCGAGGACTCTCAATCATCTTGAAAATTACGGGTATATAACCAGAACCCCAAATCCCGACGACAAACGTCAGTTTCTTGTTTATCCTACCGAGAAAATGCTCGGAATTCTGCCTGAGGTCAGAATGATAGCCGTAGAATGGAACGAGTGTATTTCCGAAGGAATATCTGAAGATGAGCTTGAGATTTTCCACTCGGTTTTGAATCGAATGGAAAGCAAGGCAAAGAGTATAGTTCGGGAGCTGTAAAATGAAAAGGATATTATCTTATCTTAAACCGTTCAGGTTTCGGATGCTTGTCGGTTTTATCATTAAAGTTACGGGAACGATGGCGGAGCTTATCCTGCCGTATATTTTGACGCATATCCTGGAAAATGTAATCGTAGAACTGAATGTGGGTAAAATTATGTTTTACGGTGCAGTTATGGTGTTTTTCGGCATTGTTGCATGCCTTGGAAATATTACGGCTAACCGAATGGCGGCAAGAGTTACAACAAACTTTTCAAAGGCAATGCGGCAAGAGTTGTTCACCAAAACGCTTTATCTGTCCTCGGCCGATACCGATAGTTTTACCATTCCTTCACTTGAATCGCGCATAACAACCGATACATATAATGTTCATAATTTTATCGGTATGATGCAGAGGATGGGTGTCAGAGCTCCGATTCTTCTTATTGGAGGAATTTCGCTTACGCTTATTATGGACAGAGCGCTGGCTTTTGTTATGATTGCTACTTTGCCTGTTATTTTTATAACGGTTTACAGCATATCACGCAAAGGCGTGCCTCTTTACACCAAAGTGCAGAAGTCAGCCGATAATATGGTAAGAGTTGCAAGAGAAGATGTTCAGGGAATAAGGGTTATCAAGGCTCTGTCCAAAAATGAACATGAAAACAGACGATATGACAAGGTGAATTCCGAGCTTTCAAAGCAAGAGCGTCACGCAGGAACGATTATGGGCATAGTCAATCCCGTAATGACACTGCTTATGAATTTGGGTATAGCTGCCGTTGTTGCAGTTGCGGCTTTCAGAGTTTCCGAGGGCTTATCATCGTCTGCAACAGTAATTGCATTTATGCAGTATTTTACGCTTATTTCAATGGCAATGATGTCACTTTCGCGAATGTTTGTTATGTACACAAAGTGTGCGGCATCTGCAAACCGAATAGCTGAAGTTCTTGATACTCCCGATAAATTCAATATAACCGAAGATACGGGGAAATCCGACGATATCCATATTTCTTTTGAAAATGTTTCTTTTTCATATTTCGGCAAAAAACACAATCTTCACAATATTTCTCTTTCGCTGAAAAGGGGAGAAAGGCTTGGCATAATAGGTGCTACAGGCAGCGGTAAATCAACGTTCATAAAACTTCTGCTGCGTTTTTATGAGCCTGATTCAGGCGAAATCAGAATAAACGGCAGAAACATAACCTCTTACAGCCGAGAACAGCTGACATCTATGTTTGGTGTTGCATTACAGAATGACTTCGTTTATGCCGATACCGTTGAGGAAAATATCCGTTTCGGCAGAGAAATTTCAAAAGAGGATATAATCCGTGCTGCAAAAATTGCACAGGCACACGATTTTATAACCGCTGCTCCGGACGGCTATGCTCATAAGCTTTCCTCTAAGGGAACAAATCTTTCAGGCGGTCAAAGGCAAAGAATATTGATTTCTCGCGCGATTGCATCAAATCCCGAAATATTGATTCTGGATGATTCGTCATCTGCACTTGACTACAAAACAGATGCAAATCTGCGCCGCGCTCTTGATGAAAATATGGCAGGTTCAACTGTTATCACCGTTGCGCAAAGAGTAAGCTCGGTTAAAAACTGCGACCTTATTCTTGTTATAGATGACGGTAAAGTTATCGGTCAGGGCAAGCATGAGCAACTGCTTGAAAGCTGTGCCGAATACCGTGAAATAAGCGAATCCCAGATGGGAGGTGCCTTTGTTGAATAATAAATCAAAAGAAAATATTATACCGCATAAAAGAGATAACAAGGGCATTATGCTGAGACTCGGCAGGTATGTAATCAATCAATGGCATTTGTTTATTCCGGCGGTTATTTTTACCTTGCTGTCAAACCAGCTCTCTCTGCTCGGTCCGCGTTATTCGGGTGCTGCAATTGACGCAATTGAATCGGCGCAGGGTGTTGATTTTCCCGTTGTTTGGGAAAATGTTATCAAAATGATTGTCTGCTATGCGCTTTCGGCAATACTTTCCTATGTTCTTGCGGTGATTATGATTCACCTTAGCCAGAAAATAACCTATAGAATGCGAAAAGAGCTTTTTGAAAAGCTCAACACTTTGCCTGTCGGATATTTTGATACACACACCACGGGTGACATTATCAGCCATCTGTCCTATGATATTGACACGATAAACGGCACGCTTTCACATGACTTGGTTCAGGTTATGACAAGTGTTTATACCGTTGCAGGTTCTTTGATTTTTATGTGGCAGATTTCAAAGCCGATGATTCTGATTTTTGTTTTTACGGTTCCCGTTTCGGTGCTGTTTACACGTTACCGTTCAAAAAAGGTCAGGCCGCTGTTCAGTGCAAGGTCAAAGAAATACGGCGAGCTTAACGGCTATGCAGAGGAAATGCTTTCGGGTGCAAGAACGATTGAGGCATACGGAAGGCAGGATGTTATTTCCGAGCGCTTCAATGACCGCAATGAGGATGCCATGAATGCTTACTACAATGCAGAATACAATGCGGCAATGCTTTTTCCGACTATTAATCTTATCAACAATGTTTCGATAGCCCTTGTGGCAATCTTCGGCGGAATACTGTATATGTATTCCCAAAGCGGGGCTGTTCTGGCAGGTTCGGCATTTTTTATTTCGCTCGGCGGTGTTGCTCAGTTTGTTCAGTATTCCCGCAAATTTGCAGGTCCTATAAACGAATTTTCAAATATACTTCATGAGTTTCAGTCGGCATTTTCCGCCGCAGAGCGTGTTTTCCGAATATTGGATGAAGAACCGGAAGCGCTTGATTTGCCGGATGCAAAGGAATTAAAGGATGTTGAAGGGAATGCAGAGCTTGATAATATCACATTCGGATATACTACCGAAAAAACAATTCTTAAAAATGTTTCGGTAACTGTTCCGAAAGGTAAAACCGTAGCAATCGTAGGACCTACGGGTGCAGGAAAAACCACCATCATCAACCTTCTTATGAGATTCTATGATCCGCAATCCGGTGAAATTCGCATTGACTCAATGCCTGTGCTTAAAATCAAACGCTCGGATTTAAGGCTTGCGTTTACTATGGTGTTGCAGGATACCTGGCTTTTTCACGGCACAATATACGATAATATTGTTTACGGAAGAGAAAGTGCATCAATGAGTGAAGTGAAAGCAGCTGCGACGGCTGCAAGGATAGATTCCTATATAGAGAGCCTGCCCGACGGCTATAACACGGTTCTTTCGGATGACGGTGTTAACATCTCCAAAGGACAGCGACAACTGATAACAATAGCAAGAGCTTTTCTTTCTGATGCACCGATGCTCATTCTTGATGAGGCAACCTCAAATGTTGATTCCCGAACAGAAATTCAGATTCAGGATGCCATGAATGACCTGATGAAGGGCAGAACCTGTTTTGTAATTGCTCACCGTCTTTCTACTATCCGAAATGCGGATACGATTCTTGTTGTAAGGGATGGCGAAATTACAGAGCAAGGCAGCCACGATGAGCTGATAAAGCTTGGAGGCTTCTACAGCACGCTCTATAACTCACAGTTTTCATAAAAAACATAACCCTCGGCTATTGCAGAGGGTTATGTTTTTATTCTGCTGTATCTTCAATTAAGACAGCAGGGTCACTTTCTGCTCATATACATACTATCTTTATCTTGCTTATTATTGACTTTTATTGAAAATCTGATATATACTTTATTTATCACCGCAAAGGAGGTTTTTGCATGACGAAAGCTCAGGCAAGACAGAAAGCAAAAGAATTAGTTGCAAAAATGACGGTTGAGGAAAGACTTTCTCAGCTTGTATATAACTCACCCGCAATCGAAAGACTCGGTATTGACGAATACAACTGGTGGAACGAAGGTTCACACGGTGTTGCAAGAGCAGGTACGGCAACCGTGTTTCCTCACGCAATTGCAATGGGTGCCACCTTTGACCCTGACCTTGTTGGCGAGGTTGCAGATGCAATTTCAACAGAAGGACGTGCAAAGTATAACAAGCATGTAAAATACGGCGACCGCGATATTTTTAAAGGCCTTACATTCTGGGCACCCAACATCAATATTTTCCGTGACCCGCACTGGGGCAGAGGTCAGGAAACATTCGGTGAAGATCCGTTCCTCACTTCTCAGCTCGGTGTTTCATTTATAAAAGGCATTCAGGGTGACGGTGAATTTTATAAAGCGGCTGCCTGTTCAAAGCATTATGCCGTGCATTCGGGCCCCGAAAAGAACAGATACGGCTTCAATGCCGTAACCGATATGCACGATCTGTGGGAAACCTATCTTCCTGCTTTTGAAAAAACCGTAGAAGCAGGTGTTGCAGGTGTTATGGGTGCATATAACAGCATGAACGGTGAACCCTGCTGTGCTCATTCGTATCTTCTTGTTGATGTTCTCCGCAAGAAATGGAATTTTGACGGCTATATTGTTTCCGACTGCGACGCAGTAGGGGATATTTATAAATTCCATAAATATGTTGAAACATTAACTGAGGCGGCTGCCGTTTCGCTCAAAAATACCTGTGACCTCAACTGCGGCGGAACATACGGGGCACTTATTGATGCATACGAGCAGGACCTTGTAACAGAAGATGAAATCACCGCAGCGGCAGAAAATGTTTTTACAATCCGTTGTCTTCTCGGTGAGTTTGAAGCGGTAAGACCTTATTCGGATATCGGTCTTGACAAGCTTGACAGCAAGGAGCATAAGGCACTCAACCTCAGAACGGCAGAACAATGCATCACTCTTCTTAAAAATAAGGATGATTTCCTTCCTCTCGATAAGAATACTGATAAGAAAATTGCAGTTATCGGTCCCAACGCACTTTCCGTTACTGCTCTTGAAGGAAACTACAACGGATATGCTTCCGAATATGTGACCGTTGCCGACGGTATCCGCAGAGTATTCGAAAATGCGGATATAAAGGTTGAAAAGGGCTGCAACTACTGTATGGAACATCTCAACTACTGCAGCGGTTTCGGAAATATGATAAGTGACGGTATCGCAATTGCTGCCGAAGCGGATATAACAATCCTTGCGCTCGGTCTCGACTGCTCAATTGAGGGTGAGGATACAGGCTTTGACGATGATTACACAACCTGCGGCGATAAGCGTTCGCTTTATCTTCCCGCAACACAGCAGAAGCTTGCAGAAGCAATATGCGATGTTTGTGAAAACGTTGTTGTTGTGCTCCTCTGCGGCAGCTCGATTGACGTTGGCGAAAAGGTCAGAAACCACGCAAAAGCAGTTATTCACGCTTGGTATCCCGGCTCGCTTGGCGGACTTGCCCTTGCAAATATTCTTTCAGGCGGGGTGAATCCATCGGCAAAGCTTCCTGTTACAATCTACAGAGGCGACCACGATATGCCCGATTTCGAGGATTACAATATGAAGGGCAGAACCTACAGATATATCGAAGGTGATGCGCTTTATCCTTTCGGATTCGGACTTTCATACACAAATTATAAATATGATAACGCAAAGATTTATAGGGGAGACGGCGAAAAGATAACTGTCAGCGCAGAGGTCGAAAACATCGGCGGTATCGCAGGCAAGGAAATCATACAGGTTTATGTCGCATACACCGACAGCCGTGTTGCAACTCCTCATTGGCAGCTTTGCTCACTCAAATCCGTTAATCTTGAAGCGGGCGAAAAGAAAGAAGTCACTCTCGATATCGACCGCTACTGGGTAAAGGCTGTTACAATGGACGGCGAGAGAGTTGATCCCGACGGAAAAATCACACTTTATATCGGCGGACATCAGCCCGACAGAGTAAGCGATAAGCTTCTCGGTTATCCGTGCCTTAAGATTGAACTTTAAAATATCACATCTACGGCAATAATAAAAAAAGACCTCTGAAATTCACACGTATCTGCAGAGGTAAACTTTATGATTGAAAGTATAGGTAAAAAACAATTTTTGATAAAAATATAAATTTTTAGTACGATTTCAGTACGTTTTGGCATAAGATAACCCCCGAAGCGGTTGATATACAACGACTTCGGGGGTTGTTGATATTATTCCCACTCGATTGTGCCTATCGGCTTCGGGGTGAGGTCGAGGAGCACACGGTTGATGCCTTCAACTTCATGAGTGATTCTGTCGGTGATTTTGTGAAGAATGGGGTAGGGGATTTCTTCGATTGTTGCTGTCATAGCGTCTTTTGTATTGACAGCTCTGATGATTGCGGGCCAGCCTTCATAACGCTTATCGTCTCTTACACCAACGCTCTTAACATCGGGAATAGCGATGAAATACTGCCATACTTTTTCAGCAAGACCGCAGTTGTCAAATTCTTCGCGGAGAATAGCATCTGCTTCACGGAGTGCGTGGAGTCTGTCGCGGGTGATTGCACCAAGGCAGCGTACACCGAGACCGGGGCCGGGGAACGGCTGACGGTAAACCATAGCGTGGGGAAGACCGAGAGCTTCACCGACTACTCTTACTTCGTCTTTGTAGAGAAGTTTTACGGGCTCAACGAGTTCAAGCTTCATATCCTCGGGAAGACCGCCTACGTTGTGATGAGCCTTAACGCCGTCGGATTCAAGAATGTCGGGATAAATTGTACCCTGAGCAAGGAATGCGATGCCTTCAAGCTTCTTTGCCTCTTCATTGAAAACTTCGATGAATTCGTTGCCGATAATCTTACGTTTCTTTTCGGGCTCGTCAACACCTGCAAGAAGGTTAAGGAAACGGTCTGTTGCATCAATATAAACAAGGTTTGCGTCAAGCTCTTTGCCGAAAATTTCAATTACATTTTCGCTTTCACCTTTACGCATAAGTCCGTGGTTAACGTGAACGCAAACGAGCTGCTTGCCGATTGCTTTTATAAGGAGAGCGGCAACAACTGATGAATCTACGCCGCCTGAAAGAGCGAGAAGTACTTTTTTATCGCCAACCTGAGCTCTTACTTCGGCAATCTGTTCGTCAATGAAGGCTTTGGCAAGCTCGGGAGTGGTGATGCGTTCCATGGTTTCGGGTCTTACATTTGTGCTCATTTTACATCCTCCGTTCGTTTATCAATTTGTGTAGTTATCAAAGTAGCCCTGAACAAGAACAACGGGTGTGCCCTTGTCGCCTGAGCCGCTTGTAAGGTCGCAAAGTGAACCGATAAGGTCGGTAAACTGTCTGGGTGTTGTGCCCTGAGATGACATATCGCCTACAAGGCTGCTGCCGTCCTTAGCTTCGATTTTCTTTGAAATTGCTTCTTTGAGAGCATCGCCGCTGAGATCTTTGAAATCATTATCTGCAAGGTATTTGAGTTTAAGTTCATTGGGTGTACCTTTGAGACCTTCTGTATAAGCGGGGGAAACACAGGGGTCAGCAAGCTCCCAGATCTTACCCTGAGGATCTTTGAATGCACCGTCGCCGTAAACCATAACTTCGATGTGCTTACCGCTTGCCTGAGAAAGAAGCTCCTGAGTTCTCTTAACGAAGGGGAAGCAATCTCTGGGGAAAAGCTTGATTGTATCTTCGGTTGATTTGTTTGAGCCGAGAAGACCGAAAGCTTCGTTGCAGCCGCTGCCGTCAACGGAAGCTGTAAGAATATCGTCAAGTCCGCATACCGCCTTTGCACCTGCGGCTTTGAGTAAGCGCTTTGTTCTGGCTCTTGTGTGAATGTCGCAGGTCAGAATGCAGTCTGCATAAGCAAGGATGCTCTTTGCCTGATTTGCAAAGATGATTTCGCATTCGGCACCTGCATCTTTAATGATCTGTGCATAATAATCAACATAATCAACGCCGGTGAATTCGTGAACGTTTGCACCGAAAAGCTCACGGTATTTTTCAAGAGTGAGTACATCGCTGTAAGGATTAACGCCTGCTTCGTCAAGCTGATCGTAGGTGAGAAGATGGTTACCTACTTCGTCGCTGGGATAGCTGAGCATAAGAACAACCTTTTTTGCACCCATTGCAATACCTTTGAGGCAGATTGCAAAACGGTTTCTTGAAAGAATGGGGAAGATAACGCCGATTGTTTCGCCGCCGAGTTTTGCTTTAACATCCTTGGCGATTGCTTCAACGTTTGCGTAGTTGCCCTGGCTTCTTGCAACGATTGATTCGGTTACGGCAACAACGTCCTTGTCACGAAGTTCAAAGCCGTCACACTTTGCGGCATCAATAACGCTGTCGCAAACAATTTTTGCAAGGTCATCGCCTTCACGGATGATGGGGCAACGAATGCCTCTTGAAATTGTGCCTGTTTTTCTTTCCATTAATAAACCCCCTAATGAGTTTCGGATTTTAAGAATAATTTCACATTCTGTATTTTATCACTGCAAAAAGCAGAAATCAATAGTAAATATGAATATTATTCACCGATATACGGAAAATACTTTTGTATCATTTTTCCTCAAAAAAACGGAACAGCCCGATTGACTGTTCCGTTTTTTTATCTGATTTTTGAGGCAAGGTATGCTGCACCCAGTTTGTTTGCATCGTTGCCCATGAGTGCCTTGACAACTCTGACTTTTCTGAAGCTTGGCATAAGTTCTTTTTGCAGACGGATATTGATTTCATCGGTGATGTACCCTTCGTTCATTATACCGCCGCCTGAAACGATAAGCTCGGGATTGAAAATATAAACAAGATTCTTAAGACCGATTACAATTTCATCAATCCAGCAATCGATTACGCTTTTTATTTCGGGATTTTCAAAGTTTTTAAAAATCTCTCTGCCGTTCATTGAAAGACCGGTTTTTTCTTTGACGGCATTAACCAGAGCACTTGCCGAGGAATATGCTTCATAGCAGCCGCAACCGCCGCAAGTACAGTTTTTACCGCCTGTGTGGGTGACTATATGACCGAATTCACCTGCCGAGAATGAACTTCCCGTAAAAAGTTTACCGTCAAGAAAAATCGCACCGCCGATACCTGTGCCGTAGGTCAGACAAATGAAACTGTCGCAGCCTTTTGCGGCACCGAAAACCGCCTCGCCTATAGCGGCGGAATTCACATCGTTTTCAACTGCGGTGAGTACACCTGTTTCGGTTTCGATGATTTCCTTTATTTTTGTGCCGGTGTAACCGGGAATACTGTCTGTGGCAAATATTATTTCGCCTTTTACACTGTTGACCTGACCTGCGGTGGAAATGCCTATTCTGTCAATGCCTTCACAGCTTTTGATAATCTCAACAATTCTTTCGATTATTCTTCTGCCGCCTTCGTGAGCATTGGTGGGGATTGATTTGCTTTCCGTCAGATTAAAGTTTTCATCGCAAAAAGCGTATTTTATTTCCGTGCCGCCAATGTCAAATGAAAGGATTTTCATTTGCTTTCCTCCAAAGCTTTTACAAAACGCTTTGTGATATCCATAGGCCTTGTAATTGCGGTGCCTACTACTGCCGCGTATGCGCCGTTTTCAAAAGCCTTTACAAGCTCATCGGGTGCCCAGATACCGCCTTAGGCTATAACTGTTGCGCCCAACTCTTCCTTGTAGCGTTTCATTAATGTGAAATCGGGCAGGGAAGTGCCTTTTGTGTAGGGTGTATATCCGCTCATTGTTGTGCCGATAAGGTCGAAGCCCAGTTCAAGCGCAAGTTTGCCTTCCTCAAAGCAGGAAGTATCCGCCATAAAGAGCTGGTCGGGATATTTTGCACGAACTTCTCTGAAAAAATCCTCAAATGATATCCCGCCTGGTCTTGTTCTGTTTGTTGCATCAACTGCAATGATATCACAGCCGATTTCAACAAGTGCATCAACCTCTTTCATTGTTGGTGTGATGTAAACATCGCTGTCGGGGTACACTTCTTTGATAATGCCGATGATCGGA
>JAZSHU010000034.1:0-20834 GCA_045533455.1 Acutalibacteraceae bacterium | reverse complement strand
CTTTTAATTCAAGTATTTCTTTTTCATAATCCTTTATGTGTCGATAACTTCTGGGCATAAAAATTCCTCCTATGGTAGTTCTTTAATTCTACCATAGGAGGGTGTTTTTTTCATTGTCCGTTTTTTACGGACCTGTTCACTATAGTATCGGGGGAGTTATTTGTATATCATACTATAACTTTTTTGGGTTGACCGCCGTTTTCCATTGATTTGTCTGCAAGAAACACAACAAGATGTCCGAGAAGGGAATCGCTTATATCCGTGCATGATACAGAGGGCTTTTCTCCTCTTGCGTATGCAACAAAATCACGCACAAGGTCCAGGTCTCCGCCGCCGTGACTGTCGTTATCGATTTTAACATCGTAAACAGTATCTTTGTGTTCACAGCCGGGGCTGGGGTCGATTTCAGAAACAGTGAATACACCTTTTTCAAAATCACCTTCAATTACACCCTTTGTGCCCGTGATATGTATGGTGCGTGTACCGTAGCTTGTGCCGCCAATCATATTGTGAGTTCCCGTGGCACCGCTTTCAAAGAGTACGCTGACGGTCTGATGGTCAACCACATTATTGTCGCTCTTATATGCACAAACACCGTAGGGGCTTGTTTTAAGAAGCTCAATCTTATCTTCTATTGTGGGATTTTCAAGATGTTCCAGAGCATCCCATACATAGAAGGACCATCTGTCGGGATGGTCAATATAAAGTCTTTTTGCGGAGTAAAGACATTCTTCAGAAAGGGGACAGTCAACAAGACAGCGTGTACCTGAGTTTTCAGGCGCGTTTTCAGCAGTGAATTGCATATTACAGCCGAAGCTTGAAACAACAGCAGGTTTTGTTTCACTCATAAGCCACATCATTATATCAAGGTCGTGACAGCATTTTGCAAGCAGCATTGAGCTGTGGCATCTGTCAGAATTGTTCCATTTGCCTCTTACGTGGCTTGTGGACATATGATGGTAGCTTACATATTCATTTGTTGAAATGCCGATTATTTTGCCTATTTTGCCCGACATAATGATGTCTTTGATTTTTCTGTAAAAGGGTGCGTACCTGAGCACAAAACAAACCATAACCTTTCTGCCGTATTTTTTGGCAGCGGCAACAAGCTCTCTTGCCTCGTCTTCATTCACAGAAAACGGTTTTTCAAGAAGTACATCATATCCTGCTTTGAGAAGGGGAATGGTGGTTGAAACGTGAATATGGTCATTGTACCGTTTATAACGGCATCTGCAAATTTGGGTACGGCAGTTATTTCATCGGATGTTTTAAAGCATCTTTCTGCAGGAATATTGAATTGCTTTGCGATGGCGTTGCGTCTTGTTTCATCGGGGTCTGCAACACCAACTATTTCCATTTTATCTTTTTCAATATTTGCGAGCTGTGCGTAGGTGAGGCTTCTGTGTCCTCCGCCTACGATAATAGTTTTCAGGGGTCTTGATTCCATAGTGTTTTAAACGCTTTCTTCTATTGTGATTTTGATTTCGTTGCTTTCTTTGGTCATTTTTTCATTCATTTCTCGTCTTCTTATCATAAGCTCATTATACATACGGTTTCTCATTTCTCCTGAAAGGGGATAGAGGAATTTTGGAATAACGGCAAATATGCCCGTGAGCTGGGGGATGCCGGTACAGAGTGCAAAGAGCCACCATTTTGTTTTGTCGCTCTGAGTTCCGATTGCAATGCCCTGTTCATAGCCGATTGCACTGAGTATAAGGCTTTTCACGGAGTTCATTGCAATATTCTGTATTTTGGTGATAAGATTACGCGCAACACCGATTGTGGCTTCGACACGGTATCCGTTCTTCCATTCGCAATAGTCCATAGCTTCGTTATAAAGCTCCGCTTTGACAACCTTTCTGATACCGAATGCCCATTTGTCAAACCAGGCCTGAATACCGAATAGAATACACATAAGCAAACGTTTTTTATAGTTTTTGTTTATTGAACCGATTACAAACAGCAATATAATCCAGAATCTTGTATACAGGTCTTCAAATACCCATATTGCCTTTGTTGAAAACTTTTCTCTGATGGGTTTTACGAAGGCGTAGCTGATTGTTCCGTTTGCACTTGAAGGAAGATTTAAAATGGTCTGAAGTGATGCGGAACCGAGGACATCGATGAAGTAGTTAGTGCTGCTTGAACCGACACTGAATCCGCCGAGGAAATCGGAGAGAGTAATCAGCAGAACGGGGTAGTTGTTCACAACGGCTTTCAGCCCCTGCAAAACGCTGGGTGCTTCAACAGACTGCATAACTCTTTCTCTTGATACAAGGAAGAAATAAAGCGTAAAAGCCGATGAAATAATGCTGGTACCCAGACCCATTGCCAGGAAAACATTCTGCAGCTTCCATTTGAGGAAACCGTTGTTGATAAGGTCAATAAGAACACCCATTATGTAGTTGGGCATATCTTCACCCATAAATCCCGTCAATAGTTCTGCAAGGGTTATCAGCCTCGCTCGGTCATTTGGGTGCGGCGTGACGGTTGTCATATAGCCTGCTTTTGCGATGCTTGTGAATGTACCTGCCGTTTCGTTGACAACATTGAATGCAAAATAGTAAATGAGCTTTGGCAGATGTGTACCCGATGTTCCGGGAAAGAGGAAGGGGATGAACCAATAAAGCGCACCCAATAATGTCATAGGTATCTGGAAAGATACCAGATACGGTCTGAACTTGCCCCATCTTGTTCTTGTTTTATCAACGACAGCGGCAATGATGGGATCGTTTATTATATCCCATGCACCGGTGAAAAGGCTTACAAGTGCGTTTGTTTTGAAATCAATTTTAACAACGTCCCAGATAAATCTGTCGGTATACTGTCCTATATTGAATGCGTTTGAAAAGTCATTCAGCAGGTAAGCGATGGTTTCTTTGGCACCCACATATTTTCTGTCATAAACTTTGAACTCCGTATGAGTTCGGTTGGGTTGTTCACTCATATTGACGCCTCCGAAATTATTGAAAGAAAGGCGTTGCGGCAAAATTCCGCAACGCCCGCTTGAACGATGATGTATTAAAGACCTTTAACAGCTTCTTTGAGTGCTGCCATTTCATCCTTGCTGAGAGTAACGCCCTTGCCCATCTTTTCATGGTCAGGCGCCCACTCACGGATGTCATACTTAGGATCTCTTCCGTTCCAGCTGATAAGATTGAGTTCCTTTGTCCATCCCTTGGGATTTTCTGAAAGAACTGCTACGGATTCAACAATTTCATAAGTAAACTCGGGCATGGTGTTGCTCCTTTCATTATTTATACAAGTTCATTATAATATAAAGTTTTTTAATTGTAAATATATTTATATAAAAAATTTTCCGTAATTTATAGTTATTTTGAAGAAAAAAGGCCGAAATACGCCTTGAGGTCATAAGTTGGACAGGTGAAGAATATATTGTGGTGATAAATATAAACGGGAGGAATAATATGAACCTTAACTGTGAAACACAAAAAGCAGGCTTCTGCGAAACTGTTTTTGAATCAACTGCGGAGCAATCTCTTGATGCTGATATTTCTCTGCCCGATTACTGTCCTGAAATTCAACGCATCCTTAAATGCACGGTATCACCCAACGTAACCTCTGTGCAAAACAATTCAGGCAGGGTCACTGCCGATGTGAATGCTGCCGTAAGAGTAATCTATGCAGATGAAAACGGAAGGATTGCGGCATACGAGCAAAACTATCCGTTACAGAAGTTTATTGAATCAAACAAAATTACCTCCGACTCGGCAGTAAGCGTAACCATTAATACGGACTATGTGAATTGCAGAGCCGTAAATTCAAGGAGAGTTGATATCAGAGGGATACTTACCTTCTTATTCAGGGCAACAAACAAAAGAGAGGAGCATATTCTTTGCGGTATCAGCGGCGGAGGAATGCAGGTTTCTTCATCCGAATACAGCTTTGCCTCAGTGACGGGCGTATGCGAAAGGGCTTTTTCAATGAGTGAGGTAATTGAGCTCGATGACAGCCGTGAACCTGTTTCAAGAATAATCAATGTTTCTTCAAATGTTTCGGCAAACGATGTGAAAGTAATAAACAACAAGGCGCTCGTAAAAGGTGACTGTAACGTCAAGATTTACTATATAACAGAAAACGGTTCTGTCGAAAGTGTTGAACATTCTATGCCTATGAGCCAGATTGTTGAGCTTGAAGGTCTGAACGAAAAAAGTGTAAGCAGCCTTTCGCTCAATGTTTGCTCCTGTGAGGCGGCGGCAAAATCAAACACATCGGGAGACATGCGTCTTATCGATTTAAATATGCGTATAACCGCTTTTATGGTTGCTTTTGATGAAATTCCTCTTTCACTTATTGACGATGCATATTCAACGGAATATGAGGTAAAAAACACAGCAAAGAATACCGAGATTTTTGAGTATAACGATAACATCGGCAGTGTATTCACCAATAAGGTTGTTTTTGAAAGCATAGGTGTCAGTGTTGATTGTGTACTTGCAGTGTGGTGTTCCGATATAAAATATAATTTCGGCTGCAAGGACGGTCAGTTTGTTGCAAACGGAACATACAATGCAAATATTTTATACAAAGACTCGGATAATGAGCCGGGTGTTGTTCAGAAGCTTGTTGATTTTGAATATGTATCAAAGCTTCCCGTAAAAGCGGAAAAGATACTCAGCTACGGTTCAGTAGCTGTTCTCGGTTGCTCCTGTGCCGCTACGGGCGACAGCCGTCTTGAACTGAAAACAGAAATGTCGGTAAACGCAACCGTTCTTACAAGCAGTTTGAAGAAATACATCAGTTCAACGGAGCTGTCGAGTGAGCGTGAAAAAAATAAAAAGCCTTGTGCCCTTACAATCTATTTTTGCAACGGCAATGAAACCCTCTGGAACATCGCAAAAAAATATGCAACCACGGTAGATGCTATTATGTCGGAAAACGGAATTGATGACGGCTGTGTTGAAAGCGGCAGAATGCTTCTTATTCCCGGTGTATAAAAATTGACCTTCCTTCGGTATAAATTCATTCATTACCGAAAAAATAATGTAGAATAATACCGAGGGAAGGAACGGAAATATGAAAATCTTTTATGTTACCGATGACAGCTATACAAAAGAGATTGAGGATTTTGACGGTACAGTACTCATAGACTTTTTTGCCGATTGGTGTGCACCCTGCAAAATGCTTTCTCCCATAATCGAAGATGTTGCCGAAAATGTATCTGACAAAGTCAAGGTGTGCAAAGTGAATGTTGAATCTGAAACGGAACTTGCGAAAAAATTCGGAATAATGACTATTCCCACACTTGTTGTTATGGAAAACGGTTCCGTAAAAAACAGAAGTGTAGGCGTAACAGGAAAACGAGCAATTATGGATATGCTTGAACAGAAATAGCGAAAAATGTAATATTTTAGACAAAAGCGTAGAATTGTATACCTGCTGTATGTTGACTTGAAACTTTGTTCTGATGTATAATTAATTTGCAGTTATTACTGTAAAAATTAAACAGGAGGACAATATCAATGGAATTTATAACTGAAATCCTTGCAATGGTTGAGAAGATTCTTGCTTTTATTAACGAATCGGAAGCAGCAGGAATTGTTGAAATCGTTAAGAATTCACTTGCAGCAATTTTTGCGGGTATTCCCATGCCTTTCTGATTTAAAAACTTATTGAAAAAAGCCGACCCGCTTGGGTCGGCTTTTGCTTATTCAGAATTCTTCTTTAATCGCATCAATAACATTATCGACATCGGATTTTACAACAAGCAGTGATATTTCTATTTCGGATGTTGTTATCATTCTCACATCCGCATTCACACTTGCAGCTGCTTTGAATATTCTTGCCGATACACCGGGAGTGCCGCGCATTTCTTCGCCGCTGACGGTGATTTTGCAGTTGCCGCTGCTGACGCTTATTTTTGTTTTTGGTGATCTGGTGCGAAGCTCAGAGGCAATAGACAGCACGGGAACAAAATCCTTATCATTTACTGTGAAAGAAAAACCCGAACCCGAACCGCTTGAAGGGAACTGAGAAATCATATCCACGTCAATTCCGGCATCTGCTATCATTTTGAAAACCTCTGCCATATGTTCAATATCGGCAGGAGCATCGCAAAGTGAAAAAAGCGTTACATCTTCGGTTACAAAAATATTATCAACAAGCTTCATTTCAATTCCTCCGTCGATTAAAGCATATCCGACATTTTGTAAAGTCCCGCAGGCTTGCCGCAAATGAATTTTGCCGCGCTGACGGCACCTGTTGCAAAAAGCTCCTTGCTTCTTGCAGAGTGGGAGATTGTTATAATCTCGTCAAGACCTGCAAATATCACCTGATGCTCGCCGGTTATTGTGCCGCCTCTTACTGCGTGAATGCCGATTTCTTTTTTTGTTCTTTTTTCACGCTTTGAGTGACGGTCATATTCGTATACAACTCCGTCATCAAGTTCTTCTTTAATGGAATCGGCAATCATAAGTGCAGTGCCGCTGGGAGCATCGATTTTTTGGTTGTGGTGCATTTCCACAATCTCAATATCAAAAGAATCACCGAGAACATTTGCTGCCTTTTTTGCAAGCTCACATACAAGATTAACACCCAGTGACATATTGGCACTGAAAAATACGGGTATCTTTTTTGAAGCATCTCGGATAAGGTTGATCTGTGCGTCGCTGAGACCTGTGGTTGAAATAACGGCAGGAATTGAATTCCTTACAGCATATTCAAGCAGACCCGACAGTGCGGCGGGGTTTGAGAAATCGATTATTACGTCAACCTTTTCGGTTATATCGTTTGTTACATTGGCAGGTGCCGAGAAAACGGGATAGCCTGCAGAAGCTTCGGTAAAAATATCAATACCGCCTGCGATTTCGCAGTCTGTGCTTTCGGAAACACATCTTGTAACTGCTTTACCCATTTTTCCGTTGCAGCCGCTTAATAAAATTCCTGTCATTTCGGATTACCTCTTGATTACTTTACAAGTCCGTGTCTTGCAAGTGTATTTCTGAGTGTTTCTCTTGCAGAGTCAGCCATTCTGTAAAGGGGAAGTCTGCAATCGCCGACATCCATACCCATCATATTCATTGCTTCTTTAACAGGGATGGGGTTAACGTCAATGAAAAGGTCGTGACAAAGGTCGATGTATTCAAGCTGAAGCTTGCGGCTTTCTTCGTACTTGCCTTCAAGGTAAAGTGCGGGAATATTGTGGGCAACTTCGGGTGCAATGTTTGAAAGCACCGAAATTGAGCCTTTGCCGCCAAGTGACATAAGTGCAGTAACCTGGTCGTCGTTACCTGAGTAAACGGAGAAATCTTCACCGCAGAGAGCGATTGTTCTTGCGACGGATGAGATATCACCGTTAGCTTCCTTTGTGCCAACGATTCTTTCGTGCTTTGAAAGCTCAAGATATGTTTCGGGAAGAATGTTCACACCTGTTCTTGAGGGAACATTGTAGAGAATGATGGGAACACTTACTCTGTCAGCAATGTAGTTGAAATGCTGAACAAGACCTTTCTGCGAGGTTTTGTTGTAGTAAGGAGTAACGGAAAGGAGAGCGTCAACGCCTGCCTTTTCTGCTTCATTTGAAAGCTTTACGGCATAGTTTGTGTCATTGCTTCCCGTACCTGCGATAACGGGGATTCTTTTGTTTACAACATCAACAGTGAACTTTATTGCGTTTGAATGTTCATCATGGTCAAGCGTTGAACCTTCACCTGTTGTTCCGCAAATAATGATTGCGTCAGTTTTGTTGGCAATCTGGAATTCAAGAAGCTCGGCAAGCTTATCATAGTTGATTTTGTTATCCTTCGTAAAGGGTGTAACGATGGCAACGCCTGCTCCCGTAAATACAGTCTGCTTCATTGTCTGACTCCTTTCATCAGTTGAATTTGGGTGTGATATAGCCCTGAGCGCAAAGCTGTTCAGCCATAAGAACAGCACCGCCTGCGGCACCTCTCAGTGTGTTGTGTGAAAGGCAAACGAATTTATAGTCATACTGTGTATCTTCTCTGAGACGGCCGATTGAAACTGCCATACCGTTTTCAAGGTTTCTCTGAAGCTTTGTCTGGGGAAGGTTATCCTCTTCAAAATAGTTGAGGAACTGTTTGGGAGCACTGGGAAGCTCTGCTTCCTGGGGATAGCCCTTGAACTCTTTCCAGATTTCCTTCATTTCGTCCATTGAGGGTTTGTTTTCAAATCTTACGAACACTGCTGCCATATGACCGTCTGATGCGGGAACACGAAGGCACTGTGCAGTGAAGTTGGGAGCCTTTGCGGGAACGATTTCGTCGCCGATGATTTCACCCCAGATTTTGAGGGGTTCTTTTTCTGATTTCTCTTCTTCACCGCCGATGTAGGGGATTACGTTATCAACCATTTCGGGCCATGTATCGAAGGTTTTGCCTGCACCTGAAATAGCCTGATATGTGCAAACGAGAACATCCTTTACACCGAACTTGTTGAGGGGGTAAAGTGCGGGAACATAACTCTGAAGTGAGCAGTTTGATTTAACCGAAATAAATCCTCTTTCTGTTCCGAGACGCTTTTTCTGTGAATCTATGATTTTTGCGTGGTCTGTGTTAAGCTCGGGAACAATCATGGGAACGTCGGGAGTCATTCTGTGAGCACTGTTGTTTGAAACAACGGGGCATTCTGCTTTTGCATATGCTTCTTCAAGTGCTTTGATTTCGTCTTTTTTCATATCAACCGCACAGAAAATGAAATCAACAGAAGCTGCGATTTTTTCAATATCTGCAGTTGCGTCCATAACAACAATATCAGCCATCTTTTCGGGGATATCGGTTGCCATGCACCATTTGCTGCCTACGGCATCCTTGTATTTCTTGCCTGCAGAACGGGGGCTTGCTGCAAGAACCGTAACATCAAACCAAGGGTGATTGTCAAGAAGAGTAGCGAATCTCTGACCTACCATACCTGTTGCGCCGACAATGCCGACTTTGTAATTCTTCATAAGTTTTAACCTCTTTTCGGATAATCTGTTCAAATTTTTGTGGAATATGCGCCTTGACAAAAACTTCTCATAATAATATTATAGATAATAACACAAACGACAATATAAATCAAATGATTATTTATACAAAGATATTGGAATTTTTAAGAGAATTTTGAGGTTTTTAATGAAAAGAAGCGATTTTTACTACGATTTACCCAAAGAGCTGATTGCACAGACCCCCGTTGAACCTCGTGACAGTTCAAGAATGCTTGCTGTCAACAGACAAAGCGGTGAGCTTTCCCACAGAGTTTTCAGTGATATAACCGAATATTTCAGACCCGGTGACTGTCTTATTCTCAACAACACGAGAGTTCTTCCTGCAAGAATGTACGGCGAAAGAATCGATACCGGTTCCGTTGTTGAATTCCTTTTGCTCAATCAGAGAAGCTTTGATACGTGGGAGGTTATAACAGGACCCGGCAAAAAAGCAAGAGTGGGGCATAAATTCACCTTTGCGGGCGGTATCCTGACTGCTGAAATCATTGAAGTGCTTGCCGACGGAAACCGTATTGCAAAGTTTGGTTTTGACGGTAACTTCTTTGAGGTTATTGATAAGGTTGGCGAAATGCCTTTGCCTCACTACATAACCGAAAGACTTGAAGATAAAGAAAGATACCAAACGGTTTATGCCAAGGAGCAGGGCAGTGCCGCCGCACCTACGGCAGGTCTTCATTTCACACCCGAGCTTATGGAGAAAATCAAATCAATGGGTGTTGAAATCGGTTTTGTGACCCTTCACGTAGGTCTGGGTACTTTCAGACCCGTCAAGGCGGATAATATTGAAGAACACCATATGCATTCCGAGCATTATCATCTGCCTGCCGAAACAGCAGATATTATAAACAGAACAAAAGCCAACGGCGGCAGAGTTTTTGCGGTAGGAACAACCTGTTGCAGAACTCTTGAATCCGTTGCTACGTTCAAAGGTGAAATCTGTGAGGATGACGGCTGGACAAATATATTCATTTACCCCGGATATGAATTCAAATGCATAGACTGTCTTGTCACGAACTTCCATCTTCCCGAAAGCACGCTGATTATGCTTGTCAGTGCATTCTGCGGCTATGAAAACACAATGAACGCATATAAAATTGCCGTTGAAGAAAAATACAGATTTTTCAGTTTCGGTGATGCCTGCGTATTTTACGGAGAATAAATTATGTATAAACTCATCAAAAAAGAAGGCAATGCAAGGCGTGGTGAATTTGTTACCGTTCACGGTACGGTGCAGACACCTGCTTTTATGAATGTTGCAACCTGCGGCCCAATCAAGGGTGCTCTTTCTTCAACAGTCTTGAAAGAAATCGGCTGTCAGGTTATGCTTTCAAACACCTATCATCTTCATGTGCGTCCCGGTGATGACCTTGTTCGTGATATGGGCGGACTTCACAAGTTTACAGGCTGGGAGGGTCCCATTCTTACAGACAGCGGCGGATTTCAGGTTTTTTCACTTGCGTCCCTTCGTAAAATCAATGAAGAAGGCGTGAATTTTCAGTCACATGTTGACGGAAAGCACATTTTTATGGGTCCCGAGGAGAGTATGCAGATTCAGTCAAATCTCGGCTCCACAATAGCTATGGCATTTGACGAATGTGTTGAAAACCCTGCAAAATACGAATATGCAAAGCAGTCCTGCGAAAGAACTGTCCGCTGGCTTGAACGCTGCAAGGCGGAGATGAAAAGGCTTAATTCTCTACCCGATACAATCAACAAAAACCAGCTTCTTTTCGGCATTAATCAGGGCAGCACATATGATGACCTTCGCGTTGAAAATATGAAGCAGATTGCGCAGCTTGATCTTGACGGCTATGCAATCGGCGGCCTTGCGGTGGGAGAACCCAAAGAGGATATGTACCGCATTATTTCTGCGGTTGAACCTCATATGCCTGCGGATAAAATCCGTTATCTTATGGGTGTGGGAACTCCCGGCAACATCATCGAAGCCGTTTACAGAGGTGTTGATTTGTTTGATTGCGTTATGCCCAGCAGAAATGCAAGGCACGGACATCTTTTTACAAAGAAGGGGATTATTAACCTCAACAATAAAAAATATGAGCGTGACTCACAGCCCATCGACCCCGAATGCAATTGCCCTGTTTGCTCAAAGTTTTCAAGGGCATATATCCGCCATCTTTTCAAGGCTAAGGAAATGCTTGCAATGCGTCTTTGCGTAATGCATAACCTTCACTTCTATAATATGCTTATGAAGGATATCCGTGATGCTCTTGATAACGGCACATTTGAGCAATTCCGCAACGAAAATGTTGATTTGCTTGACACAAGAATCTGATTATTTCAATAATTTTTGATTTAACTATTGCATATTTGGTTTGATTACTGTATAATGTCTGCATTATACTTTGGAGGTTATTCTAATGAATCTTATTTACTTACTTGCTCCTATGGGCGGTGCATCAGGCGGTACATCAACCGCAGCAGGCGGCAATCAGTGGACTTTCATCATAATGATTGGCGTTATGGTTCTTATGATGTTCTTTATGAACCGTTCACAGAAGAAAAAGCAGAAGGAAGAGCAGGCTAAGCGTGACAACGTTCAGATTGGTGATGAAATCACAACAATCGGCGGTATTATGGGCAGAGTTATCACCGTTAAGGAAGATTCTCTTATCATCGAAACAGGCGCAGACAGAAACAAAATGAAGATTGCCAAGTGGGCTATCTCAACAAACAACACAGCAGACGAAAAAGCTGCTGCAGAGAGAGAAGCTGCAAAGGCTGCTGCCGAAGCTGAAAAGCAGAAGAGGATGGAAGAAGCTGCCGAAAACAGCAAGTCAAAGCGAAAGAAGACCAAGAAAAAGGACGATACTTTCGATTCATAATTGAATAAATAACTTACTCCTTTCATATTATTGGATTAGCCGTAATATGAGAGGAGTTTTTTTATGTCGGGTAAAAATAAAAGCACAAGAAGAAATGAGGAAAGCGGTAATAATTACATCAAAGTACTTGTTGGGTCGGCAGTTTCGGCGGTGATGTTTTTTGCGTTTCTGGGATTATTTGCATTGTTTTCTCTGAAAAACGGTACAAACAGTTCGTTATATATGCCTGCGGGTGTTGTTTTTTCATTTTTATCGGGAATTACAGGTGGATTTGTAACTGTCAGACCCATAAAGCAAAAAGGTGTACCCTACGGTGCTCTTTCCGGATTCATATCGTCGCTTTTCTGTGCCGTAGTGCTTTTTGTTGTTAACGGTAACAAGGCAGGTAGCGGATTGTTTATTGTGGCAGGGCTGATGATTCTCGGCAGTGCTGTTGGAGGAATCGGTGCGGTTAATCTGAAATTCAAAAAGAAATACTGATATGAAAAGAATTGTTGCCTTGATTTTATCGGTTATGTTTCTTGCATCCTGTTCGGTGCAGGAAAAGGCAAATATCAATATTCTGACCGAAAGGATAAGTAAATACGATGAATTTTTTATTGCAGACGAATCACTTTCGTTTTCGCAAGAAAACTCCCATACCGTATTTTTCACATACGGTGAAGAGAAAGGTTTTGTTATGGAAACCCGTGCAGACTGGCAGGGGAATACAGAAAAAATCAACCTTGCCTGTATCTGCACAGACAAGATTGATTTGTTTGTTCAATGTGTAAAAAGTATTATATCTGTTTATGCACCGGATGAAGACGGCGATAAAATAATAAAAGAATTATTTGCGGATAAACAGTTGAACGACGAATTTCTTTACTACGAAACAAAGTGGTATTCTTATTCGGCACGTTTATCAGATGATGGTCTGTATTTTTGTGTTGAAAACAGAAAGCTTTCGCCGCGAAATGAGGTCGGGCTAAGCCTTAAACAGAATGATATAATTGAGTATTAGAAATCACGGTCAATAACCATCTGCTTGTAATCAAGAAATTCAAATCCGAGATTTTTATAAAGCTTTATTGCCCCGATATTGTCTTCACCTACTTCAAGGCGTATCCTTCTGATTTTTCCTTTTAATTCGTTCTGCAGGTATTCAAAAAACTTTTTGCCGATTCCTTCGCTTCTGCAGAATTCCTCAACATAAAGTTCCTCAATCCAGGCGGCAATACCGCCTACCTCGGTTTCGAATTTGAGAGAAACAATGGCGTATCCCACAGGCGTATCGTTTCTTTCAAACATAATTCCTTTTACAAGCTCAGGTGTTTCAAGCGATGCATCAAAGCAGCTCAGCATAACATCGTCGGGCGGTGTGTGAAGTGTTGCGGGAGGAGCGTAGAATTTTTTGACCATTCTGAAAAAATCCTGCCTGTCTGCTTCCGTAAATGGTCTGAAAACCGTTTTCATATGTATGTAATCCTTTCTTATGCTGAAAATATTCGGTAAAATCCGTGCATTTAAAAATAATTTTCAATATTTTTTGAATTATCCGAAAAAATTTTTTGTATTAATCTTGACTATTCTGATGTTTTTGGTATTATAAGACTGTAAAGAAAAATTTGAACGGGTTGATTGAATGGATGCTGTTGATATCAGGATAATCGAGTGCCTGAAAGCCAATTCAAGAGAGAACGCTTCGGTTATCGGCAATAAAGTTAATATGTCCGTTTCTGCCGTTATTGAGCGAATCAAAAAGCTGGAATCAAGCGGTATTATAAAGCAGTATACGGCTGTGCTCAATAAAGAAATGCTGGGTATGGATTTAACCGCATTTGTTTTTGTTAATCTCGAACATCCGAAGTTTTGCGGAGTGTTTTCTGAGTTTGTGAGCAAACATCCTCAGATTGTTGAATGCCACAGCATAACGGGTGAGCATACATATATTCTCAAAGCCTGCGTTGAGAATGCAAAGGGGCTCGAAAAACTTCTTACGGAAGTAAGCTCCGTCAGCGGTGTTGTTTCAACCGAAACACAGATTGTTCTTTCAACGGAAAAAGAAGTGTATTCACCCGAAATCAGTGATGAAATTTAATTTTTGCCTCCCTTTACGGGAGGCTTTTTTTATTCTTCAATTTTAATATTATTCGTGTAAATATATTCGATGAGATAATCTTTGGTTGCTTCAATATCAAGGGCTTCAACCCATTGACCGTTAATGGTTTTCGGTGTCATATGCTCGTCAACGGGAACTCTGTTCTGCTCAATATCGAAGGCGACAATTCCTGCGCCTGCTTTATAAGCAAGTGCGGTTATTTCAAGCGGAGACATATCGGTTTGTATCAAAGGGAATATCTGACGCATCGTTTCAAGAAGTTTGGATATTCCTGCTTTTTTTGCCTGATTTATAAGTGCGGTAATAACCTTTCTCTGGCGGTATGTTCTCATATAATCGCTGTCAAGCTTTCTTATTCTGCAATAAACAAGCGCTTCGTCGCCGTTAAGACGGATACTTTCGCCATAGTCAACATTCTGCCTTGTGGTGCGATTAATGAAATCCGCTTCTTTCTTTGTAACCTCAACTTCAACACCGCCCAGGCTGTCGATTATCTGAGTGAACATATCAAAATCAACCATAACAAAATGGTCGATGTCAACGCCGAAGTTATACTCAATTGTATCGCATACAAGCTGGGGTCCGCCGTAAGAGCAAGCGGAGTTAAGCTTTCCTTTCTTTCCCTTTGAAGGGATTTCAACCCAGCTGTCACGAAGAAATGATGTCAGCTTTATTTTTGCGTGTGCAAAATCCACGGAAACAAGTATCATCGAGTCAGAGCGTGAGGATGAATCTGCGTTTCCGTCAACACCCAGAAGAAGAATGTTTGTGACGAGAGGACTGCTTTTCAGTTGCAGTGAAGAAATATATTCGTTTTTTTCAAGGTCATTGCGTGTATACCCCGAAGCGGCGGCAAAAAGGAAAATAAATGCCGAACTCAGAATGAAAATAACGGCAACAACTTTTGCGATGAGTCTGAGAAAACGGTGTTTCTTCTTTTTCTTTTTTTGAGGAGGCTCCTTATCCTCAGGGGGAGGAGAAAGAAACTCATCTTCAGGTATTTCTACAATGAAATCCTTCGCATTCTTTCGGTTTTTTGAAATATATATATCGTCCATCGGCTTGTCCTTTCAGTGTTTTATATAATTTTATATCAAAACCGAGGTGTATACAATATCTAAAATGTAAATTATTTTAAATATATTCTCAATTTGTTTGACATTTTGCGAAAGGTGATTTAAAATAATACGGAGCATATGTGCTGAGACGGTTGGGCAGTCGCGGGCAGCTTTGCTGCGTGAGGAAAGTCCGAGCTTCACAGAGCGGGATAACGGCTAACGGCCGCCGAGGGTGACCTTAGGGAAAGTGCAACAGAGATATACCGCCTGCTTTTGCAGGTAAGGGTGGAAAGGCGAGGTAAGAGCTCACCGGCGTGCGGGGAACCGCACGGCCCTGCAAACCCTATCCGAAGCAACACCGATGGGAGGAGGAGCTTTGCTCCGGCGTTTGCTCGACGATACTCCGACGGGTGGCTTAAACCTTGCGGCAACGTAAGGTGTAGACAGATGATTGCCTTAAATGACAGAACTCGGCTTACAGACCGTCTCGGCACTGCTGAATTTTTCTTCTGATGGTTGTTATGGATGAATTAATAACAATTACAGGTACTGTTGAATATATAACATACCGCAATACAGAAAACGGCTACACTGTGCTTGATTTTTCAAGTGACGGTGAACTTTTTACTGCAACGGGGAATGTGGGAGAGCTTTACAACGGCGAAAAAGTATCCTTTACTGGCAAATGGATGGTTCATCCCACATTCGGCAAGCAGTTTAAATTTGAGATGTGCAGACGAGAAATGCCTCAGACCGCCGCAGATATGCTTTCATATCTTTCGTCGGGTATCGTGAAGGGTGTAAAAGAAAAAACCGCGCAGAAAATAGTTGAGCGTTTCGGCGAAGACACATTTTATATCATAGAAAATCATCCCGAAAGACTTGCGGAAATAAAGGGTATTTCAAAGGAACGAGCGCGTGAAATTTCGGCGGAATTCAGACGCCGTGCGGCGGAACGTGAAGCGTTGATTTCTCTTGAAAGATACGGAATTACAACTTCCGAATGTCTGAAAGTGTTCAAAGTTTTCGGCTCGCGGTCAGTTGAAACCGTTGAGCGTAATCCTTATCTTCTTTGCAGTGAAGGTGTAGGTATAACATTTGAAAAAGCGTGCAGTATAGCACGCCTTCTGCCTGTGCCTCCTGCTGATGAATACAGAGTTGATGCAGGTATTCTTTATGTTGTGAGACACAATCTTTACAACGGTCACACCTGCCTTCCCCGAGAGAAGCTTATTCCTCCTTGCCGTGACCTGCTGGATGTCAGTGAGGATACTGTTGATATAAGGATTGATTATCTTATTGAAACCCGTCAGCTTGTGTCGGATAATCTCAGTTCCAAAGATTTCATTTTTCTTCCCGATATATATAATGCTGAAAAGAATGCGGCAAACTCCATTCTTTTTATGAAAAGATTTGCGCCCAAATGCCTTGATAATATTGACGAGCAGATTGATAAATCAGAGCTGATAAGCGGTGTTTGCTATAATGAGCGTCAGCGTCTTGCTATAAGACTTGCTGTTGAAAAGGGTATCCTTGTTCTTACAGGCGGTCCCGGTACGGGCAAAACAACCACACTCAGAGGCATATTGAAAGTATTTGAAAATCAAGGGCTTGAAGTTGCACTTGCCGCACCTACCGGCAGAGCCGCAAAGCGAATGAGTGAACTTACGGGCAGAGAGGCAAAAACAATTCACCGTCTTCTTGAGGTTGAATGGGATAACAGTGACAGACCCGTGTTCCAGCGGAACAAAAGGAACCCCCTCAGTGTGGGTGCTGTCATTATTGATGAGCTTTCCATGGTTGATATTGTTCTGTTTTCAAGCCTTCTTGATGCATTACCCATCGGTTGCAGGCTTGTTATGGTAGGGGATTCGGATCAGCTTCCTCCCGTTGGTGCAGGTAATGTTCTGCACGATATAATCAATTCAAAAGCGTTACCCGTAGTTGAGCTCAAAGATGTTTTCCGTCAGGCGATGGAAAGCCTGATTGTTACAAATGCTCATAAAATCGTAAACGGTGAATTGCCTGAAATATCACGCACGGATAAGGATTTCTTTTTTCTTGAAAGAACTTCCCCGTTTGTTACCGCAAAAACCGTTGCGGAGCTCTGCGCAGAAAGACTTCCTAAGGCTTACGGCTATTCTCCCACTGAGGATATACAAGTGCTTTGCCCTTCGAGAAAAGGTGATGCAGGCACCGTTCATATCAATAAAATTCTTCAGGCAGCTCTTAATCCTCCTGCAAAGCATAAGCGTGAGCATTCTTTTGGTCAGTGTACCCTCAGAGAAGGCGACAAGCTTATGCAGGTGAAAAATAATTATAATATTCCCTGGACAAGCGGTGAAAAAGACGGTCTGGGAGTTTTTAACGGCGATATAGGAATGCTTGAAAAAATCGATGAAGGAGCACATTTGCTTTATGTCAGGTATGATGACAGATTGGCAGAGTATCCTTTTGAAAGCCGCACAGAGCTTGAACATGCATATGCGGTAACGGTGCATAAAAGTCAGGGTAACGAATTTGATGCCGTCGTAATGCCCGTTGCCGGTGTTGTGGAGCAGCTTGCATACAGAAACCTGCTTTATACCGCAGTTACCAGAGCGAAAAAAATGATGGTTCTTGTTGGCACAAGAAGTACGGTTGAAAGAATGGTTGCAAATAACAGTAAGGCAAAACGGTATTCGGCACTGAAAAACTTCATTATGTTGGGTGACGGCTGATGATAAAAATTTTTGACGCCTTTCTTACCGCACTTTTTCCTCGCAGATGTGCATACTGCGGCAGGGTTGTAAAATCCGAAAAGTTATGTTGTGATGATTGTGCAGGCAGTCTGCCCCGTATTGAAGGTGATGTATGCTGTAAATGCGGCAGAGAAAAGAAGGAGTGCTCCTGCAGGAAAGCAGAAAAATACTATGACGGTCTGGCTGCACCGTTTTATTTCACAGGTAAAGTCAGAAAAGGTATTCACGCATATAAATTCAGACATTGGCGAGGTAATGCGGAAGCCTTTGGTTATGAGATGGCAAAAACGGTTAACGAAAGATATGGCAGCATCGTTTTCGATTATATTATTTCAGTTCCTCTTACTAAAAAAAGCAGACGCGAAAGAGGTTATAATCAATGCGAACTTCTGGCAGAGGAATTAAGTAAACATCTGGGCCTCGAACACAGAAAAGGTGTTCTGTCAAAGATTTACGAAACCCGCAAACAACACACAATATCTTCTGTTTTCAGAAAAGGAAATCTCAGCGGAGTGTTTGAAGTGAATAATCCTTCAGAGGTTGAAGGCAGAATTATTCTTCTGGTTGACGATATTTCAACAACAGGCGAAACATTCAACGAATGTTCAAAAATGTTGTGGCTTTACGGTGCAAAATCGGTGTATTGTATTTCAACCGCACTTACTGCTAAAAAGAATAAATAACTATTACATTATATTATATAGAAAGGTGGTGTAATCCGATGCTCGGTGCGAATATAGGTATTGATCTTGGCACAACTTCCATTGTTGCTTTTGTTGAAGGCAAAGGTGTTGTTATGTCAGAGCCCAGTGCGGCGGCATATGAAAAAGAAAGCGGCAAGCTTCTTGCGGTCGGTAAGCGTGCCTGGGATATGATAGGCAAAAATCCCGATTCAATCAGAGTTGTAAAGCCTATGGAGCATGGTGTTGTGTCGGATTTTACCGCAACAAAGCATATTTTAAAATATATACTTTCAAAGATATGTAAAAATATGATTTTCAAGCCCAATGTTGTTATCTGCGTTCCGTCGATGGCAACCAGCCTTGAAAAGAGAACAATTCTTGATCTTGTAACATCCGCAGGCGCCGCCAAAGCCTGCCTCATTGAAGAACCGCTTGCGGCGGCATTGGGTGCAGGGATAAAAAGTACAAGACCCGTTGGTGCTATGGTTGTTGATATCGGCGGAGGTACTACTGATATTGCGGTTATCACTATGGGATGTATTTCTGTTTCGCGCTCCATTAAAGTTGCAGGCAATACTTTTGATGAAGCAATTGCAAGGCAGATAAGACGCGAGCGTGATGTTATAATCGGTGATAAAACCGCTGAAATGCTGAAAAAGCAAATCGGGTATTCGTTTTTGCGTGATGTTGAACTGGGTATGACCGTCAAGGGAAAACATTTCATAACCAATCTGCCTGTCAGTATTGAAGTCAGTTCAACGGAAGTTTATCTTGCAATGCGTCCCCATCTTGAAGCAATTGCCGAAGCGGTGCGCTCTGTTCTTGAGCTTACTCCACCTGAACTTTCGGCGGATATCTGTGAATCGGGTATTTATCTTACCGGTGGTGGTTCACTTCTTAAAGGTATTGATAAAATGATTCAGAATAAAACAGGAATAAAAACCGTCGTCGCGAAGGATGCACTGAACTGTGTTGCTCTCGGTACCGGAGAGGCACTTGCTCATATTGATATTCTCAGTCAGAACGGATATGTTTTCAAAGCCCGTGATGAAATCGGCGGACTTGAACCTGAATTAAGTGAATAAATTTATAAAAACCGTCCCATAATGTCATCAAAGACATAAAGGACGGTTTTGTTAATGAAAAAAATCAGGATGATTGAAATTTCCGTTGCGTTGGGGCTTGTTATCACATTGCTTTTTTCTGTTGTAAGTTTCGGGCTGACCTGTAACAGTATAAGAGATGAAGTTGTGAGACTGCATATTCTGGCAAATTCCGATTCGGATATTGACCAGAATGTGAAGCTTATTGTCAGAGACAAGCTTCTTCAGAGCGGCAACGAATTGTTTTCAGGGAATATGACGGTTAAAAACGCATACAGCCGACTTTCAGATAACAAAGAAGTTATTGAAGCATACATTAATAATATATTGAGTGAAGAAGGTTTTGATTACGGTGCTGAGGTTTATCTTGTGAATGAGTATTATCCCACCAGAGCATACGAAACCTTTACGCTGCCTGCAGGGGAGTATTTATCATTTAAAGTTATTCTTGGCAACGGTGAAGGTCATAACTGGTGGTGCGTTATGTTTCCGCCTCTCTGTTTGCCTGCCGCATCTGAAAAAACTGATATTAACGCTGTTTTTGATGATGATTGTATCAGAATTGTCAAATCTTCAGATAAATATGAAATCAGATTTAAAATTGTGGAGCTTTTTGAGAGAATTCGCAGTAAAAAGATATAAAATGAATATATAACATTAACTTTTGCACAAAAAAACTGTGTCAGGTTTATTGATATTATACAAAATGGTAAAGTTGAAAAAAATCCGAAATTTTTTCAAAAAAAGTGTTGACATTGTTTTTTTGTTGTGATATAGTATTCAAGCACTCGCAAGTGAGCGGGGAGCAACGCACCTTGAAAATTAAACAACGATTGATTAAAAAAACCCTTGAAGATTAATTTGAGTATGTACTTCAAAGTACAGCAGTAATTCTCGAGAATACGAGAAAAAAGATGCCAGAAGGCATCATGAGCGATTAGAGCTCTAAGAATGGTTTGAACACCTACGGGTGTTTAGATAAAATTTTTAGAGAGTTTGATCCTGGCTCAGGATGAACGCTGGCGGCGTGCCTAACACATGCAAGTCGAACGGAACTTTTATGGAATGAGACTTCGGTTGAATGAAGTTTAAGTTTAGTGGCGGACGGGTGAGTAACGCGTGAGTAACCTGCCTTTCACAGGGGGATAACGTTTGGAAACGAACGCTAATACCGCATAACATAGCGATGTCGCATGGCATTGCTATCAAAGATTTTATCGGTGAAAGATGGACTCGCGTCCGATTAGGTAGTTGGTGAGGTAACGGCCCACCAAGCCGACGATCGGTAGCCGGACTGAGAGGTTGAACGGCCACATTGGGACTGAGACACGGCCCAGACT
>JAZSHU010000056.1:0-4657 GCA_045533455.1 Acutalibacteraceae bacterium | reverse complement strand
ACTTATAAATAACGCTAAATTGTTTGATTAGTCGAGTGAAATATGCTATTATTAAACAGTAAAGGCGGAGGTGTTGTTATGGGAATTTCTGTTTCAGAAGAATATCGATTATTGATAGAAAGAAAACAGAAAATACTAAATGAACTATCTTTGTTACCGGTTGGCTATATTTCAAAAAAGACTACCAAGGGCAATGTACAGCATTATCTTCAGAGAAAGGAAGGCAAACGTATTGTTAGTTCTTATATAAGGAATGATGAAGTAGAAGAGGTTGCAGCTAAGATAGAAAGACGGAAAAATATTATAGATGAAATTTCGTTAATCAGAGGGAGACTGGAACACCTTGAACAAGCGGCAAAGCTTATTGATAAGAACCTGCATTGTCAGCTGTTGGTATATAAGCTCAGCTCCGGAATGGATGAGCTGACGATAGAAGAAAAAGAAAAGTGTTCGTCTTTCGGTTATGCAATGAATGCTGTTGAAGGAGTTCCCGTGAGTAAAGAAACAGACAACGCAATTAATGCATGGAAAAACGGAAACATGGCTTTCCTTACGGTATTTGAAAACACCTTAAAAAGATATGGTTTTCCCGTGGAGGCAAGATGATGAGAGTTGTGTATCAAAATACTGAAAAATGATAACACAAATGAATTTTTTGTTATATTTTTTGTTGTATAAAAATCCTCTTTGTAATCGGGTACAAAGAGAGTGAAACACTTGCTGGTTTTATTGTGATAAAAGTTTAACCTGAGATTGCTATATACAATGGTACCAATAACTTTGCACCATTTGAAATGATGGAATTATTATGGAAATATCGGTTTTTTATGTTATAATATAAGAGAAACTATGGAGAGCTGTTTGATGTTAATTCGGGGGTGAAGATTTTGATACGAATAATAGAGGTTGCAAAATTTGGAGACAACTTCAAGGAACTTATTCAACGCCCGAAGAAATACGAACGTATCATCGAAGAACTCATGAATGATTCTAAGGTGGTTTTTCCCAATCAGTACCGCTACATAAGTGACCAGCATTCTAAGCAATGTGATTTTGAAGATGTTGTTACCATGCAGAAATATGACGCAAAACTTCTTTTTTCAGAGATGGATGGCAAATTACTTGGAAGCCGAAATGGTGATTATGGCAAATGGTGTCAGTTACAAATGGATCAAGTTTGTGAGTTCGGCGATTATATTGAGAACCGGGGGCAACGAAAGATAAGCGACCATTTCAATTGAATATACTGTTATAATGCGGTTGTAAGGTAAGAAAATCCTTGCAACCGTATTTTTGTATGTATGCGGTCAATTAAGCTTAATAAATAAATTCAATTATAAGGAGAAATTAAAAATGGAAAGAAAGAACAACATCACAGAATTAGTTTTTATCCTTGACAGAAGCGGCTCAATGGCAGGACTTGAAGCAGACACAATCGGCGGCTTCAATGCTATGCTTGAAAAGCAAAGAAGGGAGGAAGGGGAGTGCTACGTATCAACCGTGCTCTTTGACAATTTTTCCGAGGTTCTTCACGACAGAGTAAGGCTTTCGGATATAAAGCCGATGACGGACAGGGAATACACGGTGCGCGGTGGCACGGCTTTTATTGATGCTCTGGGCGGTGCAATTCATCACATCGGAAACGTTCATAAATATGCCCGACCCGAGGACGTGCCTGCACACACAATGTTTGTAATCACGACTGACGGTATGGAAAATGCAAGCCACAGGTATTCAAGTGAGCGTGTCAAAGAGATGATTCAGCGTCAGAAGGAAAAATACGGCTGGGAGGTTCTCTTTATAGGTGCAAACATTGATGCGGTTGAAACTGCCGCCCAATACGGAATTGAGCGCGACAGAGCCGTGAACTACAATGCTGACAGGGAAGGCACAAGAGTGCTGTATGAATCGGTTTCAAATGCGGTCTGCAAGCTTCGAAGCTGTGAACCTATTGCTTCCGACTGGAGTGCCGATATCGATGCCGACTACAAAAACCGCGGCAAAAAAATTAAATAATGAAAAATTGCTCTGACTTTAACAGTCAGAGCTTTTTTGCTTGTAAGTATTGATTTGCTTAAGGTCTTTTATTATACTTGAAATATATATGAAGGCTGCTTGAAAATTACAAGAAGAAAAGGAGATTTGCTTATGAAAAAGAAATCCGATGTGGGTATGAAAATCATTTCCGTTATTCTCGGTGCAGTAATGGGCGGATTTATGTGGCGATGCAGAGGTGACGGCGGCTTCGGCTCATCGTGGGGGCTTTACGCTGTCGGACTTGTGCTTATGCTTCTGATTTATCATTTCTACGGCAACCGCAAGGGTATGAAATACGAAATGCTTCCCTTGGGTGCGCTTATGCTGGGACTCAGCGTTACGGGCTATGCAACTGTTATTGAGCAGCTCGCAGGTGTTGCGTGGAGCGATCTGCCTTATTCGGGTGAAATTCTCGGCGGTCTCGAGCCTGTTTTTGTCGGTCCCCGTGGTGACGTTTATGCACCCATAGACCATGTAAGTGGCGCAGTCATAATTTTCCTTATGGCATTTACGCTGATTCCTCTTTTTTCTTTCTTTGTCACCTCACTTTTTTCGGAAAAGAGCTATAAAATCAAGCATTACGTAATAGCCATAGCAGTGTTTATGGTATCGTCACTTGTCTTCAAGGCTACAATATCTCACTATATTCTGCAGCTTATCAATCCCGACCAGGTAGCCTATGCCGCACTCGGTCTTAAGGAATACGGCTTCGATTATGCAAGTCCTATGGCGGCATATATGAGCCACTTCCTCGACAGAGGCTGGACACAGGATATTGCATTCTTTGAGAACTACTATATGAGCATCGAGCACGTTTCCGATGCACTTGCAGTTATTGTGCTTTCTCTTTATGCACTCATTATCCGCAAGGATAAATATACCTGCTTCGGCTCCCTTGCACTGAATTTCCTTTCTGCAATCACAACCACCGTTTCCACAGCACTGGTTTCAAGCCACTTTGATTCGGGCTTCTTCAAGGGCGTTGAATTTTCCGATATCTTCAGACGCTTTGCAACATGGGGCACATGGGAATTTGTTGTGGGCTTCTTTATAGGGCTGTTTATTATGGCATTTCTTGCCCTTACCGTCAGCTTCAATAAGTCTGACGAAGCAGATATTACCCCCGTGTTCGGGAATAAAAAGCTCAGCTTCGGCTTCAATTTCGTGCTTACGGTTTTCATTCTCGGTGTAGCTCCTATGAGGGCAATCGGCATCCGCTTTGCCCGTCTCCTTCAGAATACTGGCGTGCTTGAGGATGACGAGCCTCTCGGCACGATTCTGACAGTTATTTTATCCGTGATTTTCGGTGTGCTTATGCTTAAAATCATCAGCAAAAATATGCTCGGAAAAAATACAAACGCCTTCGGTATGTCACCCGTGAAATTTGCAAAAATTGCACTTCCGTCCTATCTCGGAATGTGCTTTGTGATATATTTCTTCTTTGATAATATCGGAATCCGTTTTATAAAAACAGACATTACCGTACCGATTATGCTGGTAGCCTCTGCCATAATAGCGGCAGTTTATGTTCCGTTCAGAATAAAAAAATACTTCAAAATAAGAATTTCCTGAGGAGTGATAGGTATGATTAATATACTTTGCGGTGTATTGGCGGTTGGCGGATATATTACGATATTTTCTGCTGTGATAACATTGATTATTTCGTTCTTTGATAAGAATAAAAAATCGGCATTCAAGGGACCTGTGATTGCATTTGTGGTGGGAATTCTTTTGGTGCTGTTATCATCCCTGATTCTGAGGCTTGCACAATGAGGTTAATATGAAAAGAGATTTTTATGAGGAAGTTTATGAGCTGCTTTTAGATATTCCCTACGGTAAGGTGACGATGTACGCTCGTATCGGTGAGCTGCTTGGAAACCGCCGTTATGCAAGAGCCGTGGGCAATGCCTTGCACGCTAATCCCGACGGGGATAAATATCCCTGCTACAAGGTGGTAAACAGTAAGGGAAAGCTCAGTGAAAACTATGTTTTCGGCGGGATTGAAGCACAGAAAAAACGCCTTGAAGCAGACGGTATTGAGGTTATTGATTATAAGGTTGACCTCAAAAAATACGGATACTAAAAAGCTGAGGAATTTTTATCATATTTTGGTTTAACTTTAAGCCGTAATCTCTATTGTGAGACTACGGCTTTTTTGTTTATTTTGATTTATTATTCACCGACGGGCTTGTTGGTGAGGGGGGTAAGATTAGCATTTTTATTCTGCCCTTATCCGTAAACGGAGAGTCCTGAAAAGCAGCATTTGCTTTGTAGTTTATCAGGTTATCTTTTTTTGAATTTACGCCTGATGTAAATAAATGCTGTGATTGTGATTATCACGATAAGGGCGAGTAATACGCCGAACAGAGAGAGAACGAGGCTCAGGCTTACGTCTGTTTCAAGATACTTTTTATAGGTGTTGTCCTTGGTTTCAGACTGGATTTCAAGGTTTTCAAAAACACCGTCTCCGCCGTTTTCTCCGACTGTCAGAACGACGTTTTCACAGTCTGCACCGAAGCCTGCCTTGAAGTTTGTGAGAGTGGCATTGAATCTCTTGTCTGCCTTGAAGGCTGTATGTTTTTCACCCTGAGAGGAATACCAGAAGCAGTAGCAGTCGTCA
>JAZSHU010000058.1:0-57626 GCA_045533455.1 Acutalibacteraceae bacterium | reverse complement strand
CCGACTTGGACGAAATGAACATCCTCTGCTGCCTTATTGCCAACAGAATGGGCACGGAAAACACCATTGCACGAGTGCGCAATCCGGACTATGCGGCGCAGATGCAGTTTCTCCGCAATGAACTCGGTTTGAGTATGATAGTCAATCCCGAGTACGAAACCGCAAACGAAATTTCGAGAATCATCCGTTTTCCCTCTGCGGCAAATCTCGATTCATTCGCAAGAGGTAAGATTGAAATCGCAAGAATACGTATTCATTCGGATAATATGCTCTGCGATATGCCGCTTTACGATCTGCGCAAAAAGTGCAAGGCAAAGGTTATTGTGTGCGCTGTTCAGCGTGATGATGAAGTTTTTATCCCCTCCGGTAATTTCGTTCTGCGCTGTGATGACACAATCAGCATCACAGGCACCCGTTCCGAGCTTTCGCATTTTATGAAGCAGACAGGCGTTTATAAGCAGAAGGTTAAAAATGTTATGATTATCGGCGGAGGCAGAATTGCTTATTATCTTGCAAAGCTGCTTTCCGATACAGGCAGAAACATCAAGCTTATCGAGCAGAATCTTGACAGATGCTATCAGTTGAGCGATATGCTGCCCGACATAACCGTTATCCACGGTGACGGCACAGACCAGGATTTGCTTGACGAGCAGGGTCTTGACAGGCAGGATGCTCTTGTTTCCCTGACGGGTATTGATGAAGAAAATATCATCGTTTCAATGTATGCCGAATCAAAAGGCATAAACAAGGTCATAACCAAGGTTAACCGACACTCTTACTCAATTCTCAATGACATTGGTCTTGAAACCGTTGTGTCACCTCAGATTGTTGCAGGCAATCTTGTTACACGCTATGTCCGTGCTCTTCACAACTCAGCGGGCAATTCGCAGATGCAGACCCTGCACAAACTTGTTAACGGCAAGGTTGAAGCTGTTGAGTTCATTGTTCCCGAAGGTGCAGGCTACCAAAACATTCCCTTCAAAGACCTTAACCTGCTTCCCAATATTCTTATCGGATGCATTATCCGAAACGGAAAAACTATTTTCCCCGGCGGTAATGATGTTATGAAAGCCAACGACAGTGTTATTGTTGTTACCGCAGGCAGAATAATTGAAGACCTGCACGATATTTTTGTCTGATTCATCCGGAGGAACAGTATGAATTACAGAATGATATCATATTATATCGGCAGGATTCTGCTTATTGAAGCTTTTCTTCTTATTTTTCCTGCCGTAGGCTCGCTGATTTACGGTGACAGCACTCTGCTTTCCTTTGCAGTTACAATAGGAGCACTGACTCTTACAGGTATGCTTGCCGTACACAAAAAGCCCGATAAAACTTCCATCTATGCCAAGGAAGGCTATGTTATTGTTGCATTGACATGGATACTTATGTCACTTTTCGGTGCACTTCCCTTTTATATCAGCGGATATATTCCCAGCTTCACAGATGCGTTTTTTGAAACCGTATCCGGCTTTACCACAACTGGTTCAACCATATTGAAAAGTGTTGAAGCACTTCCGAAAAGCCTTCTTTTCTGGAGAAGCTTTACACACTGGATCGGCGGTATGGGTATTCTTGTTTTTGTTATCGCAATTATGCCCAAAACAGAAAGCTCCTCAATGCACGTTATGAGAGCCGAGGTACCCGGTCCCACGGTAGGCAAGCTTGTTTCAAAGCTCCGTGCATCCGCAAGAATTCTTTACGGAATTTACTGCGTACTGACCGCATTGGAAATAATTATGCTCCTCGCAGGCGGAATGCCACTTTTTGACAGCATCGTCAACGCCTTTGCAACCGCCGGTACAGGCGGCTTCGGTGTTCTGAACAACAGCATCGAGAGCTACAACAGCGTTTATTCAGAAATGGTTATTGCCGTGTTTATGCTTATTTTTGGCGTAAACTTTAACCTTTACTATATGTTCCTTGTGAAGCAAGGTAAGCAGGCCATCAAAAACGAGGAATTGCGCTGGTATATAGGCATTGTAGTAGTTGCAGTTCTGATTATCGCCACAAGCCTTTTCACCACAAAGCACGACGGCCTTGCTGAGTCCTTCCGCTATGCATTCTTCCAAGTTGCATCAATAATCACCACAACGGGATTTTCCACAACCAATTTTGACACCTGGCCCGTAATCGCAAAATTTGTTCTTGTGTTCCTTATGTTCATTGGTGCCTGCGCAGGCTCAACGGGCGGCGGCATTAAAGTTTCAAGACTCGTTATGCTTGTTAAAAGCGGTCTTCGGGATATCAAAAAGTCAATTAATCCCCGAAGCATTGAAACGGTAAAAATAGACAAGCGCACCATTGAGGAACCCGTTGTAAAAAGCGTTTCCGTTTTCTTTGCAACCTATATGCTTGTTATGGCCGCCTCAATTCTTGTCGTTTCCCTTGATGGCTTTGACGTTCAATCCACCGCCACATCGGTAATTGCTTGCATAGGTAACATCGGCCCCGGATTGGGTGCAGTCGGCCCCTACGGAAATTATGCAGATTTCTCAATACTCAGCAAGCTTGTGCTCAGCTTCGATATGCTTGCAGGCAGACTTGAACTCCTCCCCATGCTTATGCTTTTTTCACCCTATGCATGGTCAAAAAAATACTCATAAGACAAAGCCTTGGGTTTCAATGCAAAACCCAAGGCTCTCTTATTTTATCTTCGTTATTTTATTATCTTTTACAAGATATGCGTTTTGAGCAAGATCGATTATAGGTTGATCATTGAGAGAATCCGTGTAGAAGTTCTCTATTATGTCATCAGGATAATACTTTCTAAACATCTTCACCTTGTTTTCACGGAAACAGAACTTTTTAATCGCAAAATTTTCACGGTCAGTTTCGGTTGCTACAATGTTTTTTATCCCCATGCGTCTGCCCATTTCTTCAAGCACAATATCAAAGCCTGCTGACAGAATAACATCATCATCTTTTCTGATATCCTCATAAAAAGGCTTGATTTTATCAATATTCTTATCCCAGAATTTTTTTATATCGGCTTCAAGGTCGGCAACATCGCGGCAATAATTCTCAACAAGGGTGCCGTATTCATTCAATGCTTCATCAATGGTGATTTTCCGTGCCTTATACTTCATCAGAGCAACTGTAACCTTGGGCACATACAAAAGTAGCTTCGGGTCGCGCTTCATATAATAAAGAAAAAAATCTATTGCGGATTCACCTTTGTATATTGTATTGTCGAAATCATAAACATTCATATTATCACCGCCCTGAACATTATAATACTTTTTAAAACAGTAATCAAGAAGTTGAAATTAAGAAAAACAAGTGATATAATAAACCCAAATCTGTAGCGGAGAAGATGAAAATGAAAAACAAAATTAAAGACAGTGCGTTTTACAAAGCTTTTTTTGTAATGACGCTTACAATGGCTGTGCAGAATCTGATTGTATTCGGAGTCAACCTTGCGGATTCCGTTATGATGGGTGCATACAGTGAAACCGCACTCAGCGGCGTCGGAATCTGCAACAACATTCAATTCTTTCTGAATATGGCGGCTTCGGGCATTGCTTCGGGTATGACTGTCATTGCTTCTCAATATTGGGGTCAGAAAGAAAAAAATCCCATTTACAGAGTATCGGCAGTTGCCATGTGGATAAGCATTGCATTTTCAATGCTTATTTTTGCATTTGCAGCCATTGCACCCGAAACGCTTATAAGGCTTTTCACAGATAAAGAAGCAGTTATTGAGCAGGCAGTACTTTATCTGGATATTATAAAACATACCTATTTGTTATTTGCACTGACAACAATAATACTTGCTATTCTGCGAAGTGTTGAAACGGTTAAAATAGGCTTTTATGTTTCACTTTCATCCTTTGCCGTCAATATTCTGCTTAACTATATGCTTATTTACGGTAAATTCGGAGCACCTGAAATGGGAATAAGAGGTGCGGCTGTTGCAACCCTTGTTTCGAGAGCGATTGAGCTTGCAGTTGTTGTAATATACATATTGTTTATTGACAAAAAACTCGGAATGAAGCTTCGTGACCTGTTCGTAACAGACAGCCAGATGTTCAGGGATTACTTCAAAACGGGTCTTCCGCTTATGATGAGCAGTGTTTCCTGGGGCATCGCAATGAGCATTCAGGGTGCAATCATCGGCAGACTTATTGAAAGTGCCATTGCGGCAAACAGCATTGCCACAACAATTTTTCAGGTTGCAACGGTTATCTGCTATGCATCCAGTAACGTTGCCTGCGTGCTTATCGGCAAAACCATAGGCGAAAACAAACCGCTTGATGTTATCAAACGCCGCAGTAAAATGCTTCAGCTTATCTTCCTGGGCATAGGAATTGTATCAAGTGCTATTCTTCTGCTGACCAAAAACCTTATTATTGATTTCTACAACGCAACACCTCAGACCGTTGACATTACCAATCAGTTTATATGGGTGCTTTGTATTACGATTATCGGCACGGCTTATGAAGCACCGAGCCTTTGCGGAATTGTTTCAGGCGGCGGCGACACCTCGTTTGTGCTGAAAAACGATATAATATTTATGTGGCTTATCGTATTGCCGCTGAGCATACTCAGTGCCTTCGTTTTCAAGTTCCCCGTTGTGGTCACCTTTGCCTGCCTTAAAGCAGACCAGGTGCTGAAATGTGCCGTTGCGGTCGTGAAGGTCAACAAATTCAACTGGATAAAGAAGGTTACAAGTGCTTCATAAAAAAAGCATTAAGGCTTGTGCAGGTTTACCGCCCGCACAAGCCTTGTTTTTATTTAAGACCGTATTTTTTCAGTATTTTTCTGTGCATGTGAGAATAATAAAAAACCGTTAAAAATTGTTTTGCAGATACATATGTACCGTAGAAAAAGCCTTTTATTCCGTGCTTGAATATTCTGTTTATGGCATCCCCTGCCATCTTTTTGATAATTCCAAATGAATCATCCTTAACGGAATCCTTGCTTGCAAATGCCTTCCACTGAAAATAGTGGTGAATAACTTTAAGGTCAATATCGGGAACGGAAGAAAGATTGACTATAATCTTATCGGTAGCCCTCTGCTCAACCTTCAACGCA
This sequence comes from Acutalibacteraceae bacterium, assembly GCA_045533455.1. Lineage (GTDB taxonomy): Bacteria > Bacillota > Clostridia > Oscillospirales > Acutalibacteraceae > CAG-177. Next base: position 52,586 of record JAZSHU010000058.1, on the reverse strand, counting down.
ACATCTTTTATGGTGTCGGGATATCGGAATCTGCCTTCTGCACTTGCACGGTCATAAATCTCCGAATTGGGAAGCGGAGTAAGGATATTCATAACAACAAGGCTTGCACCCAGACTGTTTGCAAAAGTCACCGTTCTTTTGGTTTCTTCAGGTGTTTCGTCAGGATAACCGATTATAAAAGAAGCCTGAACGGTTATGCCTGCATTCTCACACCAGCCCACGGTTTCTTTGGCGATACCGAGGTCTATGTTTTTCTTTATATTTTTAATTCTCTCAGGATCACCGCTTTCGATACCGAAAAGAATCCATCGGCATCCCGCCTTATACATAAGCTTTATATCGTCTTCGTTCAACACACCCAGACGCATCTGACAACCCCATATAAGGTTGTAATTGCGTTCGATAAGCATTTCGCAAAGCTTCGTTCGCAATTCTCTTTTAGGAAGAAAGAGTTCATCCGAAAAATAAATTCCGTTCACACCGCAACCGTAAAGATAATCTATATCGCGGATTATCTGCTCCGGATTTCTGCATCTGTTTCTGTTCTGATGAAACTGCTGATTTGAACAGAATGTGCACTGTGCAGGGCAACCCTTGGAAGCGTGAAGATACACCATTTTGTCACAGTTGAAGAATGATGAGAAATATTTCGGAGCATTAACCATACTCCAATCAATATCGGGGAAAAGCGAAATATCCGCCACATCCCTGGGTGCGGTATATTTAATCTTACCGTTTTCGGTATAGGCAAGACCTGCAACCGACGAAACATCGCCACCGCTTTCAAGAGTATTCACAAGCTCAAGCCAGGTGATTTCACCTTCACCCAAAGTTATAAAATCGGGGTTTGCTTCTTTGAGAATAAGCTCAGGCATTGCGGTTGCCGCCTGACCGCCCCATACGACAGTTATTCCCATACCCCTTATTTTTTCGGTAAGTCTTTTTGCCTCTATACTGCCGAGGAATGACATTGCGGTTATACCCACAACATCAGGATTGAATTTCTTTATGCTTTCTTCAACATCGTTTGACTCAGCAAGGCATTCAACAAGCTTCACTTCGTGGCCGTAATGTTTCAGATGGCTTGCAATTGAAAGAAGCCCGAGAGGCAAAGAAGGCACCCTTATAAAAACAGGCATAGGGGGATTTATAAGCATAATCTTCAACATTACCACCACCTTTCTATTTGAATATATCTTGCTTTTTCATAAATCTGATGTGAAGTGCGGTTGAAAAATATTTTGCGGTCTGTCTGAAAGAATTGCTTGATTTGCCCTGCTTTCTGCCGTAACAGTTTGTAGGTATTTCAACAAACTCACAGCCCAATCTGAGGGGTTTGAGAACAAGCTCAAGCAAAATGGGAAAACCCATACTTTCCCATTTTATACTGCGGTAAATTTCGGTAGGTACAATCTGATTGGGGTTTGTGAAATCAGTCATTTTTTTACCGAATAAAACAGTCAGAAATCTCTGACCCAAATAGTTCATAACATAACGGGATTTACTGTAATCTATAAATCTGCAACCGGGCATCCATCGGGATGTTTTGACTATAACACCGCCGTTTTCCTTTGCCTTTTCTATCATCTTCGGAACGCACTGAAGGTCAAGCGCAGTATCCGATGCAACAATCATACAGTGAGAGCCCCTTGCAATATCGAAAAGTTCTACGAGTGCACCGATTCCCCTTCGCTTTTGCAGGGCAACAACTATTTTATCCTGCGTATCAGCTTCGGAAATCTGCGTAACAACAGCTTCACATTCGGGTGTAATGTGGGGTGCTTTGAGAATTATTATTTCTTTAATGTCATCGGCATTGCAGATGCGGAGTATTTCGCTAACCGTATCTCTGAGGGAATCTGTTTCATCAACAGCACCCATAAGTATGGATACATTTTTAAACTCTGCCATAATCAGCACTCCATTAAATGTTCAAGGGTTATATCTTCTCTGGCATTTGTACAGAGAGTTGCGCTTCTGCGCTTGCCGTACCATATTATTTCTTTGGCGTATACATCCCAACGGTCAATCTGTTTTTCAAGAACAATACTCAGTCTGTTTTTCTTCTTTTCCAGAGGCTGACGGTTATTTTCGTATATATTTTCAAAATAGTTATAAAAATCGTAATCACTTTCAACTGTAACAGTTTTTTGTCCCGGCAGACGGATTATGCTTTTCTGGTAATTGTAAAGGTTTTCAAAGATATCTTTTTCTATACCCAGTGAAGCAAGGAAATCATATATTTCATCCCAGAAGGTTTCGAAATGGTATGCAAGGTCAAGAAAAACGCCTTCTTCAAAATACCAGCCTACCGTGCTGAAAATATCATTCTGATAATACCATTCAGCTTTTACGGTATCATCCTGCTTTGCTCTTATCATTTCAAAAAGAGAGTAAATATACTTTGTATCATCTGAGAAAATATAATCGTAAAGTCTGTTATAAAATTCGGAATAAGGCATATTGAGCTCATACCTTGCATAAATGGCAAAGCACCTGAGCATTCCGAGATGATGAAATCCTTGAAGAACAACGGAAAATACATTTGCCTTGACCCAATCCGCCTTGCTCATGGTTGAGGTTTCAACAATCGCATCATAGTATTCCTGAATTCCTTGGAAATTAGGCGAATAATGAAGACCCAGAAAAGGTACTCTCTCCCACTTTATACCGAATTTTTCTTTGTATTCAGGCTGTGCAATGGGTGCGTTACAATAAACCTGACAGGTATAGACAGCCATCGAATTATGCTGACCTGCATCAAGCAGATAGCAAAGTCCGTTACAGAAGCTTTCATATGTTTCGCAAGGCAGACCGAGAATGAATTCTGTGTAAGTGGGAATCCCCTCTGCGGAATATTTTGAATTAAGCCTTGTGTAGTATTCAACATCAAGGTTTCTTCTGCCGATATTTTCAAGTGTTTCTGGATTAAGGGACTGATAAGCAAGGGTTACACCCTTATCAATGCCGCTGTTATTAAGAAGCTTGCCGATTTCAAAAACATTTTCGTCACTGTTTTTGGCATAGCAGGGTTTAAAAATTTTGGGATACCCCGTTTTTTTGTTTGTATCAACAACAAACTGTGCAATTTCAAAGTCTCTTTGAGAAATACCGAAGTTGGCATCGGCACAGTAGCAATAAGGAATTTTGTGCTCTGACATCCACTCAATTTCCGCTTTTATTCTTTCCATCGGGATATAACGGATTTTTTCGGTGTAACACCAGTTACAAAAAGCACAGGAATACGGACAGCCTCTGTTGGTTTCTAATATTGCGTGAAACTCCACATCGGGGAAAGCCTCGAAAAATCCGTCAAAATAGCCGTTAAGATATGGTGACGGCATATCGTCAAGAGGTACACAGAAGCTTTCTTCGGAAGTAGTGATTATTTCGCCGTTTATACGAAGCGAGGTATTGGTAAGCGATGAAAAATCGCCTCTGTCAACTGCCTTTATAAGATTTACAAAGCTTTTTTCACCTTCGCCGTGAATAAGCGCATCAACATAGGGACATTCTTCAAGAATTGATGTGTTGAAAGGTACATTATGGCCACCGAAAACAATGAAGCAATCGGGATATTTTTCTTTGATTTTTCTTGCAAGCACCTTGTTATATTCCATATTCCACACAAGGCAGGAAAAGCCGAATATAAAAGGATTTTCAATACGTGCCAGAACGTCTTCAGGTTTTTCACGCATGAAAAACAGCTCGCCCAGGCGGAATCTGCTTTTGATTTCTTCGTCAGTCCACGCATACGCAGCAAGACAGCCCGCACCGTAGGGCAGGTATGCAAAATCACAGTATGTTACATTAAATTGAGAAAGATAAATATTCCGCTTCATTTGTTTCAGGGGTCTCCTCAGAACATTTTTATACATTATTAATATATCAATACATACATATTGAAGTATATCACCGTTATATTTTTTTGTCAAGAAAACGGACTGCTCACGAATGAACAGTCCGCTGAATTTTAGCTTGCACTTTTGGGGTTTGTAACCTTGGGAGGAGGAGCCATTTTTGCTCTCCTGCTGTTGGGATTGCGTTCAATCAAAGGCTCTGCACCTTCGTTGACGCTTGCGGCTGTGATGCATACTCTTTCAACCGTGGGGTCTGAGGGTACATCATACATAACCGACATAAGAACGCCTTCAATAATTGAACGAAGACCTCTTGCGCCCGTTTTCTTTTCAAGTGCTTTTTCGGCAATTGCTTCAAGTGCGCTCAGGTCAAAATCAAGCTCAACATCATCAAGCTTGAAAAGCTCTTTATACTGCTTTACAACAGCGTTCCTGGGCTTGGTGAGAATCTCAACAAGTGCATCTCTGTCAAGCTCCTGAAGGGTTGTGACAACGGGAAGTCTGCCCACAAGCTCGGGAATGATACCGAACTTTACAAGGTCCTGCTGAACAACCTTTGCCATCAGATTTTCTTTTGCGGCTTCGGATTTGCTCTTTATCTGTGCACCGAAACCGAGAGCTGTACCCTCCGAACGTTTTTCGATTATCTTTTCAATGCCGTCAAAAGCACCGCCGCAGATAAACAGAATATTTGAAGTGTCAATCTGTATAAACTCCTGCTGAGGATGCTTTCTGCCGCCCTGAGGAGGTACATTGGCAACGGTTCCTTCAATTATTTTAAGCAATGCCTGCTGAACGCCTTCACCGCTTACATCCCTTGTAATTGAGGGGTTTTCGCTCTTTCTGGCAATCTTATCTATTTCGTCAACATAGATAATGCCTCTCTCTGCACGCTCAATATCAAAATCCGCCGCCTGAATAATTCTGAGAAGAATATTCTCAACGTCTTCGCCTACATAGCCTGCCTCTGTAAGGGTTGTTGCATCTGCAATGGCAAAGGGTACATCGAGAATTTTTGCAAGGGTCTGTGCAAGCATTGTTTTGCCTACACCCGTGGGACCCAGCAGAAGAATGTTACTCTTCTGGATTTCAACATCCGAAACGCCCTTGCTGCCGATACGCTTATAGTGGTTATAAACAGCAACGCTCAGAGCAATCTTTGCACTTTCCTGACCGATAACATATTCATCAAGTTTTGCCTTGATTTCGTGAGGCTTGGGAAGGGATGCGGAATCAAAATCACTGTGGCTGTGCATCGGCTCAGAGTCAATTATTGAACAACAGAGCTCAACACATTCGTTACAGATATATACATTGGGTCCTGCAATAAGCTTATCTACCTGGTCCTGAGTTTTGTGGCAGAACGAGCAGGAAACCCTTCTTTCGTCATCTCTGGGCATTTTTTGCCTCCTGTGTCAGTTTATCTTTTTGCAATCACCTTATCAACAAGGCCGTATTCCATAGCCTCCTGAGCGGTGAGATAATTGTCTCTTTCGGTATCTCTTGCAATCTCTTCGATGGATCTGCCGGTGTTTTCTGCAAGAATTCTGTTAAGTCTTTCCCTTGTCTTAAGGATGTGGTCTGCAACAATCTTGATTTCGGTTGCCTGACCTCTTGCACCGCCAAGGGGCTGATGAATCATAATTTCACTGTTGGGAAGAGCAAATCTCTTACCCTTTGCACCTGATGAAAGCAGGAATGCGCCCATTGAAGCAGCCATACCCATGCAGATTGTTGAAACATCACATTTGATATACTGCATAGTATCATAAATAGCCATACCTGCGGTTACTGAGCCGCCGGGGCTGTTGATGTAAAGGCTGATATCCTTTTCGGGGTCCTGACCTTCGAGATAGAGAAGCTGTGCAACAACAATGCTTGCGGTTGCGTCGTTTACCTCATCGGAGAGAACGATAATTCTGTCGTTAAGAAGGCGTGAAAAAATATCGTATGAACGCTCGCCTCTGTTAGTCTGTTCAACAACGTAGGGTACCAATGCCATAAAAATCAATCCTTTCTCCGCATTTTAAGTATACTTTCTGAAAAATCAATCACTGTTTCAAAAAGTATAAATAAACCGGCTTTGACACCGGTTTATCTATATGCTCATATTTAAGTATAGTTAGAATTTCTGCCGATTATTCAGCTGATTCTTCCTTCTTTTCTGCTGCCTTTTTGGTTGTCTTTTTTGCTGCAGGCTTCTTTGCGGGCTTTGCTTCTTCAGCTTCGCCTTCTTCTGCGGGAGCTGCTTCCTTCTTCTTGGTTGCTCTCTTTGCAGCGGGCTTCTTTGCCTTTGCGGAATCGATTACAACCTTGAATGCATCCTGCTTTACAAGCTCTGCTGCAACAGTTGCTTCGGGAACAAGTTCCTTAATCTTTTCAACATCAAGCTGATACATTTCAGCCATCTTTGCATATTCTGCTTCAATAGCTTCTGCTGATGCGGTAAGACCTTCAAGCTCAATGATCTTTTCAACTGCAAGGTCAATCTTAACCTCTGAAACTGCGCGTTCCTTCATCTGAGCCTCGAAAGCTGCCTTATCCATACCCATATACATAAGGTATGTGTCAACATCGATACCCTGCTGAGCAAGTCTCTGTGCGAATGAATCAACATCTTCCTTTGCTCTGTTGTCATACATACACTCGGGAATTTCGCCCTCAACATTTTCAACAAGTGCTTCGATTACTGCATCTTCAAATGCGTGCTGTGCACTCTCCTGCTTTCTCTTGAGGATATCTTCCTCAACGCCCTTCTTAAGATCAGCTACTGTTTCGTATTCGCCCATATCCTTTGCAAATTCGTCATCAAGCTCGGGAAGCTCCTTAACCTTGATTTCATGAAGCTTGATCTTGAATACTGCTGCCTTTGAAGCAAGCTCGGGTGCATAAGCTTCGGGGAATGTAACGTTTACATCAAACTCTTCGCCTGCGCTGTGACCGATAATCTGCTCTTCAAAGCCGGGGATAAATGAACCCGAACCGATTGTAAGCTCATAGTTTTCAGCCTTGCCGCCTTCGAATGCAACGCCGTCAACAAAGCCTTCAAAGTCGATAACGGTGATATCGCCGTCCTTAACAGCTCTGTCATCAACATTGATGATTCTTGCGCCTCTTTCAAGCATATGCTCGATTTCGTGGTCAATTTCTTCCTTTGTAACCTTTGAGTCAGCCTTTTCAGCTGTAAGACCCTTGTAAGCCTTGAGTGTAATTTCAGGCTTAACAGTTACATTGAAGGCCATTACAACGCCTTCTTCTTTGCTCATTGTCTTAATATCAAAATCCTTGGGTGAATCAACGGGAACGATGCCTGCTTCTTCGTAAGCAGCCTGAACTGCATCGGGGAATACGATGTCAAGAGCATCCTCATAGAATACTTCCTTTCCGTAAAGCTTTTCAATCATCTGGAGAGGAGCCTTACCCTTACGGAAGCCGGGAATCTGAATTGACTTTCTCTGCTTGAGATAAGCCTGCTGAATTGCAGCTCTGAAATCTTCTGCCGCAATAGCGATTTCAACCGAATAAGTGTTGGTTTCTGTTTTGTTTGCTGATACTAAACTCATTTTAGAATTCCTCCAATTCTACTATTACCCGTAGATTATAACAAATAATTCTGTAAATTTCTATATAAATTTATTATTATTTGCATTTTCTTATGTTTAGTTAAATTTTCCGTTTTTTTATGCTGTCTTTTGGTCATATTGACATATAATCAGTATACCAAAGCGGGACAAAACTGCAAAAAGTCGCTTGAAATAAGTGAAAATCTTATGCCGTCCTTCTCTCCGATAAACGCACCCGTATGGGAATACGAATGAAGATGACCGTAATAACATCTGCTGATTTTTTCTTCAACAAGCACGTTATAAATTTCGTCGCATTTCTGGGTTATGTTAACGGGCGGATAGTGAAGAAACACAACGGGTTCAAGCCCTGTTTCCTTTGCGGCGGCTATTGAAGCACGAAGTCTGCCCGCTTCACGAAGCACAACCTTTTTATCCGCATCCTTTTCCGCATCAAAAAACCATCCTCTTGTGCCGCAGATTGCAAAATCTCCTGCCGTATAGGCATTGTTGTGGAGAATGTTGAGAGTGGAGAGCGAGTGCTTTTCAAAAAATTCGTCGGATTTCTTTTTTGTTGCCCACCAATAATCGTGATTGCCTTTCAGAATAATTTTTTTACCGGGAAGAGAATCCAGAAATTTAAAATCCGCAAGACCTTCTTCAAGATTCATACACCAGGATATGTCGCCTGCAATAACAACCGTATCATCGTCACGCACAAGTCTGCGCCAGTTATTTTCAAGCCGCTTTTCGTAATCTGTCCAGCCGCCGAAAATATTCATTGACTTACCCGTGGCAAGGGAAAGATGAGTATCTCCGATTGCAAAAAGTGCCATACACATATCCTTTCCAAAAATAATTCGATGTAAACCCGTCAATAATATTAACGCGGATTTTTTCCGCCATTAACCGAAAGGAGAAAAAGAAATGAACAACGAAATCGGCGCAATTACCTGCTTTGCCAAAAACTGCGTTTATCACAAAGGCAACACCGCTTGCACTGCAGGCACAATTGAGGTTGGTAACTCCTCTGCCTGCAAATGCGGTGAAACACAGTGCTCAACCTTCAAGCTTAACGAAAACGCTGTTAACGAACCCAGAGGCTGCTGCGATTAAATTCCCAGCATATTGAACACTACGCCGTCCATCTTATCCTTTGAACAGCAGCCGTCAAATCTGACAGCCTTATTGCGAAGATTTGCAAGCTGTTCGGGGCAGGTTTCACCTGTTACTTCGGCAAGGCGTTCAACCATTTCAAACTCGTCAAGTCCCTCTGTTCCGCCTGCAACGGCTTCAAGCACTGCGGCGCTGAACTTGAAGGGGCTTGCGGTTGAAGCAATTACGGCAGGCGTTGTATCGCCTGTCTTTTCTTTATAGTCATAGTATACCTTGACTGCAACTGCAGTATGTGTATCGCAAAGATATCCTTTTTCCTTGAACACCTTTGCAATGGTATCTTTTGTTTCGGTATCATCACAGCATCCTGCCGCAAAAACAGCCTTGATTTCCTCAAGAGTTGCACAGTCAACTTCATACTTACCGTCTTCGCTGAGCTGTTTCATCCACTGCTTTACGTTTTCACTGCCGCTTACGGAGTAAAGAAGTCTTTCAAGGTTGCTTGAAATGAGGATATCCATTGATGGAGAAATTGTTGTGAAGAATTCACGGTTTCTGTCATACACACCGGTTGTAAGGAACTCGGTGAGAACAGAGTTGCTGTTTGAAGCACAGATAAGCTTCTTTACGGGCAGACCCATTTCTTTTGCATAGTATGCGGCAAGAATATTGCCGAAGTTACCTGTGGGAACAACAACATTTATTTCATCCCCTGCTTTGATTTCGCCGCTTGCAAGCAAATCGCAGTATGCGGAGAAATAGTAAACAATCTGAGGACAGAGTCTGCCCCAGTTGATTGAGTTTGCAGACGAAAATGCCATTGAATTTGCGGCAAGCTTTTCGCCGATAGCCTTGTCGGTGAAAATACGCTTTACGCCACTCTGTGCATCGTCAAAGTTGCCTTCAATAGCACATACGGAAACATTGTTACCCTCCTGAGTGCACATCTGAAGCTTCTGCATGGGGCTTACGCCGTCGCTGGGATAGAAAACAAGAATCTGAGTGTTTTCAACATCCTTGAAGCCTTCAAGTGCAGCCTTGCCTGTATCACCCGATGTTGCAACAAGAATAACGATTTTTGTACCCTTTGCTGCCTTGCCGCTGGAAACGGTAAGAAGTCTGGGAAGTATCTGAAGCGCCATATCCTTGAACGCACAGGTAGGTCCCTTGAAAAGCTCAAGAATATGTACACCGTCTTCAATTTTTGCAAGAGGAGCAACCTTTGAATCTGAAAAACCGGTTTCATAGGCACCCTTTACGCAGGAATCAACCTCTGCTTCGGTGAAATCGGTAAGAAACAGTGAAAGGATTGACTTTGCTCTGCCGATATAATCAAGCTTTGCAAGTTCGGAAACGGTATCCATAGAAACCTTGGGAAGATTTTCAGGCACAAAAAGTCCGCCTTCTGCAGAAATACCCTTTGTGATTGCCTGAGAAGCGGTTACCTTGACACCGATGTCTCTTGTGCTTACATAATTCATCATACATCATCCTTTTCGGAAATAATTCATAATATTATATCACATAAATACAACTTTGTAAAATATTTCTCGCACACAAAGCATTTGCTTAAGTTAAGAAACGATAATAAAAAGTTGGATTTTATCTGCAACAATTACAGCTTTTTGTAAAGTAATTCAACTTTACAAAACAGATTTCGAAACAGCAGAACTGTGAAATATCAATAATTCACGCAAAAATTATCTCAATAAACTGCACAAGGCATTTGTAAAGCTGTTTTACTTTACATTTATATCAGAATGCATTTTCGATATAGTTTATATTTTTCAGCTTATCACTGTCGTCAACATACACTTCGCAAACATCAAAACGCAGATTTTCTTTGATTTTTGCAAACGAAACAAAATTCTTTGCCGCCATTTCAATTTTTTCTGTCTTATCGGTATCAACCGCTTCCATAGGTCGGATTGGGGTTTTCTCGTTTCTCGTTTTCACTTCAACAAAACAGACCGTACCGTTTTTGCGTGCAATTATATCGATTTCACCGAAGCGGCAGGTATAGTTACTGCCAAGAATTTCATAGTTTCTGTCTCTGAGATAGCGGGCAGCATAAAGCTCACCCCACACACCTGTTTTATTTTTTATCATTTTGACGCACCGATAATTTTTGTAAGAAATGACCTGCGGTGGCAATCTGAAATTCCGTGTGCTTCAATCATTTCATAGTGAAGCTTTGTGCCGTAGCCCTTGTGCTTTTCAAACTGATATTGAGGATATTTTTCTGCAATTTCAAGCATAAATCTGTCCCTGCTTACCTTGGCAAGAATAGAAGCCGCAGCTATTGAAGGACTGTTTGCATCACCCTTGATTATGGTTTCACCGTCAATGGCAAGAGGAGGCATTCTGTTGCCGTCAATAAGTGCGTAATCTGCCGTCACATCAAGACCTTCAACCGCTTTACGCATTGCGAGATAAGTTGCTTGGAGAATATTGATTTCATCAATGGTTTTCTCGTAAACGCTTGCGACACACCAGCTTATTGCCTTTTCTTTTATAACATCAAAGAGTGCTTCACGCTTTTTTTCTGAAATCTTTTTTGAATCGTTAAGACCATCTATAACACAGCCTTCGGGCAAAATTACCGCTGCCGCAAAAACAGGACCCGCAAGTGGTCCTCTGCCTGCTTCATCAACGCCGCAGACAGCTTTATAGCCTTTCTGAGCCGCATTTATTTCATACTGAAAATCCATTTTTATACCACTCTCACCTTATTTAAGAAACTGCTTATCTATAACCTCATTAACAGTATCATAAAGATATTGAAGACTGAATTCGGGAGTTTTGCCGAGGACACCATGCTTTGACGCAAGCTCCTCGGTGTACGCTTCGAGGGGATATACCCTAATGTTGGAATAACCGTAACCGAAATGAGTAACAACACCTGAAAATTTAACATTTTCCAGTACAATTTCTCCCGTTGTATTGTTTTTGACAACCTCAAAATTCAGCATACCGCCAAGCATTCTGGGACCTGTGTTCTGAGCAGAAATGAAGTTACCCAAAGAATAGGCAACAAGCGTTTTTCTGCCGTCACGGTTGGTTATATATTCAACGGGCTGAATAACATGAGGATGAGTACCGATGATTACATCTGCGCCCCACATTGCAAGCTTTTCCGCAAGCTCACGCTGAGCATCCGTAGGCTTGTGTGTATATTCATTACCCCAGTGTGCGCTTACGATAACAACATCCGCAACCTCTTTTGCTTTTATGATACGCTGCTGCAAAAGAGATTCGTCCGCCGCACGGACAAGGATAACCTCCGAATCCTCAGGCAAGGAAAGTCCGTTTGCGGAATCCGTAAAACCGAGATAGGCGATTTTAACACCATTAACCTCATGCATGGGAATATTGCTCATATCCTCACTGTTAAGGTAAGCTCCGCAGGTTATTGCATTTTTGCTTTTCCAGAAATTGATTGCCGATATAAGACCTTTTTCTCCGCAGTCAAGGGAATGATTTGTTGCGATATTGAACACATCAAAGCCTATTTCAAGCATTTCCTCTCCCACTTCAACGGGAGAATTGAACATAGGATAGCTGGAAACATTGTGTTCGGTTGAAATAATGGTTTCCTGATTGAGAATAGCAACATCAGGCTCTGCTATATAATCGGCAATTCTTTCATAAGCATCGGTAAAATCGTAACCGCTGCTGCTTCTTGCCGCCGCCTGCTCATAAACCGTATCGTGAATAAGGTTATCACCCACAGCCGCAAAGGTTACCCTTGAAAGCAATTCTGCCTGCTGAGTTGTTTCACCGTCTGAATTCGGTGCAACCCCTGTGCTTATATCGGGGCGTGAGGAATCCTTGCTGAGAAAAATCACACCAAGTGCAATTATATCGATAACAATAATCACGGCAAGAAAGATTGACATTCTTTTTTTCATTTTTTCACCTCCGACAAAAATCAGTCGAGAGTCAGCTTACCCAGTTTTCCGCTTCTGTATTCATCAAGAAGCATAACTGCGGCTCTTTCCGTATCTGTTTCGCCGCCTTTGATAAGCATACCCCTTTTTGCTCCGATAAGTTCAAGAAGCTCGTAGGGTTCAAGGTCTTCAAAATCTGTGATTTTATATCTTTCTCTGAGTCTTTCGGGGTAATTCTTCTGCAAAACAAGCAGAAGTCTTACTGCAATTTCCTGGCTGTCAAGAATTTCATCCTTAACCGAGCCTATAAAGGCAAGCTTGAAGCCGACCTCGGGGTCTTCAAATTTAGGCCAGAGCACGCCCGGGGTATCGAGAAGCTCAATGCCTGAACCGATTGCAAACCACTGGTTGCTTCTTGTTACACCGGGTTTATCCGCAACCTTGGCACGGTTTTTACCCGCCATACGGTTGATAAATGATGATTTGCCCGTATTGGGAATACCCACAACCATAACTCTGAGAGATTTGCCTGCCATACCTTTTTCGGTATTGGCTTTGATTTTTTCTTTAAGCACTTCCCTGACCGCAGGCTGAAATTTTTCAAGACCTTTTCCGCTTCTGCAATCAACAGGCAATGCCGTCACACCTTTTTCCGCAAGTTCTTTTATCTTGCGGGCTGTTGCATTGGGGTCTGCAAGGTCGCACTTGTTAAGCAGAACTATTCTGGGTTTTGAGCCCACTATTTCATCAAGCTCGGGATTGCGGCTGCTTTCGGGAATGCGTGCATCAACAAGCTCGCAGACCGCATCCACCATAGAAAGGCTCTCTTTGATTAATCTTCGGGTTTTCGCCATATGGCCGGGAAACCACTGAACCGTCATTTTCTCATTCATACTTATCCTATTTTAAACTGACCAAAAGGCGAGATTCTGAAAATCGCCTTTCCCATAATGTATTCTTCTCTTATAAATCCAATTCTGTTGTCGCGGCTGTCTGTGGAATGATTTCTGTTATCACCCATAACAAAAACGCAGCCTTCGGGCACAACAACGGGACCGCTGAAATCCTCTCTGTCCCTTGTGGGGTCAGCGATATAAGGTTCATCAAGCTCTGTGCCGTCGACATAAACCTTACCTTTGTCAAAGTCAATATCAACCGTCTGTCCTTCCGTTGCAATTATACGTTTTACAAGGGTATCGGGGATTACCTCCGAATTATCAGGCTGACAGGTTACAACAATATCACCGTATACGGGTTCGGTACAGGATGCGGTAAGAACAATTCTGTCCCCCGACTTGAGAGTGGGATACATTGAATCACCTACAACACCGACCGTTCTGAATATAAACAGAAATGCCATTGCAACACATACAACAGCCGTTGCCACAATTGACACAGTATCATACACAAAAGACAGTGTTCCGGATTCCTTTTTTGTTTTATCAGACATTACAGTCACCTCTTTATTCGTAATCGTCTATCTTCCAATCACCTGTGGGGAAAATCCTCACATAAACCTCGCCGAGAATATATCTTTCGTCCACAAAACCAATTTTACTTGACCTGCTGTCAAGGGATTCTCCGCGGTTATCACCCATAAGAAAAACACGGCCTTCAGGCACCGTTACGGGAAACTTCACATCATAGCTGAATGTTGTGGGAGAATTTATATAGGGTTCATTCAGAATTTCACCGTTGACATAAACTGTACCTGTTGAAAAATCGATATCCACAGTGTCACCGCCTACGGCAATAACTCTTTTGACAATAGGAACATCTCTTTCCCACGGCTGAGTGGAGATAACGATATCTCCTCTGTCAATATTAAGGCTCAGACCCGAAACAGCAACCCAGTCGCCGTCGTGAAGGGTAGGAACCATTGAATCACCCTCAACGCCAATAACTCTGAACACAAGGCAAAACATAATAAAAGCCGCAATAACCGCACCTTTGAGAGAATCCACCACATCATAGAGAAATGACATAACCGATGGTATTTCAGGTTCCTGCGGTTTGAATTCCACCCAGAATTCTTCTATTCTGCGCATTGTGTTCTCCTTTCTGCACAAAAGAGTACGAATTTAAAGTAATTAATTAATAGGGATAACAGTAAAGGTGTAACAACCAAAATTGTTACACCCTCATCAAGCTGATTATCTGATCTGTTCCTTAACCTTTGCAGCCTTACCGACTCTGTCTCTGAGGTAGTAGAGCTTGCTTCTGCGAACACGGCCGTGTCTGATTACTTCAACCTTAGCAACGTTAGGTGAGTGAACGGGGAATACCCTTTCAACGCCTACGCCGTAAGATACACGGCGAACAGTGAAGGTTGCTGAAACGCCTGAACCCTTCATAGCGATTACTGTACCTTCAAAAGCCTGAATTCTTTCTTTGTCGCCTTCACGAATCTTAACTGAAACCTTTACGGTATCACCGACTTCGATTGCAGGCACTTCGGATTTGAGTGAATCCTGTGCGATGAGTTTGAGTGCATCCATTGTAATTTCCTCCGATTTTTTCAGAAGTTCGTAACTGCCTTTGCAGAAAGAGGAACGTCCGCTTTAATGTTATTGGCATTAAACCCCGTCTTTGAACGCAATTATTCTAATGACGGCACAAATGCGAATAATATGATATCACAAGATTATAGATATTGCAAGTGTTTTTTTGCCGATTTCCCATATTTTTTGTATTTTGATAAATATGCACCAAAAAAACCGCTTTTATCGCTCCTGCATCATTCAAAAATGCTTAAATCTTCCTGCAAAAGCTTTGTCCGGACGATAACCGTATTCTCTGTTCCTGCACCGAATTGTGACAATAGAGCACTGAGAAGCAACTCCGCATTAAGGTTCACGGTATTGCCTGCGGCAAGAATTGTTTTTATAAACACTTCATTGCCTTTTGCCTCAGCTTCAAATTTACGCACCATTTCGCAAAGGTTAACGGTTTTTATTCCTCTTTTGCTGCGCTTTTCCGCATTGAGCACTCCGCCTTCCATTACGGAAACCGCACCCGATACAAACCCTTCGGCTTCACCTTCGTTTGCGAACTCTGCAATTATCTCATATTCTGCCGCAGCAATGGCATTGGGCTTACACTCAGGTTTTGCTACATCAACGATTTCAATACCTTCGGGCATAACTGAATTCAGCCTTTTTTTGATTTCGCCAAATGTCATTTCACCTTCGATTCTGATATCAAGCGGCTCTCTCATACCCACCTGACCCAGAGGCAGAGGCATAAGAAATGTCATATAGGGATGGGGATTGAAGCCTTCGGTATACCAAAGCGGAATTTCCGCACGTCTTACGGCACGGGTCATACAGCGGTTCATATCGAGATGTGAGATATAAACCGCAAGTCCGTCTTTTTTAAACCACAGTCTTACTGATTTCATCACACACACCTCCGTTAAGCTTGTTTGCACCGCAACCTGCACATTTTTCACGGCAGCAAGCAGTGGTTTCGCCCTTATGGGCTTTCTTACTTTCGTTCACAAGGAACTTTTTGGTTACACCGTAATCCATATGGTCCCAGGGCAGAATTTCGTCATATTCACGGTGACGGGCAGTGTAGAAATACGGATCAATTCCGTTTTCTTCAAAGCTTTCTTCCCACATATCGGGTTTAAGACATTCAGCCCAGCCGTCAAACTTACACCCCTTTTTCCAGGCAGTTTCGATAACATCGGCAAGGCGTCTGTCACCTCTTGCAAAAACGCCTTCAAGGAAGCTTGTCCAGGGCACGTGGCGTGAAACATTCACCTTTCTTGTCTTGACACAGGAAACAAGATAATTCTGCTTTTCGATAAGCACATCGGGCTTGTCCTGAGGCTCCCACTGGAATGGAGTAAAGGGTTTGGGTACAAGCGAAGCAACACTTATGCTTACGCTTACACTCTTGCCCTTGGGTTTATCGGGATTCTTGTAATATTCATCAACAACTGCCTGAGCAAGATTGGCAATTCCTTCAATATCTTCCTCTGTTTCCGTAGGCAGGCCGATCATAAAATAGAGTTTAACCGCTGTCCAACCGCCGGCAAATGCCTGAGCCGCGGTTGTAAGCACTTCTTCCTCGGTAATGTTTTTGTTTATAACGTCACGCAGACGCTGTGTGCCTGCTTCGGGAGCAAATGTAAGACCGCTTCTTCTGACGGCATTAAGCTTTTCCATAAGCTCCTTGGGGAAGTTATCTGCTCTCAGAGAAGGAAGTGCAATATTTATTTTTTCGTCAATTGTCCAGGGAAGCATATTCGTTATAAGCTTTTCAAGACCCTTATAATCGCTTGTGCTCAATGAGCAAAGTGAAATTTCATCATAACCCGTGCTGTCACAGATTGCCTTGCACTGTGCCTCAACAACCTCGGGTGATTTTTTTCTGAGGGGTCTGTTAAGGAAGCCCGCCTGACAGAATCTGCATCCGCGGATACATCCTCTGAAAATTTCAACGGTTGTTCTGTCATGAACTACTTCAAGGAAAGGCACAACAAATTCCGACGGCGAAAACATTGAATCAAGGTCGGCAACATTTCGTTTTTCAACCTTTTCGGGTGCACCGCAGGAAGGATTAATTGATTTTACCGTGTTGTCCTCATTGTATTCAACTTCATAAAGCGAAGGTACATAAACACCTTTTATCTGAGCCGCCGCCTGCAGAAATTCCTGTTTTGTTGCACCTTTTGCCTTGTATTCTTTAAGCAAATCTATAAGCTCATTTGTAACCTCTTCGCCGTCACCGGGCAAAGTTATATCAAAAAATTCAGCAATAGGTTCAGCATTGCAGACACAGGCACCGCCTGCAACAACAATTGGTGTAAGTGAAGTTCTGTCTTTTGACCTGAGAGGCAGACCTGCAAGGTCAAGCATATTGAGCACATTGGTGTAGCTCAGCTCATACTGCATCGTGAAACCGAGAATGTCGAAATTGCGGATTTCATCGCCGCTTTCAAGACCGTAAAGCAGAATATTGTTTTCTCTCATCACTGCTTCCATATCCGTCCAGGGTGCAAAAACCCTTTCGCACCAGGCATCTTCCCTTGCATTGACAAGAGAATAGAGAATTTTCATTCCCAGATGTGACATGCCGATTTCGTAAGTATCCGGGAAACAGAATGCATAGCGGATATCGACCTTTGATTTATCCTTTACGATGCTGTTAAGCTCACCGCCTGTATATCTGCCCGGTTTCTGAACTTTAAGCAAGAATTTTTCAAGTTTTTTCGGATACATAAGATTTCTCCCAAATTAAAGTTATCTTATTAATAATAGCATAACTTTCAGAAAAAATCTATACATACGCGCTTTTTTCTTTTTTGTATGTAACTGCCGCAAGGTAACCCGAAACCGCAAGCAATGTTATATTACCGCTTTTCAGAAGCAGAACAACACCTGCGGCAACCATAGGTGCAATAATCAGGCATGAAACGCCGAAGCACATTCTTTCACATATTCGGGAATCCATTCTGCGCTCAAGGAAGAATTTAAGGATATTACCGCCATCAAGGGGCTGACAGGGTAAAAGGTTAAACAGACCTACACACAAACTTACGACAGCTGCCGTTTTCATTCCTTGTGTATTACCAAAGACAAAAAGCAGGGCCGACAAAGCAAAATTTGCCGTCGGTCCCGAAGCGTAAATTATAATTTCCCCAAGGCTTTTTATTCCCGATGCGCCAAATCTTTCAAGCTTTATTCCGTAAAAAGAAAGCTCTACAAGCTTCGGCTTTTCACCGAAAATCAACAGACTGACTATATGACCCAGCTCGTGAATTATGCAGCAAAAAAACGCCGTTGCGCATAAACCGCTTTCATCAACGATTAACGTCAGAGTCACTGCCGCCGCAAAGGAAATGTTTATTCTCAGAATGGTTTTGCCAAGCTTAACCCTCATTACCGTTATCGGGATAAAGTAAGCTTGCAGGATTTACCCTGACACCGTTTATCCTCACCTCAAAATGAAGATGAGGTCCCGTTGACCAACCCGTTGAACCCACAAGACCTATTGTTTCACCCTGCCTTATAACCGCGTCTTCGCTTACATATATTTCAGAAAGATGGCAGTAATATGTCTGAAAATCTTCGGAATGCTCCATAAGGACATAATTTCCCCATACATCACTGTTACCCGTTTCAACAACTTTTCCGTAAAAAGATGTGGAAACGGGTGTACCCTCATCTGCCGCAAGGTCAAGACCCGTATGGAAACCGTATTTGCCCGAAACAGGGTTTGTTCTGTAACCGAATTCCGAAGTTATTCTTGCATTTTTAACGGGCATAACCGGTGCAACACTTACATAATAAGGTGCAAACGATGTACCTTTTGCCGCTTCTCTGACCTGAATATCTTCACCGCCGGAACCCTGCGGCACTATCTCTCCCACAGCAACGGTTTCTCCCGTTTCATCACCGATTACTTCATATGACTCAACGGTGTAGTTATCCGTCATTTCAACTTCATCAGATAATGCCGGCAGTATATCCGTCTGCGAAAAAACGCTTTCTGCCGCATTTTTTATATCTTCCGCAAACTCCCCTGCAGTCATATCTCTGAGCATTATTTTTGTATAATCTTCCTTGATTTTCTCAAAAAATGTAGGACTTATTTTCGAAGCAATGAATATTCCCGATACAATAAGTCCGCAGATAAGGCACTGCAAAAGCATGAGTCTTACTAGATAATCGGTTTTATTTTTTGATTTACCGTGATTTTTTCTGACCAAATCCGCTTCATCATCAAATCTGAATTTATTTCTGTATTCATCCCGTTCAAGGCGTTTTGAGGTATATTCAAAATTATCCGTAACAATCCCTCCGAAATCATATTAATCATTTGATTATATGAATCCGAAAGAACAA
Source organism: Acutalibacteraceae bacterium (assembly GCA_045533455.1). Lineage (GTDB taxonomy): Bacteria > Bacillota > Clostridia > Oscillospirales > Acutalibacteraceae > CAG-177. The sequence continues at coordinate 33,300 of JAZSHU010000058.1, read as the reverse complement.
ATATAACAAAAGCTCCGACCTGAGTCAGAGCTTTTGCATTATTCTTCCGCTATGATACGCCAGTAATCGTATGAGCAATATTTTGTAAGGCGTTTTTCCGTTTCGCTTATGCTTTTGAAAAATTCTTTGTCAAATTTTCCGTCGGGGTCTGCATACATTCCCCAGGCAGATGCCTCGCTTACACCGGGATAATATTTATCCCAAAGCAAAGTGCTACCTTTTTTCTCTTTGTTGTAGTTAAGATACCTTGCATCCTCACGCAGGGAATCTCTCACTTTTTTGTAATCACGGGAAAGTTCTTCAAATTCTTCCTTTGAAGCGGCACCCAAAGAATAATAATCTGCCCTGAGTCTTATGCTTTGCAGGGTTGAAATATATTTCGACATACGCTTTGCAAGCTGTAAATCGCTGAGCTTTTCAAGGCGTGTTTCCATATTACCACTCATCACTTTCGTCAATCAGCACCGCATGGGCACATCTTATTCCGTCAACAGCCGCAGACACAATTCCGCCTGCATAGCCTGCGCCTTCACCGCAGGGATACAGACCTCTGATATTAGCCTGATAAAGCTCATCACGGAGAATTCTGACAGGCGAAGATGAACGGGTTTCGGGAGCCGTCAGTACGCCGTCGGGAAGTGCAAAACCGTTAAGACTTCTGTCCATTTTAACAATAGCCTGCGCCATAACATCCGTCACTTTTTCAGGCAACACCTTGCGGATATCACCGGGAGTTACACCCGTTGCACAGGTAGGCTTCACATAAGAAAGTTTCTTTGAAGGAGTATTATTGAGAAAATCGCCTATGGTCTGGCAGGGTGCTGCATAATCACCGCCGCCAAGCTCAAATGCGGTTTTTTCGATTTTCCGTTGAAGCTCAATACCTGCAAGGGGATGGTCGCTGCCGAAATGGTCAGGCTCAATGCCTACAAGCAGTGCTGCATTTGAATTTTCACCGTCACGGGCATATTCGCTCATACCGTTAACAACAACGTGACCCTCCTCGGAAGCGGCGGCAACAACCGTGCCTCCGGGGCACATACAGAAAGTATATGCTCCTCTGCCGTGGTCGGGATGGCAGGCAAGCTTATAGTTTGCGGCGCCCAATGCAGGATGACCGGCAAATGAGCCGTACTGCGCTTTATCAACCATTTCACGGGGATGTTCAATTCTGACACCCACGGAAAAAGGCTTCTGAATAATATTAATGCCCTTTTTGTAGAGCATTTCAACCGTATCTCTTGCGGAATGACCGATGCAAAGCAGAAGAGTGTCTGCTTCGATATCTTCTTCACTTCCGTCGGGGTTACGGCAGGTTACGCCCTGAACAACGCCGTTTGCAATAATTATATCCGTCAGTCTGCATCCGAAACGGACTTCACCGCCCAGAGAAATTATTTCTTCGCGGAAAGCCTTTACAACGGCACCGAGCTTGTCCGTACCTATATGAGGAGTTGACGAATAAGCGATTTCGGGAGGAGCGCCGTGAATAACAAGTTCATCAACAACTTTTCTGCAAAGAGGATCTTTTATTCCCGTTGTCAGCTTGCCGTCGGAAAATGTACCTGCACCGCCTTCGCCGAACTGAACATTGCTTTCCGTGTTCAGTTTATGAGTAAGCCAGAATGTGTTCACATCTTTTGTTCTTGTGTCAACATCGGCACCGCGTTCAATAACAAGAGGTCTGAAGCCTGCCCGTGCAAGAATAAGTGCCGCAAAAAAACCTGCGGGTCCGAAACCTGCAATAACAGGTCTTAATGTACTTGTTCTTCTGATTTCGGGCATTTCGTATTTATATTCCGTTACCGCCTCAACCTTTGAATTCTTTGAATGTGCGATAACCGCCGCTTCATCGGAATCCACTTCAACATTCACGTTGTATACAAAATGAACATTATCTTTTTTTCTTGAATCCACAGCTTTTTTTGCAATACGCAGAGAAACAATTTTATTTTCCTTGCATCTGAGAGCCTTTGCCGCCGCTCTGCGAAGTTCGCATTCATCGCTGTCAAGTGGAAGCTTTATTTCATTTATCCTTATCATATGTTTTCTCCATTTTCGGTTTATTTCAATTCGCCTGCCAGCATTCCCGATGCCCACGCCCATTGCAGATTAAAACCGCCGCAACCGCCGTCAACATCAATTATTTCACCGGCAAGGTAAAGATTTTTGCAGATTTTCGATTCCATTGTCTTTTCATTTATTTCATCGGTTTTAACACCGCCGCTTGTGACCTGAGCATTCAGAAAGCCTCTTGTTCCCGTGATTTCGAGAGAGAAATTCTTGATTTTTTCGGCAATACGGCGCAAATCCTTTTCGTTAAGCTCCGATATAAGTTTCTCTGCGCTGTAAAGGTTACAAGCTTTACAAATTGCAATTCCTACGGTTTTTGGAAGAATTCCCGTAAGTAAATTCTCAATTTTACAGAAACCCTTGATTTTATTGAGATTTTTAAGGTAACCAAGAAGCTCATCATATGCAATATCAGGCAAAAAGTCTATTGTTGTAAAGGGGTTGCACTTTACAATATTGATATATTTCTGTGCAGGCGCGGCAAGCTCCATAGCCGCAATACCCGACAGTCCGTACTCAGTAAAAAGTATTTCGCCCTGAGTTTTTGCAAGAATTTTTTCACCTTTAAGGGTAAGCGTAACATTTCTTGCTCTCATACCTTTGAGAGGCTTAGTAATTTCGGGTTTCGAATTAAGGGGAACAAGTGCCGGTACGGTTTCGGTTACGGTATGTCCCAATTTTTTTGCAAGCTCAAAACCGCTGCCGTCGGAGCCCTGAGGTGCAGAGGATTTCCCCCCAGCCGCAAGAATAATTTTTTTGCAGAAGATATTGCCGTTGATAATAAATCCGCCGTCCGATTTTCTGATATCCGTTACAGGCATATCGCAAAGCACATTGATATTGAGTCTTTCAATTTCAAAACGCAATGCATCAACAACCGATGCCGCCATATTGCTTTCAGGATAAACTCTGCCGCAGGAATCCGCATAGGTAAGCAATCCCAGCGAACCAAAAAATTCAATAATTTTCTGCGGAGTATAAGTATTCATCGCAAAGGAAGTGAAACCCTTGTTCACATACCCGTGGTCAAGAGCATAAAGATTTGTTATGTTGCATTTTCCGTTACCCGTTGCAAGAAGCTTCTTGCCCGTTCTGGGCAGTTTTTCGATAACCGCAACATTCATTGAGGGGTTAATGCGTTTTGCGTTTATGGCGGCAACAAGGCCTGCCGAACAACCGCCGACAACCGCCAAATCATATTTTTTCATCTGCACAGCATCCTTTTGCGACACATAAAATTCCATTATGTATTTTAACAATATACGCCTTAAATGTCAATGCATATCCGTTGACATTTCGATATTATAATGTTATTATGATATATTATAAATTAAAATGGAGAAGAATATGCTTGAATTTGTTCTGAGAATTTCACACTATTCACTGCCCGTGCTTGCGGTTGCGGTGCTTCTTCTCTGCCTTTCCCCTTTGCTTAAACGCAAGCCCCCTTCATTGGGTAAAGCAAGGCTGATAAACACGGCAAGCGGTGATGAATTCCCGCTTGTCAGCCGCGAAACCTCAATAGGCAGCCACAAAAACTGTGATATTATTCTTGAATCCCCTGATATTTCACGGATATGTGCCGTTATAATCTGTGCCAAAAGCGGTTGGTACATCACAAAGGTAAGATCCGAAACCCAAGTTAAAATCAACGGCAAAATTCTCGAAAAAAAAGAGCTTCTCAAAACAAACGATAAAATATCTCTCGGCAATACAACGCTTACTTTTGATAATAAATAAGGATAACACAATGACGGATAACACAAAAATCATAAAACTTGATAACGGTCTGAGAATTGCAATCTGCAAATCGGAGCATGCAAAAACCTGCTCAATGGGTATATGGGTTGCAAGCGGCTCGTGTTATGAAACACCCGAAACCGCAGGCACATCCCATTTTATTGAACATATGCTTTTCAGAGGCACAAACAAACGCTCCGCACTTGACATTGCGGTTGAAATGGACGAAATCGGCGGTATTCTCAATGCGTACACAGCCAAAGAAATGACCTGCTTTTATGCCCACACGCTTACGGAGCATATGCCCAAGGCACTTGATATCATATGCGACATGGTAACCGACCCCAAGCTTTCACCCGAAGATGTTGAGCTTGAAAAAGGGGTAATCAAAGAAGAAATTGCTATGTATGAGGACAGCCCCGAAGATTTATGTGCAGACACTTATTATGAAAACATCTGGCCGGGCAGCATGCTGGGAAGCAACATTCTGGGCACTCCCGAAACGGTTGATTCCGTAACAACGGAAAAGCTTCGTGCCCATATGGCTCAGTTTTATGTACCCGAAAGAACGGTTATAAGCTTCAGCGGCAATTTCAACGAAGAAAAAGCCATTGAAATATGCAGGGATTATTTCTCATCTCAAAAAAATACGAATTTTGAAATCACTCCCGTTTCCGCCGAATATAAGCCGGAAATAACTGTTATTAAGAAAGATTTTATGCAGAATCAGCTTATTCTGGGCTTTCCCGGAATCGCCTTGACAGACAGCAGACGCCATACGGTTTCACTTATTTCATCAATTCTCGGTTCTGCTTCATCATCAAGACTTTTCCAGCGCATCAGAGAAGAATTGGGTCTTGTTTATTCCGTTGATACGGCAGGTGTGTCCCATCTTGACACAGGTGTATTCATCGTGTGTATGGGGCTGAGTAAAAAATCAGAGAAAAAAGCCATTTCCGAGGCTCTTGAAATCATTGCGGATTTCCCGAAAACGGTTACAGAAAAAGAACTTGAACGTGCAAAGGAACAACTGGTTGCAAGCTTTGTTATGGGTCTTGAAAGCGTTTCATCTGTTGCTTCAAGAAACGGCAGAAACGTACTGCTTTACGGAAAAGTTGTTTCGGAAGATGAAGTAATAGAAAAAATCCGTGCAGTAACTCTTGATGATTTGAAGAAAACCGCTTCGGAAATACTTGATATTTCAAAAATTTCACTGTGTGCCGCAGGCAAAACGGCAAGCAAAGCCGCATACAGACAAATACTGGATACATACAAAGGTGAATAATATGCTCAACAAAAAGGATATAAAAAGAATAGTTGTCAAGGTAGGCACATCCACACTTACCTATGACACAGGTAAAATAAATCTTCGCAGAATGTCAAAGCTTGCTCAGGTGCTCAGTGACCTGAAAAATGCGGGAATTGAAATTGCACTTGTAACATCGGGTGCAATCGGTGTAGGCGTAGGCAAGCTGGGTCTTAAAGAAAGACCTCAGGATACTCCCGGCAGACAGGCCGCCGCAACGGTAGGTCAATGCGAACTGATGTTCCTTTACGATAAATTTTTCGGTGAATACGGCAATATCACAGGTCAGCTTCTCGTCACCAAAGATGACTTTGAAGACGAAGAACGCCACCGTAACCTTCACAACTCATTTATGAAGCTGTTTGAATACGGTGCAATCCCCGTAATTAACGAAAACGACAGCGTTGCCGTTGATGAAATTGTTTTCGGTGATAATGACAGCCTTTCCGCACATGTTGCCAAAATCGTTGATGCGGATACACTGATTATTCTTACGGATATTGACGGTCTGTTCAGCGCAAACCCCCGTGAGGATGAAAATGCCGTACTTATTCACTGCGTTGACGAAATAACCGATGAAATTCTTGCTCTTGCAGGTGGAAGCGGCACAAGCAGAGGCACCGGCGGTATGATAACAAAGCTTCACGCCGCACAGATTGCAACCGAAGCAGGTATCGACACCGTTGTAATGAACGGCTCTGACCCTGAAGAAATTTACAAGCTTCTTGACGGCAGACAAATCGGCACTCTTTTCAAAGCAAAGGGAGATAAATAATGAACACAATGACTGATATCGGTGCACGCTCAAAGGCGGCACAAAAAAAGCTTGCAAACGCAGGCGGAGCGATTATTGATAAAGCGCTTAATGCGGTTGCCTCCGCTTTGGAGAAGAATTCGCAGTATATTCTTGAAGAAAATGCAAAAGACATCCGAGCCGCAAGGGATGCAGGTATTTCCGAGGCTATGATTGACAGACTCACACTCAGTCAGACAAGAATTTCAGGTATGGCTGACGGCATGCGTCAGGTTGCCGCAAGCGAGAATCCCGTAGGCAAAATTCTTTGGGGCGAAACAAGACCCAACGGTCTTAAAATCGAAAAAGTCTGTGTGCCCATCGGTGTTATTGCTGTTATTTTTGAGGCAAGACCCAATGTTACAGCAGATGCGGCGGCAATATGCCTTAAAGCAGGCAATTCCGTTATACTTAAAGGCGGCAAGGAAGCAATAAACTCAAACAAAGCAGTAGCCGAAGTTATGCGTAACGCACTTGCAGAATCAGGTCTGCCCGAAGACTGCATTATTCTTATCGAGAACATTTCAAGAGAAGCCGCAACAGAGCTTATGCGTCTTAATGGCTATGTTGACCTGCTTATCCCCAGAGGCGGTGCAGGGCTTATCCGCTCCGTTGTCGAAAATGCAACCGTACCCGTAATCGAAACAGGTGTGGGTAACTGCCATATTTACGTTGATGCGGATGCGGATATCGACATGGCGGCTGAAATCGTTGCAAACGCAAAGGCATCCCGTGTATCGGTATGCAACGCCTGCGAAGGTCTGCTTATTCACCGTGACATTGCGGAAACCGCACTTATTGCAATCGGAGATAAGCTCAGCGAAAAGAATGTTGAAATCCGCGGCGATGAGGTTGTTTGTGAAATCCTGCCCTATGCGGTTGCCGCAACCGAGGATGACTGGGCAACGGAATATCTTGACTATAAAATCAGCGTTAAAGTTGTTGATGATATTGATGAAGCAATCGCTCACATTTCCCAATACGGCACGGGTCACAGCGAAGCAATAATCACCGACAGCTATGCTGCCGCAGAAAAATTCAAGGCAGAGGTTGATGCGGCAGCTGTTTATGTTAATGCTTCAACAAGATTTACCGACGGCGGTGAATTCGGCTTCGGTGCGGAAATAGGAATTTCAACACAGAAGCTTCACGCAAGAGGTCCTCTCGGCATCGCACATATGGTAAGCTCAAAATACGTTATCAGCGGCAACGGTCAGGTAAGATAATCGGGAGGTAATTATATGGCAAAAACAAGAAAGAATAAACTTGCATTTCCCGTCGGCGTGATTGCGGCTGTTCTCGCAGTTATAGGTCTTATAACAGTTATAAAATTTTCCGCAGACACCGTAAAAAACCTTTCGGACAACTCAGCTCAAAAAGCAGAATTTGAAAAAATGCTCGCACCCGTGGTTATGTTTGACCCCGACCCCTTTGATGACCTGACTCAGGCAGATGTTTCACAGCTTCTCAACAGTGCTGTGTGGGCATTGCTTATGAGCGATGAAGGTGCAGACAAATATCCCTACTCCGAAGGTGAAAACTTCGGTATCATCGTTCCTCAGGCAGACATTGAAAAATATTTTACGGGGCTTTTCGGCAATGAAATCGACATTGCTTCGATGCATTCATCACTGGATATGAGCGAATACGATATTTCATACGATGCCGCACTCAAAAGCTACATTCTTCCCATTACGGGTATTGAATCTGCATACACGCCCAAGGTATATGATATAGAAAAGAAAGGCAGTTCTCTCATTCTCAGCGTAGGCTACATCGGCAACAAAGCATGGGTTCAGGTAGCTGACGGTGAATTTGCCGCACCCGAACCCGATAAGTTTATGAAAATCACCCTTCGTGAACGCGACGGCGGAAGATATATCTCATCCATTCAGGCTACGGATGTTCAGGAAGTTATCGGTACAACTCAGCACCGTGAAAATCCCACGGAAATCACCACGCTGCCCGTTGAAACCGAGTCAACAACCGCACCTCTCACAACCGCTGTTCCCGTAACCGACGAGGACGGCGAAGAAGTTACTGACGAAAACGGCGATACGGTTACGGAATATATTACCGTTGTGCCCGAAACATCCGCAGAAACCGATTCAACCACTGACAGCGAAGGCACAACATCGGAAACGGAAGAAGAATAAAATGAAGAATTACGATAAACATGCAAAATCCCTTGAATTTGATAAGGTTCTTGAAAAGCTTGCGGATTTTACAGGCTGTGACGATGCAAGATACGAAGCAATGCATCTCAGACCCGAAAGCAACCTTGAACTCGCAAGGGCATTGCTCAATCAGACCGTGGATGCACATATGCTTCTGGCACGGTTTGGCGGTCCGTCATTCGGCGGATTGAAAAATGTAAATAATGCACTCAGCCGTGCAAACGCAGGCAGCGTTCTCAACACAAGGGAATTGCTTGATATCGGCGGCGTGCTGAGGGTTATCCGCACACTTTCTCAGTGGCGTGCCTCAAATTCGGGAGTACAGACCGTGCTTGACCCTCTTTTCAACGCACTTGTGCCCAATAAATATCTGGAATCCGCAATTTTTAACGCAATTATTTCCGAAGAAGAAATCTCGGATAATGCTTCGCCCACTCTTAAAGATATCAGACGCAAAATCCGCGTTCAGGAATCCAAGGTAAGGGAACAGCTTGATAAATTTTCACGCTCTCAGTCAAACTCAAAATTCCTGCAGGAAAATATAATCACTCAGCGTAACGGCAGATATGTTGTCCCTGTTAAGAGCGAACACAGAAATGAGGTGGCAGGCCTTGTGCACGACACCTCATCAAGCGGTGCCACAGTATTTATTGAGCCTATGGCTGTTGTTGAAGCAAACAACGAAATCCGTGTGCTTCAGACCAAGGAACGCGAAGAAATCGAAAGAATTCTCAGCGAGCTTTCCGCAAGTGCAGGCGATTTTTCTCAAAGCATAAAAAACAGCTACGAATGTGCCGTTGAGCTTAATCTTATTTTTTCAAAGGCACAGTATGCCTATAAAATCAAAGCCGCTCCTCCCATACTCAACGACAAGGGAATTATCAATCTCAGGTCTGCAAGACATCCTCTTATTGACCCGAAAAAGGTTGTTCCCGTTGATATAATGCTGGGCAAGGATTTTGATACGCTTGTTATCACAGGTCCAAATACGGGTGGTAAAACCGTTTCAATAAAAACAATCGGTCTGCTTTCAATGATGGCAATGTGCGGTCTTATGATACCCGCAGGCGACAGAAGCGAAATATCCGTATTCGATAAAATACTTTCGGATATCGGTGATGAACAGTCCATCGAGCAGTCACTTTCAACATTCTCTGCGCATATGACAAATATCATCAGCATTTTTGAAGAGGCTGATGAAAGCAGTCTTATACTCATTGACGAATTGGGTGCAGGCACTGACCCCGTTGAAGGCGCCGCACTTGCAATTTCAATTCTTGAAGCACTTCATTTCAAGGGCGCAAAAATCGCTGCAACAACTCACTATGCGGAACTTAAAGCATATGCCCTTGAAACTCCCCGTGTTGAAAACGGCTGTTGTGAGTTTGATGTCGCTACCCTCAGACCCACCTATCGTTTGCTTATCGGTGTACCCGGCAAATCAAACGCCCTTGCCATAAGCGAAAAGCTTGGTTTCGACATTTCCGTCATAAACCGTGCTCAGGACCTTGTTTCAAGCGAAAACAAAGCATTTGAAAATGTGGTTGACCGTCTTGAAGATACAAGACGCCGTATGGAAGATGAATACGACAGGGCAAAACAGCTTTCCGAAAAAGCCGAAAAGGAAAGAGCAGAGGCAGAAAAAATCAAAGCTGATGCCCAGAAACTCCGTGAAAAAGAAATGGAGAATGCTCGCTCTCAGGCACTCCGCGTTGTTGAGCAGGCAAAGCGTGAGGCTTATACTCTGCTTCAGGAACTTGACAAGCTGAAGAAAGAACAGCAAAAAACAAAGGATGCAGCCGAGCTTGCAAGACGTGCAAAATCACTTGTTAAAAAAGGTATCGAATCCATTGATTCCGCCGCTGACCCCATTATCGGCATTGAGGATGATGATAAGGATTATGTTCTTCCCCGTGCACTTGTCACAGGCGATACGGTTATAATCCGTGATATCGGTAAAACAGCAAAGGTACTTTCGCCTGCAGATAAAAACGGCAATGTTGAGGTGCAGGCAGGTTCAATAAAAACAAGAGTCAAAATTGCCAATCTGAGACTTTGCGAAAATGCACCCAAAAAGCAGGAGAAAAAATCAACAGTCAGATTGCAGGGTGAAAGCAGGCTGAATATGGCAGCCTCAACAAGACTTGACCTTCGCGGCATGACCGTTGATGAGTGCCTTATTGAGCTTGACAGATTCATTGACCAGGGACTCCGCACAGGTCTTAACGAGTTCACCGTTGTTCACGGCAAGGGAACAGGTGCACTGAGAACCGCCGTTACCCGATATCTTAAAGCTTCACCCTACGTAAAGACCAGCAGATTAGGTCTTTACGGTGAAGGTGAGGACGGCGTCACAATCGTTACTCTGAAATAATTTGTAAAGCTGTTTACCTTTACAAAAATATATTTTTTGATTGCGTAAAAAGTTTTCCACTTTTTATATGTGAAAAAGTGGATATATCTTGTGCTTCAAGCCCGATTTTTCCACAATTTATAGTTTTCTCCCCTTGATTTTGGGGATTTTCGTGAGAAAAAGGTGGAAAACCCATATAAATGTGGTTAAATTTGTGCTTGACATTTCACATTATTTTTAGTATAATAGCCACCTGTAAAGCTTATGTGCTTTACAGGTGGTAAGTTTTCGGTACTGAAATCCGATGTATATAATCCAGAGAAAGGAGGGCTCGGAATGGCAAAAAATTATGAAATGGCAGTGCTGATTGATTTCTACGGCGAAATGCTGACGGCAAAGCAGCGCGACTTTCTGGAATATTACTATAACGACGACCTCTCCCTCTCAGAAATTGCGGAAAATGAAGGCATAACCCGTCAGGGTGTGCGTGACGCAATTAAAAGAGCTGAAACTCAGCTTCTTGAAATGGAGTCACGTCTCGGCGTTGCAAGACGCTTTGAAGATATGCGTCGCAGTGTTGAAGAAATCATTGATTGCTCAACACAGATTTCAGAATACAATCTGCGCCACAGCCTTTCAAAGGAAATCAACGATTACAGCGTCAGAATCAAAGCTGCCGCTATGGCACTGCTTGAAAGCTGACAAATCTGATACATATACATTATATATAGAGGAGTGAATCATTTGGCATTTGAAGGACTTTCAGACAGACTTGAATCTGCATTTAAAAATCTCCGCAGCAAGGGCAGTCTGACCGAATCGGACGTAAGAAGCGCAATGCGTGAGGTCCGTATGGCTCTGCTTGAAGCTGACGTTAACTATAAAGTTGCCAAGGATTTCACAAACACCGTAACCGAAAAGGCAATCGGCGAAAAGGTTATGGAAAGCCTTACCCCCTCTCAGATGGTTATTAAAATCGTCAAAGAGGAGCTTGTAAGCCTTATGGGCGGAACTCAGAGCCGCCTTGCTTATGCAAGCCATCCGCCTACGGTTATCCTTATGTGCGGACTTCAGGGTTCAGGTAAAACAACTCACTGTGCAAAGCTTGCACTTATGCTTAAAAAGCAGAATCACAGACCTCTGCTTGTAGCCTGCGATATTTACAGACCCGCTGCAATCAAGCAGCTGCAGGTTGTGGGTGAACAGGTAGGTGCTCCCGTTTTTGAAATGGGTCAGACCAACCCCGTAAGCATTGCAAAAGAAGCTATTTCCTATTCAAAGGACCACGGCTACGACTATGTTATTCTTGATACCGCAGGCCGTCTTCATGTTGACGAAGAGCTTATGGACGAGCTTAAAGCCGTCAAGGCTGAAGCAAAGCCCCACGAAATTCTTCTTGTTGTTGACTCGATGACAGGTCAGGATGCCGTTAATGTTGCATCTGCTTTCGATGGTGCGCTGGGTATTGACGGTCTTATTCTTACAAAGCTTGACGGTGATACCCGAGGCGGTGCCGCACTTTCGGCAAGAGCTGTTACGGGCAAGCCCATCAAATTTGTAGGTACAGGCGAAAAGCTTGAAAATCTTGATGTTTTCCATCCCGACAGAATGGCTTCAAGAATTCTCGGTATGGGCGACGTTCTTTCACTTATTGAAAAAGCGGAACAGACCATCGACGAGAAAAAAGCTGCTGAGCTTGAAAAGAAGCTTATGCAGAATAAATTTGACCTTAACGATTTGCTTGACCAGTTTGAGCAGATAAGAAAAATGGGTTCCATTCAGGATATTCTCGGAATGCTCCCCGGTATAGGCAAAAAGGCAAAGGATATTGAGGTTGATGAACGCAAGTTTGACCGTCTTAAAGCAATCATCCTTTCAATGACGGAAAAAGAACGTACAAACCCCGATATAATTAATCCATCACGCAAAAAGAGAATTGCGGCAGGTTGCGGACAGAGCATTGAAGATGTCAACAGACTTCTCAGTCAGTATAAACAGATGCAGAAGATGTTCAAACAGCTTGGCGGCAAAAAGGGCGGTAAACGCCGCAGAAAGCAGCGTTTCCAGATGCCCGCAGGTTTCGACCCTTCACAGTTCGGAATGTAATACAGCATAAAGCTGATACATTATATATTAATTTTGTTAATTTTATTTTTGGAGGAAATTATCATGGCAGTAAAAATCAGACTTCGCCGTATGGGCGCAAAGAAGGCTCCCTTCTACCGTATCGTTGTTGCAGATTCAAGATATCCCCGTGACGGCAGATTCATCGAGGAAATCGGCACCTACAACCCCGTTGCAACTCCCTCAGAGATCAAGGTAGACGCTGAAAAGGCAAAGCAGTGGATCGCTAACGGCGCACAGCCCACAGACACTGTTAAGGCTATCCTTAAAAAAGAAGGCGTTCTTTAATCCTTAACAAGAGGTAAAACAATGAAGGATTTACTTGTTAGCATCGCTCAGGGTCTTGTTGATGACCCCACAGCGGTAACTGTTACTGTTGACGAGCCCGCTGAGGACGGCACTGTTGTATATCACCTTCATGTAGGTGAAGCTGATATGGGCAGAGTTATCGGCAAGCAGGGAAGAATTGCAAAGGCTATCCGTACTGTTATGCGTGCAGCCGCAACTCGTCAGGACACAAGGGTTGTTGTAGAAATTGATTAAAGAATTTCTTGAAATCGGTGAAATAGTAGGCACTCACGGAATAAGAGGCGAAATGCGCCTTAATCCGTGGTGCGATTCACCTGAATTTGTAACAAAATTCAAAACCTTATATCTGGACAGCAATGAAGGCTGTGCGGTGCAGATCAAGTCTGCAAGGCCGCACGGCAACATTGTTTTGTTGACGGTCAAGGATATTGACACGGTTGAAAAGGCTCAGAAGATGAGAGGTAAAATCCTCTATATGAAGCGCAGTGATGCAAAACTGCCCGAGGGCACATACTTCATTGCAGAGCTTAAAGGCTGCACCGTTTATGATGCCGACTGCCCCGAAAAGGTATACGGCACCCTTACGGATGTCAGCGAAACAGGTGCAAACGATGTATGGCACATAAAATCCGAGGATGGCAGAGAATATCTTATTCCCTCTATTCCCGATGTTGTCATTGACACCGATGTTGCAAACAACCGTATTGTTATCAGACCGCTGAAAGGTATTTTTGATGATGAGGATTGATATTTTAACCCTTTTTCCCGAAATGTGCGAAAGCGTATTGGGTGAAAGCATTATAGGCAGAGCACGTGCCAACGGGTGCGTTGAAATCAACTGCCGCAATATCAGGGATTATACGCTCGATAAGCACAACCGTGTTGATGATGCGCCTTACGGCGGCGGCACGGGAATGATTATGCAGACTCAGCCCATATACGATTGCTTTGCCGCACTTTGCGAGGAAACGGGTACACGGCCTCATCTTATTTACCTCTCCCCTCAGGGCAAAACCCTGACTCAGGAGAAGGTAAAGGAGCTTTCAAAGCTTGATAACATAGCACTGCTTTGCGGTCACTACGAGGGCATAGACCAAAGGGTTATTGATGAAATTGTTGATGAAGAAATTTCAATCGGCGATTACGTGCTGACCGGCGGCGAATTGCCTGCGCTTATTCTTGCAGACAGCATTTCAAGAATGCTCCCCGGCGTGCTTGCCAATGAGGATGCATTCACTCTTGAAAGCCATTATTCGGGTCTGCTTGAATATCCCCAGTACACACGCCCCTTTGAATGGCACGGCGAAAAGGTGCCCGAGGTTCTTATTTCAGGTCATCACGCCAACATTCAGAAATGGCAGAGAGAGCAAAGCCTTAAACGGACTCTTGAACGCCGCCCCGATATGCTGGAAAAAGCAGAGCTGACAAAAAAAGATAAAGAATATCTGGATAAACTTAAAACCACCGAAGTCTGATGACCTCGGTGGTTTTTAATTTTTATTATCAATACCAGAATATACCCAGCAGGAAAATCAGGATTATCCACTGCCACCAGGCATATGAAACATTGACGCTGAACTGTGCGGTACAGCCTTCATATGTTACATCAATAACCTGAGCACCTGTTTTGCCCAGTGTTGAGGTGTTTACCTTATATCCGCTTGTTACGGTTTCGGTTGAGCCGTCGGTATACATAACAGAAAGTTTAAGACCCGTTGTGTCAAGGGTTTCTTTATAGTAATAGCTTGTTTTGTCGGGAAGCGTCAGCACGGAAACGGATTTCACCGTCTTCTCGCCTTCGCCTTTTATTCTGTAATTGACGGAATTCTCAACTGCATATGTATGCGCCGCAGAGCCGCTGTCAACAACAAGGGTAATGTTTTCACACTCGGTAAAAACGCCTCTTTCAATGGCTGTTACCGTTGAAGGCACGCTGAAATCTCTGAGGGCAGTACATCCTTTGAATGCGCCGATACCGATTGTTTTAACACTTGCGGGAATCGAAACGCTTGTAAGCTTTGTACAATCCTCAAAGCTCTTGGTGCCGATTTCGGTAACACCGTTCTGAATAATCACGGATTCAAGGGATGACATATAAAATGCACTTTCAAAGGTTTCAACATTTGCAGGGATTGCAAGAGTTCTCAGTGCTTCGCATCTGCCGAAGGACTGTGAACCCAGCTTTGTGACAGTTGAAGGAAGCTGAACATCCGCAAGCTTCTTGCATTTATAAAATGCAAAATTATCAAGAATTTCAAGACCTGAAGGAAGTGTTACCTTGGTAAGCGTTGCATTGTCACCAAAGGCATAGTCGGCAATAACCTTTGTGCCGCTGAGAATGGTATATGTCGCACCTGACTTTGCATTGGGATACTGAAGCAGAGCTTTTTTGCCGGTTGAAGGGTCGGGACCGTAAAGAACGCCGTTTGAGCTGCTGTAAACAGTATTTCCGCTTGCAACATTGAAGGAGCTTATTGAATTGCAGCCGATAAATGCGTTTTTGCCTATTGATGTTACTGTTGCAGGAATTGCAATTTCTGTAAGACTGCCGCAAAGACCGAAGGCTTCACTGCCGATTGAGGTTGCAGAAGCGGGAATTGAAAAGTTTTCAAGTGATGAACAGCCGTTGAACATCCTCTGAGAAATAATTTTTGTGTTGGCAGGCAGAGTAAGTTCACTGATTGAACGGCAGTTATAGAATGCTTCTGTACCGAAGGTGCAATCATTACCTTCAAAAATGACTTCCTCAAGCTTATCGCAGTTACTGAAAGCTGAATTGCCTACCTTTGTTACACTTGAAGGAACAGTTATTTTTATTATCCTTGTGCAGCCGCTGAAGGCACTGTTAGCTATCTGAGTAACCGCCAGTCCGTTATATGTAGCGGGAATATCAACCTCACCCGATGCGGTCGAAAGACAGCTTGTTACAACAGCAAAGCCGTCGTAGGCTCTCAGTGTCAGATAACTTTCCCCTGCCGCCGAAGCAAATATGCCCATACAGGACAGCGCTATCGTCAGAGAAAGAATCAGACTGAGAATTTTTGCGATTTTTTTCATAGTTTGTCCCCCTGTAAAATAATATCGCATCTTGAATTATATCTTATTTTTTATAAAAAATCAATATATATTGTTCAACTTCGGTCTAATCATATTGACAAATATGTGCTAAATTACTAAAATTAGTTTAAACTATACTTTTTGAAACGGTAATCAATAAGGTTTTGAAATGCAACAGATTGCGTGCAGTCGGGCATTTCTTCGATGCAGGCATACGAGCGTATGTCAAAGAGAAAAATGCTCGAATGTGCGCGATAGTGTTGTGTTTCAGACTTATGAGATTGCCGTTTTAAAAAGTATTACAGGAGAAAAATTATGATTGACGAAAACGGAAAATTCTATAAACCCGAAAGAGGTTCAACCTGCAATCCCGACCACATAATGCTTACCTTCTGCGGCGATGCAAAAACATGTATGTCCGTTATATGGAGAACCTGCACGGATATAACCGAAGGCTACATTCTTTACCGTAAAGAAACAGAAGAACAGTGGGCAAAACAGAATGCGGAGTTTGCAACAAAGGAAACGGATATTGATATCAGCAATTATTATTCCGTAAGGCTCTGCGGTCTTGAACCCGGCACAAAATATGTATATAACGTAGGTTCGGACGATTACAGAAGTGAAAATTTCACTTTTGAAACCGAGCCCGAAAATCTTGATAAATTCAGCTTTATCGTAATTACGGACCATCAGAAAGGTGATCCCTGCCATCTGCCCGATTACAGTATGGTAGGCGATATGCTTAAAGGTGCGTTGAAAAAGCATCCCGAATGTAAATTTATTTTCACCGCAGGTGATAACTGCGATAACGGACAGAACGAAGTACAGTGGAACGGAATGTTTGAGGGTCTCAAAGGCATAATTGAAAGTATACCCTATATGATGACTACAGGCAACCACGATAACCGCGGATACATTACATATTTCCCCGAGCCTACGGGTAAATACTACCTTGAACACGCCGATTTCTTTGAGTTTCAGTTCGGTGCCGCTTATCCAGACAACGGTCCTGAAGGATATACAGGTGAAAACTATTCATTCGACTACGGCAACACTCATTTCCTTGTGCTCGGTATCAATGCCCCACAGATTGTTGAGGATTGGGCATATAATGACCTGCAAAACAGCGATAAGACCTGGAAGCTGGGTGCATATCATTTCCCGATTTACCCCGTTATGCCCGAGGGTCAGAATAACGACGGCTATCCCTGGCTGAGAAAGCCCATTGAAGAAGGCAGACTGGATATACTTTTTGAAGGTCACGAGCATTCATTCGCACGCACTTTCCCAACAAAAAATGATGAACATTTTGACCGCCCGTCGGAAGGCACCGTCCATTACATTGTCGGTAACGGCGGCGGAAATATATATCATTCAAATGCTCCCAAGGTATGGCACAGTGCATTTTATCCGCAGGAAATCCGTGTAGGTTCATATACCCTTGTTGAGATTGACGGCGATGTGCTTACCGCTACCGCCTATCTTGCAGACGGCAGAATAATAGATGTATTCACCATCGATAAATCCAAAGACCTTATTACACCCTATGCTCTTGCACCTACATATGACTGGACAAAAATGGCTTTCAAGGGGCAGATGCTTGAACTTATCGCCCGTGAGCTTTATGCCGAATACAAAGACGGTATGTGGTACGCTCCCTTCGGCGTTGTTGTTCAGTTTATAGGCGGTAAGGTTATCAAGGAGAAAGACAGCCTTTATGTTGAAGTTTACGGACACAGGGCGACATTCACCGAAGGCAGTAAGCTTGCAAAAACCGACCTTGGAACGGTTGAAATGAAAGGCACTCCCTATTTTGTGAGAAATCAGCTTTATGTGCCAGTTGACGATACCGCAAAAATGTTTGAGATGGAATGGTATCACGCAAAACGCAACAACTTTATAAACTGGAACACACCCAGTGAGGATAAACCCCTCTGTAAACATCCCGAATAAAGGAGAAAGAATTATGCTTTACAAAAAAAATTCGGCACCCACACTTTCAGATGAGCTCTTTATGAACCCTACCTGCGAATACAGAGGCACTCCCTTCTGGGCATGGAACAGCGACCTTAAAGCGGAAGAGCTTTGCCGTCAGATTGAAATATTCAAGAAAATGGGTCTGGGCGGCTTCCATATGCACGTGCGTACAGGTATGTCAACAAATTACCTTTCAGACGAGTTTATGGCCCTTATCAAGTGCTGCTGTGAAAAAGCAGATAAGGAGCATATGCTTGCCTGGCTTTACGATGAGGACAGATGGCCTTCGGGTGCCGCAGGCGGACTTGTTACAAAAGACGAAGAATACCGAGCACGCTGTCTGCTTATGACTACAGAGCCCTGCGACAACGAAGATGTTGCCGCTGCAATCATTGATTCACGTGCAGAAGGCGGCAGAGAAGGCAAGGGCTGGCTTATCAGCTGCTACGACATCATCCTCGATGAAAACGGATATCTCAAAGATTATAAAGCCATCGGCGAAGATGATGAAGCAGAAGGCACAAAATGGTATGCCTATGTTAAAATCCACGCCCCCTCTCCCTGGTACAACAACCAGACCTATCTTGACACTCTCAATTCCAAGGCAGTTCAGCGTTTTGTTGAGGTTACTCACGAAAGATACAAGCAGGTTATCGGCGAAAGCTTCGGCGGTGTAGTACCTGCAATCTTTACGGATGAGCCTCAGTTCACACGCAAGGATGTTCTTGACAATTCAACAGATAAAGACGATATCGCAATGCCCTGGACCGACAATCTGCCTGAAACATATAAGGCTCAGTACGGCGAAGATATTCTTGCCACACTGCCCGAAATCTTCTGGGAGCTTCCCGATGGCAAGGTTTCAACAACACGATATCATTATCACGACCATATTTCAGAGCGTTTTGCTCAGGCATTTGCAGATGTATGCGGCTCATGGTGCCGTGAAAACGGAATTGCACTTACGGGTCATATGATGGAAGAACCCACTCTTCACAGCCAGACAGCAGCCCTCGGCGATGCTATGCGTTCATACAGAGGCTTCGACTTACCCGGTATTGATATGCTCTGTGCAAGCTTTGAATTCACAACTGCAAAGCAGGCTCAGTCTGCAGTGCATCAGTACGGCAGAGAAGGTATGCTTTCAGAGCTTTACGGTGTTACAGGCTGGGATTACGATTTCAGAGGCTATAAGCTTCACGGCGACTGGCAGGCTTGCCTTGGCGTTACAATAAGGGTTCCTCATCTTTCATGGTATGCAATGGGCGGCGAAGCAAAGCGTGACTACCCAGCTTCAATTCATTATCAGTCACCCTGGTGGGAAGAATTCTCATACCTTGAAAACCATTTTGCAAGAGTAAATACCGCTATGACAAGAGGCAAGCCCGTTGTCAAGGTAGGCGTTATTCATCCCGTTGAAAGTTTCTGGCTTCACTGGGGTCCCAATGACAAAACAGCACTTATCCGTGAAAATATGGATGAAAAGTTCAGGAACATCACCGATTGGCTTCTCAAAGGCAGCATAGATTTCAACTTCATCAGCGAATCCCTTCTGCCTTCACTTTGCGAAAAAGCTTCCGCACCCTTGCAGGTTGGCGAAATGGCATATGACGCGGTTATCGTTCCCGATTGCGAAACACTCCGCTCAACCACCATTGAACGCCTTGAAGCATTCAGAAACGCAGACGGAAAGCTGATTTTCCTGGGCGATGCACCTAAATTCATCGATGGTATTCCCGACGGCAGAGGCAAGGCTCTCTATGAAAAAGCAACAGTTCTGCCCTATGACAGAGAAAAGCTGCTCAATGCACTTGACGAAAACAGAACGGTTACTCTCCGTCTTGCAAACGGCAGACTTTCCGACGGCTTTATTTATCAGCTCCGTCAGGACGGCAACAGCCGTTGGCTTTTCATCAGCAGATGCAAGGAGCCTTACAACAAAGACTGCATCCGTGAAAACAAGCTCCGCATCACAATAAACGGTGAATTCACACCCTATGTTTACAATACAATCAGCGGTAACATTGCACCTGTTGCCTGTGAATACATCAACAGCAACACGGTTATTGCAAAAACACTTTATGACTATGACAGCCTGCTGTTAAGACTTGATGAAGGCAAGGCGGACAAAGCTGTTGAAATCGAAGAAGAAATTATCGTTTCGGATGCAAAGGCAATGCCTGCACTTGTACCCTATACCCTTTCGGAACGCAACGCATATCTGCTTGATATTGCGGAATTTGCCCTTGACGGCGGCGAGTTTATGGCCGAGGAAGAAATTCTACGCCTTGACAATGTGTGCCGTAAAATGGCAGGCTTTGTTGAGCGCGGCGGCAATGTTGCTCAGCCCTGGGTTATCGCACCCGAAACTATTGAGCATTACATAACTCTCAGATTCAGGATAAACAGTGAAATCGGTTACAGCGGTGCAGAGCTTGCACTTGAAGATGCTGAAAAGGCAAAGATCATCTTCAACGGCAATGAAATCGCAAACAATATCACCGGTTGGTATACCGACAAGGATATCAAAACCGTACCTCTTACAGATATCTTAAAGGGTGAGAATATTCTTGAAATTACACTGCCCTTCGGCACACGAACAAACACCGAGTGGTGCTACATTCTCGGAGACTTCGGCGTTAAGGTTGTCGGCAGAGAAAAAACAATTACCGCACTGCCTGAAAAATTGGGCTTCGGCACAATTATCAATCAGGGTCTCCCCTTCTACGGCGGTAATGTTACTTACCATCTCGAAGCGGAAGGCACTGCACTGAGAGTTGAGGCCACACGTTACAGAGGTGCACTTATCTCCGTTGCCGTAGACGGCGAGGAAAAAGGCAAGATTGTTTATCCTCCTTATATTCTTGATGTTGATGGACTTGCTGACGGCAATCACAAGGTTGATATCACCCTTTTCGGCAACAGATACAATGCTTTCGGCCCCGTACATCTTACCGACGTGAAGCATTCATGGCACGGACCGGGAGCATGGCGCAGCGACGAAGAAACATGGAGTTATGAATATGTACTCCGTGATGTAGGCATCCTTGCAAGACCCATAATAACAACAAAATAAATATTCAAAAAGGCAAGGTGCAACCAGCACCTTGCCTTTTTACATTATGATTTTATACTTAAAATATTGTTCCTGAAACCGGACTTTTTCTGCTATTTCTTCTGCCGTGAATGTAATATTTTCAGGAGCAACAACCCACTTTTGCTCAATATCGTCAAAACGGTGAATAACCGCTATAACATTTCCCGTAAATTCATTTACGGGGACATCCACTCCCAAAATATAAGCATCCTGTTCCTCTCCGTCAGGTGCAATAACATCTTCAATGTATCCGTAATTCACGGGATACACAATATCCTTATGTTCGGGATGACAACTTCCCAAAGGTCTGTCAACAATAACTTTTACTGTTTTTTTAATCATAACAATCACCTTTGTAAATTGAATTTTTTAATATTACCGAAGAAGCTGAATTAAGCAATATTTTTCTTTTGGTTTATATACAACAAAGAAACCTTAATTCGACTGCTTCGCACAGTGCAGGTGATTAACAAGGGATTGAATATCATTCTGTATACAGCACAACAGGTCCGTACAGTCCGCCTGATACATAGTCTTTTGCGTATTCCTTTTCGCCTTCAAAATACGGGGATAACTCTTTGATGTTCCACTTGTCAAAGTAATCGGTGTGAACATACCAATTCGCCGATGTGTTGGTCACAACTATTTTCAGTTTGTTGTTTTTATCAAGCACACCGCCGGGTATCTTTAATCTGTACGGAGGCATCAAAGCTGTTCCCATCGGTTGATCGTTGAGATATACGCACACTGTGAAGTGAACCTCTCCGAGGTCAATCTCACACTCTTTTCCGATTATTTCATCCGGAAGTGTAAATGTTGTTTCATAAACACCGCTTCCCGAGTAATCACCGCCGATCAGATATCCCCAATCGCCAAGGCTGACGGGTGTTGCTTTATCTGAATGTTTTATATTTTCGAATCCGTTTTCATTACAGATGAGTTCAAGCTCTTTGCTGAACAGGAACTTATTCGGTATATCGAATTTCTTTCGGAAGTCTTTTCTGTTTTCTGCATTCAGAGTTTCACCTGTCAGCAAAATCACAGCCGTTTCACCAACGGCAAGAGAAAGCTTCAGAATTCCGTTATCTGTTTTGAAGCGTTGCAATTTACCGTTTTCCAAATCAAGCAAATAACCGTTTGCAGAAGAAACAAAAATCCGATAATCTCCGCTTTCGCCCGTTTCACGGAACAAACAGAATATGTCGGCATTTTCGGCTTTTCTGTGCATCGCACGCAGACCTGCACCCTCAATCTGAATTACAGGTGCAACATCCGCAACACCGTGCGAAATCCTGCCACCGCATTCAACAAAGCGATTCAGCACCTTTTGGGTGTCTTGCGGAATAAATGCTCCTTCAGGAATGATGATATGGCGGTATACTGCACTGCCAATGCATATGCAGCCGTCATTGACTTTTTCGGCGGCTTGAATAACATCATCGTCAACAATATCAAAATCCGCCGTCATATCTTCAAGGGTTCTGCCGAGGATATCGAATGCTTTTGCCATAGTTTCTGCTCTCAGTCTGCCCTGAATGTCGCAAACAGGATAATATAACCCCGTTTCGCAGACACGTTCTCCGAGAGAGGATATATATGACAGCCTTTCCATATAACGGTTAAACTGACTCAGATGGCGGTAGTAAACCTGATTCTCTGTAAAAATCGGCAGTTCCTGTGCAAGATATGCACCTTTGCGCCCGAGAGGAAAATTAAACAAATTAAAAATGTTTATTCCGCGCACAGCCTGATATCCTACGGTATATCTCATTATATCGTAAGTCAATCCGGGTCCTGCTACGCCGAAGCTTTCACTCATTGCAAGCTTTGCGCCGTTTTGTGTTGCGGCAGATGAAGCATATCTCGGGAAAAATCCGTTGCAGCCGTTCATATCATTCTTGTTTGATGTTTTGTTTTCGGGGTAGAGTTGACGCCAGATAACGTCAACTCCGGGGATATCAAAACACCGCAGAGCACGCATCAGGTTGAAGTTACCGCCGCCACGGACACAACCGAGAGGATCATGATCCTTATCCATATGCCCGGTAAAAGCTATACCGTTATCATTTGCCCATTTTTTGCACGTAAGAAGAAAATTATCACAGAACATACGGCTGCACAAATCATACCAACGGTGCAGAATATGAACATTTTCTTCCGTCACGGGCATTCTTTGTGCAATCAGCGGCAGATACGGTAAAACCGATTCACCATACATAGCTTCATATTGCCTGACAAGCTCTTTGTTGAAAGCCATAGACGGTGCTTTCGGCTCGTCTGTAAATACGGCTGTTACATTTTTGCCAAGCGATTCTTTCATTACGGATGCATATTTTTCGTGAGTGATTGCAATGAAATATTCCGTTGCTTCTTTATTCAGCAAATCGGGATAATCAGCATTGCCGCATATTTCTTTCTCCATAACATATTCGGTTACTGCAGCATCCTCAATGAAAACATGTCCATCCGATATTATTTCTTTATCCTGCAGAAAAGCAGCGATAACATCGGATGCTGCTTTCTTATATGTATCTCCGGCAGAAAAAAAGTGCTCATAAACCTTCAGCACCTGTCGGGCATATTCGGGGTGATCCTTCAGAACTTTTCCGCACGCACCGCCCGAAGGCCATCCGCCCTCATCGTAAATCCAGCAATGCATACCGAGTTCTTTTCCTTTTTCAACGGCATATGCACAAAGCTCAAAGTATTCGGGAGAAAGATAATCCGGCGAAAGGTTTGTAGGCATACTGTCAGGTCGGAATTCCTTCGGCTCGGGAAGAATATAAAATGCCCGTATGCCGAGATTCTGCATCTCTGCAAGCTGAATATCTATAATTTCACGAGTGCATATATCATTCCATACCCAGATATATACAGGAGCACAGGAAACGTCAGGAGAAACAAAATTGTTTATATCAAATTTATGATTGTTTTTCATTATTCAACCATCCTTGCTGTCTCAGACATTTGCATTGTATTTTTTCTGCTTTTTGAGCCGATTTATAAAGCACTTGAGAGCGATAACCATTATCACATAAAGCACAGCAAGCAGAACCGGATATACCCCTATGCCAAACAAACTGCTTATAATGCTTACCATAGGCGGTGCAAGCATAACACCGATGTAAGCAAATGCAATCTGTGAACCCATAATGGATTGGGATACTTCTTTGCCGAAGTTATGCGGTGTCAGGTGTATCATATTCGGATAGATAGAGCCGTTGCCCAGACCGACAAGGAACAAACCAACCACAGTAACTGCACCGTGCAAGGGAAGAAGCATAATTGCAATGGCGGGAGCAAGAATTGCTGCACCTATACCGATACGTTTCCACGTGCTGATTTTATCGGAGAGTAAACCGGAAACAAAACGTCCGACAGACATTCCTGCATAATATATTGTCAAAGCAAGCGCACCGTGTTTTGCTTCAAATCCTTTTTCTGTTACAAGATATGTACTTCCCCAGACTCCGCAGGCATATTCAATTGCATTTGTCGCAAGCATAACAATCCATACCTGTCGCACATCTGCCCTTTTTGCCATCTGCCAAAGAGTGAGGTTTACACCCTTTTCCTCTCCTGCTTGTTCAGCCGAGGCAGTCTTTCTCCACAGAGGAACCGACACAATCAGCAACAATGCAATGGCTGACTGCACATAAAAAGCATAGCGATAACCGCCGCGCCAACCTGCATCGCTTAACGCCTGCGACATAAGATAGGGACTGAGACTTACTCCCACACCGTAAAAACAATGCAGAAAATTCATATGACTGGCTTTAAAATGAAGAGCAACATAATTATTAAGTCCCGAATCAATAGCACCTGCACCAAGTCCGAGGATAACTGCCAACGGTATCATAAACCCAAAAGACGGAGCAGCAGAGAATCCAAGCAAAGCCGCCGCAGTCATAGCTGTGCTGAAAGCAGTAACTTTAGCAGTTCCGAATTTATTGAGAATACCCGCACTGAACATACTTGATAACACAGTGCAACCTGAAATCAAAAGAGTGATAATACTCACGGCTTCAACGTTAATGCCCATTTCCGTATGGATAGCTGGCCATGCAGAGCCAATCAGAGAATCAGGAACTCCGAGACCTATAAACGCTATATATATTACAATCAACAAAAAAAACATAAACCCTCCGAAAAATCATCTCAACATATTCAAGATTATTAAAACATTATATACAATTTCTTGTCTTAAAGCAATATTTGTATCAAAAATCACCATTCACCTTGACACATCATCTTTTTTGTGTTACTCTATTTATTGCACAAATAAACAAATTTGTTTATTTATGCAATAAATACGGAAATGTTTAACAGGAGTTTTTCCGGATTGGCTGAAAATCTGCTAAAAAAGCGGATATAATTATTTAATTTTCAATATTTCATATGTGACGATTTGTCACATATTTATTCTTGCAGAAAGGAGGAGTCAGATGTTTGTACCCACACCATTCGGTATTATGCTTAAAACCGTCAGGGAAAATGCAAAAATTTCACAGGGCGAGCTTGCCGATGTGCTCGGCAAAACCGCACAATATATAAGTAACATCGAAAAAGGCAAAAACAATTCACCGCCCGATGACGGTGATTTGCAGAAGCTTATTGCAAGGCTTTCGCTCAATGATGCCGATTCCGAAAAATTCAGACTCCTCGCCTATGCCGACAGAGGTATGTTACCACCGGAAATGTTCAGCTATGTTTCCGACTCCCCTGCTCTGCTTAATCTTATCAGGTTTGCAATGAATAATGATTTAACCGAGGATTTCTGGTACAACATATCACAAAATGTTAATAATCAAAAGAGAGGTAAAGACACATGAGTAAAACCCCCGATTTTGTAAAATATGCCGCATCAATCGTGCCCAGTGAAAGACAGATAAAATGGCAGGAAACCGAATTTTATGCTTTCTTTCATTTCGGAATAAACACTTTCACAGATTCCGAATGGGGCAACGGCAATGAAGATCCCGAACTTTTCAATCCCGAAAAGCTTGACTGCCGTCAGTGGGCAAAGGTTTGCCAGCTTTCGGGTATGAAAGGACTTATTCTTACCGCAAAGCATCACGACGGTTTTTGTCTGTGGCCCAGTGCTTATACCGACCACAGTGTCCGTTCAAGCAAATGGAGAGACGGCAAGGGCGATGTTGTTGCCGAATGCGCAAAGGCTTGCAAGGAATTCGGAATCAAATTCGGAATTTACGTTTCACCATGGGACAGACACGAGCCTACTTACGGTACCGGTGAAGCTTATAACAGATTTTTCAAAAATCAGCTTCGTGAACTTCTAACCGCATACGGCGAGCTTTTCTGCGTGTGGTTTGACGGTGCCTGCGGCGAAGGTGCAAACGGCAAAAAACAGGAATATGATTGGGAAGGTTACTATAAGCTTATCCGTGAACTTCAGCCCAATGCAACAATCAACATCTGCGGTCCCGACGTGCGTTGGTGCGGTAACGAAGCAGGCGTTTGCCGAAAGAGCGAGTGGAGCGTTGTGCCGTACTGGCACTCAAACAGCGAGCTGATTGCTGCCGCAAGCCAGAAGGATGTATCAAAGCCTCCTAAAAAAATAAATCCCACTGCCCTTGACCTGGGCAGCAGGAAAGCTATCAAAAACTGCAATAAACTTATCTGGTATCCTGCAGAGGTTGATACTTCAATAAGAAAAGGATGGTTTTATCATCCCGATGAAGATTATTCCGTAAAACCTCTGTCAAAACTTATGGAGATATATTATAACTCCGTCGGTGCAAATGCAAACTTCCTTCTTAACATTCCTCCTACTCCCGAAGGAAAAATTGCAGAAAAAGACCTTGAAACCCTGCTTGCAATGGGTGCACAGCTTGAAATTGATTTCAACGAAAACCTTGCAGACGGTTCAATCGTAACAGATAACCGCCATCTTGACGAAAAGCATACAGGTCAGATGGCACTCAGCGAATATCCCGACAGCTACTGGCATTCGGGTGACGACCCCGAAGGTGCGGAACTTATTCTTGACCTTGGTGATGAATACGATATTGATAAAATTGTTCTCGGTGAAAACATCAGAACAGGGCAGCAGATTGAAAAATTCACCCTTTACGCTCAGGTTAAGGGTAAATGGAAAAAGCTTGCATCCGAAACAACCATCGGATACAAGCGTATATGCCGATTCAAAGAAATAAGAGTCCGTTACTTCAAGCTGGTTATCGAAAAAGCAAGATGCTTTGCAACTATCTCAAAATTTGAGGCTTATTAATCCCATTCCTTCCAGATTTCGGGGCAATAGCCTACGGTTGCTTTTTTACCGTTGCGGACAATGGGAGTTCTGAAAAGCTCACCGTATTCAAGAAGCTTTTCTTCAACAGCTTCCTTGCTTGCAAGATACTTTATAAAATGCTTTTCGTATGCCTTGGATTTTTCATTAATAAGAGCTTCCATTGAGCCTACCGCAGACTTAACGCTCTGATATTCGCCTTTGCTCAGATTTTTCTGTGTAAGGTCGATAAACTGAAATTTTATGTTTCTTTCTTTAAAATATCTCTGAGCCTTTTTGGTGTCAAAGCATTTATTTGTTCCGAAAATCTGTATATTCATAAAAATTCCTCCGGATAAGTGGTAATAATATTATGGTAATAAAAATTCCGCCGCAAGTCAATAGAGCAATAGAAATTCTGCAAAACAACGGCCATACGGCTTATGTTGTAGGCGGTGCGGTGCGTGATGCCCTGATGGGCAAATCTCCCGACGACTGGGATATAACCACAAGTGCACTTCCCGAAGAAACACTTGAAGCATTCGCTGAATTCCGCACAATCGAAACCGGTATGAAACACGGCACTGTTACGGTTATCGTTGACGGTACAAGCCTTGAAATAACCACCTACCGTATTG
Organism: Acutalibacteraceae bacterium; assembly: GCA_045533455.1. Lineage (GTDB taxonomy): Bacteria > Bacillota > Clostridia > Oscillospirales > Acutalibacteraceae > CAG-177. The sequence goes on along the minus strand of JAZSHU010000058.1, from coordinate 5,406 downwards.
AAACGGGTTATTCCGACAACCGACATCCGGATAAGGTTGATTTCACCGACAGAGTTGAGGATGACCTTTCACGCCGTGATTTTACGGTCAATGCCATTGCATACTCTCCATCCGCAGGCTTTGCAGACCCATTTGACGGACAGAAAGATATAGAAAAAGGCATTATACGTTGTGTGGGCGAGGCTGACAAACGTTTCGGCGAGGATGCATTGAGAATTCTGCGTGCACTGAGGTTTTCATCCACGTTGGGATTTGAGATTGATTCGGAAACATCCGAAAGCATTCACCGAAATTATACTTTATTGAAAAACATATCGGTTGAACGGATTTTCACCGAGCTTTCAAAACTGCTTTGCGGCAGTGATGCAGGCAGAATACTCAGAGAATACGAAGATGTAATATTCTTTATTCTGCCGGAATTAGAGCCTATGAAAAACTGCACACAAAGCCACGAAAGACACATTTATGATGTATGGGGACACACTGTCAAATCAGTTGAAAACATTGAACCTTTGCCTGAATTAAGATTTGCAATGCTATTCCACGATTCAGGAAAACCGAAATGCAAATCCACGGATAAAAACGGGGTTGACCATTTTTACTCGCACGGAAAAGAAAGTAAGAAAATCGCTTCCGAAATACTGACAAAACTTAAAACTTCAACAAAGTTTAAAAACCACGTTTGTAATCTTGTTGAATACCATGACTTTTTACCCGACAAAATAAGCAGGAAAACTTACAAAAAATATATAGGAAAGCTGGGTATCGAAACCGTAAAACAGCTTTTCGCCGTCAGAGAAGCCGATATAAAAGCACAAAACCCGAAGTTTCACAAAGAAAGTCTTGACGGAAATAAAATCGGGCTTAAAATTCTTGAAGAAATTGAAAATGAGGTTCCCTGCTTCGGAATCAATGACCTTGCAATAGGCGGCAAAGAGCTTGCCACTCTGGGCATTGAACCCTCACCCGAAATGGGAAAAATTCTTGAGACACTTCTTGATGAAGTTATGGAAGAAAAAATCAAAAATACTCCGCAGGAGCTTATCACAAGAGCCTTGCAGCTTAAATAACGAAAGGAGAAAGAAATGGAAACGGTAAAAATTGAAAACGCTCAGGAATTTGACAGCTTTCTGCGTTCACATCCCAAGGGACATATGATGCAGTCATCCGCCTGGGGTAAAGTAAAAAAAGAATGGGAATGGAGAGGTTTTATAAGCCGTGACGCAAACGGTAACATAAAGGGTGTATGCGGTGTGTTGCTCAGACAAATCCCTATGACCCCCTTCAAAATGATGTATGCACCCAGAGGTCCCGTCTGCGACCTCGAAGATAAGGAAACCGTTACCGAGCTTCTGACCGCGGTCAAGGAATACGGCATAAAAAACAAGGCATATACTTTTAAAATTGACACAGACACACTTGCTTCAAACTCGGAATATATCAACCTTCTCAAAGGTCTGGGCTTTACATTCAAGGAGCACGGTGCAGGTTTTGACACCATTCAAGCAAGATATATTTTCCGCCTTGATGTAGGCGGTAAAACAGAAGACGAAGTTATGGCATCATTCCACCCCAAAACACGCTATAATGCCCGCCTTGCCGCAAGAAAAGGCGTAACCGTTGAAATCAAAGGTGTTGAAGCCTGCGAAGAATTCCACGACCTTATGCTTGTAACAGGCGAAAGAGATAATTTCGCAACCCGCGACACATCGTATTTCAAACGTATAATGGAAGCCTTCGGCGACGATGCAAGAATCTATCTCGCATACTACGACGGCAAAGCTATTGCAGGTGCACTCAATGTTATCTGCGGTGACAAGGAATGGTATGTATACGGTGCAAGCTCAAACGAATACAGAAATGTTATGCCCAACTACCTTGTGCAGTGGGAAATGATTAAATGGGCAATCGAAAGAGGCTGTAAATACTATGATTTCAGAGGCGGATATCCTGACGAAAGCAATCCTCTGCACGGTATTTTCAAATTCAAGAAAGGCTTCTGCAACGATTATATGGAGCTTATGGGTGAAGCTGACCTAATCATCAGCAAAACAGGCTATCATGCAGTTAACCTCGCTCAGAAAGCGTTGAAGGCAACAAGAAATCTCCGTGCAAAAATAATCAACAGAAAATAACGATTTCTACTCGGCAAAGATTTATCTTTGACCGCTCAAAATCCTCCATAAAGATTCGGGGCAGCTCCTTTTTCGGGACTGCCCTGAATCTTTTTATTGCAATTTTACAATATTGTTGTATACTTTAAGTCAGAGGAGAGTGTTGATAATGAATCTTGACATAATGGTAAACTCCAAAGATGAAAAGCCCTTGGAGCATCTTGCTGTAAACGGCGGATACACCGCAATTTTCCGCAAAATCGGCGTTGTCGGTGACAGTCTTTCATCGGGCGAATTTGAGAGTATGGACGAAAACGGCAACAAGGGTTATCACGATTATTTTGAATATTCATGGGGACAGTATATTGCCCGTATGTGCGGCAGCACCTGCTATAATTTTTCAAGAGGCGGTATGACGGCAAAAGAATACTGCGAAAGCTTTGCGGATAACATGCGTTTCTGGGACCCTCAGTATGCCTGCCAATGCTACATAATCGCACTGGGTGTCAACGATATCCACAATCAGGATATGGAAATCGGCACAACAGATGATATATGCCGCGAGGATTACACAAAAAATGCCGATACATTTACAGGTTGGTATGCCCGTATAATCCAGCACCTTAAAGCAATTCAACCCCGTGCAAAGTTTTTCCTTATGACAATGCCCAGAGAAACAAGCAGAAGAATTCAGGAAAAGACGATTGCTCACAGAAAAACGATTTATGACATAGCAGATTTCTTTGACAACACCTATGTTATCGACCTTTACGAATACGCACCGGTGTATGACGATGAATTCAAAAAGAAATTTTATATGGGCGGTCATCTGAATCCTATGGGCTATGTGTTGACTGCTCATATGACGGCATCATATATTGACTATATTATCCGCCATAATCCCAACGAATTCAAAGAAGTGGGATATATCGGCACAGACCTGAAATATTGCGAATAAAATAAAAACGGATGTGTTAAATCACATCCGTTTTTATCATTTTTTCTTGATTCTTGCCCAGTATTCCTTTGCAGCCTGCTCGTTTTTGTTATCACCGAATTCATAATACTTTTTATGCTTTATAGCATCAGGCAAATATTGCTGGTCAACCCAGTGACCGGGAAAATCGTGGGCATATTTATAAAACTGACCCTTGTTGGGGTTATCCGCACCGTCATAGTGCATATTCTGAAGCTGTCTGGGCACGGGTCCCGTTCTGCCTGCCTCAACATCTGCCATTGCAGAATTTATTGCGCCGTATGCGGTGTTGGATTTGGGGCTTGTTGCCACAAGCACAACCGCATCCGCAAGGGGAATTCTTGCTTCGGGCATACCCAGCATCATAGCCGAATCCACTGCTGCCTTGACAATGGGAATTATCTGAGGATAGGCAAGACCTACATCCTCGCAGGCACACACAAGAAGCCGTCTGCAGGCAGAAGGCAAATCCCCTGCTTCAAGAAGCCTTGCAAGATAATGCACTGCCGCATCAGGGTCTGAGCCACGCATGGATTTCTGGAATGCGGAAATTATGTCGTAATGCTCGTCGCCGTCCTTATCATACCTCATTGCGCTTTTCTGAGTAAGGGATTTTGCACTTTCAAGGGTAATCAGTTTTTTGCCGTTTTCAGAATTTGCGGAAAGAACACAAAGTTCAACGCTGTTGATTGCTTTTCTCACATCCCCTGCACAGGCGGTTGCTATGTGTGAAAAGACACCGTCCTCAATTTCATATTCTTCGTTTCTGTCGGCAGAAACACAATCGAATGCACGCCTTACCGCTTTTTCCGCTTCGGCGGCGGTTACACTTTTGAATTCAAACACCGTTGAACGGCTGAGAATGGCACTGTAAACATAAAAATAGGGATTTTCGGTGGTTGAGGCAATGAGAGTAATGGCACCGTTTTCGATATATTCAAGCAAGGTCTGCTGCTGCTTTTTATTGAAATACTGAATTTCGTCGAGATAGAGCAGGATTCCGTTGGGTGCAAGGAAGGTATCAAGCTTTGCAACAACATCCTTTATATCCGCCGTGCCTGCGGTTGTGCCGTTAAGCTTCACAAGGTGACGATCGGTTGTTTTCGCAATTATGCTTGCAAGGGTAGTCTTACCCACACCGGGAGGTCCGTAGAAAACCATATTGGGCAATTCACCCGATTCAATGATGTTTCTCAGGGGCTTGCCCTCTCCCAGCAGATGAGGCTGACCGATTATATCTTCAATTTTTTTCGGACGGAGTCTGTCCGCAAGCGGTGCCGACATAGTAAATCCTTGCCTTTCGTCATAATGAATTAATTATATCAAATACCTTCAATTTAATCAAGTATTTACCGCACTTTACAAGATGTTATAAAAATGATATAATAAAGTGTTATCAATTCGGAAAGGAGCTTGCTATGGAAGAATTCAGAAAAGAATATCTGGGCTCCGGCGTAACAGCCTTTGTTTCGCAGTCTCACAGCTTCGGCACAGACGCCGTTCTGCTTGCGGATTTTGCCGCGCCGTCAAAGAGAGCCGTATGCTGCGACCTGGGTTCGGGCTGCGGAATAATCCCCCTTCTGTGGTGCAAAAAAGAAACGGGCAATATTACTGCGGTTGAAATTCAGCCTCTTGGTGCAGAGCAGATTGAAAAGGCAATTGAATTCAATTCACTTGAAGGCAGGCTCACCGCAATAAATTCAGACCTCAAAGAGTTAAAGGGGAAAGTTCCTTTCGGCTCATTTGATGTTGTTACAATGAATCCGCCCTATAAAGCAAACGGTGCAGGCATTGAAAGCACTAGCAGCGCCGATAAAATCGCAAGGCACGAAACAATGTGTTCCCTTACGGATATCTGCGAAACGGCAAAAAAATTGCTGAATTTCGGCGGCAGACTTTGTATGTGCATACGCCCCGAAAGACTTGCGGAATTAATCTGCGAAATGCACTCGGCAGGCATTGAGCCCAAACGAATGAAGCTTGTTTCAAAATGCCCCGGCAAAGCTCCCTGGCTTGTGCTTATTGAAGGCAGACGGGGCGGAAAACAGGGAATAATTGTTGAGCCCGAGCTTTTTGTTCACGGTGCCGACGGCGGATATTCCGATGAAATGAAAAAAATCTACGGCGACTATCTTTTGGAGAACAGAGGTGAATAGCTTGAGCGGAACTTTATATGTTGTCGGCACACCGATAGGAAATCTCGGCGATATTTCTCCGAGAGCTCTTGAAACGCTTGAAAACTGCGACTTTATTGCCGCAGAGGATACGAGAGTAACCCTTAAGCTTCTTAACCGTTTCAAAATAAAAAAACCGATG